>NZ_CAXURW020000001.1:0-862500 GCF_964253985.1 Variovorax sp. LjRoot290 | reverse complement strand
GCCGGCAAGTCCTCTCTTCTCAAGATCCTGGGCGGGCTGGAAAAGCCCGACGACGGCACGCTGCAGCTTCAACAAGGTCTGCGCGTCGCCTATGTTGCGCAGGAGCCCCTGCTGGACATGGACGCCGACGTCTTCACGGCGGCGAGCGCAGGGCTGGCAGAAGTGATCGCCATTCGCGACCAATACCTGTCCGGCGCCGCGGGACTCGACCTCGACGCGCTGCAGTCGCAGATCGAGGCCTTCGATGCCTGGAACTGGGAGCAGCGCGTCGACGAGACGCTCCATCGCCTGCATCTGGACGGCAGCGCGCGCATCGGCGCACTGTCGGGCGGAACCCGCAAGCGTGTGGCACTGGCGCAAGCGCTCGTGGCCGCTCCCCACGTGCTGCTGCTCGACGAACCCACCAACCACCTCGACCTCGATTCGATCGAATGGCTCGAACAGCTGCTGATCGACTTCAAGGGCAGCGTCGTCACCATCACGCACGACCGCAGCTTCCTGAACCGCGTGGCCACGCGCATCGTGGAGCTCGATCGGGGAAAGCTCGGCTCCTACCCGGGCAATTTCGAGCAATACCTGATCCAGAAGGAAGAGCAGCTGGCCCAGGAAGCGGTCATCAACGCCAAGGCCGACAAGCTGCTCGCACAGGAAGAGGTATGGATCCGCAAGGGCGTGGAAGCTCGCCGAACGCGCAGCCAGAGCCGCATCAGCCGCCTCGAGGCGCTGCGCTCCAACCGCGCGGCCAGGCGCGAAGTGATCGGCAGCGTGAACATGGACGTCGCCTCCGGCCAGTCGAGCGGAAAGATCGTCGCGGAACTCACGGGAGCCTCCAAGGCCTTCGGTGAGAACACCGTCATCCGGAACTTCACCGGCACCATCCTGCGCGGCGACAAGGTCGGCCTGATCGGCCCGAACGGCGCCGGCAAGACCACGTTGCTGAAGCTGATCCTCGGCGAACTCGAGCCCGACAGCGGCAAGATCCGCCGCGGCGCCAACCTGCAGGTGGCGTACTTCGATCAGATGCGCGATGCGCTCGATCTCGACGCCACGCTGGAAGACTTCATCAGCCCCGGAAGCGAGTGGATCGAGATCGGCAACCAGCGCAAGCACGTCAAGAGCTACCTCGCAGACTTCCTGTTCTCGCCCGCGCGCGCGCATTCACCGGTGCGCTCGCTCAGCGGCGGGGAACGCAACCGCCTGCTGCTCGCGCGGTTGTTCGCGCGGCCGGCCAATGTGCTGGTGCTCGACGAGCCGACCAACGACCTCGACATCGACACGCTGGAGCTGCTCGAAGACTTGCTGCAGAACTACGACGGCACGGTCTTCCTCGTGAGCCACGACCGCACCTTCCTCGACAACGTGGTGACCAGCACCATCGCCTTCGAAGGCGGCGGCCACTGGCGCGAGTACGAAGGCAGCGTGCAGGACTGGCTGATCCAGTCGAAGCGCGCACGAGAGTTCGCCGCCCAAAGAGCGGCCGCATCTGCGCCCGCTCCAGCCCCTGCGGCGGCCGCCGCGGCGCCCGCCGCCGAAGCCGCCCCGCGCGCGACGCCCCGCAAGAAGCTCAGCTACAAGGAGCAGCGCGAACTCGAGACACTGCCCACGCAGATCGCAGCCCTGGAAGAAGAACAGAAGCGCATCACCGAGATGCTCGAACTCGACGGCGGCGCCATCTACGCCAACGAGGCATCGCGCGCAGCTGAACTGGGCGAGCGCCATGCGCAGATCGACGACGAACTGCTGGCCGCGCTCGAGCGCTGGGAAGAACTCGGCGCGGCGCGCCAGGGATAGCCGGGCTTTCGTCCGACGCGCGGCGTGGCGCGGCTGCGCTATACATGTAGTTACCCAAACTCATCAATTGCTGCATGTTCGCATTCCGCGCTCTCGGACGATCCGCCCGCCGCTGGTGCGTGGCAGTGGGCATTGCGCTGGTACTGCCGGCTTGCGCCGAACTGCCCAAGGATGTGCAACGGCCGGTTTCGACTTCGCTGGCCTCGCCCGCCGGGACCCCGCTCGCAGCCTTGGTGCAGCAACGCCGAACCGCCGCCGGCGCCCGCTCCGAATCCGGCTTTCTGCTGCTCAACGGTCCGCCGGCCGCCTACGGCAGCCGGCTCGCGCTGGCCGAAGGCGCACAGAAGACCCTCGACCTGCAGTACTACGCCATTCATGCCGACGCCAGCACCGACCGGTTGCTCCAGGCGGTACGCGATGCGGCACAGCGCGGCGTGCGCGTGCGCATCCTTCTCGACGACTTTCACAGCACGGGGCGAAACGCGCTGGTGATGCGCCTGGCCTTCGTTCCGAGCATCGAGATGCGGATGTTCAACCCGCTGGCGGGGGCGAGGGGCTCGAGCCTGGGCCGCCTCTTCAATGCGCTCGACGATGCGTCGCGCATCCAGCAGCGCATGCACAACAAGCTCTTCATCGCCGACAACGTGCTCGGCGTGACCGGGGGGCGCAACCTGGGCGATGCTTATTTCGGCAATGGCGAAGCGGGCAATTTCGTCGACCTCGATGTGCTGGCCGCGGGGCCGGTCGTGCAAGACCTTTCGCGAAGCTTCGACGCCTACTGGAACAACGAACGCGCCTATCCGGTGCAGTCGCTGGTGACGCGTGAAGAACTCGAGGCGATTCGCAACGAGACCCGCGCCGAGCCCAAGACGCAAGAGAACGATAGCGAGCCACGCCCTCCCAATGCTGCGCCTGCGACCGAACGGCGCGCTCGCGCCTGGGACGAGAAGCCGATGGACCTGACGAGCGCGACCTTCGTCTGGGCACCCGCGGCGGTGCTGGTCGACAAGCCAGCCAAGATCCCGGCGGATGTGCCGCGCGGCAGTCCCGGCAATGAGAAGGCACCGGGCCTCGTCGTGACGCAGCAAGGCCGACGGCCTTCTTCGGCCGCAACGCGCGGCGGCAGCTCGCTCGCGGCCGCGGCCGATACGGCTGCCGACGGCGAAACGGTGGTCGAGGGCCTGCTGCAGCTGATCGGCCAGGCGAAGAGCGAGCTGCTCATCATCTCGCCCTACTTCGTGCCTGGGCAGGACATGAAGCAGGCTTTCGCGGCGGCACTCGCGCGCGGCGTCCGGATCCGCGTGCTGACGAACTCGCTGGCTTCCAACGATGCGCCGGTCGCCCATGTGGGCTATGCGCGGCACCGCGAAGAGCTGCTGTCGATGGGCGTCGGCCTGTACGAGATGCGCAGCGAACAGGCTGGGCTCGGCAGTGCTTTCGGCTCCGCGGGCGGCAGCGAGCCCGGCGAATCACGCTCGATGCTGCATTCCAAGGCGCTGGTGATGGACGGCCGGCTGCTGGTGGTCGGTTCGATGAACCTCGATCTGCGCTCGCAACTGCAGAACACCGAGATCGCGCTCCTGATCCGCAGCGACGAACTCTGCCGCGTCGCGAGTGGCCAGATCGAGATTGCCATGCGCGACGGCGCATGGCATGTGGAGCGCGGCGACAACGGCCTCGTATGGCGCGCCCCGCAGAACAGCGGACTGAAGGACAGCGCCACCGAGCCCGACGCCAGTGTCGGCTTGCGGCTGTTGTTGAAGCTGTTCGGCCCGTTCGCGCCGGACCGGCTACTCTGAGGCGCCCGGCTTCAGAGCTGCGTCTTCACCCGCGCGAACACCTTCCAAAAAGTCGCGTCCTGCGCCGTCGCGAAGTTGATCCGCATCAGGGTGCTCGGCGGACGACGCGCATGGAACAGCGAGCCCGGCGCCAGCAGATAGCCCTCGTCGAGCATGCGCTGGGTCAGCGCATCGGTGTCGACACCGGTGTCGACCCAGCCGAACAGCCCCGCCGGCTCCGAGGCCAGCGTGCAGCCGGCTGCGAGCGCCAGCTTGACAGTACGTCCACGTGCGCCGTCAAGCCGCAGCCGGATGCGCTCGGCATGCCGGCGCAACTGCCCCTGGTCGATACACCACGCCAGCGCGCGCTCGAACAGCGAGGGCGTGGTCAAGGTCGTGAGCAGCTTGGTTTCGAGCATGCGCCCCACCAAGGCCGGCGAGGCAGCGAGAAAGCCGATACGCCAGTTGGGCGCCAGGATCTTCGCGAAGCCGCTCACGTAGATGGTGCGCTGTAGTCCGTCGAGCGCGCTGAGCCGGGTGGCATGCTCGGGCGCGAGATGGCTGTAGGTGTCGTCCTCGACGATGTGGAAGTTGTGCTTGTTCGCCAGCTGCAGCACGCGGTGCGCGCTGCCCGGGGTGAGGCTGTAGCCGGTCGGGTTGTGCAGCACGCTCACGCTCACGAAGAGCTTGGGCTTGTGGCCGTTCCCAGCATCGCAGTAACGCTCCATCACTTCGAGATCCGGCCCTTCGGCCTTGCGCGGCACGGGCAGGATGCGCATGCCGAGCGCCTCGAGCCGCGCGAATTCCAGCGCCCAGCCGGGCTCCTCGACCATCACCGCGTCGCCGGCGCGCAGCAGCGTGCGGCTCACGATGTCGAGCGCGTGCGTCGCCCCGACGGTGGTCACGATCTGTTCCGGCCCGGCCGGCACGTTGATGTTCGCCAGCTTGGTCGCCAGGCTGCGGCGCAGGCCGCTGTCGCCCGCGGGCTCGCCGTACTGCAGCGAAAAATCCTTGAGCGCCCGGGTGCTCGTCACGCGGCGCACCGCAGCGGCCGTGAAGGGCGAGTCCAGCCATTCGGACGGGAACACGCCCATGCCAGGCTGCGGCTTGTCGCTGGGACGATGGAACATCCCGCGGATGAGGGTGCTCGCATCGGCGGGCACGGGCTTGGCGGCGGGCTGCTCGGAGATCGGGCCCATGGTCGACAAGGCCGGCCCGGCCTGTGCCGCGATCGAGTCGCGCACATAGAAGCCACGCTGGCGCCGGGCTTCGACCAGGCCCTGCGCGAGCAACTGGTCATAGGCCGCGACCACCGTGTGCGGGCTCACGCCCTGCTGCCGCGCGCACTCGCGCACCGAGGGCAGGCGCGCGCCGGGCGCCAGCAGGCGCGTGCGAATGCGCTCGGAAAAACGGTCGGCGAGTTGCTCCGTCAGCGACTGGGTCGAGGTCCGTGTCAGCATGCGCGTCTGTGTTCTGTGTCGATCGTTGGACCGATACAGGCTCGACTCTTGTCCGGCGATCTGTATCGGTACTGTAATGGTCCTCAGTTTAGAGTGTGTCCCATGAACTGGCAAGAATTCACCGCGCTGCTGGTGTTGGCCACGGCGATGAGTTTCTCGCCCGGACCGAACACCACGCTGTCGACCACGCTCGCCGCCAACGGCGGCCTGCCGCGCGCGATGCGTTTCGTCTTTGCAGTACCGGTGGGTTGGACCCTGCTGCTGTTGCTGTGCGCGGCCGGCATCGGCGCGCTGGTGCTCGCCGCGCCGTCGCTGCGCTGGGCCATCAAGGCGCTCGGCGTCGCCTATCTGCTGTGGCTGGCGTGGAAACTCAGCGGCAGCGCGACGATGGGCCAGGCCGACGGCCGGCGCCTCTCGGTCGGCTTCAAGCAGGGCGTGCTGCTGCAGTTCCTCAACATCAAGGCCTGGCTGCTGGCGCTGACGCTGGTGGCGGGCTGGATCGCCGGCCATGCCGATGCGCTGCAGCGTCTTGCGATCGTGGCGCCGGTGATGCTGGTCTATGCCTTCACCAGCAACTTCATCTATGCGCTGGCCGGCGCGCTGCTGCGCAACTGGCTGGCCCAGGGAAAGCGGCTGCTCTGGTTCAACCGCGCCATGGCCGCCGTGCTGGTGCTCACGGCCTGGTGGATGGCGAGCGTATGAAGATCAAGGACGAGACTCTGGGCATGTGGCTCGGCGTGCTGGGCGTCGCCTTCTTCGCGGTCACGCTGCCGATGACGCGGCTCGCCACCGGCACGCAGGACGCGCCGCAACTCTCGCCCTGGTTCGTGACGCTGGGCCGCGCGGCGCTGGCCGGCGTGCTGTCGGCGATCTTCCTGCTCGTCACGCGGCCACCCTTGCCGCAGCGCCATCAGTGGAAGCCGCTTGGCATGGCCGTGCTGGGCAACGCGATCGGCTACCCGCTGCTGCTGGCCTATGCGCTGCGCGTGGTCAGCGCGAGCCATGCGGCGGTGGTCACGGCGTTGCTGCCGCTGGTCACGGCAGCCTGCGCGGCCTGGGTGCTCCACCAGCGCGCGCGGCTCGGCTTCTGGCTCTGCGCGCTGGCAGGCAGCGCGCTGGTGATCGTGTTCTCCGTGCTGCGCGCGGGCGACCAGGGCGCCGCCTTCGGCTTCGCCTGGGGCGACCTGCTGCTGGTCGGCGCGGTGTTCGCCGCCTCGCTGGGCTACATCTACGGCGCGCAGGTCACTACAGCCCTGGGCGCGGAGCGCGTGATCTGCTGGGTCTGCGTGATGGCGCTGCCCGTCACGCTGCCGGGCACGCTGTGGTTGTGGCCCGAGCAGCCGGTGGCCGTCTCGGCCTGGATCGGCTTCGTCTACGTCGGCGTATTCTCGATGTGGATGGGCTTCTTCGCCTGGTACCGCGGCCTCGCGATGGGCGGTGCGCTGCGCGTGAGCCAGACCCAGCTGCTGCAACCCTTTCTCTCGATCCTCGCCGCGGTGCCGCTGCTCGGCGAGCCGATCGACATCGTCACCCTCGGCTTCGCGGGGGCGGTGGTGGCCACCGTGGTGGCCGGCAAGAAGCTCTCGCAACCGCGCACGCCCGCCGTGCTCGCAGCGGCATCACGATAACGACTCGCACATCCAAGGAAACGACATGAACTGGAAACTCGCCGCCCGCGCCGAAAAGATGAACCCTTCGGTGATCCGTGAAATCCTCAAGGTCACCGAGCGCCCCGGCATCATCAGCCTGGCCGGCGGCCTGCCCTCGCCCAAGACCTTCCCGATCAGCGCCTTCGCCGAGGCCTGCGCCGAAGTGCTGCACAAGGACGGCCAGGCCGCGCTGCAGTACGCCGCCAGCGAAGGCTACGCCCCGCTGCGCGAAGCGGTCGCGGCGATGCTGCCCTGGCCGGTCGATCCGGCGCAGGTGCTGATCACCACCGGCTCGCAGCAGGGCCTGGACCTGATCGCCAAGGTGCTGCTCGATCCGGGCAGCCGCGTGCTGGTCGAGACGCCCACCTACCTGGGCGCGCTACAGGCTTTCTCGCCGATGGAGCCCGAGCCCGTGAGCGTGGCCAGCGACGACGAGGGCGTGTCGGTCGACGACCTCGTGGCAAAAGCGAAGGACGCGCGTTTCGTCTACCTGCTGCCCAACTTCCAGAACCCCACCGGCCGCACGATGACCGAGGAGCGCCGAGCCGCAGTATCGGCCGCGGCCGCGAAGGCCGGGCTTCCGATCGTCGAGGACAACCCCTACGGCGACCTCTGGTTCGACGAAGCCCCGCCGTTGCCGCTGACCGCGCGCAACCCCGAAGGCTGCGTCTACCTCGGCTCCTTCTCGAAGGTGCTGGCGCCGGGCCTGCGGCTGGGCTTCATGGTGGCGCCCAAGGCCATCTTCCCGAAGCTGCTGCAGGCCAAGCAGGCGGCCGACCTGCACAGCCCCGGCTTCAACCAGCGCATGGTGGCCGAAGTGATGAAAGAGGGCTTCCTCGATCGCCACGTGCCGACCATCCGCGCGCTCTACAAGCGCCAGCGCGATGCGATGCTGACCGCACTGGCGCGCGAGATGAAGGGCCTGGGCGTGGAGTTCAACAAGCCGGCCGGCGGCATGTTCCTGTGGCTGCGCCTGCCCGAGGGCATGGACGCGGTGGCGCTGCTGCCGAAGGCGGTGGAACGCGGCGTGGCCTTCGTGCCGGGGGCGCCCTTCTATGCGGGAGCCAGCGATCCGCGTACGCTGCGCCTGTCCTTCGTGACCGCGAGCGTCGAGGAGATCGACACCGCGATCACCGCGCTGGGCGAGGCCGTGCGCGAGCAGCTGGCGCACAACGCGGCTGCCGAGGTCGAGCGCCAACTCGCCGCCAGTCCCGTGTAACGGGCATCGAATCAAGGCACGACGATGCACATCGCCATCCTCACCTTCGAAGGGTTCAACGAGCTCGACTCGCTGATCGCGCTCGGCGTCCTCAACCGGATCAAGAAGCCGGGCTGGCGCGTCAGCCTGGCCGGACCGAGCGCCTCAGTCACGTCCATGAACGGCGTGACGGTGAAGCTCAGCGCATCCCTGGCGGATGCCTGCGAGGCCGAGGCCGTGATCGTCGGCAGCGGCATCCGAACGCGCGAGATCGCGGCCGATCCGGCCATCCTCTCGGCGCTCACGCTCGACCCGTCGCGCCAGCTGATCGGCGCGCAGTGTTCGGGCACCTTGCTGCTGGCCAAGCTGGGCCTGCTGGGCGCCGTGCCGGCCTGCACCGACCTGACGACCAAGCCCTGGGTGCAGGAGGCCGGCATCGAGGTGCTGAACCAGCCCTTCTTCGCGGCCGGCAACGTGGCGACCGCGGGCGGCTGCCTCGCGTCGCCCTATCTCGCTGCGTGGATCATCGCGCGCACCGAGGGCCCCGAGGCCGCGGCCGATGCGCTCCACTACGTCGCGCCGGTGGGCGAAAAAGAAGCCTATGTCGCGCGCGCCATGAAGAACATCACGCCCTACCTCGAGACGCGCACGCCATGATCGACCTCGCGACCCTCTCGCTCTTCCTGGTGGCGGTGCTGGCGCTGTTCCTCTCGCCCGGGCCCAACATGGCTTTCGTGCTCTCGCACGGCGTCGCACTGGGGCCGCGCGCCGGCTTCGCGGCCGGGCTCGGCATCGCGGCGGCGGACCTGGTCCACACCCTGTGCGCCGCGACCGGCGTCACCGCGCTGGTGGCGGCATGGCCGCCCTCCTTCGACCTGCTGCGCTATGCGGGCGCGCTCTACCTGCTGTGGCTCGCCTGGCAGGCGCTCCGCTCGGGCGATGCACGCCTGCAGGCGCACGCCGATCGCGCCGGCTTCGCGCGCGTGCTGCGCATGGCCTGGCTCAACAACCTGGTGAATCCGAAGGCGCTGCTGTTCTTCATGGTCTTCCTGCCGCAGTTCGTCGACCCGGCGCGCGGCAGCGTGCCGATGCAGCTGGTGTTGCTGGGTGTCGCGCTCTCGCTGGCCGGGCTCGTCTTCAACACCGTGCTGAGTGCCTGCGGCGGACAGATCGGCCGCTGGCTGCAGCGCCGGCGCGGCTCCGCCGGCTTCCAGCGCGGCCTGCTCGCCACGGTGATGATCGCGATGGCCGTTCGTCTTCTCTTGATCGACCGCCCCTCGAAGGGATTCTGACCATGCTCAATATCTGGGGGCGCATCAGCTCCATCAACGTCCGCAAGGTGGTGTGGTGCGCGCAGGAGATCGGGCTCGATTTCCAGCGCACCGAGGCCGGCGGCAAGTTCGGCATCGTCCAGACGCCCGAATACCTGAGGCTCAATCCGAACGCGCTGGTGCCGGCCATCGACGACGGCGAGGGCGAGGGCCGCGTCACGCTCTGGGAATCGAACGTGATCGTGCGCTACCTCTGCGCCAAGCACTCGCCCGGCAAGCTCTATCCCGAGCCGCTGGCCGCACGCTTCGACGCCGAGCGCTGGATGGACTGGCAGCAGACCACGCTGAATCCGGTGAGCGCCGGTGCCTTCAGGCAGTGGGTCCGCGTGCCTTCGGGCCAGCGCGACCCGGCCGTGATCGCGCATTCGGTGCATGCCACCGAGCCGCTGTTCGCGCTACTCGACGCGCACCTCGCCACGCGCGCCTTCATGCTCGGCGATGCATTCACGATGGCCGACATCCCGGTGGGCTGTGAAGCGCACCGCTGGTTCGGCCTGCCGCAGACCGAATACACGCGGCCCGCCTGGCCGCATGTCGAGCGCTGGTTCGCCGATCTGCGCAGCCGCGCCGGCGCACGCGGCGTGCTCGACCTCGCACTGGAATGAAGCTCATGAAAACCCGCCCCTTCAAGCAAGTCGACGTCTTCACGGCGAAGCCCTATCTCGGCAATCCCCTCGCGGTGGTGCTCGACGCCACCGGCCTCGACGATGCCGCGATGCAGAGCTTCGCGAAGTGGACCAACCTTTCAGAGACCACCTTCCTGCTGCCGCCCAGCGAACCGTCGGCCGACTACCGCGTGCGCATCTTCACGCCGGGCGGCGAGCTGCCCTTTGCCGGCCACCCGACGCTGGGAAGCTGCCATGCCTGGCTGCAGGCCGGCGGCCGGCCCAAGGCGGCAGGCCGCATCGTCCAGCAGTGCGCCGCAGGCCTGGTGCCGATCCGGCACGAGGGCGAACGCCTCGTTTTCGCCGCGCCGCCGCTCAGGCGCAGCGCGCCGAGCCCCTCGCTGCTGGCCAAGGTGGCCGCCGCGCTGGGCCTCAAGTCGCAGCAGATCGTGGCTGCGCAGCAGCTCGACAACGGTCCGGTGTGGCTGGGCCTGCTGCTCGACGACGCGGACACCGTGCTCGCGCTCAAGCCCGACCACCGCATGCTCAAGGAGCTCGGCCAGAAGGTCGGCGTGGCGGGCGTCCCTGCGGCGGAAGACGATGCAGCCTCGCCCCTGATCTCGCGTTCCAACCGCGAGGCGCGCGCCTTCGCGCGCTCGAACGACGAAGGCATCGGCCTCGAGGTGCGCGCCTTCGCGGCGCCGATCGGCGTCGAGGAAGATCCGGTCACGGGCAGCCTCAACGCCAGCCTCGCGCAATGGCTGATCGCCGATGGGCACCTGCCCGAACGCTACCTCGCGGCGCAAGGCCAGTGCCTGGGCCGCGCAGGACGCGTCCATGTGTCGCGCGACGCGGAAAGCCAGGTCTGGATCGGCGGCGACTCGGTCACCTGCATCGACGGCAAGGTCACGCTCTAGGAGGCCTCGTGCAAGCGCGCATCGACCACCTTGTGATCGCCGCCGGCGACCTCGACGAAGGCGTCCAGTGGTGCGAAGCCACTTTCGGCATCGCGCCCGGCCCAGGCGGCGCGCATCCGCTGATGGGCACACACAACCGCCTGATGAAGATCGCAACCGTCGAATTCCCGCGCGCCTATCTCGAGATCATCGCGATCGACCCCAAGGCCAGGCCGACGCGGGCCGCCGGCACCCATCGCTGGTTCGACCTCGACGATGCCGAGCTGCAGGCCGGCCTGGCACGCGGCGGGCCGCGGCTGGTGCACTTCGTGGCCGAGGTGCCCGATGCCGGCGCGGCCGTGCAGGCCCTGGCGCGGCAGCGCATCGACCGCGGCCGCGTGCTCGAAGCCTCGCGCGAGACGCCGGCCGGCCGGCTCGCATGGCAGATCACGGTGCGCGACGACGGCCAACGCCTGATGTACGGCACGCTGCCCACGCTGATCGAATGGGGCCCGGTGCATCCGAGCGACGGCATGGCCGATTCCGGCGTCAGGCTGCGTTCGCTGACCGTCGCGCATCCGCGCGCCGGCGACCTGGACGCGGCGATGGAAGCCATCGGGCTTTCGAACGTGCCGGTGAGCACCGGCGCGCCCAAGCTCCGCGCGGTGTTCGATACGCCGCGCGGCACCGTCACGCTCGACTCCGAGGGGATCTGACATGCCGATGAGCTTCACCGAACTCGCTTTGTTCGCGCTCGCCGCGCTGGTGCTGGTGCTGACGCCCGGCCCGAACATGATCTATTGCGTCTCGCGCGCGCTGTGCCAGGGCCGCGCGGCCGGACTGATGTCGCTGGCCGGCGTGCTGCTGGGCTTCGTGGTGCACCTGATGGCCGCGGCGCTGGGGCTGACGGCGCTGCTGATCGCCGTGCCCTTCGCCTTCGACGCCATCCGTTTGGCCGGCGGGGCCTACCTGATGTGGCTTGCCTGGCAGGCGGTCAAGCCGGGCGGCAGCGCGCCTTTCGAGGCCCGGCTGCTGCCCGACGATCCGCCGGCCAAGCTCTTCAGCATGGGCTTCGTCACCAACCTGCTGAATCCCAAGGTGGCGATGTTCTACCTCTCCTTCTTCCCGCAGTTCCTGCATCCCGAGCGCGGCTCGGTGCTGCTGCAGAGCCTGATGCTGGGCGCGGTGCAGATCGGCGTCAGCGGTGCCGTCAACGTGCTGCTGGTGCTGAGTGCCGCGCGCCTGACGGCCTTCCTGTCGCGAAGCGAAGGCTGGCTGCGCGCCCAGCGCTATGTGATGGGCAGCGTGCTGGCCGCGCTCGCGGTGCGCATCGCGCTGCCGGAACGCAAGTAGCCGATGCGATTCACACGCGAAGAGATCGCCGCCGCGCGCCGCACCGTCTACGCGGCGATGCCGCCGACGCCGCAGTATGCCTGGCCGCTGCTGGCCGGGCGCCTGGGCTGCACGGTGTGGACCAAGCATGAAAACCACACGCCGGCCGGCGCCTTCAAGCTGCGCGGCGGGCTCACCTACTTCGAGACGCTGGCGCGCGACGAGCCCGGGGTGCGCCATGTGATCAGCGCCACGCGCGGCAACCACGGCCAGTCGGTCGGCTTCGCCGCGCGGCGCCACGGCCTGGCGGCGACCATCGTGGTGCCGCACGGCAACTCGGTCGAGAAGAACGCAGCCATGCGCGCGCTCGGCGTCACGCTGGTCGAGCACGGCGACGAGTTCCAGACCGCGAGCGAGCATGCCGCGCACCTGGCCGAGCGCGACGGGCTGCATCGCGTGCCCTCCTTCCATCGCGAGCTGGTGCGCGGCGTCGCGACCGCCTATGTGGAATTCTTCGAAGCGCTGGCCGATGCGCCGCCCGAGGTGCTGTTCGTGCCGATCGGACTGGGCTCCGGCTTCGCGGCCGCGGCGGCGGCGCGTGCGCATTGCGGCGTCAAGACGCGGCTCGTCGGCGTGGTGTCGGCGCATGCGACCGCGTACCTCGATTCATTCCGTGCCGGCCGTCCGATCGAAGCGCCCGTCAGCACGCGGCTGGCCGACGGCATGGCCTGCCGCACACCGGTGCCGGAGGCGCTGGCAGTGATCCGGCGCGAGGCCGACGAGGTGGTCGCGGTGAGCGACGAGGAAGTGGCCGTGGCGATGCGCGCGCTGTTCACCGACACCCACAACGTGGCCGAAGGCGCAGGCGCGGCGGCCTTGGCGGGCGCGATGCAGCAGCGCTCGCGCTGGCAGGACAAGACGATCGGCATTGCGCTGACCGGCGGCAACGTCGATGCCGCGATGTTCGCCGGGGTGCTGTCGCAGCGTTGAGAGCGGCCCGCCTCAGGCCGCGATGACGATCGGAAAACGCGCCCGCACGCCATCCGCCGCCGGCTCGAAAGGCACGGTGATCGCGGCACGCGAGGCCTCCGGCAGGTTGCGCCAGAGGAAGTCGCGCGCGTTCCCGGGGTCGCCCTCCACATAGAGCTGCGTCGTCAGCAACTCGCGTGCGCCCAACTTCACCTTCACATGGATGTGGGGCGTGCGGCCGCTGTAGGCCACGGGCCGGATGGTGCGAAAGCGATAGCGGCCGTCGGCATCGACCGCCACTCGGCCGAAGCCCTGGAACGCGGCATCGGCGCGGTCGCCGTCGCCGGGGTGGTGATAGTGGCCGTCCTGGTCGCACTGCCAGATCTCGACCTGGGCGCCGCGCAGCGGCCGGCCAGCCAGGTCGGTCACGCTGCCCTCGACCCAGGCCGGCTGGCCGCTGCGGTAGTTCAGCGTGCCGTTGCGCAGCAGGTCGTTGTCCACGTCCTGCGGCAGGCGCACGGGGTAGAACGGCCCTTCGGTCTGCGACGGCGTGGCGAGGCGCGCCGCCTGCGGCTGCGCGCGCGCGCCGAGCCAGAGGGCGGGCGCTGCGACCAGCGCGGCGGCGACCGTGCGCCGGGGAAGAGAACCGGGGGAGGTGGTCAGGACACGCATGGCGGTACGAGCCGCCCGGCGCACGCGAGTTCCACCCGCCGCGTTTTCTTTGCTACCAGCGCACGCGCACGCCGATCGCGCCCTGGATCGACGATTTCACCTTGGTGTCGCCGCCGGCGCTGAAGACCTTGCCGACTTCGCCGTACAGGCTCACGGTCTTGCTCAGCGACAGCGTGGCGCCGCCCGCCAGTTCCACCGAGGTGTAGTTGCCCGTGCTACCGATGGGCGTGACGAAAGGGCCGTTGACGAAGCGCGCGACATCGCTGCCGCCGCTGCCGCGAACCACGCCGACGCGTGCATAGGGCTGCAGCCGCCCGGCCGCGGTGGAAATGTCCCCCTTCACGCGCACGCCGAGGCCGGCGGTCCAGTTGCCGGAATCGTCCTGCTGCACCAGGGCGCCTGCGATCGCCAGGTCGTCGACACGCGCCTTGCGGTAGCTCAGCTGCGCCTGCGGCTCGATCGTCCAGCCGCCGCCGAGCGCAAAGGCCTGCCCGACTTCGACCGAGGCCGTCAGGCTGTTGCCCTTGCCCGAGGCCGCGAGGCCGCCGAGCGGACGGATGGTGTAGCGATGCGAGCCGTACTGCAGCACGGTGTCGACGTAGAAGCCGGTCGCGTTGGCATACGAGGCGTAGGCGCCGAGGTAGCGGGCGCGCAGATCGGTACTGCCGACCGGGCGATAGACGCCGCTGGCGAAGCCGCTCAGGTCGGCATCGCCGTCGAGGGTGCCGACATACACGCCGGCGTGCCAATCCCCGAGCTGTGAGACGTAGAGATCGGTGCCCGCCTGGACGCCGGCGACGTGGCCCTGCGTCGATGGGCTGACGACACCCGACTGGCGGATGTCGACATCGCTATAGACGGCACGTGCCCAGGCGCGGCGCTCGGCCGAGAGCGCACCGCCCACCGGCGTCAGGCTGGCGATCGCGCGCGCGCTCGCATCGTCGTCGCCGAGGCGGCTGCGCAGGCTGCCGATCATCGCGAGGTCGGTGCGGCGCAGCTGCGACGGCAGGGCCGCGAGCATCGGGGCCTCGGCGCGGTAGGCCGTGACCGGTACCGGCGCGGGCGCCGGAGCGGGTGGCGCCGGGGGAGCCGGCGGAGCCGGAGGCGCCGGCGGGCCGGGAGGCGGCGGGGGCGGTGGCGGGGGCGGAGGGGGCGGCGGAATCACTTCCGAGCGCAGATACCAGTTCTCCCCGGCGCCGCTCGCATCGGCGGCGTACAGGCGGTACTCGAAGGCGCCGGCATCGACGTGGCCCGCTCCGCCGAGCGCAAAGGCGCTCTTGGTCGTCTGCGCCGTGGTGGCGGCGCCGTTCAGCGCGGTGATCACCTCGATGCCGCTGCCCACGGTCTGGCCGCCGAGGCCGCCGAGGTTGGTGATCTGCAAGGTGGTGCTGCCGCTGGCGACGGCGGTGGCGCCGTCGAGCACCAGCCGGTCGGACGGGCCGCTGGCGCCGAGCATGGTGCCCAGGCGCAAGGTGCCGTTGTTGCCGACGTAGGGGCCGTTCACCGTCAGCGTGGTTCCGGGCGTGGCGCCGACCAGCGAGACGGTGCCATCGTTGTTGAGCGAGGCCATGCTCTGGCTGAAGCCCGCCAGGTCGAGCGTGGCGCCGGCTGCCACGCTGTGCGCCGACACGGCGCTCAGGGTGTTGGTCGCGCCGGCACGCAAGGTGCCGCCGCTGACGGCGGTGCTGCCGGTGTAGGTGTTGGCGCCTGAGAGCGTCAGGGTACCGGTGCCGGCCTTGACCAGCGAACCAGCGCCGGGGGGCGGCCCTGGCATGAAGACGCCGTTCGACATCGCGCCGCTGAAATTGCCGGCGCCGACCGTCAGCTCGCTGCCGTTCAGCCCGACCGTGCCGCTGCCGTTCAGCAGGGCGATGGTCTGGGTCGCGTTGAGCAATTCGACGCCGGACACGGGCTGCCCCGCGACGACATTGCCGGTGGAATTGACCGTGAGGTTCGCGGTCGGCGCCAGGCGGCCGTTGCCGTTCACGAGCACGCTGCCGTTGCCGTTGACGACGAGGTCGCCCGGCACGGTGCCCGCGGCTGCCAGCAGCAGGTTGGCGTTGCCCTGCACCGTGGTCGTGCCGCTGTAGGTATTGACGGCGTTGTACGCGTAGCCGCTCCAGCCGCCGCCGACCCCGTCGAGCGTGATGCCGTGCGCACCGCCGATGCTGCCCGCGAACACGATCGAGCCCAGCGGCGCGACGTGGGTCAGCGTGGCGTCTGCATTCAGCGTCACCGGGCCGGTCCAGGTGGAGGAGGCGACCGGCGCGACATTGAAGCTGTTGTTCACGACGACGGCGTTGTCCAGCTGGACCTGCGTGCCGAAAGTGCCGCCGTTGATCGTCACGGCGCCAGTGCCCAGCGCGCCAACGGCCGTGATGGTGAGCCCGCCGGCATTGAGCGTGGTGCCGCCGCTGTAGGTGTTGGCCGTGCCGATGGTCGTGGTGCCGGGGCCGCTCTGCGCCAGCGAGCCACTGCCGCTGAGCGCGTTGGTCAGTGTGATGTTGTCCGAGCGATTGACGATCAGCGAAGCGCCGCTGCCGATGGCGATGTTGCCTTGCACGCTGCCGCTGGCGGTGCCCGCCCCCAGCTGCAGGGCACCGCCGCTGATGGTGGTGCCGCCGGTGTAGGTGTTGTCGCCCGTCAGGGTCAGGGTGCCGGCGCCGACCTTGACCACGGCGCCGTTGCCGAGCATCACGGGATTGATGTAGAGCGACCCGTTCTTGTCCTGCGAGCCCGGGCCCGTGTTCGAGATCACCCCGCTGATGGTGTCGTTCTTGTTCAGCGCCCCCACTTGCAGCGTGGCGGTGCCGAGTACGACACTGCCCGAGCCCGACAGGGAACCTATCGCCGCCGCCGGCGCGCTGATGTCGTTGACGTAGACCTGGCCGGTATTGACGACGGTGGCACCGCTCAGGTCCGCCGTGTTCGCCATCTGGAGCGTGCCGCCGTTGTTGAGGGTGGCGGTGCCGCCGTTGCTGTTCTCCTGGAAGATCAGCCGGCCGCCGTTGTTGTTGAGGGTCGCCTGCTGCGCGCTGGCTCCTCCGCCGCCGAACAGCACATAGGTGCCTGCACCGTTGTTGGTGATCGTCGCCGTGCCGGCGTTCGCGCCGTTCTGGAACTGGAGGCCGCTGTTGCTGCCGTTGACGTTGGTGTTGACGCCGACCGGCACCGTGATGGCGAGGTTGCCGGCGCTCGCGGTGGCGTCCTGGAAGCGCAACTCGGCGTTCTCAAGGATGGTGATCGGGCCGCTGCCGAAGGAGCCCGTCGTGTGCGTCCAGACATTGAGGCGGCCGGCCGTCCCGTTGCCCTGCAGGACGGTTCCGCCCGTGTAGTTGTTCGCGGCGTTGTCGATGCTCAGGCGCTGGGTCTCGCTGCCTAGCGCATTGGTGCCGGTGTTGCGCAGCGTGAGCACGCCGCTGCCCGTGATCTGGCCGCTCAGCGTATTGGTTTGGGTGCCGGCCACATCGACGGTGCCGCCGGCGGCGCCGAGCACGATCGCGCGGCCGCTCGAGAAGTTGTCGGCGCCCAGGCGCAGCGTGCCGCCACCGAAAGCGATGGCTCCGCCGGTGCCGAGGTTGGCATCGGAATTCACCTGCAAGGCGCCCGCATTGATCGTCGTGGTGCCCTGGTACGTGTTGGAAGCGCCCAGGACGATGATGCCGGCGCCGGTCTTGACGATGCCGTTGGTACCGCTGACGACGCCGCTCTGCGTGGCCGTGCCCGCACCGAGGCTGTTGAGGGTCACGCCCGACGGCGTCGTGTCGATCGCAGCCGCCAGGTTGTCGCCGTCGTTGTAGTCGACGGTCTGCGCGGCGCCGGATGCCGCCAGGACGCTCAGGCCCGCCGCGACCAGCAGGCTGCCCAGGCCGCCGGAGCGCTTGCCGCGCGCGGCCGTGATCTCCGACACCGCGACCCATGCCCCGAGTGCGGGATTCCAGACGCTCCGATATGACTTGTTCATGCTCTGCTGTCCTCTTGTTATGAAAGCGGCGTCCCTGGACCGGCAGCTCTCGATCGGTGTTAACGAAAGTTTGCATTCTTACAGAATGAGAACTTTGTGATTCAACTCATTACATGATTTGTATGAAAAAGTTCACACTTCAGCGCCCATCACCCCACCCGTCCAGCGCAGAAAGGTCGCAGCAGTGACCCGCTTTTCCGGCGCGCGCCGGCAGAATTCCGCGCATGGGAACCCTCTATCTCGTACGCCACGGACAAGCCAGCTTCGGCGCGGCCGACTACGACCAGCTGAGCGAACTGGGCCATCGGCAGTCGCGGCGCCTGGGCGAGTACTGGCGCGAGCGCGGCATGCAGTTCGATGCCGTCATCACCGGCACCCTGAAACGCCATCGCCAGACCTGGGAAGGCATCGCCGAAGGATTGGGCCTCGCGCGCGACGACGTGCTGCCCTGGCCGGGACTCGACGAGTACGACGCCGAAGCGGTCATTGCGACCATCCATCCCGAGAAGCTCGAGAAGCCCGATTCACCCGAGAAGTACCGCCACCACTTCCGGCTGCTGCGCGACGGGCTGGGTGCCTGGATGCAGGGCCGGACGGCACCGGCCGGGATGCCGAGCTACGTCGACTTCCTGGCCGGGGTGACGAGCGCGCTGGACCACGTGCGCGGCAAGCACCACGGCGCCCGGGTCCTCGTGGTGTCGAGCGGCGGCCCGATCAGCACCGCGGTCGGCCACGTGCTGGGCACCAGCCCCGAGACCACCATCGAGCTGAACCTGCGCATCCGCAACACCGCCGTCACCGAATTCGCCTTCACGCCCAAGCGCCACATGCTGGTGACCTACAACACGCTGCCGCACCTCGACGGCCCGGCCTGGGCGGACTGGGTGACCTACGCCTGAGCGACGCCCGCGCTGCCGTCAGCGAGCCAGCGCAGGTAGTCCGCGGACCCGGCCGTGATCGGCAGCTGCACGATCTCCGGCATTTCGTAGCTGTGGCGTTCCCGGATGAAGGCTTCCAGCACCACATAGCGCGCGGCGAGGGTCTTGATGAAAAGCAGCCATTCGGGCTCGCGGTGCAGCGTGCCCTGCCAGACATAGAAGCTGCGCACGCGCTGCACCTGCACGCAGGCCGCGAGGCCCGCCTCGACGATCGCGGCGGCGAGCGCTTCCGCCTCGTCCTCGGTGCTGGCGGTGGTCATCACGATGCAGGCCGTACCGTCCATAGCGCCTCCTGTCGTTGCACGTCAAAGCGTTCCCGAGCTCCCTTCCAGGAACACCGCGGAACCGGCTTTGCCGGCCCGCTGGTGTTGCCCCCGGTGAGGGGGTTGGCGTAGCGACACAAAGTGCGCGAAGCCTGGGGGAGAGCTTATTTCAAGCTTGCCAGACGCCATAGCCGGCTTCGCGTAACGCGATGCCGAGTTCGACCTCCATCTCGCGCGCGGCCTCGTAGGGCATCGGGTTGTAGACCGCATAAAGGGCCGGCAACAGCCTGAGCCCATAGTCACGCACGAAGGCGTTGGCCTGGATGCCAGCCTTGTGCTTGTCGAAGCGTACGTCGGGATCAAGCCCCGTCATGCCGACGTAGACGAAGGGCTGGCCGAGCCGATAGTCGGGGTTGGCGCGCCGGAAGCGGGCGATGTTCCAGACCCGGTCGTCGAGTTCGACGACGTAGACATGGTGGTGCGCCCTGGATTTGCGGGCCATCGCTGCCCGGCACGCTCACTTGCGTTTGACGAGGCCCCAGATGAAGAGCAGCACGATCGCGCCGACCACCGAGGCGATGAAGCCGGCCCCCTGGCCCGCGGTGTACCAGCCCATCGCCTGCCCCAGGTAGGTCGCGATCAGCGAACCGGCGATGCCGATCAAGGTGGTCACGATGAAGCCGGCCGAGTCGTCGCCGGGCTTGATGGCGCGCGCCACGAGGCCCGCGACGAAACCGATCAGGATGGTCCAGACGATGCTCATACGCTTCCTTGGTATTGGAATGGGAGGGAAGAGGCGACCGCGGGAGCGCAGCGCCGTTTCATGATAGCGGAGCCTGCCTACACGCCTGCTGCCGCCCGCGAGCTATACAGGCGGGATGCTCGAAAAGCTTCCCGAAGCCATCGGCCACGCCCTCCACGGCGTGCGCGCCGGCCTCGACGAGATCGCCTTCAACACCCTGGGGCTGCGCCAGGGCATGGCCTCGATCTCGGTCGCCAGCCTGGCCTTCGTCGACCATGCGCCGCTGCCGCCGCGCTACACGGCCGACGGCGAGGGCCTGTCGCCGCCCCTGCAATGGACCGGCGTGCCGGCCGGCGCCGCTTCGCTGGTGCTGCTGGTCGAGGATGCCGATTCGCCGACGCCCCATCCGCTGGTGCATGCGATCGTGGTCGACCTTCCGGCGGAGGACGGCAACCTGCCCGAGGCCGCGATCGCCAGTGCCGGCAACGAGGGAACCGGCGTTCACACCGGCCGCAATTCCTACCTCCAGGCCGCCTGGCTGCCGCCCGATCCGCCGCCGGGACACGGCGTGCACCGCTATGCCTTCCAGCTCTTCGCGCTGGCCAGCGCGCCCGCGTTCTCGGCCAGCCCGGGGCGCGATGAGGTGGTAGATGCGCTGCGCGCGCATGCGGTCGCCAGCGGCTTGCTCATCGGCACCTGCGAGCGGCCCGACGGCACGATCAAGATCAAGGAAGCCGCGCCGGGCGGGCCGGCGGTGGCCGGCTGAGGCTGTTCAGCCCAACGGCCCGGTGTGCGCGGTCGACAGCGGCAGGCGCGATGCTTCTGCCAGCAGCGCCGCGAGCTGGCGCGCCGCGGCGTCGATCACCGCGCGGCCTTTCTCTGCGGTCGCCGCGGCGGCGTTGCCGGCGGCACCTGCGGGGTTGTAGTCCTCCATGGCCCAGCCCAGCCTGGCGCTCCTGCCGTTGCCGAGCACCGGGTAATCGGCCGCGCGCTGGCGCGAGCTGGAGCCGAAATCGCGCGCCGCCTGCATCGCCACCTGGCCCGGCGCCAGGGCCAGCATCATCGAGGTCTCGATCTCGCCGGCGTGCACGCCGAAACGGTGTTCGTCGGCGCTGAACTGCGCGCCCGCATCGCCCAGCGGCAGGTTGAACCAGCTCGCGCTGTAGACGATGAGACCGTGCGCCGCACGCAGCTCGCGCGCGACGATGTCCATCGCGCCGGTGTGTCCGCCGTGCGCATTGAAAAGCACCAGCTTCCTGACGCCCGCACGCGCGACGCCGGCGCCGATCTCGTTCCAGACCCGGATCAGCGTCTCAGCCGACAGGGTGAGCGTGCCCGCAAAGCGCGCGTGCTCGGGGCTCAGGCCGATCTGCTGGGTCGGCAGGAACAGCACCGGCAGCTCGGCCGGCAGCAGCGGCAGCGCGGCGGCGACGATGCCGTCGACCAGGGTCGAGTCCACGCCCAGCGGCAGATGCGGGCCGTGCTGCTCGGTCGCGCCCAGGGGCAGCACCGCGACGGTCGCGGCCGGATCGAGCGCGGCGAAATCGCGTGTCGTGAGTTGGGACCAGAAGCGGCTGGCAAGGGCAGTCATGAGGCAATCTTAGTGGTGCGAGCTTAGTGGTGCGAGGGCAGCGCCGCGAACTTGGCCGCCAGGAAATCGATGAGCGAACGCACCCGCGCCGGCACGAAGCGGCCGCTGGGCAGCAGGGCGTGCAGCGGATAGGGCTCGGTGTCCCAGTCGGGCAGAAGCCGCACCAGCGCACCCGAGGCCTCGTCCTGCTGCACGTCGAGCGCCGACTTGAGCGTGATGCCGCGGCCCGCGAGCGCCCACTGGCGCGCGAGCGAGGCGTCGTCGACGATGCGGTCGCCGTCGACGCGCACCTCGGTCCACTGGCCGTTGCGCGCAAAGCGCCAGACGCGCTGGCGCCGGCCACTGCGATGGAAGGTCAGGCAGTTGTGCTGCAGCAGGTCCTGCGGCACCTGCGGCGCTGGGTGCCGGCGAAGGTAGGCGGGCGAAGCGCACGGCACTGGACGCGAATCGGCCAGCTTGCGCGCCACCAGCCGCGAATCGGCCAGCGCGCCGTAGCGCAGCGCCACGTCGACCTCGTCGCGCGTGACGTCGAGCGGCCGGTCGCCGACCGAGAGCGCGAGCTGCAGGCCCGGATGCGCATCGAGGAAGTCGTCGAACCACGGCAGGAGCGCACTGCGCGTGAGGTCCGAAGGCGCGGCGACGCGCACCGTGCCGACCAGCGCGCCGCGATCGGCCGCCACCAGCGACTCGCCTTCGGCCAGCAGCTCGAAGGCGCGGCTGGCGTAGTCGAGCAGCGTCTGGCCCTGCGGCGTGAGCCGCATCGCGCGGGTCGAGCGCTCGAACAGGCGTGCGCCGAGCTGTGCCTCGAGCCGCTTCAAGGTCGCACTGGCCGCCGCGGGCGTGATGCCCAGCGCGCGCGCCGCCGCCGTGAGGGTGCCGCCGCGCGCCGTGTGCACCAGCACGTGGAGGTCCGCGATATTTTCAATTTTCATTTGAAACTGATGCGCTTTGCGGGCAGCTTATCAAAGCCGGCCGCGATGCCTACATTCGACCGCATCGATTCCATTCCTCCAAGGACACACCATGAAAGCCGTCGGCTACCGCCAATCCCTTCCCATCGACGATCCCGCCTCGCTCGAAGACCTCAGCCTGCCCGAGCCCACGCCCGGCGCGCGCGACCTGCTGGTGCGGGTGAAGGCGATTTCCGTGAACCCGGTCGACACCAAGGTGCGCAAGGGCGCGCGGCCGGGGGCGGCCGACGCGAAGGTGCTGGGCTGGGACGCGGCCGGCACGGTCGAGGCCGTCGGTGCGGCGGTCCAAGGCTTCAAGCCGGGCGACCGCGTGTACTACGCAGGCTCGATCACCCGGCCCGGCACCAACAGCGAACTGCATGTGGTAGACGAACGCATCGCAGCGCTCGCGCCGAAGCGCCTGGACGACGCGCAGGCCGCAGCCCTGCCGCTGACCACGATCACCGCCTACGAGCTGCTGTTCGACCGGCTCCGGGTGCCGAAGAACGGCGGCGCCGGGCAGACGCTCCTGATCGTCGGCGGCGCCGGCGGCGTCGGCTCGATCCTCATCCAGCTGGCGCGCCAGCTCACGCAGCTGCGCATCATCGCGACCGCCTCGCGCGCCGAAACGCGCGCCTGGTGCCTGGCGCTGGGCGCACACGCGGTGATCGACCACTCGAAGCCGCTCGCCGGCGAACTCAAGGCTGCCGGCATCGGCGAAGTCGACATGGTCGCCAGCCTGACGCAGACCGGGCAGCACTACGCGCAGATCGTCGAAAGCCTGAAGCCCCAGGGCCAGCTCGCGGTGATCGACGACATGGCGGTGTTCGATGCCATGCCGCTCAAGGGCAAGGCGATCTCGCTGCACTGGGAGTCGATGTTCACGCGCTCGAAGTTCGAGACCCCCGACGTCGCGCGCCAGGGCGAGCTGCTGGCCGAAGTCGCCGCGCTGGTCGATGCGGGCCGCATCCGCACCACGGCCAACGAAAGCTTCGGCACGATCAATGCGGCGAACCTGCGCCGCGCCCATGCGCTGATCGAGAGCGGCAAGGCGCAGGGCAAGGTGGTGCTGCAGGGCTTCTAGAGGCAGCTACTTCGCTCGCGCGACGCGCCAGACGGCGTTGCCCACATCGTCGGCCACCAGCAGCGCGCCGCTCTTGTCGAGCGCCACGCCGACCGGACGGCCCTGCGCCTTCTCGTCGGCGCTCAGGAAGCCGGTGACGAAATCGACCGGCGGCCCGCTGGGCCGGCCGCCGCTGAAGGGCACGAACACCACCTTGTAGCCCGACAGCGGCCTGCGGTTCCACGAGCCGTGCTCGCCGATGAACACGCCGTTGGCGAACTCGGGCGGCATGCCACGCGGGTTGGAGAAGGCCAAGCCCAGCGCTGCGACGTGCGAGCCCAGCGCATAGTCGGGCACCACGGCCTTGGCCACCATCTCGGGCCGGGGCGGCGTCACCCGCACATCGACATGGCGGCCGTAATAACTCCAGGGCCAGCCGTAGAAGGCGCCATCCTTCACCGAGGTCAGGTAGTCGGGCACCAGGTCGCTGCCGATCTCGTCGCGCTCGTTCACCACCGTCCACAGCACGTTGGTCTCCGGTTCCCAGGCCATGCCGTTGGGATTGCGCAGACCCGTGGCGAACAACCGCTTCTCGCCGCTCTTCACGTCGACCTCCCAGATCGCGGCCCGGCCCTCTTCGGCCGCCAAGCTGTTCTCGCCGATGTTGCTGTTGGAGCCGACCGTTACGTAGAGCTTGGTGCCCTCGCGGTTGGCGATCACGTTCTTGGTCCAGTGGTGGTTGATGCCGGCCGGCAGATCGGTCACCTTGGTCGGGGCGGCCGTGATCGAGGTCTGACCCTCGGCGTAGGGCACCTTGACCAGCGCGTCGGCGTTGGCGATTAAGAGCTCGTTGCCGACCAGCGCGACCCCGAAAGGAGACACCAGGTTCTGCATGAACACCTGGCGCACCTCCGCCGCGCCGTCGCCGTCGGCATCGCGCAGCAGAGTGATGCGGTTGGCGCTCGGCACTTGGGCACCGGCGCGCTTCATGATCTGACCCATCACCGCGCCCCTGATCATGTCCATCAGGCCGCCGCCGTTCGCGCCTTCCGGCTTCGGCGGCTTGTTGCTCTCGACCACCAGCACGTCGCCGTTGGGCAGCGGGTAGACCCAGCGCGGATGGTCCAGCCCGCGGGCCAGCGCCGTCACGGTGAAGCCGCTGGGCACGCTCGGGCCGGCGGTGTCGGTCCAGCCGGTGGCCGGGGCGATGTTGACGGTCGGGATCAGCGTCTTGTTGGGCGCGGGCAGTTGCGGCGTGGGGCCGATGCCGGCTTCGGGCGGCAGCTTGGCCGTTTCCCCGCAAGCCGCGAGCAGCATGACGGCGACCAGCAGCGCAGCGGCCGAAGAAAGCTTGAAATGCTTCATGGGTCGGATGTCCTTCAGGCGACTACAGGCCATGCAGCCACGAATCATCCGGATCGCGCAAGCTCCCGCTGTCGGTTGTGGGCGCTTTCTGGCGTGGGTGCACCCCGGCGCGGTGGCGCCGCTACCATCGGGCGATGACCGACGACCTGTTCCGCTCCGACGCCTACCTGCGCGAATGCCGGGCCCGCGTCGTGCGCGCCGACGAAGCCGGCATCGTGCTCGACCGCACGGTGTTCTATCCGCAGGGCGGCGGCCAGGCCGGCGACAGCGGCCACCTGCTGGTGGCCGACGGGCGCGAACTGACGATCGCCGACACGCGCAAGGGCAAAGACGCCGAGGGCCGGGCGACCAACGAGATCGTCCATCTGCCGGCGCCCGGCCAGTCCGAACTGCTGGGCACGCTGAAGCCGGACGATACCGTGACGGCCCGAATCGACTGGGAGCGCCGCCACAAGCTCATGCGCTTCCACACCGCGACCCACCTGCTGTGCCACCTGGTGCCGCAGCCGGTCAACGGCTGCTCGATCACCCCCGAGTACGCGCGGCTGGACTTCCACATGACCGATCCGCTGGACAAGGAAGCGCTCACGACCGGCCTGGCGCGCCTGGTCGCGGCCGGCCATCCGCTGGCCGTGAGCGCCATCACCGATGCCGAGCTCGACGCCAATCCCGCGCTGGTCAAGAGCATGAGCGTGCAGCCGCCGCGCGGCACGGGCACGGTCCGCACCATCCGGATCGGGGATGCCGAACAGATCGATTTCCAACCCTGCGGCGGCACCCACGTGGCGAACACACGCGAGATCGGCCAGGTCATCGTGACCAAGATCGAAAAGAAGAGCGCCACCACCCGCAGGGTGGTGCTGGGGTGGGCCGCATGAGGGCCACCCGGAACTTCGCCCCGCGCGGGCGCTCCGACTGACCGGCATGGCATTTCTCCCCTCCCTTCGTCTTGCGGCCTTCCTGGCCGCCACTCTCGCGGCCTGCCTGCCGGCTGCGGGCCAGCTGGCTTCCAAGGTCGGACCCGTCGTCACCACGCCCCATGTGCGGGCGGAACTGATCGCCCATGCGTCGCAGGGCGTCGTCGCCGGCGCGCCGGTCTGGGTCGGCCTGCAGATCACGCACCAGCCCGAGTGGCACACCTACTGGAAGAACGCCGGCGACTCCGGCCTGCCGACCGCGCTCGCCTGGTCGCTGCCGGCCGGCATCTCCAACGGCGACATCGCGTGGCCGGTGCCGAAGAAGATCCCGATCGGCACCCTGGCCAACTACGGCTACGAAGGCACGGTGCTGCTGCCGGTGCCACTGACCGTGGCGTCCGACTTCAAGCCCACCGCAAGCCTCGCCGGCGCCAACGGGCTCGACATCAAACTCAAGGCCTCCTGGCTGGTTTGCCGCAAGGAATGCATTCCAGAAGACGGCGAGTTCCTGCTCAAGCTGCCGCTGCAGGGCTCGACCGCACTGCACAAGAGCGCCTTCGACGCCGCTCTGGCCGCCCAGCCGGCCGCGCTCGCGAAGCCGGGCACGATCGCCATCGAGGGCGACAAGCTGCAGGTCCGCCTCGAAGGCCTGCCGGCGGCGGCGCGCGGCAAGACCCTGGAGTTCTTCCCCGAGACCGGCGAGGTGATCCACACGGCGGCCGTGCAGGGCAAGGACTGGACGCAGGCCTGGCAGGGCGACGCCTGGACCGCCACCGTGCCGCTCTCCGATCAGCGCAGCGCCAGCCCGACGACGATGCCGGTGGTGGTCGCCCTGGCCGAGGCCGATCGGCAAGCCGGCCAGCCCATTGCCTGGCGCGCCGAAGCGCCGGTTGCCGGCACCTGGCCGGCCACGGCCCCGCGGGCGGAGGTCTCGCCGGCTTTGCAGGCCGCGCTCGAAGCCAACACCGCGGCGCCCCTGCCGCAACCGGCAGGCAGCTTTGTCGCCGCGCTGCTGGGCGCGCTGCTCGGCGGCCTGCTGCTCAACCTGATGCCTTGCGTGTTCCCGGTGCTCGCGATCAAGGTGCTGGGCTTCACGCGCCAGGCCGAAGACCACAGCGGCCACCGGATGGCCGCCGTCGCCTACACGGCCGGCGTGATGCTGTCCTTCCTGGCGCTGGGCGGCGCGATGCTCGCGCTGCGCGCGGCCGGCGCCGAACTGGGCTGGGGCTTCCAACTCCAGTCGCCGGCGGTGGTGGCCGTGCTGGCCGCGCTTTTCACGCTGATCGGGCTCAACCTCGCGGGCGTCTACGAGTTCCGCATGCTGGCGCCGGCTTCGCTGTGCGGCGCCCAGGCCCGGCACCCGGTGGTCAACGACTTCCTGTCGGGCGTGCTCGCGGTGGTGATCGCCTCGCCTTGCTCGGCGCCTTTCATGGGCGCCTCGCTGGGCTTCGCGATCGGGCTGCCGGCCACGCAGGCCCTGCTGATGTTCGCGGTGCTCGGCTTCGGCCTCGCCCTGCCCTACCTGGCGGCGGGCTTCGTGCCGGCGGTGGCGCGCTTGCTGCCGCGACCCGGACCGTGGATGAACACGCTGCGCCGGCTGCTCGCTTTTCCGATGTTCGCCACGGTCGCCTGGCTGGTCTGGGTGCTGGGCCAGCAAAGCGGTATCGACGGCGCGGGCGCGCTGCTCGGCCTCCTGGTGTGCCTGGCGGCGATCGTCTGGGCGTTCACGCTGCGCGGGCGCACGCGCATCGTGGTGGCCAGCCTGCTGATCGCGGCCACCGCGGTGCTGGCGGGCGCCATCGGCGGCAACGTGATGCGCAGCGCGGCGCCGGCCGTGGCCGCGACCGGCGACCGCTGGCAGCCCTGGTCTGCGACGCGCGTGAGCGAACTCGCGGCCGCCGGTCGGCCGGTGTTCATCGACTTCACGGCCGCCTGGTGCGTGACCTGCCAGTACAACAAGCGCAGCACGTTGGCCGATGCGGCGCTCCTGGCCGAGTTCGATGCCAGGCAGGTCGCCATGCTGCGCGCCGACTGGACGCGCCGCGATCCGGCGATCACCGCCGCGCTGACCGCGCTGGGGCGCAGCGGCGTGCCGGTCTACGTGCTGCAGGCGCCGGGCAAGGCGCCCGTGGTGCTGACCGAAATCCTTAGCAAAGAAGAGGTACGCTCGGCCTTGGCGACGCTTTGACCCCGAGTCTCTACGGGTTGTCACAAGCAGGTGAGAAAACCGCTCTAAGCTGTGGCGGTTGTTGAATATATTGATTGGGAGTTCAAGCTGACCATGCCTTCATCGTCATCCTCCGACTCGCGTTCCTACCGTGCCGCGCGCAATGCCCGCGCGGCCCTGAGCCGGGCCTCGCGCCGCGCCGTGGTGGCCGCCGCGGTGGCGCTCGGCGCCACTTTCCTCATGGGCACCCACGCCATGGCCGCGCCGGCCGTGGGCCAGAAGGCGCCCGATTTCGTCGCCGTCGACACCAGCGGCAAGCAGCACCGGCTGTCGGATTTCGCCGGCAAGTTCGTGGTGCTCGAATGGACCAATCCGGGCTGCCCGTTCGTGCGCAAGCACTACGGCAGCGGCAACATGCCTGCCACCCAGAAGGCGGCCACCGACAAGGGCGTGGTCTGGCTATCGGTCAACTCGACCGAGCGCGCCGCCAGCGACTACCTGAAACCGGCCGCACTCGATGCCTGGATGAAGGAGCAGTCGGCCGCGCCCACGGCCGTGCTGATGGACGAAGACGGCGTGATCGGCCGCGCCTACGCCGCGCGCACCACGCCGCATCTCTTCATCATCGATCCCAAGGGCGTGCTGGTGTACGCGGGCGGCATCGACAGCATTGCGTCGGCGCGCGCCGAGGACATCAAGAGCGCCACCAACTACGTGAACCAGGCGCTCGGCGAAGCCGTCGGCGGCAAGCCGATCAGCGCGGCGGCCACCAAGCCCTACGGCTGCTCGATCAAGTACAAGGCCTGAGCACGGTACGGTTGCGCGCCGCGCCGCAAAATGGCGCGATGAAAGACGCAACCCCACCCACCGACATCGGAGCGCTGCTCGCGCGCACGCGCACCATCGCCGTCGTCGGCCTCTCGCCGAGCCCGCATCGCACCAGCTACGGCGTCTCGCAATACATGAAGGCGCGCGGCTTCCGGATCGTGCCGGTCAACCCGAACACCCGCGAGGTCTTCGGCGAGAAGGCCTATCCGACGCTGAGAGAGGCCGCGAAGCACGAGAAGATCGACCTGGTGAACGTGTTTCGCCAGGCCGAAGACGTGCCGCCGGTGATGGGCGAAGCCATCGCCATCGGCGCACCGGCGCTCTGGATGCAGCTCGGCATCATCAATCAGGCAGCAGCGGCCAAGGGTCGCTCGGCCGGGCTGGAAGTGGTGCAGGACCGCTGCATCATGGTCGAGCATTCGCGGCTCACCAGGGGCGCAACGCCCTGGCGCTAAGGGCCTGCTCAGGCCCTAATCGATCGCGACCTTTCCTTCTTTCACCAGCTTCGCGAACTTCGCCGTCTCCTCGCGGATCCGGCCTGCCATTTCCTGCGAGCTGCCGCCCAGCGGCTCCGCGCCGATGGCCTGCATGCGCTCGGCGAAGTCCGGCGACTGGATGATCTTCACCATCTCCGCGTTGAGGCGCGCCACCACCTCCTTCGGCGTGGCCGCCGGCGCCAGCACGCCGAACCAGGTGCCGATGTCGAAGCCCTTGAGTCCGGCCTCCTCGAGGGTGGGCACCTCCGGCAGCACCGACGAGCGCTTCGCCGTGGTCACGGCCAGCGCGCGCAGCTTGCCGCTCTTGATGTGCTGCAGCACCGGCGTGATGGTGTCGAAGGACATCGCCACCTGGCCGCCGAGCAGGTCGGTGGTGAGCGGGCCGCTGCCCTTGTAGGGCACGTGCAGCAGTTCGGCGCCGGTGCTGGCCTGGAACTGCGTGCCGATCAGGTGCTGCGCGGTGCCGTTGCCGTTGGAGCCGTAGGCCAGCTTGTCCTTCGCGGACTTGGCGAGCGCCACCAGTTCGGCGACGTTTTTGGCCGGCGTGTTGGCGGCGTTGACCACCAGCACGTTGGGCACCATGGCCACGACGGTGATGGGCGCCAGGTCTTTCTGGAAATCGTAGGGCAGCTTCTTGTAGACGCTGGTCGCGATGGTGTGGTGCACCGCGCCCATCAGCAGCGTGTAGCCGTCGGGCTTGGCCTTGGCCACGAAGTCGGCGCCCAGCGTCGCACCGGCGCCGGGCTTGCTCTCGACCACCACGGGCTGGCCGAGGCTTTGCGAGAGTCGGTCGGCCAGCGCGCGGGCCAGCACGTCGGTGGTGCCGCCCGAGGGGAAGGGCACGATCAGACTGATGGGCTTGGCGGGCCAGGGCTGCTGCGCAAAAGCCTGCGTGGACCCCAGCGTGGAGGCCAGGCCGAATGCGAGGGCGCCGGCTTGCACGAAGCGACGGCGGCGGGGCTCGAAGAGGAAGTTCATGCTGTCTCCATGTCGTTGTGTTCGGCGGCGCTCTCTCAGGCCGCGCGGCGCTGCGCCTGCGCGGCGGCGATGTGGCCGCAGACGGCGCGGGTCACGTCGTCGGTCGTCGCGCTGCCGCCGAGATCGCGGGTATGGAGCGCAGGGTTGGCGGTCACATGCTCCACCGCCTCCATCAGGCGCGCGGCGGTCGCGGCCTCGCCCAGGTGTTCGAGCAGCATCACGACCGACCAGAAGGTGCCGACCGGATTGGCCAGGCCCTTGCCCATGATGTCGAAGGCGGAGCCGTGGATCGGCTCGAACATCGAGGGGTAGCGGCGCTCGGGATCGATGTTGCCGGTGGGCGCGATGCCCAGGCTGCCGGCCAGCGCGGCCGCCAGGTCGCTCAGGATGTCGGCATGCAGGTTGGTAGCGACGATGGTGTCGAGCGTGGCGGGGCGGTTGACCATGCGCGCGGTGGCGGCGTCGACCAGTTCCTTGTCCCAGGTGACATCGGGAAACTCCTTCGCGATCTGCACCGCGATCTCGTCCCACATCACCATCGCATGGCGCTGCGCGTTCGACTTGGTGACCACGGTCAGCAGCTTGCGCGGGCGCGATTGGGCGAGCCGGAAGGCGAAACGCATGATGCGCTCGACGCCGGCGCGGGTCATCATGCTGACGTCGGTCGCGGCCTCGATCGGATGGCCCTGGTGCACGCGGCCGCCGACGCCGGCGTACTCGCCCTCGGAGTTCTCGCGCACGATCACCCAGTTCAACTGCTCGGGCGTGCAGCGCTTGAGCGGCCCGTCGATGCCCGGCAGGATGCGCGTCGGCCGCACGTTGGCGTACTGGTCGAAGCCCTGGCAGATCTTCAGGCGCAGGCCCCACAGCGTGACGTGGTCGGGGATGTGCGGGTCGCCGGCAGAGCCGAACAGGATGGCGTCCTTGTCGCGCAGTGCGGCCAAGCCGTCGTCCGGCATCATCACGCCGTGCTGGCGGAACCAGTCGCCGCCCCAGCCGAAATCCTCGAACTCGAAGTTCAGCTGGCCGCCCGAGGCGGCGGCCAGCGCTTCCATCACCTGACGGCCGGCCGGGATCACTTCCTTGCCGATGCCGTCGCCGGGAATGGTGGCGATGCGGTATGTCTTCATGAGTCAGCCCCTGTTGAAAAGATGGGCTGACTGTAGGAGCCGGACAGCTCTACGATGCGGGCCTGGATTCAAGCCATCGTTAACCTGCGTTCAACAATCGATACCCATGACCAGCGGCATCCAACCGGCCGAGCTCGGCTTCTTCTCGGCGCTGGCGAGCGCCCCCAGCCTGAGCGCTGCCGGCCGCGACCTGGGGATCAGCACGGCCGCCGTCAGCAAGCGGCTGGCGCAGATGGAAGGCCGCCTGGGCGTGACGCTGGTCAACCGCACCACGCGCCGCATGAGCCTCACGCCCGAGGGCGAGGTGCTGCTCGAACGCGCACGCAGCATCCTCGACGAGATCGCCGACCTGGACGAACTGCTGAGCCAGTCGAAAGGCAGCCCCAAGGGCCTGCTGCGCGTGAACGCGACCCTGGGCTTCGGGCGCACGCATGTGGCGCCGGTGATCTCGCGCTTCGTGCGCAGCCATCCGGAGGTCGACGTGCAGCTGCAGCTGTCGGTGAATCCGCCGCCCTTCAGCGACGATGCCTTCGACGTCTGCATCCGCTTCGGCGAGCCGCCGGACGCACGCGTCATCGCGCGGCGCATCGCGGCCAACCAGCGCCTGCTCTGCGCCTCGCCCGCCTACCTGGCGCGCTGCGGCCAGCCGAAAGTGCCGCGCGACCTGATGCGTCACAACTGCATCGGCATCCGGCAGGGCGACGAGGCCTACGGCCTGTGGCGCCTGAGCACCGGCCGCGGCGCGCGCCAGCGCACCGAGGCCATCAAGACGCGCGGCAGCCTCACGACCAACGACGGCGAGATCGCGGTCAGGTGGGCGCTCGACGGGCATGGCATCGTGATGCGCGCGGAATGGGACATCAACCGCTACCTGCGCAGCGGCCGCCTGGTGCAGGTGCTGCCCCAGTACCGCACGCCCGGGGCCGACATCTACGCGGTCTATCCACAGCGCTACCAGCTGTCGACGCGCGTGCGCGCCTTCGTCGACTTCCTCGCACAGGCATTGGGGCAGGCCGGGCGCGCCGCCGAATGAGCCTGCCCTGCGACAATCGCAGGATGCCTTTCGCGCCACTTCAGAACGACACTTTCCTGCGCGCCTGCTGGCGCCAGGCCACCGATCGCACCCCCGTCTGGCTGATGCGCCAGGCCGGGCGCTACCTGCCCGAATACGTGGCGACGCGGGCCCGCGCCGGCAGCTTCATGGGCTTGGCCACCAACGTGGACTACGCCACCGAGGTCACGCTGCAGCCGCTCGAGCGCTATCCGCTCGATGCCGCGATCCTGTTCTCCGACATCCTCACGGTGCCCGATGCGATGGGCCTGGGCCTCTCCTTCGAGGCCGGCGAAGGGCCGCGTTTCGCACGGCCGGTGCGCGACGAAGCCGCGATCGGCGCGCTCGCAGTGCCCGACATGGCCAAGCTGCGCTACGTGTTCGACGCGGTCGCATCGATCCGCCGCGCACTCGATGGCCGGGTGCCGCTGATCGGCTTCTCGGGCAGCCCCTGGACGCTGGCCTGCTACATGGTCGAGGGGGCAGGATCGAGCGACTATCGGCAGGTCAAGACCCTGCTCTACAGCCGCCCCGATCTCATGCACCGCCTGCTCGCGGTGAATGCCGATGCCGTGGCCGCGTATCTCAACGCGCAGATCGACGCCGGCGCGCAGGCCGTGATGGTGTTCGACAGCTGGGGCGGCGTGCTGGCCGACGGCGCCTTCCAGGATTTCAGCCTGGCCTACACCGCGCGCGTGCTCGCGCAGCTGAAGCGCGAAGGTGCCGACGGCCTGCCGGTGCCGCGCATCGTCTTCACCAAGGGCGGCGGACTCTGGCTCGAAGACATGCGCGCGCTCGACTGCGAGGTGCTGGGCCTGGACTGGACCGTCAACCTCGGCCACGCACGCGCACTCGTGGGCGAAGGTGCAGGGGCCAAGGCGCTGCAGGGCAACATCGATCCCAACGTGCTGTTCGCCGCGCCCGCGCAGATCGAGGCCGAGGTGGCGAAGGTGCTGCAGAGCTTCGGACGGCCGCACACCGATCGCGCTTCGACCGGGCCGACCCACATCTTCAACCTGGGCCACGGCATCAGCCAGTTCACGCCACCCGATCACGTTGCGGCGCTGGTCGCTGCGGTGCATGCGCAATCGCGCGCGCTGCGTGTCTGAAGCGACTGTTATAGGTTGTAAGTACCTAAGAACGACCGATTCGCATTTGTCAAGTCGAAAGGGTGAGGACCGACTGACTTATGCACAAAACACTTGCTGCGCTGCGCAAAAATATCTTTGGACCGCAAATCCCTGCTCCTAAAGCGATAGCGTCGCTAAGTCATTGATTTATATGGACTTTGAACTTTGCTTTTTTTGCGGGCATTCCAGCCGGAGCCTTGATTTTCAAGGGCTGGCGGCGAGTCGGGCCCGGATATCAACAAAGTTATCCACACAAACTCTGGATGGCTTCCAAAGCGCAGGCAAATCAACGACTTAAGCCGCATTGCTACAACTTGCTTTAACCAACGGCCGTAACAGGACCACGCCTTGAACTGGCGCATCGACGTCGCGGTCCAGACTCCTGCGCACAGCGCATTAGGGGATGTACTGAGCTACGCCAGCGCCGAAACGCCGGCCATCGGGTCCTTGCTGCGGGTGCCGCTGGGTCGTCGCGAGGTGCTGGGCGTGGCATGGGCGGTCCATGCGCTCGAGGACGGCGCGGCGCCCGCCATGGAACTCAAGCCCGTCGCCGCCGTGCTCGATGGGTTGCCGCCGCTGAACGATGCCTGGCGCGACCTGGTGGCCTTTGCCGCCCGCTACTACCAGCGCTCGCTCGGCGAGATTGCGCTGGCCGCGCTGCCGCCCCAGCTGCGCGACCTGAGCGCGGTGCAGCTGGCGCGGCGGCTCAAGCGCCAAGCCGTGCCGGCGCACTCCCCTGCCGCCGGCACGGCGCCCGACGGCCTGGCACTGTCTGCCGAGCAAGCCGACGCACTGGCCCGCTTCGATGCCGAGACCGGCCCCTTCCTGCTGTTCGGCAGCACCGGCAGCGGCAAGACCGAGATCTACCTGCAGGCCGTGGCGGCGCTGCTGGCGCGCGAGCCCTCCGCGCAAGCGCTGGTGATGGTGCCCGAGATCAACCTCACGCCGCAGCTCGAAGCACGCTTCAAGGAGCGCTTCGGCGACGGCACCGTGGTCTCGTTGCACAGCGGCATGACGAATCCGCAGCGCCTGGCCAGCTGGCTCGCGGCGCACAACGGCGCAGCGCGCATCGTGCTCGGCACGCGCATGGCAGTGTTCGCGTCGATGCCGGCGCTGAAGTTGATCGTGGTCGACGAGGAGCACGACCCCAGCTACAAGCAGCAGGAAGGCGCGCGCTACTCGGCGCGCGACCTGGCGGTGTGGCGCGGCCAGCGCGAAGGCGCGAAGGTGATGCTCGGCTCGGCCACGCCCTCGCTCGAAAGCTGGCACCAGAGCCGGCCGGCCGCGGGCGAGGATGCCGGCGGGCGCTATCTGCGGCTGGCGATGCCCTCGCGCATCGGCGCCGTGGCGCTGCCCGCCGTTCGGCTGGTCGACATGAACCTGCAGCCGCCCAGGACCGTGCTTTCGGCCGCGCTGCTCGATGCCATCGGCCAGCGCATCGCGCGCGGCGAGCAAAGCATGGTGTTCCTCAATCGGCGCGGCTATGCGCCGGTGCTGGCCTGCGGCGACTGCGGCTGGAAGAGCGAATGCCCGCACTGCAGCGCCTACCGCGTGTTCCACAAGATCGACCGCACGCTGCGCTGCCACCACTGCGGCTTCACCGAGCGCGTGCCGCGCGCCTGCCCGGCCTGCGGCAACCCCGACATCGCGCCGGTGGGCCGCGGCACGGAACGTCTCGAGGAGCACCTGGGCGAGCTGTTCGCGAGCGTGAAGCGGCCCGATGGCAGCGCGGTGCGCATCGCGCGCATCGACGCCGACAGTACGCGCCGCCAAGGCGCGCTCGAATCGCAGCTCGCCGCCGTGCATGCGGGCGAGGTCGACGTGCTGGTGGGCACGCAAATGATCGCCAAGGGCCACGACTTCCGGCGCATCACGCTGGTGGCCGCGGTCAATCCCGACGGCGCGCTCTTCTCGAGTGATTTCCGCGCGCCGGAACGGCTGTTCAGCCTGCTGATGCAGTCGGCGGGACGCGCGGGACGCGACGCCGCCTATCTTTCAGCGCAGGGCGCGACCGCCGAGATGTGGATCCAGACCCACCATCCGCAGCATGCGCTGTTCGCGGCGCTGCGCCGGCATGACTACCCGGCTTTCGCCCAGCGCGAACTCGAAGAGCGCGCCGCTGCCGGCATGCCGCCCTACGCCTTCCAGGCGTTGCTGCGGGCCGACGCCCGTACGCAGGAGGCGGCACAGGCTTTTCTGAATGCCGCCAGCGAGGCGGCCGATGCGCTGGAAGGGGCCGAGCGCGTGACCCGCTACCCGGCCGTGCCGCTGGCGATCCAGCGCGTGGCGAATGTGGAGCGGGCGCAGATGCTGGTCGAAAGCGCGTCGCGCGCGGCGCTTCAGCGCCTGCTGGCGGCCTGGCAGCCGCTGTTGCACGAACTGCGACGGCAGCCCGAGGGCAAGGGCGTGATCCGCTGGCTGGTCGACGTGGACCCGCACAGCATCTGAGTGCGGCTCAGGGCAGGCCCACGGGCTGCTTGCCCATCTCGATATAGCGCAGTTCCGACCGGCGCCGCCGGTGCGAATGACCCGGCCATGCGAACAGCAAAAGGCTCGCTGCGCCCGTCGCGAGCGCACTACCGATGCCCAGCGCACCCACGAGCCAAAGCCAACTGACGGTAGCGAGCCACGCTACCCAAAGCACCCAGCGCGTCAAAGTCGTCATGCCGTTCCCCCGGTATCTGGCGCCACTTTAGCAGCGCGAATGCAAACCTAAGCATTAGTCAAAAGCAATAGTTCACACTATCCACCGAGGAGTGACGGCTTCTTGTAGGAAATATTCTGAAACAGAGATTGCCGACGGCAATGGGCTTCCGAAGTTAGCCCCGACTAGCCATCCATCTCACCGCCAGGGGAAAGCTGAAGAAGGCTGCCACGGTGGTCCACAGAATGACGCGCGCAATGCGCCCGTTGTCGGCGCCGAAGCGCTCGGCCAGCATCGACACGTTGCTTGCGCTCGGCAGCGCGGCCACCAGAACGATCGCCATCAGCGCCGGTTGGCCGAGCGGCAGGCCCAGCGCGATCGCGCCTCGCGCGAGGCCATAGACCAGCAAGGGATGCAGCAGCAGCTTGATCGCCGCGACGCAGAGCACGTCGGCAAGCGGCGCCTTTCGCAGCGGCTGGGAGGCGCTGCCCATCGCGGCGGCGACGAGCGCGCTCGCCCGGTGCTTGCGCGCCAGCAGCGACGAGCGCGCCAGCACCGCGCCGATGGTGAACAGCGCCACCGGCGAGGCGGCATCGGCCAGCATCGCGATCGTGCGTTCGACCGGCGCCGGGAGCCCAAGGCGCGTGGCCGATGCCAGCCCGCCGAGCACGATGGCCCATGGCATCGGGTTCTGCACGATGCCGCGCAAGGCCTGTCGGGCTGCCTTGGCCGCACCGTGCTCGTCGGCGCCGGCCAGGCGCGACAGCGCGATGCACAGCGAAGAGGTCACGACCAGATCGAAAGCGATCGTGATGATCATCGGAGACGCCGCCTGCGTGCCGAGGATCGCGACCAGCAGTGGCACGCCCATGAAGCCCGTGTTCGGAAACGCCGCCACCAGCGCACCGAAGGCCGCATCGTTCCAACCGATGCGCTGCCTGCGCGCCAGGGCCACCGTGGCTGCAACCACGATCAACGCGCTCGCCCCCCACACCAGCGCCACGCCGGCATCGAGCAGCTGCGCGATCGGCGCTGCAGCGCCGAAGCGAAACAGCATGCACGGCAGCGCGAAATAGAGCACGAAGGCATTGAGCCCCGGAATTGCCGCGAGCGGCAGCGCACCGGTGCGAGCCGCTGCGTAGCCGGCCGCGATCAAGGCGAAGAAGGGGATGGTGACGAAGAGGATCTGCAGCACGCGGGCGATTGTCGTTGTCGCGGTACTCAGAGCTGCGGCCCCAGCAGCGCGGCCAGGTGCTCCATCAACTTCTCGCGCCATGGCCGGTCCTGCCACTGGGCGAAGCTCACCGCCTTGCTCTTCGCGAGATCGTCCTCGAACACCGCCACCTGCGCCCGGGCGAAGGCCTCGTCGTAGATATTGAGGTTGGCCTCGTCGTTGAGGCGCAAGGAACGGTTGTCGAAGTTGGTCGAGCCGACAGACACCAACAGGTCGTCGACCACCATCACCTTGCAGTGGTACATGGTCGGCTGGTATTCGCTCATCTGCACGCCGGCTTCGAGCAGCGGACCCCATCCGGCGCGCGACGCGCGGCGCACGGTCTGCGCGTCCCACCTTGTAGCGCGAGTCGCGCCAATGGTCGGGGTCCTGCGCGTTGCCGGTCCACTCGGGCGCGATGCCCACGCCGCCGGTGAAGCCCACCACGCCGTCGACCACCAGCAGCTTGCGGTGCGTGCGGTTGTTGAAACGCGCGATGTCGTACCAGCTCGGCTTGTGGAACCCGCGGATCTCCACGCCTGCTTTTTCCATCGATTGCAGAAGCTTCTCCTCGATCTTCTGGCTGCCTACCCAGTCGAGCAGCACATGCACCTTGATGCCGGCGCGGGCGCGTTCCGACAGCGCATCGGCAAAGGCGCGGCCGATGTCGCCGGACCAGTAGATCTAGGTCTCGAAGGTGACTCTCTTCTTCGCGCCGCGGATGGCCGCGAGCATCGGCGGCAAGATCCGGTCGCCGTTGATCAGCGCCTCGAACCGGTTGCCCTCCGTGACCAGCGGCCCGAGCAGGACGCCCATCGCACGGCGGAATTGCGCATCGTGCAGGCTGTACTCGCGCTCGATGTGCTGCTCGATCTTCTTTTCGCCGGGCAGGAAGTTCAGCACGACCAGCGTTGCCGCCACCGTGGCGAGCGCGGACCAGAAGGCGATGGTGAGCGGATGTCTTGTTTTCTACATGCGGCGGCGCCGATCACAAATGCGAACGGGTTTAACACCGCCATACATCTGAGGTCGTCCGACGGCGCCCCGTATCATTGCCCGCTTTGCGCCCCCTTCCCCTCGCCTCATGTCCTCCGGTCTCAACCTCGCGCAACAAGAAGCCGTCAACTACATGCACGGTCCCTGCCTCGTGCTCGCGGGTGCGGGTTCGGGCAAGACGCGCGTCATCACGCACAAGATCGCGCGCCTGATCCAGGCGGGGCTGGAGCCCAAGCGCATCGCGGCCATCACCTTCACCAACAAGGCAGCAGCCGAGATGCGCGAGCGCGCCAAGGGGCTGATCGGACGCGACGCGAAGCATGTGGTGGTGTGCACCTTCCACGCGCTGGGCGTGCGCATGATGCGCGAAGACGGCGCCGTGCTGGGCCTGAAGCCGGCCTTCAGCATCCTCGACAGCGACGACGTGACGAAGATCCTGAAGGACGCCGGCGGCACCACCGACGCCGCGACCGCGCGCATCTGGCAGTGGACCATCAGCAAGTGGAAGAACATGGGGCTCAATGCCGCCCAGGCCGAGGCCCAGGCTGCCGACGACAACGAGCGCATCACGGCGCGCATCATGGGGCGCTACGAAGAGCGGCTCGCTGCCTACCAGAGCGTGGATTTCGATGACCTCATCGGCATGCCGCTCAAGCTTCTGCAGCAGCATGACGAGGTGCGCGCCAAGTGGCAGGCCGCGCTCGGCCACGTGCTGGTCGACGAATACCAGGACACCAACGCCACGCAGTACGAGGTGCTGAAGGCGCTGGTAGGAGAGCGCGGGCGCTTCACCGCGGTGGGCGACGACGACCAGTCGATCTACGGCTGGCGCGGCGCGACGCTCGACAACCTGAAGAAGCTGCCGATCGACTACCCGAATCTCAAGGTCATCAAGCTCGAGCAGAACTACCGCAGCACCAGCGCGATCCTGCGCGCGGCCAACAACGTGATCGGACCGAACCCCAAGCTCTTTCCGAAGACGCTGTTCAGCGAACTCGGCGAGGGCGAGCCGGTGCGCGTGGTCGATGCCGACAGCGAGGCGCACGAGGCCGAACGCACGGTGGCGCGCATCCAGAGCCTGCGCGGCGGCGACGCCACCACGCAAGGCCAGCAGTACAAGGAGTTCCGCGATTTCGCGATCCTCTACCGCGCCAACCACCAGGCCCGGGTGTTCGAGCAGGCCTTGCGCAAAGCGCAGATCCCCTACAAGGTTTCGGGCGGCCAGAGCTTCTTCGACCGCGCCGAGATCAAGGACCTGTGCGGCTGGTTCCGGCTCTGGGTCAACAACGACGACGACCCGGCCTTCCTGCGCGCCGTGACCACGCCCAAGCGCGGCATCGGCCACACCACGCTGGCCAGCCTGGGCACCTTCGCGAGCCAGTACAAGCTGAGCCTGTTCGAGGCCCTGTTCTCGCCCTCGCTGCCGAGCGTGATGCCGAAGCGCGCGCAGGAAGGCCTGCACGAGTTCGGCCGCTACATCAACGACCTCGAATACCGCGCGCGCCGCACCATGGGCGCCGAGGACGCGCGCAGCTTCCTGGCCGACTGGCTGAAAGAGATCGACTACGAGAAGCACCTCTACGACGGCGAGGACAGCGAACAGGCCGCGGCCAGCCGCTGGACCAATGTGCTCGAGTTCTGCGACTGGATGTCGCAGCGCTGCGGCGGGCAGATCGACGATGCCTCCGGAGCGACGGTCGAGAGCGAACGCAAGAGCCTGCTCGAAGTCGCGCAGACCATCTCGCTGCTCTCCACCATCAGCGAACGGGAGAAGGACCAGAACGTGGTCACGCTCTCCACGCTGCATGCGGCCAAGGGCCTCGAATGGCCGCACGTGATGCTGATCGGCGTGACCGAGGGGCTCTTGCCCTTCAAGCTCGACGACGACGGCGGCCGGCAGGAGAAGGTCAGCGAGGACACGCTGCAGCGCCTGCAGGAAGAGCGCCGCCTGATGTACGTGGGCATCACGCGCGCGCAGCGCAGCCTGGCGGTGAGCTGGACCAAGCGACGCAAGCAGGGCCGCGAGATGGTGCCGGCGCAGCCGAGCCGCTTCATCGCCGAGATGGCGCTCGACAAGAAGACCATCAAGGAAGACCCGCGCGAGAAACTCAAGGCACTGCGCGCCGAATTCGCGCGCAAGGTCCAGGACAACGCTGCCGCAGCGGCGGCCGCCGCGGCAGCCCCATGAAGTGCCACGCGCTGCTCACTGCTTTGTGCATTGCCGCCGGCAGCGCCGGAGCCCAGCCGGCATGCCCCGCCAGCGGCCGCGACCTGCCGGTCGAGGCGCTCTATGGCCAATGGGAGGCACGCTTCGAAGGCGTGCCGGGCATCGCGCGGCTGCAACTCGCCAAGCATCCTGAATACGCCGGCGTGCGCGGCACCATCACGCGTGACGGCGGCGCGGCAAGCCGCTCGGTCGCGCAGCTCGCGGGCGACATCGACGACGAGGGCCAACTCAACATCGACGAATCGATGGACGGCCGCGCGATCAGCGGCGTCTGGCTCGGCGAGCTGCAGGCCGGATCCTGCGGCAAGGAGTTCAAAGGAACCTGGCGAAACGCCGCCGACGACAGCACACGTCCTTTTGTACTAACCAAGACGGGCAGTTGGCAATGATGAACACACGCACCACCACTTTCGCGGCGCTCTTTGCCGGCCTCGGCATCGCAGGCGCGCACGCGCAACCTGCAGAGAGACCGCAGAGCCCGCTGGCCGAAGCGCAGCTGACCTGGCAGCAGTGCCAGCGCCTCGCCGACAGTAAGGAGGCGCGGCTGGCCTGCTTCGACCGCTGGGCCCAGCAGCAGACCTTGCCTGCGGCCTCGGTACCGGCGGCGCCGCCCGTGCTCGCCAACACGCAGCCGCCCGCGCCGGTGGACGCCGCCGTGCCCGCCACGCGCGTGGTCTCCGTCGCCACCGAAGAAGGCTGCCGCGACCGCCAGTACTCCGCGCTCTCGCGTTTCTGGGAACTCGAGAATGGCACCGACTGCGGCACCTTCAGCTTCCGCGCCTACCGGCCGCTCAACGTGTCCGCCTCGGCGGCCAAGGACAAGCCGCAGACGCCGACCTCGCCCTCTGCCGGCCACAACGGCAGCGACATCGCCTACCAGGCCAACGAGATGCGCATCGGGCTTTCGGTGCGCACCAAGCTGATCCAGGGCATGCTGACGCTGAACGATCCGGTCAAGAAGGATTCGCTGTGGTTCGGCTACAGCCAGCAGTCCACCTGGCAGCTCTTCAACGGCGCGATCTCGCGGCCCTTCCGCACCACCGACCACGAGCCGGAACTGATGTATGTCTATCCCACCGACGTGCAGCTGGCGGGCGGCTGGCGCTGGCGCTATGCGGGCCTCGGCCTGGTGCACCAGTCGAACGGCCAGAGCCTGCCTTATTCGCGCAGCTGGAACCGCGTCTACCTGATGGGCGGCATGGAGCTGGACGACCGCTTCACCCTCACCGGCCGCGTGTGGCAGCGCCTGCATGAGGATGCTGCGAAGGACGACAACCCCGACATCTCCAACTACATCGGCCGCGCCGAGCTCACGGGCCGCTGGAATCTGAACCCCTACAACACGCTCGGGCTGACGGTGCGCAACAACCTGCGCGAGAGCGGGCGCGGTTCGATGCGGCTCGAATGGCTCAAGGACCTCGGCAACTCGAGCAGGAGCAACCTGCGCTTCCACACGCAGCTGTTTCACGGCTATGGCGACACGCTGGTCGACTACAACCGCAAGCGCACCGTGCTGAGCATCGGCCTGAGCCTGGTCGATTTCTAGGGACATCGCGGCGTCTGGCCGATGCCGGGTGGCCGGCGGCCTTAGCATGAGGGTTCTCCCGTACAACACACCAAGACACGGAGGCTCGCATGAGCGCAGTCACGCCCGTTTCGGGCATCGCCGCGGACGCCACGGTGCCGCAGCACTACACCGCCGAAGAAAAGCGCCACCGCATCTTCGCCATCGTCGGGGCCTCTTCAGGCAATCTGGTCGAGTGGTTCGACTTCTACGTCTACGCGTTCTCGTCGATCTACTTCGCGGCATCGTTCTTCCCGAAATCCGACCCCACCGCGCAACTGCTCAACACCGCGGGCGTTTTCGCGGCCGGCTTCCTGATGCGGCCGATCGGCGGCTGGCTGTTCGGCCGCATCGCGGACCGCAAGGGTCGCAAGACCTCGATGGTGATCTCCGTCACGATGATGTGCGCGGGCTCGCTGGCGATCGCCTGTCTGCCGACCTATGACAGCATCGGCGCCTGGGCGCCAGCGCTGCTGCTGGTCGCGCGTCTGTTTCAGGGACTTTCGGTCGGCGGCGAGTACGGCACCACCGCCACCTACATGAGCGAGGTGGCGCTGCGCGGCCAGCGCGGCTTCTTCTCGTCCTTCCAGTACGTCACGCTGATCGGCGGCCAGCTGCTCGCGGTGCTGGTGATCGTGGTTCTCGAACAGCTGCTGAGCGAGGCCGAACTCAAGGCCTGGGGCTGGCGTATTCCCTTCGTGATCGGCGCCATCACCGCCGTGGTCGCGATGCAGCTGCGCCGGCAGTTGCACGAGACTTCGAGCACCGAGAGCCGCAGCAACAAGGAGGCCGGCACGCTCGCGGGCCTGTTCCGCCACCACAAGGCGGCCTTCTTCACGGTGCTGGGCTTCACCGCGGGCGGCTCGCTGATCTTCTACACCTTCACCACCTACATGCAGAAGTACCTGGTCAACACGGTCGGCCTGCCGATCAAGACCACCAGCTACGTGATGACCTGCGCCCTCTTCGTCTACATGTGCATGCAGCCGGTCTTCGGCGCGCTGTCGGACCGCATCGGCCGGCGCAACAACATGCTGCTGTTCGGTGGACTCGGCGCGCTGGCCACCGTGCCGATCCTCACTGCGCTGCAAAGCGTGACGAGCCCGGGGCTCGCCTTTGTGCTGATCATCGTGGCGCTGGCGATCGTGAGCTTCTACACATCGATCAGCGGCATCGTGAAGGCCGAGATGTTCCCGCCCGAAGTGCGCGCCCTCGGAGTCGGCCTGGCCTACGCGGTGGCCAACGCGATCTTCGGCGGCTCGGCCGAATACGTGGCCCTGGGCCTCAAGTCGCTGGGCCACGAATCGAGCTTCTTCTGGTACGTGACAGCGATGATGGCGATCGCCTTCTTCGTGAGCTGGCGGCTGCCGCGGCAGGCGGCCTACCTGCACCACGATCACTGATCGCGGTTGATTCGGATCAGTCCGCCGTCGCGCCGGACTTCTTCACCAGTTCGGCCCAGCGCGGGATCTCGCGGGCCATGTGCTCGCGCAGTTCTTCGGGCGTGCTGCCCACGATTTCCATCGCCAGTTGGTCCGAGAGCTTGGCCTGCACGTCGGGCTGCTTGAGCGCCTTGACGATCTCGGCGTTGAGGCGCTGCACGATCGGTTTGGGTGTGCCCTTGGGCGCGTACACCGCCTGCCACGACGACATCTCGAAGCCGGGAATGCCCGATTCGATCATGGTCGGCAGCTCGGGCGCGAGCGCGATGCGCTTGCCGGTGGTCACGGCCAGCAGCTTGAGCTTGCCGCTCTTGACCAGCGGCAGCGCCGCCGTCACCTGATCGAACATGAAGGGCACCAGCCCCGCGGCCACGTCGGTCATGGCCGGCGGCGTGCCCTTATACGGCACATGGGTGAGCTTCACGCCGATCAGGTCGGCGAACATCTCGCCGGCCAGGTGGGTGGAGGTGCCGGCGCCGGATGACGCGAAGCTGCGCTTGCTCTCGTCCTTTTTCAAGAGCGCCACCAGTTCGGCCACCGAGTTCACGCCGAGCTGGCTGTTGACGATCAGCACGTTGGGCAGGCGCGCGACCAGCGAGACCGGCTCGAAGTCCTTCATCGGGTCGTAGGGCAGCTTCTTGTAGAGGCTGGCGTTGATGGCATGCGTGCTGATGGTGCCGCCGAAGAGGGTGTAGCCGTCGGGCGCGGCCTTGGCCACGTAGGCAGCACCGATGCCGCCGGCCTGGCCGGGCTTGTTCTCGACCACCACCGATTGCTTGAGGCTTTCGCTCAGCTTCTGGGCCAGCGTGCGGCCGACGATGTCGGTGGAGCCGCCGGCCGTGAAGGGCACGACGTAGACGATGGGCTTGGCGCCCGGCCATTCGGGTGCCTGGGCCCAGGCGGCCACAGGGGCGAGCGCGGCCAGAAGCAGCGCGGCGGCGCGGCGGGTGAAGCGCATGGTTTGTCTCCTCGGGGGTGAAAAAAGGAAAAGACCTCAGCGGCCTTTGGCCTGGCGCCAGGCTGCGAAGTCGGCGCGGCTCTGTTCGTCGGTGGGCGGGTACAGGCCGAGGATGGAGCGGCCTTCGAGCACCTTTTCCTGCACGAAGTCTTCGAAGGCCGTCATCTCGATCGCTTCGGCGGCGATCTCGTCGGCCAGGTGGGCCGGGATGACGATCACGCCTTCGGCATCGCCCACGATCACGTCACCGGGAAACACCGGCGCGTCGCCGCAGCCGATGGGCACGTTGATGTCGATGGCCTGGTGCACCGTGAGGTTGGTCGGCGCGCTGGGGCGGCAGTGGTAGGCCGGGAAGCCGAGCTTCGCAATGTCGGGGCTGTCGCGGAAGCCGCCGTCGGTCACCACGCCGGCGGTGCCGCGCTTCATCAGCCGCGTGACCAGGATGCCGCCGGCCGAGGCGGCGCGCGCGTCCTTGCGGCTGTCGATCACCAGCACGGCGCCTTCGGGACATTGCTCCACCGCCTGGCGCTGCGGATGGTTGCGGTCGAGGAAGACGCTGATCGGGTTCAGGTCTTCGCGCGCCGGCATGTAGCGCAGCGTGAAGGCCTCGCCCACCATGTTGGGCAAGGCCGGGTTGAGCGGTCGCACGTCCTGGATGAATTGGTTGCGCAGGCCGCGTTTGAACAGGGCCGTGCACAGGGTGGCGGTGCTCACCTTCATGAGCTGCTCGCGGGTGGCGGGATTCACGTAGGGTCTCCGTTCTCGAAAGAAGGTGGGGTTTAAAGGCTGATCAGAAGATGTCGGGCTCGGGCACCGGCTTGCCGAAGCCGGTTTCCAGGAAGTCGAAGTCGCAGCCTTCATTGGCCTGCTTGATGTGGCGGCCGAACATCCAGCCGTAGCCGCGCTCGTAGCGCGGCGGCGGCGGCGTCCATCCGGCCTTGCGGAGCGCGAGTTCCTCGTCGCTGACCTCAAGGTGGATGCGCCGCGCCGGCACGTCCACGCTGATGCGGTCGCCGGTCTTCACCAGCGCCAGCGGGCCGCCGATGGCCGCCTCGGGCGAGCAGTGCAGCAGGCAGCCGCCGTAGCTGGTGCCGCTCATGCGCGCATCGGACAAGCGCAGCATGTCCTTGACGCCCTGCTTGAGCAGCTTGGTCGGGATCGGCAGCATGCCCCACTCCGGCATGCCGGCACCGCGCGGGCCGGCGTTGCGCAGCACCAGGATGTCGTCGCCCGTCACGTCGAGTTCGGGGTCCTCCACCGCCTTCTTGAGCGCCGGGTAGTCGTCGAACACCAGCGCGCGGCCGCTGTGCTGCAGGAGGTGCGGCGCGCAGGCGCTGGGCTTGATCACCACACCGTCGGGCGCCAGGTTGCCGCGCAGCACGGCGAGTGCGCCTTCCGCATAGATGGGGTTGGCGAGCGGACGGATGACATCGTCGTCATAGACCTCGGCGCCTTCGATGTTCTCGCCGAGGGTGCGGCCGTTGACGGTGAGCGCCTCGGTGTGCAGGTGGCCGCGGATGCGCTCCAGCATCGCGGGCAGGCCGCCGGCGTAGAAGAAGTCCTCCATCAGGTAGGCGTCGCCGCTGGGCCGGATGTTGGCGATGACGGGCACGCGGCGGCTGAAGGCATCGAAGTCATCCAGGCTCACCGCATGGCCGGCGCGGCGCGACATCGCGATCAGGTGCACGATGGCGTTGGTGCTGCAGCCCATGGCCATCGCGCAGGCGATGCCGTTCTCGAAGCTGGCGCGCGTGAGCATCTTCGCGGGCGTGAGGTCTTCCCACACCATCTCGACGATGCGGCGGCCGCAGTCGGCGCTCATGCGGATGTGGTTGGCGTCGGCCGCGGGAATGCTGGAGGCGCCCGGCAGGCTCAGGCCCACCGCCTCGGCGATGCCCATCATGGTGGCGGCCGTGCCCATGGTCATGCAGGTGCCATGGCTGCGGGCGATGCCGGCTTCCATCTCGGCCCAGGCCTGCTCGCCGAGCCGGCCGGCGCGGCGCTCGTCCCAGTACTTGAAGGCGTCGGAGCCCGAGCCCAACACCTTGCCCTTCCAGTTGCCGCGCAGCATGGGCCCGGCCGGCAGGTAGATGAAGGGGATGCCCATGCTGAGGGCCCCCATCGTGAGGCCGGGCGTGGTCTTGTCGCAGCCGCCCATCAGCACCGCGCCGTCGACCGGGTGGCTGCGCAGCAGCTCTTCGGTTTCCATCGCCAGGAAGTTGCGGTAGAGCATGGTGGTGGGCTTGACCATGCTTTCCGACAGCGAGATGGCCGGCAGTTCCAGCGGGAAGCCGCCCGCCTGCAGAATGCCGCGCTTGACGTCCTCCACCCGCTGCTTGAAATGCGCGTGGCACTGGTTGGCATCGCTCCAGGTGTTGACGATGGCGATCACCGGCTTGCCCATCCAGTCGGCATAGCTGTAGCCCATCTGCAGCACGCGCGAGCGGTGGCCGAAGGAGCGGAAGTCGTCGGGCGCGAACCAGCGGGCGCTGCGCAGCGATTCGTAGGGGCGTTTCATTGGGGGTTGTCTCTTGGACCGCAGGTCGCGTCGACGGGATTAAAACATTAATATATTAGTACGTCAATGCCACAATCCGACCCCGATGAGTGCCCTCCCCAAGATCCGACTCGACCGCACCCGCCTGGCCGCGCCCCAGGTGCTGGAGCAACTGCGCGACGCCATCCTCTCTCTGGAACTGGCACCCGGCACCGTGCTGGCGCGGCAGGAACTGGCCGACCACTTCGGCGTGAGCCAGACGCCGGTGCGCGAGGCGCTGCTGCGCCTCAGCGAAGAAGGACTGGTGGACGTGTTCCCGCAGCACGCCACGCTGGTCAGCCGCATCGACATCGCGGCGGCGCGCCAGGCGCATTTCCTGCGCCGCTCCATCGAGCTGGAGTTGGTACACCAGCTCGCGCTGGACGCGCCCGCGGGGCTGGTCGAGCAGATGAAGGCCACCATCGCCCGGCAGGCAGCGCTGTCGGCGGCACAGCGCTACGGCGACTTCGTCGGCGCCGACCGCGCCTTCCATCGCCTGATGTACGAAGCCGGCGGCGTGCCCGACCTGTGGGAGCTGGTGGGCCGCGTCTCGGGCCACGTGGACCGGCTGCGCCTCCTGCACTTGCCCACTGCCGGCAAGACCGAGGCGATCCTGCGCGACCACCGCGCCATCGTGCGCGGCATCGAAGCGAAGGACCCGACCGCCGCCCAGGCCGCGTTACGCAAGCACCTGTCGGGCACGCTCAGCGCGGTGGACGAGATCTGCCGTCAGTACCCGGACTATGTCGCGGCCGAGTAGACCTCGCAGCCTTGGCCAGCTCCTGCGCCGCGCGGTAGATCTGCAACAGCAGCCCGCTGAAATTTCCCGGTTCGGTCTTAGGAGGCGAGAATTCGCACGTCGCATCGCGGCACTTCGATGCCGGTTGCCGCATCGCGGCCAGTTCGGGACGGAGAAGTCCTCTTCATTCGCTAGGAATCTGCATGTCCCTCCAAACATGGTTGCTGTATGTCGCAGCTGTCTTTGTTCTGACCGTAACGCCCGGCCCCAGCGTCCTGATGTGCGTCACCAACGCAGTCAACCATGGTGCGCGACGCACATTCTTTTCGGCCATCGGCAGCGTCACAGCGGTGGTCGGCATCATGACGTGCTCTGCCGTCGGCGTAGGCGCGGCGCTTGCCGCGTCCGAGACGCTGTTCCACGCGATCAAGTGGTTTGGCGTCGGCTACCTCCTCTACATCGGCATCGGCACGCTGCGGTCCACGACATCGAGTTTTGACCTTCCGTCCCAGGTCGCTAGCCGAGCAAGCCGCCTGGCGCTCTACGTCAAGGGTTTGCTGGTCGGCGCGAGCAATCCGAAGGCATTGCTGTTCTTCACGGCGTTCTTCCCTCAGTTCATCGATCCGGCCGCGCCTCAGCTTCCGCAGTTCCTGCTTCTCGGGGGCACATTCGTGTGCTTCGAGCTGTTCTGGCTCATGTTCTACGCCACGTTTGCCTCGCGTGTTGCGCCATGGTTGCGGGTCAAAGGGCGAGCCAAGCTCTTCAACCGACTATCAGGTCTCACCTTCATGGGTGCCGGGGCTCTTCTGGCTACTGTCAAACGCGCGGCCAAAGACGCCTGACTGAAAACGCTGGCCGCAGCGCCGAGTCGTCCAACGATTGGGGATCGTCAAACGGGTTGCGGGCCACCGACACCGCGACGCTTTCGTACTTCTTCGGCTGCGCGGGGCCTTGCGCTACACCTGTGGGGCGAGGAGACGCATCCGCGGCTTAACGCCGCCAATGCAATCCGTGTCGCATCCTTCCCAGGTAGCCGGCCCGTTGCAATGACGCTTTGAGCCAGCCAATTTCGATGGCTGACCGACGGCAGTGGGCCCAGGAATCGCGACGGCCCTCTACGGTCCGAACCCTAGCCCATCTTTCTCAACCCAACCCCGATTTCGACGATTTTGGGGGTGTTGAGCGACGCAAGTGCTTGATGCGTATAGGGGTGACGCCGCAAAACGCTTGTGGTGGAGACCTTGGTCCTTGGCGTGCAGGCGAGGGGTTCCTAAACTGCGGCGCATGTTTCTGCGCTGCAACCGACGCCTGAAGGACGGCAAGACGCACGATTACTGGAGCGTGGTGGAGAACCGCCGACTGGCCGATGGGCGCGTGGTGCAAAGGCAGGTGCTCTACCTGGGCGAGATCAACGCGAGCCAGCGCGAAGCCTGGCGCAAGACCATCGAAGTGCACGACGAGGGAACGAGGCGCCAGGTGGCGCTGTTCCCGGCCGGCTCGATGCCCGCGGACGACGCGAATGCGATTGGCATCCGTCTGGACGAACTGCGCCTCGAACGCCCGCGCCAGTGGGGCGCGTGCTGGCTGTCATGCGTGCTGTGGCAGCAACTCGAACTCGACGCCTTCTGGAGCGCTCGGCTGCCGCCCTCGCGCGAAGGCACCCCCTGGCTGCAGGTGCTGCAAACGCTGGTGGCCTACCGTCTCATCGACCCCGGCAGCGAATGGCGCCTGCACCGCCACTGGTTCGACGCCAGCGCGATGGCCGACCTGCTGCACGCCGACTTCGCGCTGGCCGAGAAGAACACGCTGTACCGCTGCCTGGACAGGCTCGCAGCGCACAAGGACGAACTGTTCAAGTTCCTGTGCCGGCGCTGGGGCGAACTCTTCGGGGCGAAGTTCGACGTGCTGCTGTACGACCTGACCAGCACCTACTTCGAGAGCGATGTGGAGCGCAGCGAACACGACAAGCGCCAGTACGGCTACAGCCGCGACAAGCGAGGCGACTGCCGCCAGGTGGTCATCGCGCTGATCGTCACCCCTGAAGGCTTCCCGCTGAGCTACGAGGTGCTCTCGGGCAACACGGCCGACGCCACGACGCTTGGCGACTTCCTCGATCGCATCGAGCAGCGCTACGGCCGAGCCAACCGGATCTGGGTGATGGACCGCGGCGTGCCCACCGAAGACAGCCTGGCGCAGATGCGCCGCATGGGAGCGTCCTATCTCGTGGGCACACCCAAGGGGCGGCTGACCAAGCTTGAGCAAGGCTTCCTCGCACAGCCGTGGCAGCGCGTGCGCGAAGGCGTCGCTGTCAAGCGCCTGGGCGCTGACGAAGACACCTACGTGCTCGCGCAAAGTGCGGCACGCATCGACAAGGAGCGTGCGATGCGGCAACGCCGCCTGCGCCGCTACGTGCAGCGCCTGCAGGCCTTGCAGGGCCAGATGCTCACGCGCGATCAACTGCTCATGAAGCTCGGCGCAGCCAAGCACGACGCCGGGCGAAGCGCCCAGCTGATCAAGGTTCATCTGCCCGAGGCCAGCAGCAGCGCCAAGACAGCGTCCTTCGAGTTCGAGCTCGATCGCGCCCGGCTGCGCCAGGTGCGCCGCCGTGAAGGGCGCTATCTGCTGCGCACCAACCTCGCAGCGCACGATCCCGCGCAGCTGTGGACGTTCTATATCCAGCTCACCGAGGTCGAGCAGGCGTTCAAGGAACTCAAGCACGACCTGGCCGTACGCCCGATCTTCCACTCCAGCGAGAAGCGCATCGAGGCCCACATCTTCGTGGCCTTCCTCGCCTACTGCCTGCAGGTCACCTTGAAGGCCCAACTCAAGCGCCTGGCGCACGGCATCACGCCTGCGGAGGTCATCGCCAAGTTCAAGACCATGCAGATGGTGGACGTGCACCTGCCCACCACCGACGGCAGAGAACTCGTGCTGTCGCGATACACCCAGCCCGAGGCCGATCACCGCATGCTGCTGGACCTGCTGCGGCTGAAGCTGCCCGATCAACCCCCGCCGAAGATCACCGCCAAACACGCCCGCATCACTGCCCAACCCATCCCGCTGTAGTGGAGACCTTCGAGGTCGTGCTGAATCAAATCAAGCACTTAGCCGGCTTCACACCTGTCAGTTGAGAAAGATGGGCTAGCTGCTGCGCTCAGCCAGCCGCAGCGACGTCAACTGCTCTCCAATGCGCGTTCACGTCGGCGCTTCGCAAGACAACATTGATGCTTTAGGCTCTCGCTGCGCAAGAAACGGGACGCTGTGGGATTTGACGATACCGCCTGAGCCGCCTTTTCAGGCTAAGTCCTCGATTTACAAGGACTCTTGAGCTGTCTTGGGATCGTACGAGAAGAGGGGGTGGTGGCCTGGGGCGGAATCGAACCACCGACACGCGGATTTTCAATCCGCTGCTCTACCAACTGAGCTACCGGGCCATGTACGCCTCGACTTGCGGCTGATCAGCTGGTCTTGTGTGACTCAACTGAGCTACCGGGCCTTGGTGTGCAGCCCGCAATTATACAGTGCCTCGGCGGCCTCTCGACAGGTCGACGCCAAGTTGCTTGAGCTTGCGGTAGAGGTGGGTGCGTTCGAGGCCCGTCTTCTCGGCCACGCGCGTCATCGAGCCGTTCTCCATCGCGAGATGGAATTCGAAGTACGCTTTCTCGAATCCGTCGCGCGCGTCGCGCAGCGGACGGTCGAGGTCGAAGCTCTGCGTGGATTGCGGGCCGGTGTCGACCGCAGGTATTTGCGGCGCCGATGGAACCAGCGCGTTCTCGCCGATCGTGGTGACCACCGCGGAGAGATTGTTGGCGGCGGCCGGCACCACGCTCGCCGCGGCGCGGCGTGCGCTTTCGCGCGCAAGTCCCTGCTCGACCGCTTTCAGCAGCTTCTGCAAGGTGATGGGTTTTTCGAGGAAGGCAAAGGCGCCGATGCGCGTGGCGTCGACCGCGGTGTCGATGGTGGCGTGCCCGCTCATCATGACGACCGGCATGCTCAGCAGACCGGCGGTGGACCATTCCTTGAGCAGCGTGACGCCGTCGGTGTCGGGCATCCAGATGTCGAGCAGGACCAGGTCCGGGCGCGCGCGCTGCCGTGCTGCGCGCGCTTCGGCCGCGTTCTCGGCGAGTTCCACGTTGTGGCCTTCGTCATTGAGAATTTCGAAGAGCAGGTCCCGAATGCCCAGCTCGTCGTCGACCACGAGGATGTTTGCCATGAATGCTTGTGTTGTGCGCCTGTGTAGATAGAGAGGGCTCGCTTGCCGGCCCGCGCGCACTGCAGGAGCGCTCAGGCGGACGGCGACCTCGAATCTTCGGTGTGTGCGAGCGCTCCCTGCGCCTCGCCTGCCAGCGCGAATGATAACGAGACTTGTGCGCCAGCCACAGCCCCATCAACGATGCGATTCGAAAGTTCGATGCGGGCGCCGTGCTCGTCGGCGATTTTCTTGACCACCGCGAGGCCGAGCCCGGTGCCCTTGGTCTTGGTCGTGACGTAGGGCTCGAAGGCCCGCTTGAGGATGTTCTCGGCGAAACCCGGCCCGTTGTCCTGCACCGTGAGGCGCACGCGCTGGCCCGAGTCGCCGAGCCGCGTGCGGATGACGACCTCGCCGGCCCGCTCGCTGCCGCTGGCGGCAGCCTCGGCCGCGTCCTGCGCGTTTTGCAACAGGTTGTGAACGACCTGCCGGATCTGCTGCGCATCGCCGCGGATCGGCGGGCAGCGCTCGTCCAGTTCGGAGCGCAGCGCGATGGGCGCGTTCTCCCCGCCATAGAGCTGCAACACGTCGGCCACCAGCGCATTGAGGTCCACCGGCTTCAGGTCGGCCGCGGGCAGGCGCGCATAGTCGCGGAATTCGTTGACCAGGCGCTTCATCGCGTCCACCTGGTCGACGATGGTCTTGACCGACTTGGCGAGCACCGCTTCCTCGGCCGGCGGGACCTTGCCGGTGAGCTTCATTTCGAGGCGCTCGGCCGAGAGCTGGATCGGCGTCAGCGGGTTCTTGATCTCGTGCGCCAGGCGCCGCGCCACCTCGCCCCAGGCCTGGGCACGCTGGGCCGACACGATCTCGGAGATGTCGTCGAACACCAAGAGCCTGGCATCGCCCGGCAGCTCCGCGCCGCGCGCGACGATGTTGATGGCGTCCTGCGACATGCCCTCCCCGCTCGCATGCAGCTCGAAGGCATGCTGCCAGTGGTCGAGGCCGTGCTGCAGGCGCTCGACCTGGAACTCGTCGAACTGCTGCTGCACGCTCTGCCCGAACTCGGCGAGGCCGGGCACGTCGGCCAGCAACTGGCCTTCGTAGGCCGCGAGCGGCGCGCGCAGCACGCGCGTGGCGCCCGGGTTGGTCGACAGGATGGTGCCCTGGGGATCGAGCACGATCACGCCCGAGGTCAGGTTGTCGAGGATGGTCTGCAGGTTGGCGCGCGCCGCATCGAGTTCGCCCATGGTCTTTTCGACCGCACCGCGCGCATCGGCCAGCTGCTGCGTCATGACGGCGAAGGAGCGCGTGAGGCCGCCCAGCTCGTCCTTGCCCTGCAGTACCGCGGTGGGGCGCAGATCGCCACCGGCCACCTGCCGCACGCCCTCGGCCAGCACCAGGAGCGGGCGGGCGAGCTGGTTGCCGAACAGCACCGCGAGCAGCACCGCGCCGAACACGGCGAGGAACAGCGTCAGCGTGAGCGTGCCGATGTACATGCGGCGTAGCCCTTCGCGCGCCAGCGCTCTTTCCTGGTACTCGCGGTTGGCTTCCTGCACGGCCAGCGCGTTGGCCACCACCGCCGGCGGCAGCGGCTGCGTGACCTGCAGGAAGCGCGGCTCGGTGTTGAATTCGAAGCCCGGCCTTTGCACCAGCGCGAGCGCCCGCACGCTGGCGGGCGGGGGCGGCGCGGCGCCGGGCGCGGGCGTCTCGTCGAGGCCTTCGATGTGCGCGATCGCGCGGTCGGCGCGCACCTGACGGAACTGCTGCGGCGTGGGCCGTTCGGGATTGAGCTGGAAGCGGGAAGCGCCCGCGCCGGCCACCAGTTGGCCGTTGCCGGTCCAGAGCACCACGTCGGTGGCGCCGAGCTGGTCGCGGATGCGTTCGAGCACCAGGCCCGCTGTCGCGTCGGGCACTTCGGCCAGCTGGTTGCTCGCGCTGCGCACCTTGCTCACCAGGTCGTCGGACAGCGAATCCAGCGTGGCGCGGCCCAGGTTCAGGCCGGCGTCGAGCGCACCTTCGACCTTGACGTCGAACCAGCTCTCGATCGAGCGCGCAACGAACTGGTAGGAGACGAGGTACACCAGCGCGCCGGGCACCACGCCCACGAGCGCGAAGATGGCGGCCAGCTTGATCAGGAGGCGGCTGCCGAACTTGCCCTGGCGCAGGCGCCGCAGCAGCCGGAACGCGACCCATCCGAGCACCAGCAGCAGCACCACCGCGACCACCACGTTGATGCCGAACAGACGCGCGTAGTTCTCCTCGTAGAAGGCACGGTTGTTGGTGGACTGCGCGAGCAGGAACATCAGCACCAGGCCGATGGCAGTGACCAGGAAGGCGCCGACCCCGATCGCCCAGCGCATGGCGCGGGAACGGCGGCGCGGTGGCGGCGCCCCTGCTGCGCCGCCGCGTGGATCGGTACTCACTTGGCCTTCTCCAGCGGCAGGCGTGCGCTGCGCTCGGCCGAGATGTTCCAGTCGGCCTGGCCGACCACGCCGATCTGGAAGGGCCGCGGCAGCTGCGAGGTGTCGAGCCGGAAGCGGAAGCTCACGGGATGCACGTGATCGTCACCGATCTCGGCGATGTCGCCCAGCCGCAGCCGGCCCACACGCCGCACGCCTTCGAGCGCGTCCTCGAGGGTGTCGAAATTCTGGTTCAGCGAAACGCCGAAGCCCGCGTTCGTGATCGGCACCGGAGAGACGTTGAGCCGCCAGCGGCGCGTGAGCGGCTGGTAGGCGAGCCGCATGTGGCGCGTGGCCTGCGCCACCTTGAGGTCGGTCCAGTACCAGCGCTCCCGGTAGAGCTCGGCGTCGGCCACGAAATAGATCGCGATCCCCTTGTCGAGCACCTCCTCGACCAGTCCCGGCAGTTCGAACTGCACCTGAGCGCTGAGGTAGACACCGTCGTCGGCCTGCTCGAGCCGGAGCTGGCTGACCGTGGCGCTGCGCGACTGCGCCAGGGCCGGCATCCACGCCAGAAGGAGGGCGAGGACCGCCAGCGCGGCGAGCCAGACCGAACCCCGCCGTTCAGCGCGGCTGCTTTTCGAGCAAGGCGTAGAAAAATCCGTCGTGGTCACCCAAGGCATTGTCCGGGACGCCACGGGCAATCCCCCCGCTTTGCGGCAGCAAATGCCCCGGCGAGGGCAGCAAACGGGCGTCGGTGTTGTGTGCAAGGAACGCATCGATCTGGTGCGTCCCCTCTTCGCGGAAGACCGAACAGGTGCAGTACAACAAACGTCCGCCCGACCGGACCAGGGGCCACAGGGCGGCCAGCAGCATCGCCTGCTGGAGCGCCAGCTGCTCGGTATCGCTCTCGCGCCGCAGCCAGCGCACGTCGGGATGGCGCCGCACGATGCCCGAGGCGGTACAAGGCGCGTCGAGCAGGATGGCGTCGAAGGCTTGGCCGTCCCACCACTGCTTCGGCCGCGCGGCATCGGCGACGAGGACCTTGGCAGCCAGGCCGAGCCTGGCCAGCGTCTCGTCGATGCGCCGGCTGCGCCCGGCATCGATTTCGAGTGCCGTGAGCTCGATCGCATCCGGTCCCGCCACTTCGAGCAGGTGGGCGGTCTTGCCGCCCGGCGCCGCACAGGCGTCGAGCACCCGCAGCGGCGCGGCGCCTTGCAGTCCTTCGAGCAGAAGGGGCGCGGCCAGCTGGGCCGCCGCATCCTGCACCGAGCATTCGCCCTCGGCAAAGCCCGGCAGCGCCTGGACCGGCCGCGCGCCCAGCAACTGCAGGCCGCTGGCCGCCACGGGAACGGCCTGCAGGTTCACGGCTTCCAGGGCGCGCCGGTAGGCGGCCACATCGGTCTTGCGCGTGTTGACGCGCAGCGTCATCGGCCCCTGGGTGTTGTCGGCCGCCAGCACGCGTTGCCAGTCGCGCGGATGGTCGCGCCGCAGGCGCTCGATCCACCAGCGCGGATGGTTCCATTGCGCGACCGGCTCGCGCTCGGTGGCCGCAACCAGCTCATCGCGTTCGCGCAGAAAGCGGCGCAGGCAGGCATTGATGAAGCTGGCCTGGGCACGCGTGCCGGGGTTGCGCTTGGCGGCCTCGACCGCCTGATCGACAAGCGTGAACGGCTCGTAGGGCGACAGCGCGGCATCCCAGGCCAGCGCGAGCGCGGTGCAGAGCAAGGCATCGGCCGCCGGCGGCGGCGTGCGCTTGGCCAGCTGGCGTCGCAGGGCCTCGGCCCGGCCGAGCCAGCGCAGCACCTGGAAGCCCAGCGCCTGGACGCCCGGCCGCAAGGCCGGATCGACGGCCTCGAAGGCCACCGAGCCCGAGACGCCGCTGCGGATCGAGGCGAGCGCGACGGCGGTGAGCTGCAACTGGCGCCACAACGGCGGCGAAACGGGCGACGGAGCGCGGATGGGGTCTGGAAGGTCTGCCAACTTGGTGTCGATGAGGAAAGAACGCAGGATCAGCGCAAGGGCGCTGCCGGTCGCAGCTGCATGATCCACGCCACCAGCAGCGCCGGGAACTGGGCGATGGCCGCGTTGTACTGCGTCACGGCCAGGTTGAACTGGTTGCGGGCGATTTCGGCCGCAGCCGAGGGCTCGGGCCAGGCGATCGGCGCCGAGCCGGCGGCCGCGTCTTCCCTGGCCGCGAGCGGCGCGGGTCGCGACAGGGTACCGTCGGCCTCGAAACTGACCACCGCATCGGGATGCAGCCGCTGCCAGGCGCCGAGCATGACATGCAAGGCGGTGGCCAGCGCGCCGATGCCGGCCGGATCGAGCGGCTTGAGGCGCGTGGCGGCAAGCAGGGTCACCAGCTGGCTGGCGGCCGCCTGCAGCGAGGCGTCGGCCGTCGCGCCCTTGGGCACTGCCGGCGCAGGCGCAGGCACCGCTTCGGCCACGCGCGCCTGCACGAAATCGAGCTGCCGCACCAGCGCCGCGTCGAGCGCCGCATAGGCCTGCAGCGCCGCCGAACGCAGGCGCACGATGCGGTTGTAGGCGCCGACGAACCAGAACAGCGCCACCGCGCCGACGATCCAATACGGCAGCGAATCGGGCATGTCGCTCATGAAAAAGCCCCCCATCCGCGGGCGGAAGGGGGGCGATGGGTACCGGTCATGCCGGTGATGCTAACCAGTTATTTATTCGGTCGCGGCGCCTTCGCTGGCGTCGGCCGTGGTCGCATCGTCGGTCGAAGGGCTGGCGGCCAGGTCGGCGGCTTCCGCCTCGGCGATCGCGCGGCGCTCGGCCTCGTCCATCGCGTCCTTGACCTTGCGTGCCTGGTGATACGCCATGCCGGTGCCCGCGGGAATCAGGCGGCCGACGATGACGTTTTCCTTCAAGCCGCGCAGCTCGTCGCGCTTGCCCATGATCGCGGCTTCGGTCAGCACGCGCGTCGTTTCCTGGAACGATGCGGCGCTGATGAAGCTGTCGGTCGAGAGCGATGCCTTCGTGATACCGAGCAACAGGTTGGTGAACGTGGCGGGCAGCTTGTCAGCGGCGCGCAGGGCGTCGTTGGTGTTGAGCATTTCGCTGCGTTCGACCTGTTCGCCGGCGATGTAGTTGGTGTCGCCCGGGTTCTCGACCACGACGCGGCGCAGCATCTGGCGAACGATCACCTCAATGTGCTTGTCGTTGATCTTCACGCCCTGCAAACGGTACACGTCCTGCACTTCGTCCACGATGTAGCGCGCGAGTTCTTCGGAACCCAGCAGGCGCAGGATGTCCTGCGGATCCGCCGGGCCGTCGACCACGCTTTCGCCCTTGTTCACCACCTGGCCTTCGTGCACCAGGATGTTCTTCTCCTTCGGCACCAGGTCTTCCCAGACCTTGCCTTCGGGGTCGGTGATCTGCAGGCGGATCTTGCCCTTGGTCTCCTTGCCGAACGACACGGTACCGGTCATCTCGGCCAGCATGCCCTTGTCCTTCGGCGAACGCGCCTCGAACAGCTCGGCCACGCGCGGCAGACCGCCGGTGATGTCGCGGGTCTTCTGGCCTTCGACCGGAATGCGCGCCAGCACCTCGCCGGGGCCCACGTCCTGGCCGTCGCGGATCTGCACCAGCGAACCGATCGGGAAGCCGATGGTCACCGAGTGGTCGGTGCCGGGGATCTTGACCTCGTTGCCCGTGGCGTCGACCAGCTTCACCTGCGGACGCACGACCTTGGCCGCGCCGCGGCGCTTCGGATCGATCACCACCAGCGTCGACAGGCCCGTGACCTCGTCGACCTGCTTCGCGACCGTGAGGCCTTCCTCGACGTTCTCGAACTTGGTCTTGCCGGCGAACTCCGTGATGATCGGGCGCGTCAGCGGATCCCAGTTGGCCAGCACCTGGCCGGCCTTGACCTGCTGGTCGGCCTTGACCGCCAGCGTGGCGCCGTACGGCACCTTGTGGCGTTCGCGCTCGCGGCCGTGCTCGTCATGGATGACGATCTCGCCCGAACGCGCGATCACGACCAGCTCGTTCTTGCTGTTGGTCACGTAGCGCATCGTGGCGTTGAAGCCGATCACGCCGTTGGACTTGGCCTCGACGCTCGAAGCCACCGCCGCACGCGAAGCCGCACCACCGATGTGGAAGGTGCGCATCGTGAGCTGCGTGCCGGGTTCGCCGATCGACTGGGCCGCGATCACGCCGACCGCCTCGCCGTTGTTGACCAGGCCGCCGCGGCCGAGGTCGCGGCCGTAGCACTTGGCGCAGATGCCGAAGCGGGTCGCGCAGGTGAGTGCCGTGCGCACCTTGACTTCGTCGACGCCTTCGGCTTCGAGCACCTCGATCACGTCCTCGTCGAGCATGTCGCCGGCCTTGGCCAGCACGGCACGCGTTTCGGGATGCAGCACGTCTTCGGCCGCAGTACGGCCGAGGATGCGCTCGCGCAGCGACTCGATGACTTCACCGCCTTCGACGATCGCGCGCATCGCTGCGCCTTCGTGCGTGCCGCAATCCTGCTCGATCACGACCAGGTCCTGGGTCACGTCGACCAGTCGGCGCGTCAGGTAGCCGGAGTTCGCGGTCTTCAGCGCGGTGTCGGCCAGACCCTTTCGGGCACCGTGGGTGGAGATGAAGTACTCCAGCACGTTCAGGCCTTCGCGGAAGTTCGCGGTGATCGGCGTCTCGATGATGGAGCCGTCGGGCTTGGCCATCAGGCCCCGCATGCCGGCGACCTGGCGGATCTGCGCGGCGGAACCGCGGGCGCCCGAGTCGGCCATCATGTAGATGGAGTTGAAGGACTCCTGCTCCACTTCCTTGCCGTGGCGGTCGGTGACCTTCTCTTTCGAGAGCTTGGCCATCATGACCTTCGACACCTCGTCGCCGGCCTTGCCCCAGATGTCCACCACCTTGTTGTAGCGTTCGCCGGAAGTCACCAGGCCCGAGACGTACTGCTGCTCGATCTCCTTCACTTCCTTGGCCGAGCGCTCGATGATGCCGTGCTTCTCGGCCGGCACCAGCATGTCGTCGATGGCGATCGAGATGCCGGCCTTGGTCGCCAGGCGGAAGCCGTTCTGCAGCAGCTTGTCGGCGAAGACCACGGTCTCCTTCAGGCCGCACTTGCGGAACGAGACGTTGATGAGCTTGGAGATTTCCTTCTTCTTCAGCGCCTTGTTGATGTTCGAGAACGGCAGGCCCTTGGGCAGGATCTCGGACAGCAGCGCGCGGCCCACGGTCGTATCGACGAGTTCGGTCTTGGGCGTGAACTCGCCCGATTCCTTGTCCTTCGTGTACTCGGTGATGCGCACGCTGACCTTGGCGGTGAGCTCGACCACGTTGGCGTCGAGCGCGCGCTGCACTTCACCGATGTCGGAGAAGATCAGGCCCTCGCCCTTGCCGTTGATGCGCTCGCGGGTCGTGTAGTAGAGGCCCAGCACCACGTCCTGCGACGGCACGATCGAGGGCTCGCCGCTGGCCGGGAACAGCACGTTGTTGGAGGCCAGCATCAGCGTGCGGGCTTCCATCTGCGCTTCCACCGACAGCGGCACGTGGACGGCCATCTGGTCGCCGTCGAAGTCGGCGTTGAAGGCCGCACAAACCAGCGGGTGCAGCTGGATCGCCTTGCCTTCGATCAGGATCGGCTCGAAGGCCTGGATGCCGAGGCGGTGCAGGGTCGGTGCGCGGTTGAGCATCACCGGGTGCTCCTTGATCACCTCTTCCAGGATGTCCCACACCACCGGCGTGCCGGATTCGACTTCCTTCTTCGCCGCCTTGATGGTGGTGGCGATGCCCATGGCTTCGAGGCGCGAGAAGATGAAGGGCTTGAAGAGCTCGAGCGCCATCAGCTTCGGCAGGCCGCACTGGTGCAGCTTGAGCGTCGGGCCGACCACGATGACCGAACGGCCCGAGTAGTCGACGCGCTTGCCCAGCAGGTTCTGGCGGAAGCGACCGCTCTTGCCCTTGATCATGTCGGCCAGCGACTTGAGCGCGCGCTTGTTGGCGCCCGTCATGGCCTTGCCGCGGCGGCCGTTGTCCAGCAGGCTGTCGACGGCTTCCTGCAGCATCCGCTTTTCGTTGCGCGCGATGATCTCCGGCGCCTTCAGCTCGAGCAGGCGGCGCAGGCGGGAATTGCGGTTGATGACGCGGCGGTACAGGTCGTTCAGGTCGGAGGTCGCGAAGCGGCCGCCGTCCAGCGGCACCAGCGGACGCAGGTCCGGCGGCAGCACGGGCAGCACGTCGAGCACCATCCACTCGGGCTTGATGCCCGACTTGCGGAAGGCTTCCAGCACCTTGAGGCGCTTGGAGTTCTTCTTGACCTTGACTTCGGAGCCGGTCAGGTCGCCGCGCAGCTTCTCGATCTCGCTGTCGAGCTCGATGCCCATCAGCAGGTCCTTGATGCCTTCGGCGCCCATCTTGGCGATGAACTCGTCGCCGTATTCCTTGCGCTTCGCGTCGTAGTCGTCCTCGGACATGATGCCGAACTTCTTCAGCGGGGTCATGCCGGGGTCGGTGATCACGTAGGCTTCGAAGTACAGCACGCGCTCGATGTCGCGCAGCGTCATGTCGAGCACGAGGCCCAGGCGCGAGGGCAGCGACTTCAGGAACCAGATGTGGGCGCAGGGCGCGGCCAGGTCGATGTGACCCATGCGCTCGCGGCGCACCTTGGTCTGAGTGACTTCAACGCCGCACTTCTCGCAGATCACGCCGCGGTGCTTCAGGCGCTTGTACTTGCCGCACAGGCACTCGTAGTCCTTGATTGGCCCGAAGATCTTGGCGCAGAACAGGCCGTCGCGCTCGGGCTTGAAGGTCCGGTAGTTGATGGTCTCTGGCTTCTTCACCTCGCCGAAGGACCACGAACGGATCTTCTCGGGCGAAGCCATGCCGATGCGGATGGCATCGAAATGCTCATCGGGCGTGAATTGCTTGAACAGGTCGAGTAGCGATTTCATTTGACTCTTTCCCTCTCAATTAAGAACGTTCCAGTTCAATGTCGAGGCCCAAGGAACGAATTTCCTTGACCAGCACATTGAACGATTCCGGCATGCCGGCTTCGATCGAGTGTTCGCCCTTGACGATGCTCTCGTAGACCTTGGTACGACCCTGCACGTCGTCGGACTTCACCGTCAGCATTTCCTGCAGCACGTAGGCGGCGCCGTAGGCTTCGAGCGCCCACACTTCCATTTCGCCGAAACGCTGGCCGCCGAACTGTGCCTTGCCGCCCAGCGGCTGCTGGGTGACCAGGCTGTACGGGCCGGTCGAGCGGGCGTGCATCTTGTCGTCCACCAGGTGGTGCAGCTTGAGCACGTGCATGTAGCCGACCGTGACCGGACGCTCGAACTGGTCGCCGGTGCGGCCGTCGAACAGGTAGGCCTGCGTGCGGGTGTCGGTCAGGCCCTTGGCCTTGGCGATCTCTTCCGGATAAGCCAGCTTGAGCATGCCGCGGATCTCTTCTTCCGAAGCGCCGTCGAACACGGGGGTCGCGAAGGGCACGCCGGTCGACAGGTTTCCGGCCATCTCGAGCACGTCGGCATCGCTCAGCTTGCTGAGGTCTTCCTTGCGGCCCGAGCCGTTGTAGAGCTGGTCCATGAACTTGCGCAGCTCGGCCACCTTGGCCTCGGCCTGCAGCATGTCGCCGATGCGCTGGCCGATGCCCTTGCCGGCCCAGCCCAGATGCACTTCGAGCACCTGGCCCACGTTCATCCGCGAAGGCACGCCCAGCGGGTTCAGGCAGATGTCGCACGGCGTGCCGTCGGCCATGTGAGGCATGTCTTCGACCGGAACGATCTTCGACACCACACCCTTGTTGCCGTGGCGGCCGGCCATCTTGTCGCCGGGCTGCAGGCGGCGCTTGACGGCCAGGTAGACCTTGACCATCTTGAGCACGCCCGCGGGCAGCTCGTCGCCCTGCGTGAGCTTCTTGCGCTTTTCTTCGAAGGCGAGGTCGAAGCTGTGGCGCGTCTGCTCGAGCGAGTTCTTGATCGACTCGAGCTGCGACGCCACGTCGTCGTCCGCCGGGCGGATGTCGAACCAGTGGAACTTCTCGATCGACGAGAGGTAGGCCTTGTCCAGCTTGGTGCCCTTGGCCAGCTTGTTCGGGCCGCCGTTGGCGGCCTTGCCGACCAGCAGCTTCTCGATCCGGTCGAAGGCGTCGGCTTCGACGATGCGAAGCTGGTCGTTCAGGTCGAGGCGGAAGCGCTTGAGCTCGTCGTCGATGATCTGCTGGGCGCGCTTGTCGCGCGTGATGCCTTCGCGGGTGAACACCTGGACGTCGATCACGGTGCCTTGCGAGCCCTGGTCGACGCGCAGCGAAGTGTCCTTCACGTCGGAAGCCTTCTCGCCGAAGATCGCGCGCAGCAGCTTCTCTTCAGGCGTCAGCGTGGTTTCGCCCTTGGGCGTGACCTTGCCGACCAGCGTGTCGCCCGGCTGCACTTCGGCGCCGACGTAGATGATCCCCGACTCGTCCAGGCGGTTGAGCTGCTGCTCGGCCAGGTTCGGGATGTCGCGCGTGATTTCCTCGGCACCGAGCTTGGTGTCGCGGGCCATCACCACCAGTTCCTCGATGTGGATCGAGGTGTAGCGGTCTTCGGCCACCACGCGTTCGCTGATCAGGATCGAGTCTTCGAAGTTGTAGCCGTTCCAGGGCATGAACGCGACCAGCATGTTCTGGCCCAGGGCCAGCTCGCCGAGGTCGGTGGATGCGCCGTCGGCCACCACGTCGCCCTTGGCGATCTTGTCGCCGCGCTTGACGATCGGACGCTGGTGGATGTTGGTGTTCTGGTTCGAACGCTGATACTTGATCAGGTTGTAGATGTCGACACCGACTTCACCGGCCGCCGCTTCGGCATCGTTCACGCGCACCACGATGCGGGTGGCGTCGACATAGTCGACGATGCCGCCGCGGGTGGCCGTGACCACGGTGCCCGAGTCGACCGCGGAGACGCGCTCGATGCCGGTACCGACGAAGGCCTTTTCGGGACGCAGCACCGGCACGGCCTGGCGCTGCATGTTGGCGCCCATGAGCGCGCGGTTCGCATCGTCGTGCTCGAGGAAGGGCACCAGCGACGCGGCCACCGACACGATCTGCGCCGGCGACACGTCCATGTACTGCACGCGCTCGGCGCTGACCAGGATCGATTCGCCGGTTTCGCGCGCCGACACCAGGTCGCCCGTGAGGCGGCCGTCCTTGTCGAGCGCGGCGTTGGCCTGCGCGATCACATACTTGCCTTCTTCGATGGCCGACAGGTAGTCGATCTCGTTCGTGACCTTGCCGTCGATCACGCGGCGGTACGGCGTCTCGATGAAGCCGTATTCGTTCAAGCGCGCGTAGAGCGCCAGCGAATTGATCAGGCCGATGTTCGGACCTTCAGGCGTTTCGATCGGGCACACGCGGCCGTAATGCGTGACGTGCACGTCGCGCACTTCGAAGCCGGCGCGTTCGCGCGTCAGGCCGCCCGGGCCGAGGGCCGAGACGCGGCGCTTGTGCGTGATCTCGGACAGCGGGTTGGTCTGGTCCATGAACTGCGACAGCTGCGAGGCGCCGAAGAATTCCTTCAGCGCGGCGGAGATCGGCTTGCTGTTGATCAGGTCGTGCGGCATGAGCGGCTCTTGCTCGGCCTGGCCCAGGCGTTCCTTCACGGCCTTCTCGATGCGGGCGAGGCCGGTGCGGTACTGGTTCTCGGCCAGTTCGCCGACGCAGCGCACGCGGCGGTTGCCGAGGTGGTCGATGTCGTCCACTTCGCCGCGGCCGTTGCGCAGGTCCACCAGGATCTTGACCACGGCGAGGATGTCCTCGTTGGTCAGCACCATCGGGCCGGTCGACTCGTCGCGGCCGACCTTGGCGTTGAACTTCATGCGGCCGACGCGCGACAGGTCGTAGGTGTCGGGGTTGTAGAACAGACGCTGGAACAGGGCCTGCACCGCGTCTTCCGTCGGCGGCTCGCCGGGGCGCATCATGCGGTAGATCGCCACGCGGGCGGCGAACTCGTCCACCGTCTCGTCGATGCGCAGGGTCTGCGAGATGTACGCGCCCTGGTCGAGTTCGTTGGTGTAGATGGCCTGCACGTCCTGCACGCCGGCGGCGCGCAGCTTCTTCAGGAGCGCTTCGGTCAGCTCGTCGTTGGCTTTGGCCAGGATCTCGCCGGAGTCGGCGTCGACGATGTTGCGCGCGATCACGCGGCCGACCAGGAAGTCTTCCGGCACACTGATGTGCGTGGTGCCCGTCTGCTCGAGTTCGCGCGTGTGGCGCGCGGTGACGCGCTTGTCCTTGGCGACCACGACCTTGCCGGACTTGTCGGTGATGTCGAAACGCGCGACTTCACCGCGCAGGCGCTCGGAGACGAACTCCATCTGCGCGCCGCTGTCCATCAGACGGAAGTTGTCGTTCACGAAGAAGTTCGCGAGGATCGATTCCGGGTTCAGGCCGATGGCCTTCAGCAGGATCGTGACCGGCATCTTGCGGCGGCGGTCGACGCGGAAGTACAGCATGTCCTTCGGGTCGAACTCGAAGTCCAGCCACGAACCGCGATAGGGAATCACGCGGGCCGAGAACAGGAGCTTGCCGGAGCTGTGCGTCTTGCCCTTGTCGTGCTCGAAGAACACGCCGGGCGAACGGTGCAGCTGCGACACGATGACGCGCTCGGTGCCGTTGATGATGAAGGAGCCCTTGTCGGTCATGAGCGGCACTTCGCCCATGTAGACCTCTTGCTCCTTCACTTCCTTGACCACCTTCGACTGCGAGGTCGACGATTCGCGGTCATAGATGATCAGTTGCACCTTGGCGCGCACGGCCGAGGCGAAAGTCAGCCCGCGGGTCTGGCACTCGCGCACGTCGAAGGCAGGCTTCGCGAGGTTGTACTCGAGGAACTTCATCTCGACGAAACCGTTGTGCGAGACGATCGGGAAGGCAGCGTCGAATGCAGCCTGCAGGCCTTCCACGGTGCGCTTCTGGGGTGCAATGCCGGCCTGCAGGAACGCGGTGTACGCGTCTTTCTGCATCTGCAGCAGGTAGGGGATTTCGACGACGCTGTCGCGATTGCCGAAATTCTTTCGGATGCGCTTGCGTTCGGTGTAACTGTACGTGGACGTTTGGGCCATGAGAGCTCCGGAGCTTGAGATCTTCAGCGACTTGGTCGGGTGCTTGAGCACCACTCTCCTTGGTGGCTGGCCACTACCAGCCCTGGCGGACGGTGATGCGTTGCACATCACCCGAACCAAGGGGTCTTCTGCAGTCGGGGTCAGAAGACACTCAAAAATCGTCTCGGTTTGGCTTTTCCGTCGACCTGAAGGTCTCCGGGAAAGCCGGCGCCAAGCCGGCTTTTGGGTGCGCTCTGAAAGCGGCAAAGGCTGGAGGGCCTTTCGGCACACTCCAGCCCTCCGGAAGAACCGAATTACTTCAGTTCCACCTTGGCGCCGGCGTCTTCCAGCTTCTTCTTGGCCGCTTCGGCGTCTGCCTTCGGCAGGCCTTCCTTGACGGCCTTGGGAGCGGCTTCCACCAGGTCCTTGGCTTCCTTGAGGCCCAGGCCGGTGATTTCGCGCACGGCCTTGATCGCCGACACCTTGTTCGCGCCTGCGTCGAGCAGAACGACGTTGAACTCGGTCTTCTCTTCGACGACGGCTGCAGCAGCGCCACCGCCGGCGCCGGCGGGAGCGGCCATTGCTGCGGCGCTCACGCCGAACTTCTCTTCGATGGCTTTCACCAGGTCGTTGAGTTCCAGGACCGTCATGCTGTCGAGCGCGGTCAGAAATGCGTCTTTATCGAATGCCATTTTTGATTCCTAAATAAGTTGGGTGAAAAGTCGCGCGCTTAGGCAGCGACTCCTTCTGCGGCGGGAGCTTCCGCCTGTGCTTCGCCACCACCACGCTTCTCGGCGAGCGCGGCCAGGACACGGGCCGTGCGCGAGATCGGGGATTGCATCAAGCCCAGCAGCTGCGACAACAGCACTTCCTTCGAAGGGATGTTGGCCAGTTGCTTCACGCCCTCGACGTCCAGGGCCTTGCCACCGAAAGCACCGCCGCGAATCACCAGCTTGTCGTTGGTCTTCGCGAAATCGGCCACCACTTTCGCGGCAGCCACGGCGTCTTCGGAGAAGCCATAGATCAACGGACCGGTCATCTGGTCGGACACGATCTCAAACGAGCTACCTGCGACAGCGCGGCGTGCCAGCGTGTTCTTGAGAACACTCAGGGTCACAGCCTTGCTGCGCGCATCGTTGCGCAGTTTGGTCATGTCGGCGACCGTGATGCCACGGTACTCCGCCATCACGAGCGTTTGAGCTTTTGCGGCGAGGCTGGTCACATCACTGATGACCGCTTCTTTCTCACTGCGATTCAGACTCAAGGTCTACTCCTTTTCAATGCGCCCCTCGGCCAGAGCCTCGAGACGCGCTTCATGCAGCGACCAACTGTTTTCGGAACCAGGTTCCTCTGCAGCGGGATCGCCATCTGCGCTGGCGATTAAGTGCGGGTTGCCCTGCACACCAGCGGTCTTGGATGGCCCGGGGAAGCGCTTGAACGCCGCCCCGACCCACCACATCGCCTCGCCGCCGTTTGACCGGCGATGAGGCAAATCCTTCACGACAAACTCAACCTTGCGCGGCGATGGTTTGCGTGTCCACGCGGACACCCACACCCATCGTCGACGACACGGCCACCTTGCGCAGGTACACACCCTTGCTGGTGGCCGGCTTCGCCTTGACAAGCGCCTCGATCAGCGCCGCCAGGTTGCCCTGCAGCTTGTCGGTGTCGAACGAACGACGGCCGATGGTGCCGTGCACGATGCCGGCCTTGTCGACGCGGAACTGCACCTGGCCGGCCTTGGCGTTCTTGACGGCGGTCGCGACGTCGGGCGTCACGGTGCCGACCTTCGGGTTCGGCATCAGGCCGCGCGGGCCGAGGATCTGACCCAGCGTACCGACCACGCGCATCGCGTCCGGTGCAGCGATCACGACGTCGAAGGGCATGTCGCCAGCCTTCACCATCGCAGCCAGGTCGTCCATGCCGACGATGTCGGCGCCGGCGGCCTTGGCTTCCTCAGCCTTTGCGCCCTGGGCGAACACCGCCACGCGCTTGGTCTTGCCGGTGCCGTTGGGCAGCACGACGGCGCCGCGCACGACCTGGTCAGACTTCTTGGCATCGATGCCGAGCTGCACGGCCACGTCGATCGACTCATCGAACTTCGCGGTGGCGGCTTCCTTGATGATGCCGATCGCGTCGACGAGCGGGTACAGCTTGTTGCTGTCGACCTTGCCCACGAGCGCTTTTTGCTTCTTGGTGATCTTGGCCATTACACGCCCTCCACATTCACGCCCATCGAACGGGCGGAGCCGGCGATGGTGCGAACCGCGGCGTCCAGATCGGCTGCCGTCAGGTCCTTCATCTTGGTCTTGGCGATCTCTTCGAGCTGGGCGCGCGTGATCTTGCCGACCTTGTCGGTATGCGGACGGGCGGAACCCTTCTCGAGCTTGATGGCCTTCTTGATCAAGGTGATCGCCGGCGGCGTCTTGATGATGAAGGTGAAGCTCTTGTCGGCGAACGCGGTGATGACCACCGGCAGCGGCAGGCCCGGCTCGACGCCTTGGGTCTGCGCGTTGAACGCCTTGCAGAATTCCATGATGTTCAAACCGCGCTGGCCCAGTGCGGGACCGATCGGCGGCGACGGATTGGCTTTACCAGCTGGCACTTGCAGCTTGATGAAGCCGACGATTTTTTTCGCCATGCTTTTCTCCTTGCGGGTGATGACGCCTTGGCTTGTTCAGCCGCAGCTCCCCGGGGTTGACGACTCTTCGAATAAAACCCAGCGCCGAGTCGGGAAGCGCCAGGCCGAAACTGTCTTCAGGTCTTTTCCACCTGGCTGAACTCGAGTTCGACAGGCGTCGCGCGGCCGAAAATCATGACCGACACGCGCACCTTGCTCTTCTCGTAGTTGACTTCCTCGACCGTGCCGTTGAAGTCGGTGAACGGGCCTTCCTTGACGCGCACGAATTCGCCCACGACGAACTCGACCTTGTGGCGCGGCTTCTCGGTGCCCTGTTGCATCTGGCTGACGATGTCCTCGACCTCTTTCTGCGAGATCGGGGCCGGCCGGTTCTTCGCGCCGCCGACGAAGCCCGTCACCTTGTTGGTGTGCTTCACCAGGTGCCAGCTTTCGTCGTCCATGATCATCTCGACCAGCACGTAGCCCGGGAAGAAGCGGCGCTCGGTGGTGCGCTTCTGGCCGTTCTTGATCTCGACCACTTCTTCGGTCGGCACCAGGATGCGGCCGAACTTGCTCTGCATGCCGGCGCGGTTGATGCGCTCGAGGATGTTGCGCTCCACGGCCTTTTCCATGCCCGAGTACGCGTGCACCACGTACCAGCGCAGATCGGGGTTGGCGGGAGGTGCCAGCAGGGAAGTGCTTTCCGGCGTGGTTTCGACAGCGTCGTCAGTCATTATTTTCTCCAGCCCAGAATGAGGTCGAAGAACACCCATTCGAGCGTCTTGTCGGTGAGCCAAAGGAAGACGGACATGATCGCGACGAAGCCAAACACGTAGGCCGTCATCTGGATCGTTTCCTTGCGCGAAGGCCACACGACTTTCTTGACCTCGCGCCACGAATCGCGGCCGAAAGCCCACAGCTGACGACCGCTCTCCGAGCTCGCGAACGCGCCGACAGCGGCGGCAAGGCCCACCAGCAGGGCGGCCCACTGCACGATCGCACCTTGGCGCGAGAGCAGATAGAACGCCACGATGGCGCCCACCGCGAGCACGACAGCCACGGCCAGCTTGGCCTTGTCTGCGCCCGTACTCACGGTTTCGATTTGAGAAGTGGCCATCTTGCGGCTTTATTCCTGCGGCCTTTCGGCCTTCAATTCAATACGTCTTCTTGAGACGCCGAAGCCCGTCAGGCTATGACGGGCTTTTTCTGCCTTTCCGTCAGGCTATGACGGGCTTATTTGTTCGAGAGCACCACCCTCAGGTGGCAGGGGCAGTAGGAATCGAACCTACAACCTTCGGTTTTGGAGACCGACGCTCTGCCAATTGAGCTATACCCCTGTGCAATCCTTTATACGTCGAGGATCTTCGCCACCACGCCCGAGCCCACGGTGCGGCCGCCTTCGCGGATCGCGAAGCGCAGGCCTTCTTCCATGGCGATCGGGTTGATCAGCTTCACGGTGATGCTGACGTTGTCGCCGGGCATGACCATTTCCTTGTCCTTGGGCAGCTCGATCGCGCCGGTCACGTCCGTCGTGCGGAAGTAGAACTGCGGGCGATAGTTGTTGAAGAACGGCGTGTGACGCCCGCCTTCGTCCTTGCTCAGCACATACACCTCGGCGGTGAAGTGCGTGTGCGGCTTGATCGAGCCGGGCTTGCACAGCACCTGGCCGCGCTCGACTTCTTCGCGCTTGGTGCCGCGCAGCAGCACGCCGACGTTGTCGCCGGCCTGGCCCTGGTCCAGCAGCTTGCGGAACATTTCCACGCCGGTACAGGTGGTCTTCACCGTCGGGCGGATGCCCACGATCTCGATTTCCTCGCCGACCTTGATGACGCCGCGCTCCACAGCGCCGGTCACCACCGTGCCGCGGCCGGAGATGGAGAACACGTCTTCCACGGGCATCAGGAAGGTGCCATCGACCGCGCGCTCGGGCGTGGGGATGTAGGTGTCCAGCGCGTCAGCCAGCTTCATGATGGCTTCCTCGCCCAGCTTGCCCTTGTCGCCTTCCAGGGCGAGCTTGGCCGAGCCATGGATGATGGGGGTGTCGTCGCCGGGGAATTCGTACTTGTCCAGCAGCTCGCGCACTTCCATTTCGACGAGCTCCAGCAGCTCGGCGTCGTCCACCATGTCGCACTTGTTCAGGAAGACGATGATGTAGCCCACACCGACCTGACGGGCCAGCAGGATGTGCTCGCGGGTCTGGGGCATGGGGCCGTCGGCGGCCGAGCACACGAGGATGGCGCCGTCCATCTGGGCGGCACCGGTGATCATGTTCTTGACGTAGTCGGCGTGGCCGGGGCAGTCGACGTGGGCGTAGTGGCGGTTGGCCGTTTCGTATTCGACGTGGGCGGTGTTGATGGTGATGCCGCGCGCTTTTTCTTCAGGCGCCGCGTCGATCTGGTCGTAGGCCTTGGCTTCGCCGCCGAACTTCGTCGACAGCACCGTCGCAATCGCCGCCGTCAGCGTGGTCTTGCCATGGTCCACGTGACCGATCGTGCCCACGTTCACGTGCGGCTTCGTGCGGGTGAATTTTCCTTTTGCCATTTTCTCGACTCCGAAAAATAACTAGATCAACACACTGATATGGGGTTGCAACCCGAAGACTGCAACCCCAAAAACCTGGTGCCCATTGCGGGAATCGGACCCGCGACCTCTCCCTTACCAAGGGAGTGCTCTACCACTGAGCCAAATGGGCGAAATTCAAAAAAACTGTGCCTTGCGTCGAACTGGACTTCTGGAGCGGGAGACGGGAATCGAACCCGCGTCATTAGCTTGGAAGGCTAGGGTTCTACCATTGAACTACTCCCGCATTCGCGGCGCGCCAACGCTTCGAGTTTTCGCTCTGCTTTGTCCTTTTCTTCGCTGGTGGAGAGGGCTGGATTCGAACCAGCGTACTCGTAAGAGGGCAGATTTACAGTCTGCTGCCATTAACCACTCGGCCACCTCTCCGGCGAACCTCGGAATATAGCACGGTTGGGAGGGCAGGTCGATGACAGCCCCCGCCAAAAGTTGCTGCGTCGCAGGTTGCGTCGCGCATTTTACCCGGGCTAATCAAAGGCCCTGCGATTCACGCCAGGCGCGTGCCTGGCCGAAGTGGCCGCAACCGATGAAGGGCACGGGCGGGCGCAGCGCCGAGAGCGGCGAGGGATGGTTCGCGGTCAGCACCTTGTGCCGACGGGTGTCGATCAGCGCCCGCTTGCTCTGCGCGTGCGAGCCCCAGAGCATGAACACGACCGAGCGCTCGCCCTCTGCCACGTGGCGAATCACCGCGTCGGTCAGCACTTCCCAGCCGCGGCCCGCATGGCTGGCCGGCTGGGCCTCCTCCACGGTGAGGCAGGTGTTGAGTAGCAGCACGCCGTGCGTCGCCCACTTGACCAAGCTGCCGCCCGGATCCGGGAACCTGGGCGGAGAGGTGCCCAGATCGCGTTCGAGCTCCTTGAAGATGTTGCGCAGCGAAGGCGGCAGCGCAACGCCCGGCGCCACCGAGAAGGCCAGCCCCTCGGCTTGGCCGCGGCCGTGGTACGGGTCCTGGCCCAGGATCACCACGCGCACCGTCTCGGGCGGCGTGAGCTCCAGCGCGCGCAGCGGCTGCGGCGGGAAGATCACCGCACCGGCGTCCAGCCTCTCGCGCAGGAAGCCGAGCAGCTTCTGCCCGACCGGCCCACCGAAAAAGCCGTCGACCAGCGGCTGCCAGCCTGGCGCGACGGGCCAATCGGCCGGATCGCAGCTCGCCAGCTGATTGGCCAACGCGCTCATTGGAAGAGTTCGGCGAGCGCCTCGCCCGGTTCGTCGGCGCGCATGAAAGCCTCGCCGACCAGGAAGGCATGCACCCCCGCCGCGCGCAGCTTCGCGACCTCGTCGCGCGTCGAAATGCCCGATTCGGTGACCAGCAGGCGCCCGGCCGGCACCTTGGGCATGAGGTCGATGGTGGTTTGCACCGACACCTCGAAAGTGCGCAGGTTGCGGTTGTTGACGCCGATCAACGGCGTCTTGAGCGTCAGCGCACGATCGAGCTCGGCGCCATCGTGCACCTCGACCAGTACCGCCATGCCGAGCCCCATGGCGATCGCTTCAAAGTCGCGCATCTGCGTATCGTCGAGGCAGGCGGCGATCAGCAGGATCGCGTCGGCACCCATCGCGCGCGATTCGTAGACCTGGTAGGCATCGACGATGAAATCCTTGCGCAGCACCGGCAGATCGCAGGAGGCGCGCGCCTGCTTGAGGTAGTCGACGCCGCCCTGGAAGAACTGGCGGTCGGTCAGCACCGAGAGGCAGGCCGCGCTGACCTTGCCGTCGCCTTCGGCATAGCTCTGCGCGATATCGGCCGGGATGAACTCTTCGCGCAGCACGCCCTTGCTCGGGCTGGCTTTCTTGATCTCGGCGATCACCGCCGCCTGGCCGGCCGCGATCTTGGCCCGCAAGGCGCCGACGAAGTCGCGCGTGAGCACCCGGCTTTCGGCATCGAAGCGCACGGCTTCGAGCGAGCTTCTCTTCTGCGCTGCTGCGACCTCTTCGCGCTTGACGGCAACGATCTTCTCGAGGATGTCGGACATGGTTCTCTGCTCTCCCTCAACTGGCGGCGGTCGCCTTGATCAGCTCGGCCAGCTTGGCCTTGGCCGCGCCGGAGTCGATGGCGGCGCGCGCGCGCGCCACGCCCGCGCCGATCGAATCCACCAGATTGGCCGCATAGAGCGCCGCGCCGGCATTGAGCACGACGATGTCGCGCGCCGCGCCGGGCTGGTTGTCGAGCACGCCGAGCAGCATCGCTTTCGACTGCTCCGGCGTCTCGACGCGCAGCGCGCGGTTGCTCGACATCTGGAAGCCGAAGTCCTCGGGATGCAGCTCGTACTCGAGGATCTCGCCGTTCTTCAACTCACCGACCATGGTGGCGGCCCCGAGCGAGATCTCGTCCATGCCGTCGCGCCCATAGACCACCAGCGCATGCTCCGCGCCCAGCCGCTGCAGCGCGCGCACCTGGATGCCGACCAGGTCGGGATGGAACACGCCCATCAGGATGTTGGGCGCGCCGGCCGGATTGGTGAGCGGCCCCAGGATGTTGAAGATGGTCTTGATGCCGAGTTCCTTGCGCACCGGCGCCACGTTCTTCATGGCCGGATGATGGTTCGGCGCGAACATGAAGCCGATGCCGACATCGGCGATGCATTGCGCGATCTGCTCGGGCTTAAGGTTGATGTTGATGCCCAACGACTCCAGCACGTCGGCGCTGCCCGACTTGCTGCTCACGCTGCGCCCGCCGTGCTTGCTGACCTTGGCACCCGCAGCGGCGGCGACGAACATCGAGCAGGTCGAGATGTTGAAGGTGTGCGAGCCGTCGCCGCCGGTGCCGACGATGTCCACCAAATTCGTGGTGTCGGCCACCTGCACCTTGGTCGACACCTCGCGCATCACCTGCGCGGCGGCGGTGATCTCGCCGATGGTTTCCTTCTTGACGCGCAGGCCGGTGATGAGCGCCGCCATCATCACCGGCGAGCATTCGCCGCTCATGATGAGGCGCACGATGTGCAGCATCTCGTCGTGGAACACCTCGCGGTGTTCGATGGTGCGCTGCAGGGCTTCCTGGGGGGTGATGGGCATGATGAAGTCTCCCTCGGTTGTTTCAGTGAGCGTGAGCTGCCGCGAGCGGATTCTCGGACAGTGCGAGCTTGATGCCAAAGCCGACAAACAGGGCGCCCGCGCCGCGCTCCAGCCAGTGCATGCCGCGCTGCACCGCGCCGACGCGGCGCGCCGTCCAGCCGGCCAGCAATGCCCAGGCGAAGTTCACGAAGATCGCGTTGAAGTTGAACAGTGCGCCCAGCAGGAAGAACACCAGCGGCTTGTTCGCGGCATCGGGCGCGATGAACTGCGGCACGAAGGCCAGGAAGAACAGCGCCACCTTGGGGTTGAGCACATTGGTCCAGAAGCCGCCGAGGAACACGCTCTTCATGCTGGCGGGGCCCGCCGCATCTGCATCGGCGCGCACCAGCGCCGACGGGTCTTTGTCCGGCCGCGACAGCAGCATGCGCACGCCGACCCACAGCAGGTAGGCCGCGCCCAGCCACTTGAGGGCGGTGAACAGGGTGGTCGATGCCGCCATCAGCGCGCTCACGCCCACCGCGGCGGCGGTGATGTGCACGAAGCAGCCGGCCGTGATGCCGATGCCCGCCACGATGCCGGCGCGCGTGCCCGAGCGCAGCGCGCGGCTCACGATGTAGAGCACATCGGGGCCCGGCGTGAGATTCAGCAGCAGGCCGGCGGCGATGAACAGCAGCAGGGAATGGAGTTCAGGCATGGAAGAAGCTCCGGATCGCGCCGATGGCGCGGTCGATGCCGGCTGCGTCGACATCGAGATGGGTCGCGAAGCGCAGCCGATACAAGCCGGTGGCAAGCACGCCGTTTTGCTTCAGGTGCGCCAGCAGCTCGGCCGAGCGCGCCTGCGCCTCGCCCCTCAGCTCGACGAACAGCAGGTTGGTCTGCGGCGTCTCGACCTGCAGCCCGGGAATCCCGGCCAGGCCGTCGGCCAGCCGGCGCGCGAGCGCGTGGTCCTGCTCGAGGCGGTCGATGTGGTGTTGCAGTGCATGAGAAGCAGCGGCCGCCAGCATGCCGGACTGCCGCATGCCGCCGCCGGCCATTTTGCGGATGCGGTGGGCGCGCGCGATCAGCTCGCGCGAGCCGCACAGTGCCGAACCCACCGGGGCGCCGAGGCCCTTGCTGAAGCAGACCGAGACGCTGTCGAAGCACTGTGCGATGCGGCGCGCTTCGGCGCGCGCCTCGGTGCCGCGCTGGGCGGCCTGTGCAACGGCGGCATTGAAGAGCCGTGCGCCGTCCAGATGGCGGCCCAGGCCCTTGCGCTGCGCCAGTTGCGTCGCCTCTTCGACATAGCTGAAGGGCAGCAGCTTGCCGCCGATCGTGTTTTCCAGCGCCAGCAACCGGGTGCGCGCGAAATGCGCGTCGTCGGGCTTGATGGCAGCCTCGATGTCTTTCAGCGCCAGCGAGCCGTCCGGCTGGTGCTCGAGCGGCTGCGGCTGCACGCTGCCGAACACTGCGGCGCCGCCGCCTTCCCAGCGGTAGCAATGCGCCAGCTGGCCGACGATGTATTCGTCGCCGCGCTGGCAATGGGCCAGGATCGCGCAGAAGTTGCTCTGGGTGCCGGTCGGCACGAACAGCGCCGCTTCGAAGCCCAGCATCTCGGCGATCTGCGACTGCAGCGCGTTGACGCTCGGGTCGTCGCCGAACACGTCGTCGCCCAGCGGCGCTTCGAGCATGGCCTGGCGCATCGCGGCGGTCGGCCGGGTGACGGTGTCGCTGCGCAGGTCCACCAGGGTCGTCGTGCTCATGCGGGTCACTCCAGAAAGTTCTTGAGCATGGCATGGCCGTGCTCGGTCAGGATCGATTCGGGGTGGAACTGAACGCCCTCGATGCGCACCGCGGGCGCAAAGCCCGTGTGGCGCACGCCCATGATCTCGCCATCGTCGGTCCAGGCGGTGATCTTGAGCTCGCGCGGGCAGGAGTCGCGCTCGATGGACAGCGAGTGGTAGCGATTGACGCTGAATTTCTCGGGCAGCCCGGCGAACACGCCCTCGCGCGTGGTCGTGATCTCGCTGGTTTTGCCGTGCATCAGTTGCTGCGCGCGAACGATCCTGCCGCCGAAGGCCGCGCCGATCGCCTGGTGCCCGAGGCAGACGCCGAGGATCGGCAGCTGGCCTGCGAACTCCTTGATGGCCGCCACCGACACCCCCGCTTCGGCCGGCGAGCACGGCCCCGGCGAAACCACCAACCGCGCGACGCCGGCGGCAACGCGCTCGCGCAGACCTTCGATCGTGATCTCGTCGTTGCGAAACACCTCGACCTCGGCGCCGAGTTCGCCGAAATACTGCACCAGGTTGTAGGTGAAGCTGTCGTAGTTGTCGATCATCAGGAGTTTCATGGCTTGGCTCCGATCCGATGCACGCCCTTGACCACCGGGAACACGTTGAAATTGATGAGCAGGCCCAGCGGCAGCCCCGACAGCCGCACCGCCGCCTGCGCCTGCGCGCGATGCAGGTCGGTCAATGCATCGACCGCTTTCACCTCGACGATGAGCGATTGCTCGACCACGAAGCCCGCACGGCAGACCTCACCGAGCGAGCGGCCCTTGTAGCTGGCCGACACCGGCACGTCCCGCACGAAGCCGATCTCGCGTTCGGCGAGTTCGATCTCCAGCGCGGCGGCGTAGACCTCTGCGGGCAGGCCGATGCCGAGCACCCGCTGCACCTCGACCGCGGCGCCGATGATCTCGTGCGAGAAGTCGTTGTTCTGAAATTCGTCGGCCATCACTCGAGCCCTTCCTCGACCAGTTCGGCGGCGCGCAGCAGCGCCCGCGCCTTGGCCTCGGTTTCCTTCCACTCCAATTCGGGCACCGAGTCGGCCACCACGCCAGCCGCTGCCTGCACATGCAGCATCTGGTCCTTCACGATCCCGGTGCGGATCGCGATCGCGACGTCCATGTCGCCCGCATAGCTGATGTAGCCGCAGGCGCCGCCGTAGAGGCCGCGCTTGGTCGGCTCCAGCTGGTCGATGAGCTCCATCGCGTGCACCTTGGGCGCACCGGTCAGCGTGCCTGCCGGGAAGGTGGCCTTGAGCACGTCGATCGCGGTCATGCCGTCTTTCAGCGTGCCTTCGACGTTGCTCACGATATGCATCACATGGCTGTAGCGCTCGACGGCGAAGGCCTCCGTCACCTTGACGCTGCCGGTCTTGGCGATGCGGCCGATGTCGTTGCGCGCCAGGTCGATCAGCATCACGTGCTCGGCGCGCTCCTTGGGGTCGTTGATCAGCTCGGCCTCGGCCGCGCGGTCGAGCTCGGGCGAGGCGCCGCGCGGGCGCGTGCCGGCCAGCGGGCGAATGGTGATCTTCTGCTCGCCCTCGCCGGTGTGCTCCTGCCGCACCAGGATCTCGGGCGAGGCGCCGACCACGTGGAAATCGCCCAGGTGGTAGTAGTACATATAGGGCGACGGGTTGAGCGAGCGCAGCGCGCGGTACAGCGACAGCGGCGACTCGGTATAGCGCTTGCTGATGCGCTGGCCCACCTGCACCTGCATGAAGTCGCCGGCCGCGATCAGCTCCTTGGCGCGCTCGACCGCCGCCAGGTAGTCGGCCTTGGCGAAGCTGCGTTCGGGCGGGTGTGCCTGCGTCGGCCTCACCTGCGGCGCGCTCACGGAGTACTTGAGCTGCTCGCGCAGTTCGCGCAGCCGCCGCTTGGCATTGGCGTACGCCTCGGGCTGGGCAGGGTCGGCATAGACGATCAGGTAGAGCTTGCCGGAGAGGTTGTCGATGACCGCCAGTTCCTCGCATTGCAAGAGGAGGATGTCGGGGCAGCCCAGCGTGTCCGGCGGGCAGCTCTGCTCGAGCTTCTTCTCGATATGGCGCACCGTGTCGTAGCCGAAGTAGCCGGCCAGGCCGCCGCAGAAGCGCGGCAACCCGGGCCTGAGCGCCACCTTGAAGCGCTTCTGGTAGGCCGCGACGAAATCGAGCGGATTCCCCTTGGCCGTCTCGACGACCTTGCCGCCGGTTACGACCTCGGTCAGCGCGTCGTCGCCGAAGCCGCTCGCGCGCAGCAGGGTGCGCGCCGGCAGCCCGATGAAGCTGTAGCGGCCGAAGCGCTCGCCGCCCACCACCGATTCGAGCAGGAAGCTGTGCTTGCCGCCCTCCTTGGTATGGGCGAGCTTCAGGTAGAGGGAAAGCGGGGTTTCGAGGTCGGCAAAGGCCTCGACCATCAGCGGGATGCGGTTGTAGCCCTGCGCGCTGAGGCTCTTGAATTCGAGTTCGGTGATCACGGTGGGGTCTCCGTCGGCCAGTGACGCTTCGAGGTCGCTGGCGGGGTCATTCAGGTGAGTGGCCGGGTCGGGATGACCGCGGGCCGCGGGCGCACGGCGTGCGCCATGCAATCAAACAGGCAACGACGATGGCGTGCGCCAAGGCCAGGCTCCCCGGCTGCCTTGACCTGTCTGAATGACGTGATGAATGAACATGGAAGCGTGAGTTTAGCCCAGCGACAAGGCCTGTACAAAAAGATACATTGAGGCACTTTAAATTTTTCGCTGACGGAGACAACCCCGATGACCCAGCCTGCCCTGCGGCGCGCGCTCGCGCTGACCACCCTCGCCCTCGCCTCGCTCGCTGCCTCGGCCGCCCCGGTCGAGATGGCCGGCGTCAAGCTCGACGATGCGCTCGATCTCAAGGGCAGCAAGCTGCAGCTCAACGGGGCCGGCGTGCGCTACAAGGCCGTGTTCAAGGTCTACACCGCCGGCCTCTACCTGGGCAAGAAGGCCTCGACCACCGAGGAAGTGCTGGCCGTGCCCGGCGCCAAGCGCATGGCGATCACCATGCTGCGCGACATCGATGCCAACGAACTGGGCAAGCTGTTCACGCGCGGCGTGGAAGACAACTCGCCCAAGACCGAGATGCTGCAGCTGATTCCCGGCCTGGTGCGCATGGGCCAGATGTTCGCCGACCAGAAGCAGTTGAAGGCCGGGGACGCCTTCACCGTCGACTGGGTGCCCGGCACCGGGACCGTGATTTCGGTCAAGGGCGTGGCCCAGGGCGAGCCGATCAAGGAGCAGGCCTTCTTCAATGCGCTGATGCGCATCTGGCTCGGCCCGAACCCGGCCGATTGGAAGCTGAAGGACGCGCTGCTCGGCAAGGGCTAGGGGGCGGCTTCGACAGGCTCAGCCCGAACGGGGTGGGGGTCCGTGGTCCTCGTTACCTCCCATTCGCCCTGAGCTTGTCGAAGGGCTCGCCTCGCCGGCTAGCGCACAAGGTGCACGCGCAGCGCCCCCAGCTGCGCGTACAGCTGCTGCACCGCTTTCGCGTCCAGGCCCGAGAACATCTCGAGCAGCCATTCCTCGTGCTCCTTGGCCATGGCCTCGAAGCTGCGGCGGCCCTTCGGCGTCAGGCTCACGATCCAGGCCCTGCGGTCTTCCGGGCTGGCCGAGCGCTGCACCACGCCTTCGCGCTCCAGCTCGTCGGTCAGGCCGGTGACGTTGCCGCCGGTCACCATCAGGTAGCGCGAGAGCACGCGCATCTTGAGACCGTCGCTGTAGCGGTAGAGCTGCGCCATGTAGTCGAAGCGGGCCAGCGAGATGTCGAAGCGCTCACGCAGCCGCTTGCGGATCTCGGCCTCGATCTGGGTGGTGCTGGCCAGCATTCGCAGCCAGAGCTTGAGCACCGCATGGTCGCCGGTGCCGGCCCGCGCTTCGTGGCCCAGCTCCTGAGCGTCGCTGAGCAGCGCGTGCGAGGCGTCGTTCTGCTTCATGTGACTTCGCCTCCAGACACCGAGATGGACTGGCCGTTGACCGAAGCCGCGCCATCGCCGCAGAGCCAGCGCACCGCATCGGCCACCTCCGCAGGCTGCACGATGCGCCGCTGCGGATTGACGACCGCGAACTCGGCCAGCGCATCGTCGGCGCTGCGGCCGGTCTTCTGGACCACGTTGGCCACGCTGTCGCGCAGGATGTCGGTGTCGGTGTAGCCGGGGCATACCGCATTGACGGTGACGCCCTTCCTCGCCATCTCCAGCGCCAGCGAACGCGTCAAGCCGATCACGCCGTGCTTGGCGGCCGTGTAGGCCGAGACGTAGGCATAGCCCTTCTGCCCGGCCGTGCTCGCGATGTTGACGATGCGGCCCCAGCCGGCCCCGAGCATGTCGGGCAGCGCGGCCTGGGCGCACAGGAAGCTGCCGGTCAGGTTGACGGACAGCATGCGCTGCCAGAGCTCGACCGAAGTTTTCAGGAACGGCGCGCTCTCCGCCGCACCGGCGTTGTTGACGAGGATGGCGATCGGGCCCCGCGCCGCGCGCGCCTGGGCGAACGCGCCTTGCACGGCCTGTACATCGGCCACGTCGGCCGCGACCACGCCGTGGCCGCTGCCCGCGAGCGAATCGACGACGCGCTGGAGCGCGTCACGGTCGCGTCCGAGCAAAGTCAGCACCGCGCCCTCGGCGGCCAGCGTGCGCGCGATCTCCGCGCCGATGCCGCGCGCGGCGCCGGTCACGAGGGCATGGCGCCCGGTCAGTGAATTTGTTTGCATGCCTGAATGGTTTAGTTCTGAATCATTCTAGTGGCGCGCCGTGTCATGCCTCAGCGCATGAGCCGCCCGCCGTTGAGGTCCAGCGTCGCGCCCGTCATGAAGGCCGCGGCCGGCGATGCGAGGTAGACCACGGCCGCGGCCACCTCCTCCGGCTCGCCGAAGCGGCCGAGCGGAATGCCGGCCGACACCGTGCGCTGCTGCATCCGGCTCATCGCATCGAGCACCGGACTGCGCACCGCAGCCGGCGCCAGCGCGTTCACCGTGACGCCGTGCGGCGCCAGTTCCTGCGCGAATGAACGGGTCAGCGCCACGATGCCCGCCTTGGACGCGGCGTAGTGAACGCCGGTCGCCGCGCTGGCCTGCTGCCCGGCGATCGACGACAGGTTGATGATCCGGCCCGCGCCCCGCTCGCGCATGTGGCGCCCGGCGATGCGGCAGCCGAAGAAACTGCCGCGCAGGTTCACGGCCAGCACCTCGTCCCACTCCTCGGTTGTGATCTCCCAGATCGAGGAGTACAGCGTGCGGGCGGCGTTGTTCACCATCACATCGATGCCGCCGAAGTGCTGCACGCCCGCATCGAAGCACAGCCAGAAGGCAGCCTCGTCGCGCACATCGAGCTGCATGGCGATGCAGTCATGGCCGTCTGCGCGCAGCGCCGCCGCGGCCGCATCGACCGCGCCGTCGACATCGGCGAGCACGACGCGCGCGCCCGCCTCGGCCAGGCCGCGCGCGATCGCGGCACCCAGGCCTTGCGCTGCGCCGGTCACGAAGGCGCCCTGCCCGGCCAGCGAGAACAGCGGTGCGTCCGGGTGCGCAGCCATGCGATTCAGCCCTTGGCCGGCGGGCGCGCCGCGGGTCCGCGGTCCCAGGTGATCGCGCTCACGCCGCGCTCGCGCAGCTTGTACTTCTGCACCTTGCCGTTCTCGGTGCGCGGCAGGTCGGGCAGCAGGTCGACATAGCGCGGCAGCGCGAAGTAAGGCAGGCGCGATTCGCAGTACGCCAGCAGCTCGACCGGATCGATGCGCTGCCCGTCACGCGCCACCAGTGCGGCCATCACCTCGTCCTCGGCCAGTTCGGAACGCACGGGGTAGACCGCGCAGCCCGCCACGGCCGGGTGGCTCAGCAGCACCTGCTCGACCTCGAAGGAGGAGATGTTCTCGCCGCGCCGGCGGATCGCGTCCTTGATGCGGTCGACGAAGCGGAAGGCGCCGTCGGCATCGCGCACCACGCGGTCGCCGGTATGGAACCAGAGGTTGCGCCAGGCCTCGACGGTTTTCTCGGGCATGTTGAGGTAGCCGCTCGCGAAGGCGTAGGGTTCATGAGCGCGCAACAGCAGCTCGCCTGCCTCGCCGTTCGGGAGTTCGACATCGTCCTCGTCCGCCACGCGCGCCTGGAAGCCGGGTCGCAGCCACCCCATCACGCCGCCGCGCGGCGAATCGGGCGCGGTGGCGATTGCGAAATTTGTTTCGGTGGAGCCGTAGCCTTCCAGCAGCCGGACGCCGGTGCGCTCGAAGAAGGCCTGGCCCGCCGCGGCCGGCACGCCGGGGCCGAGCCCGGTGCGCACGCGGTGCTCACGCTCGCCGGACCCCTCGGGCTGCGCGAGCAGTATCGGCACCATCGCGCCGAGCAGGTAGACCACCGTCGCACCCGAGGCGCGCATCGTGGGCCAGAAGCCCGAGGCCGAGAAGCGCGCCTCGAACACCACCTCGCAACCCGTGATCGCGGCCTGCGCGAAGGTGTTGAGTGCGTTGATGTGAAAGAGCGGCAGCGTGGTGCACAGCACGTCCTCCGCCTCGACGCCCAGCACGTCGGCACTGTTGACGCCCCACCAGTGGTACTGCGCATGCGGGCAGACCACGCCCTTGGCCGGCCCGGTGGTGCCGGAGGTGTAGAGGATGGCGAGCGGATCGCCGGGTTGCACCTTCGCCGGCGCGAGCGAAGCGGTTGCGGCGGGATACGGCAGCACGCGAATGCCCGGCCACGCAGCGCGATCGGCGTCCTCGCCCAGCACCCAGATCTCGCGCAGCGAAGTGCGCGCGAGGTCGGCCGCCTGCAAGCGCTCTACGAAAGCCTCTTCGATCACCAGCAGCTTCGCCTCGCTGTTGGAAAGGAAGTACTCGATCTGCGGCCCCATCGACGCGGTGTTGATCGGCACCGTCGAGGCGCCGAGCCAGCCGCAGCCGAGGAACACTTCGAGAAACTCGATGCGGTTGCCGCTCATCACGGCCACCCGGTCGCCGCGCTGCACGCCCGCCTCGGCCAATGCCGCAGCGCGAAGGCCCGCGGCCTGCGCCGCATCGCGGTGCGACCACGACCGCCCCGCGATGCGCAGCAATGGACGTTCGCCGAACAGCACCGCCTGCCGCTGCAGCATCGCGGGCAGCGTACGCTGGCCCGGAGGCAGCGGACTCGCCGCTCGCTCATCCGTCGCCATTGGTACCTCCGCCAAGGTAGGTGGCCTGCACGCGCGGATCGCTGGCAAGCTCCTGCGAGGCGCCCGAGAGCGCGATCTCGCCGGTCTCCAGCACGTAGCCGTGGTCCGAGCTCTCCAGCGCGGCGCGCGCGTTCTGCTCCACCAGCAGGATCGACACGCCGTCTTCGCGCAGCTTGCGCACGATGGCCAGGATGTCGCGCACGATCAGCGGCGCCAGCCCGAGGCTGGGCTCGTCCAGCATCAAGAGGCGCGGCGCCGACATCAGCGCGCGGCCCACGGCCAGCATCTGCCGCTCGCCGCCCGAGAGCGTGTCGGCGCGCTGCGCGCGGCGCTCGGCCAGGCGCGGGAAGCGGTCGTACACCGACTGCAGCCGGCGCTTCAGGGCATCGCTGCGGAGCCGGCTGCCGAAGGCGCCGAGCTGCAGGTTGTCGAGCACGGTCAGCTCGCCGAAGAGCTCGCGCTTCTCGGGCACCAGGCACAGGCCGCGCTCCACGCGCGCCTCGACGTCGAGCCCGTGCAGGTCTTCGCCCTCGAAGCGCAGCAGGCCCTTGCAGGGCAGCAAGCCCATCGCAGCAGCCAGCAGCGTGGTCTTGCCGGCGCCGTTGGGGCCGATCACCGAGATGATCTGGCCGTGCTCCAGGTTGAGCGACACGCCGCGCACGGCATCGACCTGGCCGTACGAAACGTGAAGGTCCCCGATCTCGAGCATCGCAGTCATACGACGCTCCCGAGATACGCTGCCTGCACGCGCTCGTCCGCGCGCACCGCCGAGGGCACGCCCTCGACCAGCTTGGAGCCGAAGTTCATCACCACCAGGCGATCCACCAGTTTCATGACGAAGTCCATGTCGTGCTCGACGATGAGGATGGTCACGCCCTCCTCGCGCAGCTTGCGCAGCAGGTCGCCGAGCGCCATCTTCTCCTTGCGGCGCAAGCCGGCGGCCGGCTCGTCGAGCACCAGCAGCACCGGGTCGGCCGCGAGCGCGCGCGCGATCTCCAGGATGCGCTGCGTGCCCAGCGGCAGGCTGCCCGCGAGTTCGTGCGCGCGGTCGCCCAGGCCGATGCGGTCGAGCTGCCGCTGCGCCTCCTGCAGGATCTGGCGTTCCTCGGTGCGGTCGAGCCGCAGCCCCGCCTTCAGCACGCCCGAACGCGTGCGCGAATGGGCGCCGAGCGCGACGTTGTCCAGCAGGCTCATGTGCGGCCTGAGCTTCACGTGCTGGAAGGTGCGCGCCAAGCCGAGCCGCGCGACCTTGCGCTGCGGCATGCCCGCGATGTCCTGGCCCAGAAAGCGCACCTGCCCGGCCGTCATCGGCAGCGTGCAGGTCAGCAGGTTGAACATGGTCGACTTGCCGGCGCCATTGGGGCCGATCAGGCCCATGATCTCGCCGGCCTTCACGTCGAAGCTGACATCGTTGACGGCCACCAGCCCGCCGAAGCGCTTGACCGCGCCGGTGACCGACAGGATCGGCGCGCCGCGATCGGGCAGCGTGCGATGCGTCAGCGGCGAAACGGGCGGCATGGGCTCGCGAGGCGCCTGCGATCCCGAAAACCGGTGCGTCCAGCGCCGCACGAAGCCCATCAGCCCGCCGCGCGCGAAGTGCAGCAGCAGGATGAAGAGCGTCGCGAAGGCCACCGCCTCGAGCTGCCCGGCGCGCTGGGTCAGCAGGGGCAGCACGTCCTGCAGCCCGTTCTTGAGGATGAGCACCAGCGCCGCTCCGACCAGCGCGCCCGTCAGTTGCCCAAGCCCGCCGGCCACGGCCATCAGCAGGTACTCGATGCTGGCGCGCACGTCGAAGGGCGAGGGGCTGACGAAGCGGTTCATGTGCGCATAGAGCCAGCCCGCGAGGCCGGCGAAGAGGGCAGCCGTCACGAAGAGCGTGAGCCGCACGCGATAGGCATCCGCGCCGACGCTGGCCAGCAGGATCGCACCGCCGCGCAGGCTGCGGATCGCGCGGCCCGGCCGCGACTGCAGCAGGTTGCGACTGAACAGGAAGGCCAACCCGACCAGGCCCCAGATCAGGTAGTAGATCGCGCGAGGATCGGCCAGCGACCAGGTGCCGATGGTCAGCGCCGGAATGTTCGACAGACCGGTGTGGCGCCCCAGCGCATCGACGTTGCCGAAGAGCATCGCGATCGACAAGCCCCACGCGATAGTGGACAGCGGCAGGAAGTGCCCGCCCAGCCGCAAGGTGAGCAGGCCGATGGCCAGCGCCGAGAGACCGGTCAGCAGCAGCGAGAACGCCAGCCCCAGCCAGGGCGACATCCCCTGCGTGGTGCTGAGCCAGGCCGTGGCATAGGCGGCGATGCCGACGAAGGCCGCCTGCCCGAAGGAGGTCGCGCCGCCGATGCCGGTGAGCAGCACCAGGCCCAGCGCGACCAGCGCGCCGATGCCGATGTCGTTCAACAGCGAAACCGTGAAGTTGCCGGCGAGCAGCGGCACCACGGCCAGCGCGACGACGACGAGGCCGATCCAGAGCAGGCGCTTGGAAGCAGCGTTCATCGACCTTCTCTCTGCGGGCTTGCGCGCGGCACCCGCGGCTTCATCGAACACGGGACGCACGACTTCGGGTGTGGGCGCGGCGCTCATTGGTCCACCTCCTCTTCTTCCTCTTCCGCATGCACGCTCAGGAAAGACCGCAGCATCAGCACCGGGATCAGCAGGCTGAAGACGATCACGTCCTTCAGCGCGCCGCTCCAGAAGGAGGCGAAGCTCTCGACCACCCCTACCGCCAGCGCGCCGATGGCGGTCATCGGATAGCTCACCAGCCCGCCGATGATCGCCGCCACGAAGGCCTTCAAGCCGATGATGAAGCCCGAGTCGTAGTACATGGTGGTGACCGGCGCGATCAGCACGCCGATCAGCCCGGCCAGCAGCGAGGCGCAGCCATAGGCCAGCAGCGCCGTGCGCGCCGGCCGGATGCCGACCAGCCGTGCGCCCACGCGGTTGACGGCGGTGGCGCGCAGCGCCTTGCCGGCCACCGTGCGCTCGAACACCAGGAAGAACATGCCGCTGAGCACGATCGCCGCGCCGACCATCAAGATCACCTGTCCGCTCACCGCGAAGCCGTCGCCCAGGGGCACAGAGCCGCCGGCCAGCGGCTGGGTGCGCGAGCCTTCGGGGCCGAAGAACAACAGGCCCAGGCCCGAGAGCAGGAAGTGCAGCGCGAGCGACACGATCAGGAGCACCAGCACCGACGCATCGGCGATCGGCTGGAACACCACGCGCGAGAGCAGCGGCGCGATCGGCACCACCAGCAGCACCGCGACCGCGATGTGCACCGGCGCCGGCACGCCGGGCCGGCTTGCCAGCCAGGCCAGCAGGCAGGGAATGAGCGGCAGCACGCCCCAGCCCAGCAGGGCCTTGGGGATGCGCGCCGTTTCGCCGCGGCGCACCAGGCTGCCGACCTCGGTCGCCAGCGCGAGCGCGGTGAGCACCACCACCATGCCGATGGTGGGCGGCACGCGCCCGGTTTCGAATGCGGCCAGCGACAGCGCGGCAAAGGCCGCGACGTCGCCGAAGGGCACGAAGACCACGCGGGTGACCGAGAAGATCAGCACCAGCCCCAGCCCGGCCAGAAGATAAACAGCGCCATTCGCCAGGCCATCGATGCCCAGGATCAGTGCCACGTCCGGTGTCATTGAACAGTCCTCCGCTTTGTCTCGCTCTTGCTAGTGCCGGCTCAGTTGGCGAGCTTCCACTGGCCGTTCTCCAGCTTGACGATCACGCGCGCGCGCTCGTCCACGCCGTAGAGGTTGCCGGGCTTGAAGTTGTAGACGCCGTGCGTGCCCACCACTTCCTTGGTGCTGGCGATCGCGTCGCGCAGGGACAGCCTGAACTCGGGCGTGCCCGGCTCGCCCTTGGCGCGCGCCGCGGCATCGGCGAACACCAGCCAGCCGTCGAAGGAATAGGCCGAGTAGGCGTCGCTGGTCGGCGCGTTGTTGACCTTCTGGAAGGCGGCACGGAAGTCCATGGCGATCTTCTTGGTCGGGTAGTTGGCCGGCAGCTGCTCGGCCACGATCACCGGGCCGGTCGGCATCAGCGCACCCTGCCCCGAGGCGCCGACGACGCGCACGAAGTCGGGGTTGATGAGCCCGTGCTGGCCGTACACCGGCCCCTTGAAGCCGCGCTCGGCCAGCGCCAGGAAAGGCAGCGCGCCCGGCGTGCCGGCGCCGCCCGTCATCACGGCATCCGGACGCATGGCGACCAGCTTCAGCACCTGGCCGGTGACCGAGGCGTCGGCGCGCGCATAGCGCTCGTTGCCCAACACCTTGATGCCGGCCGCGGGCGCAGCCTTCATCAGGGCGTTGTAGACCAGGTCGCCCCAGGCATCGGAGAAGCCGATGTAGCCCACGGTCTTGATGCCGTCCTTCTTCATGCGCTCGACCACGGCGTCGATCATCAGCTGCGTGGGCTGCGCGACCGTGAAGACCCAGCCGTTCTCGGCCGGGTCGAGCTGGATCGGCGTGAGCCCGATCATCGGCACCTTGGCATCGCGCCCCACCTGCGCCATCGCGATCGCGGCGGGCACGCCGGAGGTGCCCATCAGCACGTCGACCTTCTCCTCCTCGACCAGCTTGCGCGCATTGCGGCCCGCGGTGGTCGGGTCGGAGCCGTCGTCGAGCACGATCAGCTGGATCTTGCGGCCGTTGACCTCCGGCTTGTAGGCCAGCGCGGCCTGCATGCCCTTGGCGTAGGGCACGCCGAGCGAGGAGTTGGGGCCCGAGAGCGACACGCTCAGGCCGACCTTGAGGTCGGCCGCGAGCGCGGTCATCGCGAATCCGGCGGCAAGGGCCGTGGCCAGCGCGCTGTGCGCCAAGGTCTTCATCAAGCTCTTCATGTCGTGGCTCCTGGTGGGTGGAAGGGTGAGCAACTCGCTCAAATGAACAACTGGATGGCCGGCAGCGCGCGGCCGGCGTTGAGAAGGTCGATGCGCTTCTGCCGGATCGCGAAGCCCTCGGGCGTGCGCGCGAGCAGGTGGTGGCAGGTGCCGGCGAGCATCAATTGCTCCTCGCCGCGCGACTCGACGTAGATGAAGGGCGTGGCGAGCGCGACTTCGCCGGTGGCCTCGTCCTCGCGCTCCACGATCGAGCGCTGCAGCACGTGCTGGCAATGGCTCTTCGGATGCTGCGAGTGGGCGCGCGGGTTCTTCAGGCGGTCCACGCGCAGCTGCAGCAGCAGCCGGTCTTCGTAGGCCAGCGAGTTGTGCAGATGCGGATCGGCCTGCGCGGCGCCCTGCAGCGGCACCCAGTAATGGCCGTCCTCGGCGAACAGCGCGAGCCAGTCGTCGAAGCGGCCGGCGTCGAGCAGCGCGGCCTCGGCGGCGATGAAGTCTGCGGGGTCGGTCATGATGCGGGCTCCGCCATGTACTTCGCCCACGCGCGGAACTGGTTGCGCATCAGCAGCTCGTTGGTGCCGTTCGTGGTGATCGTGTCCTGCCCGAGCTCTGCGGAATCGAAGTTGCGATGCAGGCTCACCCATTCGTTGCCCTCGGCCTTCAGGCCCTGCTGAATGCTTTCGAACAGGTGCACGTCGTCGTGCGCCACCACCGACATGGGCGAGAAGACCAGCCGGTTGTAGGTCATCGCGCGCTCGAGCAGCAGGTCCGGCGCACCGGCGGCGCGGAAGCTCCAGGCCTCGATCAGCGTGCGGTTCGCGGCCAGCGGGCGGATCACGCGGATCGCCTGCGGCGAGCCCTTGACCGACAGGCTGGGGAAGAGCACCGAGTTCTGCGGCGAGCGCTGCAGGATCTCCATCGCCCGCTCGGCGCCGTGCGCCTCGCGCATCGCCGCCTCGTAGTCGGGCAGCTGCGCGTAATTCGAGTGGATGCTGAAGTTCACGCCCAGCACGCTGTGGCCGTTGGCGAACACGCGCCCGCCCATCTTGTCGAAGAAGTCGTAGCCCGAGCCGAAGGGCAGGATCTGCTCCATCGCCATCGGCTTGGGCTCGTCGGGCGCACGCCCTTGCCACAGCGCACCGGCCGCCTGCGTGGCCGACTCGTGGGTCGACATCGGATGCACCGTGTCGTTGATGTTCTCGAGGTACATCTTCCAGTTGCAATGGACGATGTTGCGCATCACGCCGCCGCCCGCCGTGAGCCGGCCCTCGGGCGAGCGATCGACCATGTTGTCGATGGCCTGCAGCACCTCGCCGAAGTAGGCCTCGAAGTCCGGTCCGCGATCGGCGATGCGCGTGAAGACGAAGTCGCGGTAGACGACCGTGTGCTTCAGTTCGGTCAGGCCCTGCCCTGATTCGCATTCCTTCAGTCGCGTGCCTTCGTAGCCGGTCTTGAGCGGGATCGCGAGCGGCGCGCCGTCGAGCTTGTAGGTCCAGGCGTGGTAGGGGCAGCGGAAGAACTTGCCGGTGTTGCCGCTCTCGTCGGTCACGAGTCGAGTGCCCTTGTGCGCGCAGCGGTTGTAGAACACACGCACCGCGCCGTCGGGCTGGCGCACCATCATCACCGGGCGGCCGGCAAGTTCGAGCGACCAGAAGTCGCCGGTGTTCGGCACCTGGCTCGCGTGGCCGACGTAGAGCCAGGTGTTGGCGAAGAAGCGCTCCTGCTCGAGCGCGAACAGCTCCTCGCTCAGGTAGAGATCGCGGTGCACGCGGTCGTCCTGGACGAGCGCGCGGATCGCTTCGGGCCGGTCGCGGTAGCTGGTCATCGTCGTACTAGGGAACCAGCTTCCACTGGCCCTTTTCCATCCGCACCACGACCACTGCGCGCTGGTCGGAGCCATAGCGGTTGTCGGGCTTGAAGTTGTAGACGCCGTGCGTGCCCACCAGCTCCTTGGTACCGACAATCGCATCGCGCAGCGCCGTGCGGTAGGCTGTAGTGCCGGGTTCGCCCTTGGTGCGCGAGGCGGCGTCGGCCAGCAGCAGGTAGGCGTCGTAGGTGTAGGAGGAGAAGGCATCGGTGGGCATCACGCCGTGCGCCTTCTGGTAGGCGCTGCGGAAGTTCATCGACACCTTCTTGATCGGGTTGTCCGCAGCGAGCTGGTCGGCCACCAGCACCGGGCCGCTGGGCACCTGCAGGCCTTCGATCGATGCGCCGCCGACGCGCACGAAGTCGGCATTGATCAGGCCGTGCGTGCCGTAGATCTGGCCCTTGTAGCCACGCTCGGCGAGTGCGAGGTAGGGCAGCGCGCCCGGCGTGCCGGAGTTGCCGGCGAACACCGCATCGGGGCGGCCCGAGACGATCTTCAGCACCTGGCCCGCCACCGACGAATCGCTGCGTGCGTAGCGTTCGTTGGCCACCACCTTGATGCCGGCGGCGTCTGCGCTCTTCACGAGCGAGTCGTAGGCCAGGTCGCCCAGCGCGTCGGAGAAGCCGATGAAGGCCACCGTCTTCACGCCCGACTTCTTCATGCGCTCGACCACGCCCGCCACCATCAGCGGGAAGGGCTGCGACACGGTCACGGTCCACGCGCCTTCGGCACCGGGAATGGTGACCGGCGTGGGCGAGATCAGCGGCGTGTTGAGTTCGCGCGCCACGGCCGCGATGGCCATCGCGCTGGGCACGCCCGAGGTGCCGATCAGCACGTCAACCTTGTCCTCCACCACCAGCTTGCGCGCATTGCGCCCGGCGGTGGTGGGGTCCGACGCATCGTCGAGCACGATCAGCTCGACCTTGCGGCCGGCCAGCATCGGATGCTCGGCGATGGCGGCGCGGATGCCCTTCTCGTAGGGGATGCCGAGCGCCGAGACCGGGCCCGAGAGCGAGCTGATGAAGCCGATCTTGAGATCGGCGGCCGCGGCATGCGCGGCAGCCAGGGCGATGGCCGTGAGGCCGGCAAGACGTGCGATGTTCTTCATCTCAGGGGACCAGCTTCCATTGACCCTTTTCGAGCTTGACGACCACGCGCGAGCGCTCGTCCGAGCCGTAGCGGTTGTCGGGCTTGAAGTTGTAGACGCTGTGCGTGCCCACCAGCTCCTTGGTGCTGACGATGGCATCGCGCAGCGCCACGCGGTAGGCCGGCGTGCCGGGCTCGCCCTTGGCGCGCTGCGCCGCGTCGAGGAAGAGCAGCCAGGCGTCGAAGGTGTAGGCCGAGAAGGCATCGGTCGGCGCCGCGCCGTTGGCCTTCTGGTAGGCCGCACGGAAGTCCATCGAGACCTTGCGGATCGGGTTGGAGTCGGGCAGCTGCTCGGCCACGATCACTGGGCCGGTGGGCGCCAGGAGCCCTTCGACCGAGGTGCCGCCCACGCGCACGAAGTCGGGGTTGATCAACGCATGCATGCCGTAGATCTGGCCCTTGTAGCCGCGCTCCGAGAGCGCGAGGTAGGGCAGCGCGCCCGGCGTGCCCGAGGTGCCGGTGATCACCGCATCGGGACGCAGCGCGACGATCTTCAGCACCTGGCCGGTGACCGAGGCGTCTGCGCGCGCATAGCGCTCGTTCGACACGACCTTGATGCCGGCCGGCTCCGCGCTCTTCGTCAGCGCGTCGTAGACCAGGTCGCCCCACGCGTCGGAGAAGCCGATGTAGCCGACCGTCTTCACGCCCGACTTCTTCATGCGCTCGACCACCGCGCTCACCATCAACGGCGCGGGCTGCGGCAGCGTGACCATCCAGGCGCCCTCCTCGCCGGGCAGGTTGGCGTTGGCGATCGAGATCAGCGGCGTCTTGGTTTCGCGCGCCACGGCCGCGATGGCCAGCGCGCCGGGCGAACCGGCCGTGCCGATGATGACGTCGACCTTGTCCTCGTCGATCATCTTGCGCGCATTGCGCGCCGCGGTGGACGGATCCGACGCATCGTCGAGCTGCACCAGCTGGATCTTGCGACCGCCCACTTCGGACTTGTACGCCAGCGCGGCCTTCATCCCCTTCTCGTAGGGAATGCCCAGCGAAGACACCGGCCCCGAGAGCGAGGTGATGAAGCCGACCTTGTAGTCGGCAGCCCAGGCACTCGCGGCGCTCAATGCACCGATGCCGAGGACGATGCCCGCCAGGGCGCGGATGGGGCTTGGAACTTTCATGACGATCCTCCAGGGGTTGAGCTGAGCCTTAACATGATTTATGAAATGTTTAGACCTAAACAATACTAGCGAGACGATGGTGCAATGACAAGGGAGACAACGAGAGGTTTTGCGTTTGGCGCGCGATGCACCGCTACAGCGCGAGACTGCCCACACTGGTGCCGCCGCACACATAAAGAACCTGGCCGGTGACGAAGCTGTTGGCCGGGTCGACGAAGAAACGCACGGCCCGTGCCACGTCGGAGGATTCGCCGAGGCGCTGCACCGGCACCGAGGCCGCGAGCGCGCGTTCCTTCTCGCTGCCGGCCTCCACCACGTCGTAGAACATGTCGGTGCGGATCGGCCCCGGCGCCACCACGTTCACCGTGATGCCGTCGGCCGCAAGCTCCAGCGCCCAGGTGCGCGCCATGCCCAGCATGCCGGCCTTGGTGGCCGAATAGTTCGTTCGCGTGGCCAGGCCGACCGCCGCGCGCGAGGACAGCAGCACCACGCGGCCGAAGCGTTCCGCGCGCATCGCGGGCAAGGCCGCCTGCACCAGCTGGATCGCGCAGCCCAGATGCAACTCGGCCAGCGCGTCCAGGTCATCGAGCTTCACGTCCGCGAGCAGCGCGGGCCGGATCACGCCGGCGTTGTGGACCACGGTCGTCACCTCGAAGCGACGCGCCATCTCGCGCGCGGCTTCGGCGGTGGCGGCACGGTCCATCAGGTCGACCTCGATGCTGTGCAGCTTGGGATGGTCGATCTCGCAGCGGCGCCGCGCCAGCGACACCACCTCGTAGCCCTGCGCGAGCAGGTCCGCACAGATGGCCTTGCCGATGCCGGCACTGCCGCCGGTCACGGCGGCGACGGGATGCGTGAGATTCATGGTGCCGCCCCCACCAGCGCCAGCACGCGCAAGGGGCTGCCGCTGCCCTTCTCGATCTTGAGCGGCGGGCAGATCAGCACCGCGCCGGCCGGCGGCAGCAGGTCGAGATTGCTGAGGCACTGCAGCCCGTAGCGCCCGGCGCCGTGCATGTAGTAGTGGCAGGGATAGGGCGGGCGCAGGTGGTAGCCCTGGCCGGCATCGGTGCCGATGGCTTCGGAGCCGAAGCCCAGCACATCGCGCTGCTCGACCAGGAAGCGCACGGCCTCGGTGCTCGGACCCGGCGTGTGCTGCCCGGTCTCGTCGAAGTTCTGGTACGCCTCGGGGTCCTGGCGCTTCGACCAGTCGGTGCGCATCAGCGCCCAGGCGCCTTTCGGGATGCGGCCGTGCTTGGCCTCGTAGCGCTCGATGTCTTCCACCGTCAGCAGGTAATCGGGATCGGTAGCCGATTGGGCGGAACAGTCGATCACGCAGGCCGGCGCCACGAAGTGCTGCACCGGAATCGTGTCGACCGAGTTGTTCGGCAGGTCGCGGCCCGAGATCCAGTGGATCGGCGCATCGAAGTGCGTGCCCGTGTGCTCGCCGCAGGAGAAGTTGTTCCAGTACCAGCCGGGTCCGCGCTCGTCGTACTTCGACACCTCCTCGATGCGGAAGGGCCAGCACTGGCCCATCTCGGGCGGCAGCGCGATCTGCGGGAACTCGGGCGAAAGCGTCTGCGTGAGGTCGATCACGCGGATGCGGCCTGTGGCCATCGCGCTCACGAGGCCGCCGAGGATCTCAGCGGTGGACATCAGTTCGGTGGTGGTCGTCATCTCATCCTCCAGCTGCGAGTTCGCGTTCGAGCACCTTGGGGTTGTCGCGCCAGCGCTCCAGCCACTCCTGCGCCACGTCGCCCGGGTAGACGTCCTCGACGCCGTCGCGCAGCGCCTTGACGATCGCATTGGCCAGCGCACTCGGCGCTAGCTTCGGCGGCGGCATGTGCTGGTTCCACTCGTCGTCGATCGGCCCGGGGAACAGGTTGATCACGCGGATGCCGGCCGGCCGCATCTCGGCGCGCAGGCATTGGGCGAGCGAGTAGGCCGCGGCCTTGGATGCGCTGAAGGTGCCGTGCGGCGGGAAGTTGGACAGCGCATAGATCGACAGCAGGTTGACCCAGGCCGTCGCACCGCTCACGCCGTCCGCCGAGCGCCCCTTGAGCGCCGGGCCGAACTCCTGCGCCAGCCGCAGCAGGCCGAAGTAGTTGATGTCCATCTCGGCCTTGGCGACGTCGGTGCCACGGCGCGCGCCGATGCCGAAGTTGCGATGCACCTCGGCGTTGTTGATCACGATGTCGACCTTGCCGCCGATCTCGCCGGCCAGCTCGCTCACCGAGCGGCCGTTGGTCAGGTCCAGCGGCACCAGCGTGACCTGCGGCAGCGCCGTGATGTCTTCCAGGCCGCCCATCTTCTTCCACGGTTCGGCATGGCCGACCCACACGATGTCGGCACCGGCCTTGACCAGCGCACGCACGATGGCCTGCCCCACTTCGGTCTTGCCGTCGGTGACCAGCGCCTTGCGGAACTTCGGGTCGCTGGTCATCTCGCGCAGCATCTTGTCGTCGGCCATATGGGCACTCCCTTCGTTCGGAAAACCAATGAGGACGGCCTGCCCCGCGCGGTCGAGCCGGGCGCCGACGCGCACGCGCGCCGGCGCCTCGCCGACCTCGCCGTGCAGGTGGACCATCAGCGTCGGGCCGGCATCGAGATGCACCAGGCCCAGCCGCCAGGGCAGGCGCTCGCGGAAGAACAGGTCGTTGCTGTGATGCAGCGTGGTGCTGCTGATGAGTTCGCCCTCTCCGCTCTGCTCGCGCCAGTGCAGGCGCGGCGAGAGGCACTTGTGGCAGGCCTCGCGCGGCGGGTACTGCACCGTGCCGCAGTCCTCGCAGGTCTGCAGCTCGAAGCGGCCCTCGGCCGCCGCGGCCGTGATGCCCAGCGCGACGCGGCCGCGCGCCCAGGGCGGCAGGTTCATCTGCCGCGTGCGCAGGACCGGGTTCTTGCGCTTGGGGCGCATCAGGGGCATGGTCATTCCGATCTCCCCAGGATCACGGCGCCGGTGCAAAGGCAGCGGTCGTAGGTCACCATGCCGAAGCCCGCGACCAGGCCGAGCTGCGCATCGGGCACCGTGCGCGGCCCGGCCGTGTCGGTCAGCTGGCGGATCGCTTCCACCATGCCGAGGAAGCCTCCCGCCGCGCCTGCCTGGCCGGCCGACAGCTGCCCGCCGCTGGTGTTGTTGGGAAAGCTGCCGTCGAAGGTCATCGTGTTTGCGCGCACGAAGGCGGGGCCCTCGCCCTTCTCGCAAAAACCCAGGTCCTCGAACTGCATCATCACGATGACGGGATAGTCGTCGTAGGTCTGGACGAAATCGAGCGCGGCGGGCCGCACGCCGGCCTGCGCATAGAGATCGTCGCGGTCCTTCAGCCAGCCGCCGCGCACCATCACCGGATCGTCGGCAAAGGCGTTGTGCCGCTCGATCGCGCCGCGGATCACGGCGTGCGCCAGCCCGAGGTCGCGCGCGCGCTCTTCGCTCATCACGAGGAAGGCCTCGGCGCCCGCACAGGGCATCACGCAGTCGAACAGGTGGATCGGGTCGGAAATCGGCCGCGCCGCCATGTACTCGTCGAGCGTGAGCGGCTTCTTGAACATCGCATCCGGGTTGCCCAGTGCGTTGGTGCGCTGGTCCACCGCGATGCGGCCGAAGTCCTCGCGCTTCGCGCCGAAGGTGCGCATGTAGTTGGCGGTGATCATCGCGAAGATGGAATTCGGCCCGCCCGAGCCGTAGGGGTAGCTCGCGTCGCGCGCGAAGTTGCTGAAGCTGCCCAGCGTCTGGCGGAAAGAGTCGACGTGGTTGGTGTCGGCGCCGACGCAGGCCACGATGTCGGCATCGCCGGCCTGCACCGCACGCGCCGCGCGGCGCAGGCACATCACCCCGGATGCGCCGCCGGTCGGCATGTGGTCGAGCCAGCGCGGCGAGAGGCCCAGGTGCTGCGTCACACCCACCGCCGTGTCCGGCACAAGCGAGAAACTGCTGAGGCACAAGCCGTCGATCTGCTCCTTCGGCACGCCGCTGGCTTGCACCAGCGCCTCGAGCGCCTGCCCGATGAACCAGTGCGCGGTGCGCGTCGAGTAGCGCACATAGGGCACGGTGATGGGCACGGCCACCGCGACGCCTTCGTAGGACTGCCGGCGCGTCATGCCTGCCTCTTTTTCATGGCGCGGGTGTCGATGCAATGGCCCTGCCCCGGCAGCGCCTGCGCCAGTTCACGCAACTGCCCGCGCTGGATCTTCTGCGAAGCCGTGAGCGGCAGCGCGTCGACGAAAGCCACGTAGCCCGGTGCCTTGTAGTAGGCCAGCTGCGCCAGCGCATGCTCGACGATGCTGGCCGCGATCTGCGCGCGCTCCGATGCGTCGACCTGCTCGCGCACCACGATGCAGGCCAGCACCTCGTCGCCGCGCACCGCATCGGGCGTCGCGGCGACGGCCGAGGTCTTCACGGCCGGATGCTGGTTCAGCACGCTCTCGACCTCGACCGCCGAGATGTTCTCGCCGCTGCGGCGGATCACGTTCTTCTTGCGATCGACGAAGAAGAAGTTGCCGTCCGCATCGCGCCGCACGAGATCGCCGGTATGGAACCAGCCGCCGGCCCAGGCCTCGCGTGTGGCTTCCTCGTCCTTCAGGTAGCCGGAGAAGAAATAGCGCCTCGGGTCTTCGCCGGCGGAGCGCACCAGTAGTTCGCCCGGCGCGTCGGCAGCCACGTCCTGGCCTTCGTCGTCGACCAGACGGATCTCAACGTAGTCCTGCTGGCGCCCGAAGCAGCTCGTGCCCACCAGCCGCGGCTCGCGATTCGCCATCACGCAGGCGGCGGCGCCGGTTTCGGTCATGGCCCAGGCCTCGACCAGCGGGAAACCGAAGCGGGCCTCGAAGGGCGCGTGGTTCTTGCGGTCGACGCCGGCGCCGAAGCCCCAGCGAATCGCGTGGTCCTTGTCGGCTGCCGACTCGGGTGCCGACAGCAGCATGGCCGGCATCACGCCCAGGTAGTGCGCGATGGTGGCGCCGCTTTCGCGCACGCTCGCCAGCCAGGTCTTCGGATGGAAGCGATCGAGCTGCACCAGGCAGCCGCCGGCGACCAGCACCACCATGGTCGAGAAGGCCATCGCGTTCATGTGATTGAGCGGCAGCGGCGTGATGACGCGCTCCGCATCGCGCCGGATGCCGCACACGCCGTCGAGCGCGGCATACCATTCGCCGGCGCGCAGGAAGTAGGCATTGCTCAGGATGCAGCCCTTGGGCCGGCCGGTGGTGCCCGAGGTGTAGAGCAGGCCGCATTCGGTCTCGGGGCCGATCGCTTCGTCGACACGCGGCGCAGCCGTCCGCGCGGGCGGCACTTCGTCGTCGGGCCCCATGGTTGCGAAAGCGACGCCGGTCTGCGCCGCTGCGGCGCGCAGATCGGCCGCGCGCTCGGGCAGGGTCACGGCCAGGCCGATCTCGCTGTGGCCGATCAGGTAGACCAGCTCGGCGGAGCGCATCTCGGCGTTGATCGGCACCACGCTCACACCCAGTGCGTTGAGCGCGAACCAGTGGAACAGGAAGGCCGGCCGGTTCTCCAGCAGCAGGCCGACGCGGTGGCCATGGCCATAGCCCGCCTCTGCATAGGCCACGCGCAGGCGTTCGACCGCTGCCGCGGCCTCGCCCCAGCGGATGGCACCGGCGGCGATGCCGTAGGCCTTGGCGGTCACCGATTCGGTGAACAGGAACTCGGCCTCCGGCGTGCGCGCCGCGGTGGCAGAGAAGACGTTGTGGACGGTGGCGTGCATCGCGTCCCTAGATGAAGAGCTGCACGGCCGGCAGGGCCGCGTCGCAGTTGAGCAGGTTGACGCGCTTCTGCGTCATGCGCAAGGCGCCGTCTACCACGCTGAGGTGATGGAAGAAGGTGCCGACGTAGAACTGCAGTTCGTCGCCCTGCGATTCGGTGTAGTGGAACTCGGTGCGCAGCACATAGCGATTGCCGGCCTCGTCGAACTCCTCGACCGTGGGCGTCTGCAGCAGGTGATGGCAGCGGCTCGGCGGCTGCTGAGAGAACGCACGCGGGCTCTTGAGACGCTCGACGCGCAGGTCGCGTAGAAGCTTGTCTTCGTAGAGATGCGATGTGTGGTTGATGCCGTCTTCCTGGTCTGGCACCAGCGGCACCCAGTAGTAGGCATCGTCGGTGAAGAGCGCATTCCACTCGTCGAAGCGCTTGGCGTCGAGCATGCGCGACTCGTGGACGACGAAGTCGATCAGGTCCTGGTGGGTGACGGCCATCACATGGTCTCCGTCATGTAGCGCGCCCAGCTTCTGTACTGGTTGCGCATCGGCAGTTCGTTGGTTCCGCCTGTCGTGATCTCGCCACCGGCCAGCTCGGCAGGGTCGTAGTTGCGGTGCAAGCTGACCCACTCGTTGCCGCTCGCATGCAGCCCGGCCTGGATGCCGCGGTAGGCCTGCAGGTCGTCGTGGCCGACGACCGAGAAGGGCGAGTTGATGAGCCGGTTGTACATGGTGGTGCGCGCGAGCAGCTCGGGCGGCGCGCCCTTCAGGCGGAAGGTCCAGCTCTCGATCAGCGTCTTGTCGACCGCGATCGGCTTCACCACGCGGATCGCCTGGATCGCGCCCTTGATCGTGAGGTTCGGGTAGTACACAGTGTTGTGCCGCGCCATGCCGAGGATCTGCGCGGTGCGCTCCTCGCCGTACTTCGCCTTCATCGCATCGTCGTAGGCGGGAATCGCCTTGTACTTGCTGTGAATGCTGAAGTGCACGCCCGTGAAACTGTGACCGTTGTCGTAGATGCGGATGCCCATGTCCTCGAAGAACTTGTAGTCCGACATGAAGGGCACGAACTGCTCGACGGCCATCGGCTTCGGCTCGTCGGCCGGCTTGTCGGCCCACATGCGCTTGGCGGTGCCGGCCGATGACTCGTGCGCCACCATCGGGTGCATGGTGTCGTTGAGGTTCTCGACGAACATCTTCCAGTTGCACTGGTGCATGAAGCGCAGGCAGCCGCCGGCGATCTCGAGCTCTCCCTCGGGCGAACGGTCGGCCATGTTGTCGATGGAGCTCAGCGAGTCGCCGAAGTAGTCCTCGAAATCCGGCCCCACGTCGTTGATCTTGACGAAGATGAAGCCGCGGTAGCTGCGCACATTGCGGATCGTGGTCAGGCCCTTGGCCGATTCGCACTCGTGCAGCTGCGTGCCTTCATAGCCGTTCTTGAGCGGGATTGCGAGCAGCGAGCCGTCGGTCTTGAAGGTCCAGGCGTGGTAGGGGCAGCGAAAGAACTTGCCGGTGTTGCCGCAGGGTGCCGTCACCAGCCGCGAGCCCTTGTGCGCGCAGCGGTTCATCATGGCGCGCACCGAGCCGTCGGTGTGGCGCACGATGATCAGCGGCCGGCCGGCGATCTCGTTGCTGATCCAGTCGCCCGGCTTGGGAAGCTGGCTTTCGTGCCCGGCGTAGTTCCAGGTGTTGGCGAAAAAGTGCTCCTGCTCCAGCTCGAACAGCTCCTGGCTGGTGTACAGGTCGCGGTGCACGCGGTCGGCCTGGACCAGCGCGCGCACGGCATCGGGGTTGCCTCGGTACGAAGTCATGTTCCTGCTGCTCCTTCAGATGTCCAGCACCAGCCGCGGCCCCTTGGCGCGCGAGATGCAGATCTGCATGACGTTGCCTTCCGCCTTTTCGCGCGCGCTCAGCACGTAGTCACGATGGTCGATCTCGCCCGCGAGCACGGCCGTCGTGCACACGCCGCATTCGCCGCGCTTGCAATCGAACATGGGATCGCAGCCGTGCTCGATCAGGCAGTCGAGGATGCTCTGATCGGCCGGAACCGTAAAGCGCTGGCCCGATTGCGCCAGTTCCACCTCGAAAGCCTGGTCGCCCTCCTCGGCCACCGAGGTGGTGAAGAGTTCGAAGTGCACGCGGTCGTGTTCCCAGCCGCGGGCCTGGGTGCGGGCCAGCACGGCATCGAGCATCACCTTGGGGCCGCAGACATAGAGGCGGTCGCCTGCCGGGCAGTCGTCGAGCAAGGCGTCGATGTCGAGCGGTCCGCCGGCTTCGGCGTCGGCGTGGACGCGAAGATCTTCGCCCAGCAACGCCCGCAGCTCCGGCAGGAAGGCCATCAGCTCCTGGCTTCGGCCCGCGTAGTGCATGCGCACTGGCGCGCCTTCGGCCCGGCGGCGTGCGGCCATGCTCGCAAGCGGCGTGACGCCGATGCCACCCGCGACCAGCACCGTGCCGCCAGGGCCGGTGTGCAGCGGGAAGTCGTTCTTCGGCGCCTCGATGGTGAGCAGCTCACCTTCCTTCACGCGCTCGTGCATGAAGCGCGAGCCGCCGCGGCCATCGGCCTCCTTGCGCACAGCGATCCGGTACTCGGCGGGCGCGTTGGTGGCGTTGCGCGCGGTCGCGAAGTTGATGAGCGAGTAGTGGCGCCAGTCCTGCGTGCCGTCGGGCAATGCCACCTGGACGCGGATGTGGGCGCCGGCGGCATAGCCCGGCAAGGCGCTGCCATCGTCGGCCTTCAGGCGCAGCATCCGGATCAGCGGATTCAGTTCGCGCGCCTCGACGACGCGCAGTTGGAGGGTGGCGGTCATGGTGTTCGCATCCCTTGTTCAGGCCAGCGCATGCTGCGCCAGCGCGGCTTGCAGTTTGTGCCCGTGTTCATCGGCGAGCGCGGCGTCGCGCAGTTCGCGCAAGGTGGCCGGCGCGAGCCCCGCGCCGGCGCGCTGGAAGGCGGCCATCACCGTGTCGTAGTTGCGCAGGCCGCGTTCGTGGGTGTCGCTGTAGCCCTTGACCAGGCGCTGGCACTGCGCGACTTCGACCGCGAGTTCGGGATGCCGCACTGCGGTCGCGGCGATGCGCTGCAGCCATTCCTCGATGCGGCGGTTCTCCTCGGCATAGCGCAGCGTGGACCGGCGCCAGCGCTTCATCGCGGCGACGGTGCGCAGCATCAGGTAGCCGTGCAGCGAGCTGGTCTGGATCACACGGCCCTTCCGCGTGAGCCGCTCCACCAGCTTGCGGGGCAGGCTCGAATTCATCAGCCAGCGCCCGATGCCGGCCGGCAGCGTCTCGCAGATCTCCTGCAGGCGGGGGTGCATGTACTCGTTGATCGCGAGCACCTGCCCGCCCTTCACGCCGGCCTCGCCGCGCACGCGCTCGAAGCGCGAGGAGCGGGTCTTGAGCGCCGCGACGCGGGCCGTGTCCTCGTAGGACATCCACAGCGCCAGGTGGCGCGCGGTCTCGCGCAGCAGGCGGTGATCGTCGTTGCTCGGCAGCGCGGCGATCGCGGCCGCGCGATCGAGGTAGAGGGCTGCGTAGGCCAGGTCCTGGTAGTCGATGAGCCGGCGCACGCCTTCCAGCAGCACTGGGTGCACAGAGGCGGGAAAGTCGCGCTGCACGCGCTCGACCAGTGCGCGCACGGCGGGATGTTTCGGCTGCGGCGCGGCGGCGGGCAGGTCCATCGGCGCCTCTTCCACCGCTGCACTTTGCGCACGCACGAAGGCAGCGCCGAAGGCCTTGAGGCTCGGCTTGACGCCGACGCCGCCGCGCTCGATGGTGGCCTCGAACTTCGCGCGGCTGAAGGGCAGCACGCCGGCGCCGGCGAGCGCGCCGAACAGCACCGCACTGATCACGCTGCCCGCGTCTTCGGCGGCCTGCGCCATGTCGAAACGGATGAAGCGCTTGGCGGCCTTGTCCGCATGCGCGAGCAGCTGCGCGCTGTCGACGCGCCCGTCGCCCATCGCGCTCTTCTCGGCGATCGAATAGACGCGGTGCGTCGACGCGACCAGCGTGGTGCGCTCGCGCGTGACCAGCCCGCGCTGCACCGCGCGGCCGGCTTCCATCAGCTCCGAGGCCAGCACCACGTCGACGTCGCCGGGCAACGGCATCAGCGCCAGCACCGGCCGGCCGCCGTCGGCCTGGGCCTGCGCCTCGGGGTAGAGCTCGACGTAGTAGATGGTCGCGCCGGTGCGCTGGGCCACGCCCGGCACCGAGGTGGTCTGCGCGACGTAGCCGTTGCCCTCGCCCATGTCGACGATCCAGTCGGCCAGCACGCCGCCGCCCTCGCCGCCCATGGCGAGGATCGCTATCTTGATAGGTTGTTGTTGCGTCATCGCGTGGCCATCAGAAGGCGTACTCGGCGCGGCGTTTCGCCTCGCCACGTTGGAGCCAGCCGATCACCGCGCCGCGCACGCGTTCGCGCAAGCGGTCCCAGCCGTTCGGGTTGCTGACGATCTGCGCCTTGTAGAACGACGGGCACAGCACCGCGGCATGCGAGACATCGCCGCAGTTGCCGCAACCGACGCAGCTGTCGAGCACGGTCGCGACCGGATCGGTGCGCAGCGGATCGGGATTGGCCTTGATCGACAGCGACGGGCAGCCCGAAAGCCGGATGCACGAGTGGTCGCCGGTGCAGGTGTCGGAATCGACGCCGAACTTGTCGCGCACCACGCGCTTGCCCTCGGCGATGGCCTTGCGCACCAGCGGCTTCTCGCGGCGCTGCTTGTTGAGCATGCATTCGGACTGCGCGATCAGCACCTTGGGGCCCTTCTCCTTGGTGGTCAGCGCCTCCTTGAGCGCGTCGCGCATGCCTGCGACGTCGTAGGTGCGGCGGATCGTCCGCACCCACTTCACGCCCACGCCGCGCACCGCGCGCTCGATCTCGTGGCCGGTGCTGCGCGTCGCGTTGCGCGCGGTGGACGACAGGATGTCCTGGCCGCCGGTGGCCGAGGTGTAGTTGTTGTCGACCACGATGGTCAGGTTGTCGCTCTTGTTGAAGACCGCGTTGGCGACGCCGCTGGTCAGCCCGTTGTGCCAGAAGCCGCCGTCGCCCATCATCGAGATCGCGCGCTTGCCCGCCGGCGCGTTGAGCGCGGCGGCGCCGGCGCCGCCCAGGCCGTAGCCCATGGTGGTGTTGCCGATGTTGAAGGGCGGCAGGATCGAGAACAGGTGGCAGCCGATGTCGGCGCTCACGTGGTGGGGCCCGAGCTCGCGCTCCACCAGCTTCATTGCGCTGAAGATCGGGCGCTCGGGGCACCCCGTGCAGAAGCCCGGCGGGCGTGCATGCACGTTCTCGTCCAGCGGCAGGGCCGGTTCGGGCGCGCCATCGACACCGACGTCGGCGACCTCGATGAGCGGGATCACCCTGCGCACCGGCGCGGACACCGGCAGCGGCTGCAACCGGCCGTAGCGCTCGCCGAAGCTGCGCGCGCCCTTGAGCAGTTCGGCCGCGGTGTATTCGCCGGCCACCGGCAGCATGTCCTTGCCGTGCAGCGCCGTGGTCGAGCCGGCCTGGCGCAGGATGGTCGCGAGGTTCTGCTCGACGAAGTTGGGTTGACCCTCTTCGACGATCAAGACCGCGCGCTTGCCTTCGCAGAAGCGCAGCACCTCGCTCTCGATGACCGGGTAGGCCACGTTCATCACGTAGAGCGGCACCCGGCTGTTGCCGTAGACGTCGGCCAGGCCCAGGCGTTCGAGTGCACGCACGAGGGTGTTGTAGCTGCCGCCCTGCACGATGATGCCGATGTCGTCGGCGTCTTCCGAGAAGAACTCGTTGAGCCTGTTGTCTTCGATGAAGCGCACCGCGGCGGGCCAGCGGTCCTTCACCTTCTCTTGCTCGTGCAAGAAGCTGGCCGGCGGCAGCACGATGCGGCTGACGTCGCGCTGCGGGTTCTCGAGCGCATCCTTGATCGTGAAGGCGGGCCGCCGGTTGGCGCCGGCCACGAACTGCCCGTGCACATGGCAGGCGCGGATGCGCAGCTGCAGCATCACCGGCGTGTGGCTGGCCTCCGAAAGCTCGAAGCCCTTCTTCACGGCGTCGACGATGCAGGGCAGGTTGGGCCGCGGATCGAGCAGCCAGATCTGCGACTTCATCGCGAAGGCGTGGCTGCGCTCCTGCATGATCGAGGAGCCCTCGCCGTAGTCCTCGCCCACGATGACCAGCGCGCCGCCGGTCACGCCGCCCGAAGCCAGGTTGGCCAGCGCGTCGGAGGCCACATTGGTGCCCACCGTCGCCTTGAAGGTCACGGCGCCGCGCAGCGGGTAGTTGACCGAGGCGGCCAGCGTGGCGGCGGCCGTGGCCTCGCTCGCGCTGTTCTCGAAGCGGATGCCCTGCTCGGCCAGGATGTCCTGGGCGTCGGCCAGCACGTCCATCAAGTGCGAAATGGGCGCCCCCTGGTAGCCCGCGACATAGGAAACACCCGATTCGAGCAGCGCCTTGGTGACGGCCAGAATGCCTTCGCCCCGGAACAGCTCCCCCTCCGAAAGTCGGAGTTTCTTGACCTCCTCGACGAACGATCGTTCAGCCATGATGTGCCTTGTTCCTCATGACGGCATTGGCCGCCTCATCGTGCAGTCCATATAATGTTGACAACTGAATGTATCCACAATCATGAATTACCCTAGACATGCAAGCTGCGTGCCTGCCGCAGACCCGGGGGCCCTTCATGGCGACGAAGCCCGCTAAGCCGCTGCGCTTCGTCGACGACTACCTGCCGGCGCTGCTGGCGCAGGCCAGCCAGCTGATCTCTACGGAGTTCCACGTGGTCGCGCGCCAGCACGGTTTCTCGGTCTCCGAGTGGCGGGTGATGGCCTCGCTGGCGGGCGGCGAGCCGATCAGCATCGGGCAGCTGGCCCAGGTCACGGTGACCAAGCAGCCGACGGTGACGCGCCTTCTGGACCGCATGGAATCCAAGGGCCAGGTCGAGCGCCTGCCCCATGACAGTGATCGGCGCATTACGCTGGTGCGCATCACACGCAAGGGCGCCAAGACGGTGGAGCACCTGATGGAGCTCGCCAGGGAGCATGAGCTGCGGGTGCTGGAGCCCTTCGGCCTGCTGCGCGCCGAGGAGCTGAAGACCACCTTGCGGCAGATGATCGAGCTGCATGCGCGCGTGCCGCTGGAGACGGATACGGACGACGAGTAGCCCCATCTCCCCTGACCGTTCGGGCTGAGCTTGTCGAAGCCTTGTGCGCGGCTTCGACAAGCTCAGCCCGAACGGGTGGTGATGGTGAACTTCACGGCACCAGGACCGCTCTGCCACGATGCCCGCGCTTCGTGATCCATTCGAGCGCCGTGGCCGCCTCGTCGAGCCGGAAGCGCTTCACATCGAGCTTCAGCCGCCCATCGCCCAGGCGCGCCAGCAGTTCGGGCGCAGCGGCCCGTCCCGCAGCCTCGCGCCTGAACATGTTGAGCGGCAGCAGCGCCACGTCGCGCTGCAGGAAATGCGCGATGTCCAGCGCCAGCGTGTTGCCGGCCGTGTAGCCGACCAGCACCGCGCGGCCGCCGGGCGCCACGCCGGGCAAAGCCGCTTCGAGCACCGGCCCGCCGACGGTATCGACCAGGAGCGTCACCGGCGCGCCGGCATCGGTGATCACTTCGGCGCCCGCATCGCGCGCCAGCTGCAACACCATCGACCCGACCGCGCCGGAGGCACCGGTCACCAGCACCCGCTCGCCGGCCTGGAGCTTCGCGATCTCATGCAGCGCGACCCAGGCCGAGGTGCAGGGCGAGAAGAAGGCCGAGCCGAGGGCCATGTCGACCTCGTCGGGAAGAAGGCCCAGCGCCTCATCGGGCGCATCGATCAGCTCGCACCAGGTGCCGTCGGCGGTGGTGCCGAGGCCTGCGCCGCGCAGCCAGACGCGCTGGCCCGCCGTGTAGCGTTCGCTCGCCACCACGATCCCCGCGGCCTCGACGCCCGGGACGTAAGGCAGCGGCGGATGCCGGAGAAAGCCGCCGCTCCAGACCGTGCGATCGATATGCCCCACAGTGGCCGCGGCCATACGGACGATCGTGCGGCCGGCGCGGGGCTGCGGGTCTTCCATCTCTTCGAGCACCGGCGCCGCACCGAAGCCGTGGATGCGCACGGCCTTCATGGCAGCGTCTCCAGGAAATCGAGCACCGCCGCGGCGAAGGCTTCGGGCATCTGGTCGGGCAGGGGCACCATGCCGCCGGCGATGTCGACGATGCGCGCATGCGGCAGATGCGCCTGCAGTTCGGCTGCGTGCGGCGCAGCGAAAGGATCCTCGGTGGCGCGCAGGATCAGCGTCGGCTGCGCGATCTTCGCGATGCGATCCTCCATCCGATAGGACGCGACGGCCCGGTGCCCCTCCTCCAGCCGCTCGCCGACCCTGAGCGCATCGCGCACGAAGGCTTCCAGCAGCTCGGGCCGGTTCGGCGGGTAGAAGGACTGCCGCTTCTGCCACAGCGCCGCGAGATGGCTGCCGTCGGTGCTCGGCGCCACCTCGTCGATCGGCGGCCGCTCGGCGCGGGCGCGGCGGAAGGCCGCATCGGTGTAGGGCGTGGAAGACAACACCAGCCCATGCACCCGGTCCGCGAAGGAGGCAGCCAGCTCGACTGCGATGACGCCGCCCGTGTGGTGGCCCACAACGTGCGCGCGTGCAATGCCCAGGGCATCGAGCAGCTCGACCGCGACGCGCGCCCACTGCTCGATGCTCGCGGGCGCCGGTCCGGCGTCGGAGTCGCCGAAGCCCGCGGTGTCCATCGCCACTGCCCGGAAGCGCTCTCCGACCAAGGGCAGCACGTGCCGGTACTCGGCCCAGCTGCGCGGGGACTGGTGCAGCAGCAGCACCGTCTCGGCGCGCGGATCGCCGCAGCTCGCGTAGTGCACCTGCCCGACCGACAGATCTGCGAACGCGCGGCGGACCTTCATCATGGCTGTGTCTTGTCGGCCGGTGGCTGCCAGAGCCCCGTATGCCGGAGCATGCCCAGCGTGCGCGCAAGCACGTCGCGCCGGTAGGCCGCGACATCGCGGCCGTCGTAATCGTAAAAGCCGCTGCCGGTCTTCAGGCCCAGCCGGCCTTCGGCCACCATGCGATCGACGATGGCCGGCGCAGCGTAGCGCCCCTTGTCGATCGATGCCGACATCTCGCGGCTCGCATGGTGCAGGATGTCGCAGCCGCCGAAGTCGATGAACTCCACCACGCCGAGCGCCGCGAAGCGCAGGCCCAGGCCGTAGCGCGTGGCCTTGTCGATCTCCTCGGCGGTGGCCGCGCCCTCCTCGATCATCCGCGCCGCCTCGTTCATCACCAGCGCCTGCAGCCGCGGCACGATGTAGCCGGGCGAAGCGCCGCAGACCACCGGCAGCTTGCCGATCTGCTCCATCAGTTGCTTGGTGCGCGCCAGCACCGCGGCATCGGTGCCCGGGTGACAGCTCAGCTCCACCACAGGGATCACGTAGGCCGGATTGAGCCAGTGCATGTTCAGGAAGCGCTCCGGCCTCTTCACCAGCGCCGCGAGCTGCGTGACCAGGATGCTGCTGGTGGTGGAGGTCAGGATCGCGTCGCCGCGGCAATGCCGGTTGAGCTGCTCGAAGGCCTCGCGCTTGGCCTCCAGCGTCTCGGGCACGCCTTCGAAGACCAGCTCGGCCTGGCCCAACGCGCGCGGCGCGTCGGCGGCCTTCACGAGCTCGACGCGGTCGGCAATCGCACTCACCTGCGCAGCCTCGACGACGCCAAGTTGTGCGAGCCCCGAGAGGCTGGCTTCGATCTCGGCCCGCGCTTCGGCGCGCAGCTTCTGCCAGGCCTCGTCGCTGCGCGGGCGCAGGTCGACCAATGCGATGCGATGGCCCGCATAGGCGAAGGCGATCGCGATGCCGCGGCCCATGCGGCCCGCGCCGACGGCGGCAAAGCGCGGCGCCGGCGTCTCATTCGCCATCATGCAGCCTCTTCTTCAGCTCGGCCTTGTCGAGGACGGCAAGGCCTAGTCGCTCGAAGGTGCGCGGGCCCCGGCGCAGATCGCGGCCGAGGAAGCCGCCGACGATGGCCAGCAGGCCGTGCGCAATCGGCGCATCGACGCCTGCATAGCGCGCCGCCGAGGCGAGGAAGGCCAGGCCCAGCTCGGTGTCTTCGGTGATGTAGCGGTGGGCGTAGAGGTCGATGTTCTCGCGCCAGTCGCCCGACTTGATAAGCTGCTTGTGCGCATCGCCGTACATCCACTGGTCGTTGTTGTAGTGGTCGGCCAGCGGATAGTGCGGCGCGCCCTGCCCGAAGGCCTCGCGCACGGCGATGCGCTCCTGGTCGAGCCGATCGGTCACGTCGCGCACCGCGCGCTGCGTGCCCTCGTTGTGGATGTCCCAGCGCTCGAAGTGCTGCAGCGGCGCGGCGTTCATCACCATCAGGGGCGGATGAATGACCGGCCCGGCGTTCATCAGCGCGCCCGACAGCGCATCGCCGCAGCCATGCACGCTCGGATAGGCCTGGCGGATCACTTCCAGCGCCTGCTGCGCGTTGCGCGCCGGGTACACGCCGGTCGGCAGGCGAATGGCGCGAATCGTGACGTTGACCTCGCGCTCGCCGTGCTTGCGCGCCAGGTAAGGCAGCGTGCCGGTCTCAGCCCAGGCGACATCGGCGCGGCTGCCGGCTTCCTTGGCGATGCGCGCCATCACGAAGCTGCCGAAGGTGCCGGGCGGCAGGAACACCACCTGGCCATCGACCAGATGCGGCGCCATGGCGCGGGCGATGTCTTCCTGCGCCACGGCCGGCGTCGGGATCACGATCAGAATCGCTCCACGCAAAGCCTCGCCGATGTCGGCGGTCGCCAGCGCGATCGGTACTTCGCGCGCGCCGCGCGCGTCCTTCAGCGTGATCGAACCGGCCAGCCGCACGGCGGCGAGCGCATCGGCGTCGCGGCGCCAGAGCCGCACTTCGTGGCCGGCTTCGGACAGGTCGGCAGCGGCGGCGTAACAGCCGTGGCCGCCGCCCAGGATGGCGATTTTCATGGTCGAGAAGAAGTTGTAGGCCACGGGCCGCCGATCCGCAAATCAACGGGTTCGCAGATACATTACTTTTCAACCATTCAATTGTCAACTATCAAGAACCCGACCCAGCTCTGCCAGCGAATCGACGAAGCCGTCGGCATCCACGCCGCGCACCGGCTCGCCGTGGTTGTAGCCATAGCTCACCAGCACCACCGGGCAGCCCGCCGTCCGGGCCGCGCGCGCGTCGTTGCTCGAATCGCCCACCATCAGAGTGCGCTCCGGTGCGCTGGCGAGCGCCTCGCAGGTCTTGACGAGCGGCAGCGGATCGGGCTTCTTGCGCTCGAAGGCGTCGCCGCCGAACATCACGTCGAAGTAGCCGTCAAGTCCCTTGGCGGCGAGCAGCGGGCGTGCGAAGGCGGTGGGCTTGTTGGTCAGGCAGGCCAGGCGCAGGCCATGAGCACGCAGCACCGTCAACCCCTCGACGACGCCGGGATAGACATCCGAATGCCGGCCGTTGATGGCGAGATAGTGATGCTGGTAGCTGCGCCAAGCCTCGTCGAAGAGCGCGTTGTCGGCGGCGCGGCCGTCGCGCACGTGGCGCAGCACCGAATGGATCAGGTGCTCCGAGCCCTTGCCGACCATGTTCGCGACGGCTTCGGCCGCGACTTGGCGCAATTCGAGCCCGTCGAGCATGCAGTTCAAGGCAACGACGAAGTCGCCGAGGGTGTCGACCATGGTGCCGTCGAGGTCGATGATCGCGGCGTCGAAGTTTGAAAGGTGCAAACGAGTGGTGGTCAAAGCGCGCGGTGGGAAGCCCGGAATCGCCTTGATTCTGCCGCGTCGCAATCAGGGCTCGCGGCGGCGACGGCAGGCCTCAGGCCTCGGCCAGCTGCGGGCTCGGTTCGAGCCAGCGGTTCGAAGGCACAGAGACCGGGGTGAAAACCTTCCAGCGCGCGGCATGCGCGAGCGTGCTGTACTGCACTCGAAGCAACACCTCGTGGCTGCGCGCTATCTTGCGCCAGTCAACCAGATCGAAGCTATCGATCGGGCTGCGCACGCCCAGGGCGATCAACCCCGACAGCGAGAAGTCCTCCCAGGACGTGTAGTGCGCGCGGGCTATCTCCTGCAGCCGCTTGAGCGCAGCTTGCGCGTTCAGTCTGGATACATATCCGGCCGAAAAACCCAGGCGCACCAGGTCGGACGCCTGCTGGATCTTCCAGGCCACCGGATTCAGGTGAACATCCTGGATCTGCTTGGCCTCGACCACGCGCGCATCCTGCACCAGGAATCTGCAGACCTCCTGCAAGGCCGCATACGCGGCGGAGTCGACGACGTGACCGCTGCGCCAGGCCGCATAGGCAGCTCTCTCCGCGGGAAAACCTGTTCCCAGGATCGACGCCGAGGCCGCCGCTCTCTCCCTCGAGCCAGGCCGCGACCCTGAGCTTCTCCTGCATGCTCTCGGCAATTGCCGTCAAGCTCAGGTCCGAACCTGCAGCCTTCCCGATATCTGTCGCGTCCTTCCGCAGAATATGCACCATGCCGACGAAGCTGGACCCATAGGTCGCGCCCGTGAGCAGGTTGAGTACCTTGCTCTTCCCATCTTCCTCGGAGATTGCCGCCGCCACCATGCTGGCCGGTTCGGCGAGCTTCAGCTTGTCTGATGGAAATGCCTGATTCCAGATCCTGGCCGCCTTGTCGGCTCGATGACGGTCGGCGCCAGAACGTTGGCCTTCTTGTGCGTGCAGGCAGCCGTAATCACCAGCGTCCCGGCAATGTTGTGCTCCTTGCGCTGCTTGGCGACCTGGCTGACGCCGGCGGTCGCCATCTCCGTCGCAGCGTCGACGCCGAGATGGCTGGACGAACCGGCTATGAGACCCTTGATGGCGGACAAGCTTGCTGCCATTCCTTCGTCGTTCTGCTCGAACGAGAAGTACTGCGACTCCATCTTGAGAGAATCCGTTGAAATTTCCATCATCTTGAGCGTCGTTTTCTCGAAGTCGATGGGGCCTTCGAGGCCTTGATGCACGCTGTGCACCTACGCCTTCAAAGGCCGGATCTTGGCCTCGTTCTCCAGCCGGATGGCGGCGTAGTCCGCCGCCGCCTTGGAGATTTCCTTCTTGATCTGCTCGCTCTTTGCCTTGACGTCGTGCGGATCGACTTCCATGGCGATCAGCTCGTGAACCGTCATGTCGATGCTGCGCTTCATCGAGATGAACAAGTTCAGGGTGTCCTGCGCAGCGTCGATCTCGGCGTCGAGTTCGGCGATCTCGCTCAGCGTAGCGAAGGCGGCGGGGTCGACGATAGCGCCCAGCGTCAGCGACGGATCGTAGGGAATGGTGGAGGGCATGGTCTCTCGATGGTTGGTTTGCCGTGAGGGCAGCTGCCGCGCGAACGCGCTCTGGAAACAGTCTGCGTGACGCGCGCCCTTGCCGTGCTGACCAAACAGCGACCAGGAAATGACCAGCGAATGACTCCGGCGCGACCGCCGGACGAAGGCTCAGGCTTCGGTGAGCGACTGGGCCGCCACCACCGCCTCGGTGCGGTTGCGCACGTTGAGCGCGCGGAAGATCGCCGCCAGGTGGATCTTGACCGTGCCCTCGCTGATGCCGAGCGCGCGCCCGATCAGCTTGTTGGGCTTGCCCTGCGACAGCAGCTGCAGCACCTCGACCTGGCGCTCGGTCAGCACGCTGCGCAGGTGTTCGAGGGTCTGCGCCGCCGCGGCGGCCGATCCGCGTTGCATGGCGTCCGCGGTCGGCACGCCGGCCACGATGCCGGGCGGCACAGCCGACAGCATCATCGGCGGCACGTAGACGCCGCCGGCCAGCACCAGCCGCACGGCCGACAGCATGACCTCGGGCGAGTAGGCCTTCGGGATGAAACCCAGCACGCCGCGCTCGAGCGCAGTGCGCATGATGTTGGGGTCTTCGTAGCCCGAGAGCACGATGACGGGCACGGCCGGGTGGCGGCGCCGGATCTCGTCCACGTGGGCCTGGCCGTCGGCGCCGGGCATGTTCAGGTCGATCACGGCCAAGTCTATGTCGTCGGAGGCGCCCGCGAGCAGCTCGTCGACGCTCATCGCCAGAACGAACTCGATGTCGGGCTCGATTTCCGACAGTTTGGCTTTGACCGCCTCGATGACGAGCCGGTGGTCGTCGGCGATCAGGATTTTCATGGCGGCCCCAACGTAGTGAATGAACTCAACGAATACCAAAGATAACGGCGATCGCGGCGCGCGGCAAGACTCGCCCGCTCCACGAACGACATAGTCCCCAAGCGATATGGCGGGCCCTGGGGGGCGTTGAAAGAATGAATTCCACATCCAACGAAGAACAGGGAGATCGGCATGTGCCATCGATGCAGGCGCAAACCCAAGGCTCCCACCGCCACCGAAGAATAGCGCGAGCGTTTCATGGCTCGCCTGTTCGACTGCTTCTGTCCCCTGTTCTCATTCGGCCTCGAACTCGACGCGGCAATCGCCGCCGGGCGCATGGGCCGGACGCCCGACGGGGTGCAGCGCCGCGCCCTGGACCTGCTCGAGGAGGCCCGGGTCACGGCCCGGGCCGCGGGCATCCCGGCCCAGCGCATCGAATCGGCGTCCTTCGCCATGGTCGCCTGGCTCGACGAGATCGTCGCGCGCAATCCCGGCTGGAGCACCGGCGTGACGCCGCTGCAGGTGCAGCTCTTCAATTCCAACAACGCGCACAGCGAGTTCTTCCATCACCTGTCGGCGCTGCAGGCCGACGACGGCGCGGTGCGCGAGATCTACTGGCACGCGCTGGTCCACGGCTTCAAGGGCCAGTACTACTTCGAGAACGGCGACAGCGGCGAGCTCGGCAAGCTCAAGGAGCTGCATGGTCAGCAACTGCCGGTGCAGCCTCTTGCACCGGGCACCCTGGCCGTAGAGCGCATCACGCCCCAGCCCTACAGTGTGCCCGACCCGCCGGGTCCGCGCATCCCGGAGCGGCGCGAGCGGGCACTGCTGCGCGCCGCCGGCGCACTCGCGCTGCTGATTCCGCTGGTGTACCTGCTGGGCTCGATGCTGAACGGCCCGCGCGAAGCGCCGCCCACGCTGGCCCAGCGGGTCGAGCAGCAGCTCCAGACCTACGCCTGCGCCGACCTCGCCGCCACGGTGGGCGCGGACGGCGCGACGCGCGTGAGCGGCTTCGTCTCGCTGCCGGAAGACATGGCGCGCGTGGAGCGCGAAGTGCGTGCCATGCCGGGCGTGAGCGCGGCGAGCTTCCAGCTCCAGCTGCGCGTTTGGCCGCATTGCGAAGTCGTCGCCATCCTCAAGCCCTACCAGGCGCGCAATCGCGACAAGCGGTACGGCCTGAAGGTCGCCGCACTCAGCGCGCAGAACGGCCGGCTGCGCGAGGGCGACCTGGTGCTGGTGCAGGCCACGAACGCCGACTACGACGGCTATCTCTGGGTCGACTACTTCACCGCCGACGGCGCCGTGATGCATCTCAACGCGGGCCGCGGCCAGGCCCGCCTGCGCGCCGGCGAAAGCGTCGAGCTGGGCCGCGACATCCCATCGAGCTGGCTTGTGAGTCCGCCTTTCGGCACCGTGCTGGTCACGGCCCTTTCCTCGCCCGTGCCCTTCAACGAAACCGCGGACAGACCTCCTTTCGAACTGGCCTCACCCTATCTTCAACGGCTGCGCGAATCGCTGGCCGCCAACGAAGCGGGCGGGCGGCCGATCGCCGATTTCGTGTTCCTCGAAACCGTCTCGCGCTGAACAGCGCCGCGACCAGCTTCTTCCATGAACGCCCTGCACCCGTTGCCCACTTACTACTGGCCCCTGCTCGCGCTGTGCCTGCTGGGGCTTCTCGCTCTCTGGTGGTTCATGCTGGGCTCGCGCTACTTCGCGCGGCGGCGGATGCTGCGGCGGCGCATCGCAGTCCTCGGCCCGCCGTCGAACCCTTCGGAGCAGGCGGCGCTCGCCGCCCTGCGGCAGGCCATCGCGCAGGCGCGCGAGCTGCTTCTTCGTTCGCCGGCGCAGCGCGCGGTGCGCAATCCGCTCTACGACCAGCCCTGGTTCCTGTTCATCGGCGACGAATCGGCCGGACTGCCCGGGCTGCTGGCCGCGGCCCGCCGCGCCTCGCCACCGCCGCTGCAGACGGGGCCCGATACCGCCGGCGATGTCTTCTGGCGCTGGCACTTCCTGCGCTCGATGATCGCGATCGAAACCAGCCCGGCCGCGGTGCGCGAGCCGGCCTCGCGGCATGAGCGAGGCCTTTGGTATCAAGCCTTGCTGGCGCTCGCCCATCAACGCGAGCGCCAGCCACTCAACGGCATCGTGGTCTGCGTGAGTGCCGCAGGTCTGCTCGGCGACACAAAGACGCTGGCATCCGATGCGACGCGGCTGCGGCAGCGCGTCGACGAAGCGGCCGAGCATCTGCGGCTGCACCTGCCGGTCTACCTGGTCGTGACCGGCCTGGAGCGGCTCGCCGGCTACGGCGTGCTGCGCTCCGCCTTGCCGCCGGAGGCGCTGGTCCAGGCGCTCGGCTACCGCCTGCCCGACAACGCGACAGCCGGCGCGCGGCCGGACGATCCCTTTGGTCCGATGGCCGACCGCCTGCATGCCTTGCGCATGGGCTTGCTGCGCAGTCAGCCGGAGCCGGCGCGCCGGCTGGCGATTCACAGCTTCGTGGAGCAGCTGCGCGCATTGCAGCCGGGGTTGCGCACGCTGGCGGAGCGCATGTTCGACAACGGCCTCGGCCGCACGCTCGCGCCGGCGCACTGGCGCGGCCTCTATGTCGTGGCCGCTCCCGCGGACGGCGAGGACGACGCCTTCGTCGCGGACCTGTTCCAGCGCTTCCTGCCGGCCGACCAGCCGCTGGCGCGCGGATAGAAAAGGCTACTTCGCCGGCGGCGGTGGCGGTGGTGCCGGTTCGATGCGGATCTGGATCTGGCGCGCGCCGAAGTTGACGCCGACCAAGAGCGGCTTGCCCGGCTCGATCGCGCGCACCTCGCGCCAGCGCGCGCGGTCGAGGTCACGGTAGGCCGCCATCACGCCGATCGCCTTGATGTCGGCGGCCAGCGTCATCTCGAGCTTCTTGCTGTCGCCGGGCCGCAGCAGCAGTTCTTCGCGCTGGGCCATCTCGGCACCGAGCGTGGCCTGGTCTTTCTCGAACAGCGAGAAGAAATCCGCCGCCTCGAAGGCGCCGCTGGTCTTGAGCGCATAGACGCGCACCGTGAGCGGCGAGGCCCGTCCGCGCGCATCGGGGTTGGCATCGGCACCTGCCGCCAGCGTCATCGCTATCGGCGTGACCACGGGCTTCGGCGGCGGCGGAGGGCTCGAACAACCGGCAACGAACGCGATCGCCAGCAGCATGCCCAGGCCCGCCCGTACGCGCCGAAGCCCCGCATCCTGAAGACGTCCATAGGGCGAACGGCGTGTACCAGGGTCTCTCATGCTATTTCCTTCGTTGCATTGACCGGTCAGGGAGCATCTTTGATTATCCCTAGTGAACTCGAACAGGCAACATGCTGACTCCCGAACTTGTCGAAGCCCTGCAGGCTCCCATCAGCGAAGCCTCGCCATGCGGTGACGACCTCGAGTACGACCCTGCATTCACCGCATTGGCCGCGGCCGCACAAGGCAAGCCCGAGCAACAGTTCGGGGACACCGTGATCCCCGCGGTGGAGCCCGAGTGGCGCTCCGTGGCCGAACAGGCGCAGGCCCTGCTGGGCCGGACCAAGGATGCCCGGGTCGCCGTGCTGCTGCTGCGCGCCAGCACCCGGATGCAAGGCATCGCCGGCTTCGTCATGAGCCTGCGGCTGCTGACCGGCTTGCTCGACCGCCACTGGGAAGGCATACATCCAAAGCTGGATGCCGACGACGACAACGATCCCACGATGCGCCTCAATGCGCTCGCGCCGCTGACCGACGAAGACATGGTGCTGCGCGACCTGTACGAAGCCAACGTCGGCGTGGCGCGCGGGGTCGGTCCGATCCGCGTGCGCGACGTCGCGATCGCGCACAACGCGCTGGCGCCGGCCGGCGCCGAAGCCGGCTACTCCGCCGCGCAGATCCACGGCGGGCTCGAGGCCATCCACGGCGAAACGCCCGAGGTGCTGCAGACGCTGATGGAAATGCCCACGCTCGTAACGCACTTGCAGACGCTGATCGTCGAGCGCACCGGCCGCACGGACCTGATCGATCTCGGGCCGCTGCGCGCGATTGCCACCGTATTGAGCAAGGCCAGCGCCGCCGTGGCCGGCACCACGGCGCAGGCCGAGGCAGAGGCCGAAGCTGCCGCAGATGCCGGCACCGGCAGCGCCTCCGCCGCGCGCGCCGCGGCACCCGGCGAAATCCGGACCCGGCAGGACGCGCTCCAGACCCTCGACCGCGTGATCCGCTATCTCGAACAGGCCGAGCCGGGCAACCCGGCACCGCTTCTGATCGCACGCGCCAAGAAGCTCATCGGCGTCAGCTTCTTCGAAATCATGGCCGATCTCGCTCCGAACGCGCTCGACACCATCGAGACCGTGACCGGCAAGCAGTCGGTCGAGTAAATCCCATCGCAACATCCACCCTCCCCAAGGAGCATGTCCATGTCCAAGAGCAGCCAGAAATTCATCGCCCGGAACCGGGCGCCGCGGGTCCAGATCGAGTACGACGTGGAGCTCTACGGCGCGGAGAAAAAGGTCCAGCTGCCCTTCGTGATGGGCGTACTGGCCGACCTCTCAGGCAAGCCAGCCGATCCGCTGGCGCCGGTGGGCGACCGCAAGTTCCTCGAGTTCGACACCGACAACTTCGACGTGCGCATGAAGGCCATGAAGCCGCGCGCCGCCTTCTCGGTGTCGAACACGCTGACCGGCGAAGGAGATCTCAAGGTCGACATCACCTTCGAGAACATGGAGGACTTCTCGCCCGCCGCCGTGGCCAAGAAGGTCGATGCGCTCAACAAGCTGCTCGAGGCCCGCACCCAGTTGTCGAACCTGGTTACCTACATGGACGGCAAGGGCGGCGCCGAAGACCTGCTGGCCAAGGTGCTGGAAGACCCGGCGCTGCTGCAGACGCTGGCCGCCAGCAAGAAGCCCGAAGAAGGCGCCGCGCCGGCCGCCTGACGCCCCATTTTTTGCACACGAGGAGAACCCGACATGGCTGAAGCACTCGAGCAGCAGAGCCCTCTGAAAGACGTTGCCTACGAAGGAAGCGATTTCTCGTCGCTCCTGCAGAAGGAGTTCAAACCGCGCAGCGACGAGGCCAAGAGCGCCGTCGAGGCGGCCGTGCTCACGCTGGCGCAGCAGGCGCTGGCCAACACGCAGGTCATCGGCAAGGATGTGACCAAGTCGATCCAGGCCATGATCGCCGCGATCGATGCGAAGCTCACCGAGCAGATCAACAAGATCCTGCACAACGAGGAGTTCCAGAAGCTCGAGAGCGCCTGGCGCGGCCTGCACTACATGGTGAACAACACCGAATCGGACGAGAACCTCAAGATCCGGGTGATGGACATCTCCAAGAAGGAGCTGCACAAGACCTTGAAGAAGTTCAAGGGCGCCGCCTGGGACCAGAGCCCGCTGTTCAAGAAGGTCTACGAGCAGGAATACGGCCAGTTCGGCGGCGAGCCCTTCGGCGCCATCGTCGGCGACTACCACTTCGACCAGAGCCCGCCCGACGTCGAACTGCTGGGCGAGATGGCCAAGCTCGCGGCCTCGGCGCATGCGCCCTTCATCACCGGCGCGAGCCCCAACCTGATGCAGATGGAGTCGTGGCAGGAGCTCGCCAACCCGCGCGACCTGACCAAGATCTTCGGCACGCCCGAGTACGCCGGCTGGCGCAGCCTGCGCGAGTCCGACGATTCCAAGTACATCGGCCTGTGCATGCCGCGCTTCCTGGCCCGCACGCCCTACGGCGCGAAGACGAATCCGGTCGAGGAGTTCGACTTCGAGGAAGAGGTGTCGGGCTCCGACCACGGCAAGTACAGCTGGGCCAACGCGGCCTACGCCATGGCCACCAACATCAACCGTTCGTACAAGCTCTACGGCTGGGGCTCGCGCATCCGCGGCATCGAGTCGGGCGGCGCGGTCGAGAACCTACCGCTGCACACCTTCCCGAGCGACGACGGCGGCGTCGACCAGAAGTGCCCGACCGAGATCGCGATCAGCGATCGGCGCGAGGCCGAGCTCTCCAAGGCCGGCCTGCTCTCGCTGATCCACCGCAAGAACTCCGACTTCGCCGCCTTCATCGGCGCCCAGTCGCTCAACAAGCCGGCCGAGTACGACGACCCTGACGCGACGGCCAATGCCAACCTCGCGGCGCGCCTGCCCTACCTCTTTGCCTGCAACCGCTTCGCGCACTACCTCAAGTGCATCGTGCGCGACAAGGTCGGCAGCTTCAAGGAAAGAGCCGACATGGAGCGCTGGCTCAACAACTGGATCATGAACTACGTGGACGGCGACCCCGCCAACTCCTCCGAGGAAACCAAGGCCCGCAAGCCGCTGGCCGCGGCGCAGGTGGTGGTCGAGGAAGTCGAAGGAAATCCCGGCTACTACAGCTCCAAGTTCTTCCTGCGCCCGCACTATCAGCTCGAAGGCCTGACGGTGTCGCTGCGCCTGGTCTCGAAGCTGCCGTCGGCGAAGGGCGGCAAATAAATTTCCGCGAAATCGTTGCAAACGCAGCGACCCGTTCGTTCTCTCTACAGCTGCCGAGCTGGCCCGCGGGGCGCACTGCGAGGAAGCTGATTTTTCTTGGTTCACACAAACTGAAAGGTGGGCATCATGGCCGTAGACATGTTTATCAAGATCGCCGACGTCAAGGGCGAGTCGAAAGACAGCAAGCACAAGGAGGAGATCGACTTGCTGGCCTGGAGCTGGGGTGCCAGCCAGTCGGGCAGCATGCACCTGGGGAGCGGAGGTGGCGCGGGCAAGGTCAGCGTCCAGGACCTGTCCTTCACCAAGTACGTCGACTCCTCTTCCAATGCGTTGCTGCTTGCCTGCTGCAACGGCAAGCACTTTGCCGATGCGACGCTCGTGGTGCGCAAGGCGGGCGAGGACGCACAGGAGTACCTCACGATCACGCTGAACGAAGTGCTCGTGTCGGCCGTCTCCACCGGCGGCAGCGGCGGCGAAGACCGCCTCACCGAGAACATCACGCTCAACTTCGCGAAGTTCAAGTACGAGTACAAGCCGCAGAAGCCCGACGGTACGCTCGATGCGGCCAAGACGGCGGCCTGGGATATCCGCGCCAACGTCAAAGCTTGAGCGGCCGGATCGAGGCGGGGCGCTCGGAGAGCGTCCCGCATGCGGTTAGGGCGGCAGCGGCTGCGTGACCTCGTCATCCATGCCGTCGGCGTGGGCCCACAGCGTCAACGCGGTGTAGTTGTCGTAGCCCGGCTTGGCGTTGGCCCTGACCTGCTGGTCGATCTCCTCCACCCATCGGCTCGCGTCCTTCGCCGCGCGCAGCATCTCGAGCAGGCGCTCGTCTCCGAGCGGCTCCCAGACCCCGTCGGTACAAAGCAGCAGCACGTCGCCCGCCATCAAGGGCATGGGCGCGGAGACCGCGATCTCCGGCTGCTCTTCGACCGAGCCCAGCGCCGACAACAGCATGTTGCGCTGAGGATGAAGGCGAGCGCCCTCCTCGTCGAGCATGCCGCCAGCCACCATCTGCTGGACCAGGCTGTGGTCGACGGTGCGCGCCACCGGCGCGCCGGCGCGAAACAGGTAGGCGCGGCTGTCGCCGCTGTGGGCCCAGGCAATCTGGTTCTCGTGCAGGTCGACCGCGGCCAGCACCACGGTCGAGCGCATCGCCGCCAGCGTGCCGCCCTCGGCCTGGCGCGCCACGATGTCGAGGTTGGCGCGCGCGATGAGCCGGCGCAGCATCTCGGCATCGAGCCCCGGATTTGCCGCGAAGCCCTCCAGCACGCTGCTGCGCGCGATGGCCGCCGCGACGTCGCCTCCGCCGTGGCCGCCCGCGCCGTCGGCCACCAGGCAGGCGACGAAGCGGCCGTCGTTCCAGTGGCCGAACACGTCTTCGTTGTAGCTGCGGCCGCCTTGCCTCGACAAGGTGACGATTTCTATGTCCACGGCCCCTCCTCTTTCGTTCTCTTCAACCGCCGCCGGATTTGAGGCGCGCCATCTGCTCTTCGTAGGCCTCGAGGAAGGCCTTGCCGAACAGGGTGTGGAAGTCGTCCTCTGCCTCGCTCGCGATGCCGGCATAGAGCGCGATGAACTGGTCCCACAGCTTGGCCTTGCGGTTGGCGGCGAACAGGCTGTCGAGTGCCGACTTGGCTGCGATCTTCTTTTCGAGCTCTTCCGGTCCGAAGCGCTCGATCACGTGGGCCAGCGCGGCCCGCATGCCGACCATCACGCCGAACTGGTGCGCGCGCAGATCGTCGAAGGCGTCGCGCATCGCGGCCTCGGCCGGCATGAAGCCGCGCACGCCGGGCCCCAGCAGATGCGCGAGCGCGACCTCGACGGTGGGCGAGAACTTCAGCGGGTTGTTGGCCTCCGCCGCGATCATCGTGACCTCGGCGCGCACCTCGCGCTTGAACTCCTGGCGCGTGAGCAGCAGTTGCAGCGTGCCTTCGGTCGCCGAACGCAGCAGGACGCCGACGCGTTCCATCAGTCCGGGCGTGAGCGCCTCGGGCATCGGGTGCATGCTGCCCAGGCCGCGCAGGAAGGCGGCCAGCAGCGCATCGGCCGGCACCGCCGCGGCCGGCGGCGATGGCGCGAAGCCCGGCGCTTTCGCGGCCAGCGGCGGGGGTACGGGTGCTTCGATCCGCGCGCCCGTCATGTCGTCGAAGCTCGGCGAGCCGAGCGGCGCATCCAGATCGTCCAGCAGCGACGAGGCTGCCGGCGGCGCGATCGCCACCGGCGGCACATAGCCGAACTGCCCGATCGGCACGTGATCGCTGCGCGGTGCCGGCGTCGCGGGCGCGCGGCCCTTCAATGCGGCGAGCGGATCGAGTCCGCCCGCCGTGTTCGGCTGCAGCAACGGATCCGCAAGCGGCGAGAGCGCCAGCGGATCGCCGCCCAGGCCGCTGGGGCCTGCGCTGCCGCCGAACAGCGCGTCGATGCCGGCGGCCTTGCCCGCCGGCGGCGCGGCCAGGTCCGAAAAGTCGTCGAGCGCGCCCAGGCCCGCCGCGGCCTTGGCTGGTGCGCCGGAGGGTGCGGGCGCCAGCAGGTCGGCAAAAGGATCCGTGTCCGCGGCCCGGCCGCCGGCAGCGCCGGGGCCGAAGGGGTCGGGAAGCGGCACCGGCGCACTCGCCGCCGGCGCCGCGCGGCCCGCGGGCGCGGCAGGCGTTGCAGGCGCCAGCCCCGCGAGCAGGTCGGCAAAGGGGTCGTCGTCGCTGGCCGCCGGCACGTGCAGCGGCGCCGGCCGCGAGGCAGCGCCAGGCGCATCGGCCGCCGCGTGCTGCACCGAGAGTTCGAAACTGCCGATCACCAGCCGATCGCCGTCCGCCAGCTTCACCTCGCTGCCCGAGCCCAGCGGCTGGCCGTTGCGCTGCATGGGATTGCTGCCGTGATCGGCGATGTAGAAGTCGCCGTTGCGAAACGAGATCTGCGCATGCATGCGAGATACCGTCCGGTCTGGATCCTGCAGCACCAGCGTGTTGGTGTCGGCACGGCCGATGGTGCCGCCGGCCGGACCGAAGCTGGCGGCGAGCGGCTGCCCGGGCGGCGCGCCCCGGACGTTGAGAACAGCGATCCGTATCACCTGGTGGCCTCTTTACTCTCTGTCTAGGGCGCGAGCAGCAGCACCTTGACCTGGCTCGGCGCGATCGACACACCAGGACAGTTCGTGCTGTTCTGCAAGGCCACGCTGCTGAGCCGCGTGGCCGGCTTGCCGCCGATCAGCACCGTGAACGCGCCGGTCAGGTTGCGCGCCGGGCCCATGACGGTGCCGGAGGCCACGCCGGTGGCGACGCCGGCGTTGTCGCCGTTGGTCATGGGGATGGTGGTTCCCAGGTTGTGTGCCGGCGCGTTGCTGAGCAGCACCGTGTAGACCGCATTGACCGCCATCGGCCGCGTGGCGATGTTCGGATAGGGCGTGGGCACCGGCCCGCCGGGCGTCGGCGTCAGGCAGACATCCGGGAAGCCGGTGTCCTGGCCGCCCATCTGGGTGTTCGCGAACATGGCGATCCTTTCATCCAACGTGAATCTGGGCGCCGTCGACCTTGGTCAACTCGCGCGAGGAAAGCAGCATCGTCCCGGCCCGGATGTTCGCCACGTGCTCGGCCTTCACGTCGAGGATGCCGGTGCGCACATGCTCCGCCTGCGCAATATGACGATAGCTGCGATCGGCCGACACCTGCAAGCGCGACAACACTGCCTCCGCGGCCTCTGCGAAGAGCCGCGCCGCCGCGGAACGCAGCACGAACTCGACGCCGGTCACGCGCATCAGGCGCGCGGCCCAGTGCGCGCTGTCGAACCGCCCGGTGAAAGTCGCGCCCTGCAGATGCACGGCCTGCTGCGCTTCGATCCGGATGTCCTTGTCCGACTTCAGCGCGAAGCCTTCCGGGGCATGGAGCGTCAAGGGGGCATCGCAGGCCCGGCTGAGCACCGCGGTCATGAAGAGACGACCGTCCGGCGCGCGAAACAGGCCGACCTCGTCGCCCGGCTCCGGAACCACCATGCAGCTGAATGCGCGCGTTGCTTCATGCACGCGCCGGTCGAAGCTGACGTACACCACGTCGGCAGCGGTCTCCACGACGCTGCCGACCACGTAGGCCGCGGCGGCGGACGACGCCGCGAGCTTGGGCTCGCGTTGATCGATGACTTCCATGGTGTTCACCTTTTTTGCGATGGCGGATCGAGGGGGCTCCATGCTTCGGCCGCGGCGAGCTCGGGATCCTCGTACAGGATGCTGGCGCCGGCAGGCAGGCGCACGCCGATGCGCCGCGCCTGATGGAATTTCGTGCGTTCCCAGCTGGCGCCGTCGAAGTCGGCGCCGGACACGTCGGCATGGGAAAAGTCGGCGTAGACCAGGTTGGCGCGTGCGAAGCTGGCGCGCAGGCACCTGGCGCGATGGAGCATCGCCTGCTCGAGCCGCGTGCCGGCAAAGCGGGCGTCTTCGAGCAGCGCATCGCTCCAGATGCTCTGGAAGAAATCCGCACCGCTGCCGTCCATGCGCTCGCAGCGCGATTCGATGAACAGCGTGTTGGCGGCCTTGGCCTTGACCAGGTTCGCGTCCGTCAACTTGGCGCCCTTGAAGTTGCATTGCTGCAGCTGCGCGCCCGACAGGTCGACGCCGTCCAGATCGGCCTCCATGAACTGGCTGCGCTGCCAGTCGGCGCCCGCCAGCCGCTGGCCCGCGAGGCGCACCTTGCTCATGACCGATTGATCGATGCGGCAGCCCCTCAGGTCGGCGGCCGAGAGATCGGCCTCCACCACCACGGACTTGAAGAACAGCAGGTCCGAGAGGTCGATCGCCTCGGTGCGCGTTTCGACCAGCGACAGTTGCACCGCCCTTGCGCCCGCGAGCCGGGCGCCAGCCAGCGACGACTTGATGAAGTTCGCTTCCGTCAGGTCGGCCTTGCTGAAGCTGCTGCCGTCGAAGCGGCTCTGGACCGCATTGAATCCCACGCAGGCGGATTCCGACAGATCCACATCGCACACGCTCGACTCATGGAAGGTTGCGCCCGTCATCACCGCGCCCTGGAGGCTGGCGCCGTCGAAGCGGCACTTGCTCAGGATGCTGTCGGCAAAGCTGGCACCGGCCATCGCGCAGCCGCGGAAATCGACGTTCTCGAACACGGCGCCGCTCAGCCTGGCGCCGGACAGATCGACGCCTTGCAGCGAAGCGCCTTGCACCGGGTCGGCATTCTCGATCTTTGCCATGAGTTCGCTCTTCTGCATCGGCGTCATGGCGATGAAGGCACAGGTGGGCGCCAGCGCGGATAGATGCGGGCTCGCTTCGTGAGCGAGCCCTCGAAGGAGGTGTGCTCATCGGCGCGGATGCGCGCCAGGTCTGCCGCGTACAGGTTGCAGTCGCACAGCTGTGCCGAGAAGGCTTCGGCGTTGCTCAGGATGGCGTCCATCAGGTTCGCACCGCTCAGGTCGGCGCGCCCCAGCAGCGCCTTGCGGAAGCTGGCCTCGCGCAGGTCCGCGTGCCTGAAGGTGGCACCGGCAAGGTTGCAGGCGGTGAAGTCCGCCTGGCGCGCCTGCACGCGGTCGAGGCAGCTGCCGCTCAGGTCGCTGCCCTGGCCGAAATAGGCGCCGGCCAGCGTGGCGCCGGCGAAGACGGCACCGGCGAGATCGATCGCCTCGACGAAACGAGCGCCTGGCAGGCTGGCATTCGAGAAATCGGCGCCGCGGCAGGCGAACTTGTAGAACACGGCAGTGCCGCCGGTGCACTGCAGCCACCGCGCGCCCTCGGCCTTGCAACTGATGAACTGGGCGCCGCCGAAGTTGGCGTGGCTGAAGTCGGCCGACGACAGGTCGCACTCGAGGAACTGGGCCTCGGCGAGCTCCGCATGCGAGAGGTCGATGCCGATCAACGATGCGCGATAGAACTGGGCAGCCCCCACGATCGCGCGTGCCAGCCCGGCTTGCTCGAGGCGCGCCTCCCACAGGTTCGCTCCGGCGAACACCGCGCCGGCGGCGTCCACGCTGTGCAGGTTCGCCTTCCCCAGATTGGCATTGCTGAAGTCGCAGCCGGCCGCGAGGGCTTCGCCCAGATCGGCGCGCACCAGCACGGCCCCGTCGAAGCTGGCGCCGGCGAGCTGCATGCCATGGAGATTCGCCGCTTCGAGCATGGCGCCGGTGCAGTCGACGCCGCGCAGATCGAAGCGGCGCAGATCGGCGCCCGTGAGATCGAGGTCGCGCAGGCCGTGGCCGGCCGCGAGCCGCTCTTCCACCCAGCGATGCTGCCGCTCGGCGAACCTGCCGGTCGCGGCGGGCGCGGGATGCATGTGCTGGGCATGGCGGACATAGATGTCGCGCAACTCGCGATCCTGCCGGTCCCAGCGTGCGTGCAGCTTCTCGTCGGCCAGCATCTCGTCCACTTCGTCCAGCGGCGTGTTGCTGCGCTTCGCCACGCCCTGGAGCTCGTTCAGCGTGGCCATCGTCTGTGGCTTCAGCGGCTTGGGCGGCCCGCCCTGCCCGACGCCCGCCAGCTCGTCGCGAACGACGTCGAACGAAAGGCCCTGTTGCGTGTACGCCGTCTCCGAGGCCTGCAGCATCGCGGCGGCCGCCTTCTTGCCCTGCTCGATCCGCTTCTGCCCGTCCACCGCGAGCTGGCGCATGAACTCGCCGAGCTGGGGCAGCGGCGGCATGGGCGGAAGCGCCCCGAGCGTGGCCGCGGGCGCATGCGCGTCGGGATCGAGTCCCAGGGCGATCACCTCGTCGCGGCCCGCCTTCAGCTGCACTTCCGCACGCCGGCGCAGGCGCTCGCCGTAGCTGTCGGCGGCCGGCTTGCGGTTGAGATCGAAATCGGCCGGCAGCAGGCCTTCGAAGGGCAAGTCCTCGGGCAGCAGCTGCTCGTCCATCAAGGACAGCAATGCTGCGTCCTCGGACTCGACGCGGTCCAGCAGCACCTGCTTGTAGTGCCCGCGCGCGCGCGGGCGGCCGATGTGTTCGGCGGCCACCATCACGGTCTGGATGTCGCCGGCATCGTCCTCCGCCACCTTGCACAGGCCTTGCCAGACCAGCACGACCCGGTCCGCCTCCGGCAGGAAGACCACCGTGCGCAACGCGGTGCTCAGCTCTTCCATTTCGTGCGCCGCGCTCTTGCGCTGGATGAAGGCGCGCACCGCGACGCCCGGCAAGGCACCGCGCAGCAAGGGCTCCGAGGCCGAGAGATGAGCCAGTTCGTAGCCTTCGTTGCCTGCGAAAGGCGAGGCGCTGCGCTGGTCGGCGGGCGCGATGTTGTGGATGCACAGGTCCGCATCGAGCGCCAAGCCGGGAAACTCGGTCTTCAGCCAAGCCTCGTCATAGGTGCCGGCGCAGGCGAGGCGTTCCGGATGCGCGAGGTCGAGCACGCCGAAGGCCATCGGCCGGTTGCGCGCCGGATCCCGATGCCAGGGCTTGTCCGCCGCCTCGATGCACGGCAAGGGCAGATAGCCATCGGGCCGCACGGACGAGGGATGCCCGCAGCCGCGCACGTTGAGCGGGAACTCCTTGCCGCCATAGGCATTCGCCCAATCGAGAGCGACGCGGGTGAGCGGCTCCTGATGGACGATCGCCTGGCCGTCGGTGAACCGCCGCCCGTGCGCCAGCGCGATCTTCTCGATGCCGGCGAAACGGATGCCAAAGGAGATGCTCGCCGCCTGCGAGCCTGGCGGCGCATGCACCGCGCCCGCCAGCAGGAACTCGCCGCCCTTCTTCGGCGCGCCCGCCTCGACGAATTCCGGAAAGGCCTGCGGCAGCACAGTCCACAGCTTCTGCTCGGAGCACAGCATGGCTGCCTCGCGCAGCGGAACCATCGCGAAGGTCGACACGCAAAGGAACAGCTCCCGCCTGTGCTCGATGCATCGTGGGAGCACGCTGAGGCAGTTGGGCTTGACGATTCTCATGACGCTCGGGCGGCCCGCTCACCCGATCAGGTGCAGGCCGGCCTTGTCCACCACCACGGCGGCCTTCTTCAGCACCGGGCCGGCGTTCTCGAGAAAGCTGCCCAGGTGCAGCAGCGCCACCCCGGCCTTCTTGTTGAAGAGGCCGCCCTCGTCGATCTTGATGCCGCAGGCCTCGGCCTTGAAACCCGTCCCCTCGATGCTCATCGGCGTCAGCTTGACGATGTTGTTGTAGTTCTCGAGCAGGTTGCCGCCCAGGCGGCTGAAGAAGCTGTCGATGTATTTCACGCCGCCCGGCGCGCAGACCGTCAAACCACCGGTCGCGGTGATGGTGTAGGCGCCGGCCGTGGTCGTGGTGATGCCGCCGGCCACGGTCTGCGAGAGCGAGCCGCCGATCGTCTGGGTCATCGACCCGCCGACCGTGTCGGTGCGCGAGGCGCCGATGGTGACGCTCTCGCTGGCGCCCACCGTCTTCGTGTCGTCGGCGCCGATGGTGTGATCCCGCGCCGCGCCGATCGAGACGGTCTCGCTGGCGCCGACCGATTCGGTCCGGTTCGACGCGATGGTGATGTCTTCGTTCGCGCCGACGGTCTCGGTGCGGTTGGCGCCGATGTCGATCTTCTCGTCCACACCGACCGTCTCGGTCCGGTTGTTCTTGATATGGTTGGTCTCGTCGTTGTCCACCGTCTTCTTGCGGTCGTGGCCCACCCAGTGCGTCTCGTCGCTCTCGACCTCGATGTCCTGGTTCTTCTCGGCGTGCAGGAAGACCTGCTCCGAGCCCTTCTTGTCCTCGAAGCGCAGCTCGTTGCAGTTCGAGGCGCTGCCCTTGGGCGTGGAGCGCGTGCGAAAGCCGCTTTGCGTGTGCGAATCGAAGGGCTTCGGCTGGTCGTCGTTGTAGACGCGCCCGACGATGATCGGCCGGTCCGGGTCGCCGTTCAGGAAATCGACGATCACCTCCTGCCCGATGCGCGGAATGAAATAGCCACCCCACCCCTTGCCGGCCCAGGGCTGCGACACGCGCACCCAGCAAGTGGACTTCTCGTCGCTCTCGTCGTAGCGGTCCCAGTGGAAATGCACCTTCACGCGGCCGAAGTCGTCGGCATGGATCTCCTCGCCCTTCGGGCCGACCACGATCGCGCTCTGCGGGCCGGGCATGGTCACGCGCGGCGTCAGCCGCGGCGGCCGGAACACGGTTTCTGCCGGCAGCACGGTGAGCAGGAAGACACCATTGCCGCGCACCGGCTGGTGCAGCTCCGGCGTCCCGCGCACGATGTCCTGCAACGCTTCGATCCAGTTGGCGTTGATCGGGTCCTCGCGCAGCAGCTCGAGCAGCAGCTGGCCCTGCCGGTCGACCTGGCTTTCGCTCTCGCTCATGCTCTCGTAGCCCGGATGCGTCACGACGAAGGCACAGCTCGCGATCAGGTAGTCGCCGTCGGCGCCGCCGGCCGGATGGCCCTTGAAGCTGAAGTTCATGCCGGCGGCCACGTCGGGCCAGCGCGTGATGGCCCAGTTCAGGCGACGGCGCGCGACCAGCTCTTCGGTGCGCACCTTGGCGGCGTCTTCGGTATCGGCTTCGCGAAAGTAGCCGCCGGGAAACTCGAAGGCCTCGAAATCGGCCAGCTCGTGCACGTCGGGATCCCCCTTGTCGGCGCTGAGCTTCTTGCGGATGGCCTTGAAGTCGCTGTCGCGCGAGGCGAAGCTGCCGGTGTCGAGGCGGCGCGAATCCACCCACAGGCTGATCTCGTTGAAGCGCGCTTCGCTCGCGCCCGGGGCCACGTAGTTCAGCGTGTCGGTCACCGGCAGCTTCTTGTGCGCCACGTCGCTCGCGTCGGCGAGGTGCATCGTGCCCGGCGCGTCGTGCGCGTCGAACCAGTAGTAGACGCCTTCGTCCTCGAGCAGCCGCGAGAGGTACTGGTAGTCGCTCTCCTGGTGCTGCACGCTGTAGCGCCGCGCATCGTGCGTGCCGATGACCTTGTCGGTCTTGATCTTCTTGAAGCGCTTGATCGGGCTGTCCTCGAACACGGCATCGAGCAGGTCCAGCACCGGCTTGTCCTGCAGGATGCGCGAGTTGCTGCGCTTGGTGAGCAGCCAGAACCACGAGCGCAGCGTGAAGCGGTATTCGAAATAGCGCCCCACGCTGCCCTTGCGCATGAAGCGCACCGCATGCCCCTGGCAATGGCGCTCGTGCTTGGCGCCGTCGGCATCGAGGAACTCGAACACCACGTCGAAGGCGCGGCCGAGAATGTCCTTGGCGTCGATCTTCTCGTTGGCCGACAGCACGGTCAGCTCGTAGGCCGCCGGACGCGACAGGCTTTCCTGGCCCACCACGCTCCAGAACATCAGGTCGTCGTTGACGGGCGAGTCGCTCTTGATGATGAATTGCGTGTCGGCCATGCGTATTCTTTCTGTGTTTTCTAGGACGAATGGGAGGCCGCCGCTTCGCAGGCCTGCGCCGACACGATCCAGCCGTCGACCGGCTTGCCGCCTTCGATGCGCAGGTGCGCGGCCGTCACTGCACCGACGGCCAGCCCCGCTTCCGCGAGCACCTCGCGCAGGTAGCTGTCGCGATGGCTGTAGCGGCCGTGGTGGTGCAGATGGAAGCCCGCCTCCTTCACATCCTCCGGCGCATCGAGCGCTTCGACGGTGAACACCAGCCAGCCGCCCGGCCGCAGCGCCCTGGCCGTGGCCTGGGCCACCCCACGCAGATCGCCGAAATAGCACAGGGTGTCCGCCGAGATGACGAGGTCGTAGGAGGCCGGCGCCGCGCCTTCGATAAAGGCCGTGAGTTCGGCCTTGGCCAGCGCGTCATAGACCTGGCGCACCCGGGCCCGCGCCAGCATCCGCTCGGACAGATCGACGCCTTCCAGGCGCCGCGCGTAGGATGCGAGCAGCGGGCCGCACAAGCCGGTGCCGCAGCCGGCGTCGAGCACGGCGAGCTCGCGCCGGGGTGCGCCCAGCAGCCCGGCCACGGTCTGCGCAATCAGCTCCGGCGCGCGGTAGTGCAGGTGCGCCAGCTTGGCATCGAAGCTGTCGGCGAAGCCGTCGAACACCTTCTCCACATAGTCGTCGGCGGCGCGCGCCGGCACGCCTTCGCCCGAGCAGGCCGCGAGATGATGGCGCGCCGCCGGGTTGCCGGGCTCGTCCTTCAGCCAGTCGCGGTACACCTGCGCCGCCTCCTCGAAGCGCCCGAGCGTGTAGTAGGCCAGGCCGAGCGCCTCGCGCGCCGGCGCATGGCCGGGCTTCAGCAGCAATGCTTCGCAGAAGCAGCGCATCGATTCCTCTTCGCGTCCCAGGCTGTTGAGCAGGCGGCCGAGATTGGTGTGGGCCTCGACGTTCTTCGGATCCAGTTCGATGGCGCGCCGGTAGGCGCTCTCCGCTTCTTCGGGCCGCCCCTGCTCGCGCCGCAGCACGCCGAGGTTGTTGTGGATGTCGGCGCGCGCAGGCGCCAGGCGCGCGGCCTCTTCGTAGGCATCCGCGGCGGCGTCGACCTGGCCGGTTTCGAGCAGCACGTTGCCCAGGTTGTTGTGCCAGTCGGGCACCGCGGCATTCAGCGCGATCGAGCCGCGGATCAGCGCGAGCGCCTCTTCGCTGCGGCCGCGCTGGTGCGCCAGCACGCCCTTGAAGTGCATCGCGTCGGCATTGGCCGGCGCCGCTTCGAGGAGGCGTTCATAGAGCTGTGCCGCATCGTCGAGGCGATTGGCTCGGTGCATGGCCATCGCCAATGCCAGCGCTTCGTCGAAGCGCAGATGGGTGGCAGGTTCGTAACCCGGTGGAAGCTTCATCGTTCAGGGCACCGCGACTGCCTGGTGGTGCGTGTCGTGGGAGTCCACGCCTTCGATGAGTGCCCCTTGGTCCAGCGAGAACGCGGCCCAGGCAAAACTGTCCGCGTTGTCGACAGCCTGCTCGCAATTGAGCCCACGGTAGGTCGCCAGGTTCCATGCATAGCAATGGTCCAATGCCGCCCAGTACTTGTGGAACGCTTCGTGAATGATCACTCTGGCGACGGCGTCGGCCGTGTATCCATCGGCCTGCATTTTTGCGAACGAGATATGGATCTCCCCGTTCCTGAACCCCGATAGAAGGCCCGTGTGAGGCTGGGTAGGACCGCCCCGCACATAGCCCTCGTCGGTGTTGTCGAAAAAGGTTGCCGCAACGGGAGAACCGGCAGCGATGGTTCTCACGCCGGCGTCGATATCGATCAGATAGACGCCAGTGTTCAGGTGAAACGAAACACTCAGCATGCCCATTCGGGCCTTGTTCAATATGCTTCGCCGGTCCTTCTGGGCGATGGCCTTCAGGCTGATCGACTTGTCCACCACGTTGCTCTTGAGCATCGGGTTGAGGCGATTGGCGGCCAGGCCGAAGTGGTAATTCATGATGCTGGTGAAGGGCTGGCCCTCCGGCCTTCGCAGGTACACGACGCGGTCCATCTCGGTGACGGCACTGCGCATGATCCGCCTGGCCGCTGCTGCGCCGTTCAGCAGCAGGTTCTTTTGCGCCGTCGTCGGATAGTTCGCGCGCGTGCCGTTGAGGTCGGAGTACGCAATGGCCAGCAGCGGGCTCAGCACTTTCACCTTGTTGGTATGGTGTGGCATGACGGTTCACCTCACGGTTGTTAGAACTGATAGCTGAACGCACCGTTGTCGACGCCCACCTGCACCCGCTCGATCGGCTTGCCTTCCATCATCCGGTTCAGGAACTCGCGGCTGATGTCGGGCAGCATGGTGTTGGTGAGGATGGCATCGATCATCCGGCCGCCCGATTCGCTCTCGGTGCAGCGGCTGACCACCAGCTTGACCACCTCGTCCGAATAGTCGAAGGGGATCTGGTAGCGCGCCTCGACCCGCTTCTTGATGCGCTTCAACTGCAGCTCGACGATCTTGCCGAGCATCTCGTCGGAGAGCGGGTAGTACGGGATGGTCACCAGCCGGCCCAGCAGCGCGGGCGGGAAGATCTTCAAGAGCGGCTCGCGCAGCGCCTTGGCCATGCCCTCGGGCTCGGGCATCAGCTCCGGGTCCTTGCACATGCTGGCGATCATGTCGGTGCCGGCGTTGGTGGTGAGCAGGATCAGCGTGTTCTTGAAGTCGATGCTGCGGCCCTCGCCGTCTTCCATGAAACCCTTGTCGAAAACCTGGAAGAACAGTTCGTGCACGTCGGAGTGGGCCTTCTCCACCTCGTCGAGCAGCACCACGCTGTAGGGCCTGCGGCGCACGGCCTCGGTCAGCACGCCGCCCTCGCCGTAGCCCACGTAGCCGGGCGGCGCACCCTTGAGCGAGCTCACGGTGTGCGCCTCCTGGTACTCGCTCATGTTGATGACGATCATGTTCTGCTCGCCGCCGTACAGCGCCTCGGCCAGCGCGATCGCGGTCTCGGTCTTGCCGACGCCGGAGGTGCCCGCCAGCATGAAGACGCCGATCGGCTTGCTCGGGTTGTCCAGCCCGGCGCGCGAGGTCTGGATGCGCTTGGCGATCATCTCCATCGCGTGGTCCTGGCCGATCACGCGCTGCCCCAGCAGCTTGGGCAGGTTGAGCACGGTCTCGATCTCGTTGCGCTGCATGCGCCCGACCGGGATGCCGGTCCAGTCGGCGACCACCGAGGACACGGCCTGCGAATCGACCGAGGGCAGGATCAGAGGGGACTCGCCTTGCACGCTGCTGATCTGGGTTTGCAGCTCGTGCAACTCCGCGAGCAGCGCGGCGCGGTCTCCGTCCCCTGGCGTCGACGCATCCACCGGCTTGTTCCCCGCCCGCAGCTTGCCGCGCAGTTCGAGCAGCCGGTCGACCAGCCCCTTCTCCTCCTTCCAGCGCGCATTGAGCTTTTCGAGCTCGGCATTGGATTCGGCAAGCAGCGCCTGCACCTGCGGCGCGCGCTTGCTCACGTCGATGCCGATCGCCTCTTCGCGGCCGATGATCTCGCTCTCGACCGTGAGCGCCTCGATGCGGCGCTGGCAGTCTTCCACCTCGGGCGGCATCGCATGCTGCGACACCGCGACGCGCGCGCAGGCGGTGTCGAGCAGGCTCACGGCCTTGTCGGGCAGCTGGCGCGCGGGAATGTAGCGGTGCGACAGCTTCACCGCCGCCTCGATCGCCTCGTCGAGCAGTTGCACGCGGTGGTGCTTCTCGAGCACGCTGGCCACGCCGCGCAGCATCAGGATGGCCTTGGTCTCGTCGGGCTCCGGCACCTGCACGACCTGGAAGCGCCGCGTCAGCGCCGGGTCCTTCTCGATGTACTTCTTGTACTCGGCCCAGGTGGTGGCGCCGATGGTGCGCAGGTTGCCGCGCGCGAGCGCGGGCTTGAGCAGGTTGGCCGCATCGCCGGTGCCAGCCGCGCCGCCCGCACCCACCAGCGTGTGGATCTCGTCGATGAACAGGATGATCGGCGTGGGCGAAGCCTGCACCTCGTCGATCACCTGCCGCAGGCGTTGCTCGAACTCGCCCTTCATGCTGGCGCCGGCCTGCAGGAGGCCGATGTCGAGCGTGAGCAGCTTCACGTCCTTGAGCTGCGGCGGCACGTCGCCGCGCGCCAGGCGCTGGGCGAAGCCTTCCACCACCGCCGTCTTGCCGACGCCCGCCTCACCCGTGAGCAGCGGGTTGTTCTGGCGGCGCCGCATCAGGATGTCGACGATCTGGCGGATTTCCTCGTCCCGCCCGGTCACCGGATCCATCTCTCCCTTCTTCGCCTTCTCCGTGAGGTCGACAGCAAACTTCTTCAGCGCATCGCCCTTGCCCATGGCGGCCGGCGCCATCGCGCCGCTTTCTTCGCCGGGGGCGCCGCTGCCCATGCCGGTGCCGTCCTGCGCGCGCATCTTCGATTCGGGCGAGGCATCGCAGACCTTGGCGAAGTTGTCGGCCAGGTCTTCGACCTTGACCTTGTCGAACTGCTTCGAGAGGCCGAGCAAGGGATTGCGCAGGCTCGGCGTTTTCAGCATGCCGACCAGCAGGTAGCCGGTGCGCACCTGCGCCTCGCCGAACTGCAGGGTGGCGTAGGTCCAGGCGCGCTCGATCGCGTTCTCGATGTGCGGCGAGAAATCGCTGATCGCGGTGGCGCCGCGCGGCAGGCGGTCGAGCGCGGCCGTCATGTCCTTGGCGATGACGGAGATGTCCAGCTGGTAGTGCTGGATCACGCGGTGCAGGTCGGAGTCCTGCGACTGCAGCAGCTGGGCGAACCAGTGCTCCAGCTCCACATACGGGTTTCCGCGCATCTTGCAGAACACCGTGGCGCCCTCGATCGCCTTGTAGGCCAGCGAATTGAGCTTGCCGAACAAGGCAGTGCGGCTGATTTCACTCATGAGCTTCTCCGTATGTAGTCAAGACGAACGGCCCTGGTTTTTTTTATTGAAGTGCTGCGCGCGAAAGAGCGGCATCGCCATCGATGCGGACATCGGGCGCATCGCGCTTGCGCTTGCACTCGCCGAGCCACGAGGACCAGCCCAGCCGGGGCGCGTTGCCCCGCTGCCGGCCCAGGCGCGTGGGCGGCACTTCATGTTTTTCGAGAATCAGCTCTGCATCCCAGTACAGCTCGTCGCCCAAGAGCTGCCGCATCCAGCGCTGCAACGCGGGCCGTGCCGAGCCGATCGGGAGGAACATGCGGTAGCGCTCGAGGCTGAGCGGACCGAGGTGCAGCCGCACGCGGTGCTGGCGATCCCAGGCGCGCCGGCCGAGCATCGCGCCCATGCCCAGCGAGCGCGAAGCTTCGCCGCGGCCCAGGCGCGTGAGTTCCTCCACGGGCAGCGTCATCCAGTGCCCGACCCACGGCTCGAGCCGCACCGGCACGCCGAAGTAGCTCTGCAGCACCGCCTCCACGCCCTCGGCGTTGTGCACGCGACGTGCGAGCCAGCCCGAGAAGTGCAGCCGCGCGTCGTCGTGGATCTCGTCGCGCTCCTGCCGCGCGGCGGTGCCGATGCCGACCAGCGCGCCCACCTGGCGGCGGAAGGCGTCCTCCTTCGGCCGGTCCAGCCCCACCGCCGGCCTGGCCTGGGCCCAGGCGCGGTAGAAGAACAGGCTGAAGCGGTGCGCGAAGCTGTCGAGAAAAGCGAGCCAGGTCGGATCGCCATGGTTGATCGTGCGCTCGCGGATGAAATCGCTCAGGTGCACCGGCAGCGGGCCGTTGGGCCCGAGGTAGCCGAAGAAATGCTGGCGCAGCCGCGGCGGCGAATGCGCGCCGGCCGGCTCGAAGCGGCTGAAGCTCGCGGGCGCGAAGGACAGCGATGGCTCCTGCCCCACGCGCACCGGCTCGGCGCCGGGCAGCAACGCGCGGCCCCAGCGCGGCGACGGCGCCGCGAGCGCCTCCAGCCGCCGCATGAGGGCGAAGTAGTCGTAGGCCCAGGGCTGGTCCGCGCAGGCCTGCAGGCGCTCGGCCACGCTCTCGGGCCGCGCCGCCGGCACGGCTACAGGATCGGGCGTGCCCCGCACAGCGGCCTCCATCGCATGATCTCGCCCTTGCCCGAGGCCGTGAGCACGGTCTCGACGAAGTGGTTGACCTCCACGTGGCGCGCCAGGTAACGCGCCATGACGGCCCCGAACAGGAAGGCACTGTGGCCGTGGAAGGCATTGCGGTCGACCTCGAGCGTGACCTCGAGCCCGCGGCCGAAGGCGATCGGCCCGGCCAGCGGCAGCCGGCGCGCCACCGGCCTGGCGCGCACCGACAGCAGCCCACGCACCTGGCTCTGACGCACCTCGTCGGCATGCGTGGCATAGAGCATCAGCATCTCGCGCAGCGCGGCGGCGCCTTCTTCGCGCGAACTGTCGGCGAGCGACAGGTAGTTGAGAGCCAGGTGGTCGACCACCCGCCAGCCCAGGCCCTGGCCCACCACCGGCGAGACCGGCCGCGAGGGGCCGCGAACCATGCGCACGCGCTGCACCGGGGACGAGTCGATGCAGTCGAAGTCGCTCTCGCGGCCCAGCGGCATCAGGAGCGGCAGGTCGCGGTTGGTCACCAGCGCGGTGACGGCCAGCTGCCGCAGCGCACCGGAGTAAGGCGCCTGTTGCGGATCGACGATCTGCATGTAGAGCTCGGAGCCGATGTGGCTGCTGCGATGCCCTTCGGTGCGCTGCTTGACCGACAGCATGCGCGGCTCGCGCGTGGTGGTGAAGTAGGCCGGGTGGCTGTGGCGCGCGCCGTGGAAGGCCGCATAGAAGGGCAGGAAGGGCTGTTCCAGCGCCGCGCCGGCTGTGCCCGAGTTGCCGTGGCCGACCACCTCGGTCACGGTGTGCACCTCGAAGTCCTGCGGGCGCGTGCGGTCGGGCACCAGGTGGAACTGGCTCACGCCCTCATTCACGGCCACGCGGTCGAGCCGCTTGCTGAAGAGATTGACGACCGGCACGCAATGCAGTTGCACGTTCTCGGCGCTGACCAGTTTTTCGAGCGCCGCATCGCCGCGCGAGAACAGCACCACGATCTCCACCTCGGTCACGGCCATCGACGCGAGCACGCGCTGCAAGCCGGTGATGCGCGCGAACTGGAAGCGCTGCGGAAAGGCGAAGTACTCCTGCACCAGCCGATGGCCGGAGAAGCCGGTGGCGGTGACGGGCAGCAAGGCCTCGTCGTCCTCGAATCCCGCGGGCTGCACCGCGCTCGCGGGCAGGTGGCGCACCGCGCTGCCGGCCGCACCCGTGGCCGCGCCGCCGGCGGCCAGCGGCTGCACCATCACGCCGATGGCTTTGCCGAGCATGCACTCGTGCAGCTGCCAGGCCACATCCTCGGCGCCGCCGAAGTGAATCAGCAGTTCGTCGAGCAGGATCTGGTCGAACTTGAGGCCGGCGGTGGCGCGCAGCGCGATGCGCAGGCCGCCGCGGATCTCGCGCGACTGCGCATGCTGGGCGAGCGGCAGGTCGGGCGCGTAGCTGAAGTACTGCGCCCGCAGCACTTCGACCGGCCAGAGGCGCAGCGCCCGCGCGGTGCGGAACTCGCAGTGCGTGTTCTGCCCCACGGCCTGGCGCGCGCGCAGGCCGCTGCCGCGCGGCAGCGCGGGCCCGGTCGCGAGATTGGCATCGTCGGGGTCGACCGCCATGGACACCACGGCCATCGATGGCGTGGGCGCCATGAAGTGCGGATAGACGATGTCGAGCAGATGCCCGGTGAAGCGCGGGTATTCGGCATCGAGCTTCAGGGCAACGCGCGCCGACAGGAAGGCGGTGGCTTCGATCAGCCGTTCGACGTAGGGGTCGGCGACCTCCTGGCCCTCGATGCCCAGCCGGTTCGCGATCTTCGGGAAGGCGCGCGCGAACTCCGCCGAGCTCTCGCGGAAGTAGCGCAGTTCCTGTTCGTACAGGGTCAGCAGGCGCGGGTCCATGGCTGGGCTACCGCTGAGGGCTTGTCATGTCCTCGATCTCGATACGACCTTCTTCGAGGTCGATCCGGCTGCGCATCAAGAACTCCAGCGGCACGGGCTGGGCCCAGAGCATGCCGCGGATCCGAAGGCCGATGCGGTTGTGGGAATCAAGTGCCGAGCCTTCCATGACAAGTTCAACTTCGAGTGTGCGAGGCAGGATGCGGGGCTCGAACTGCAGGATGGCGTTCTTCAGAGCCTGTTCCATGCTGACACGCTGAACGGAGGACGTGAACTGGCCGGACAGCATAGGCAATCCGTAGTTGAGCACCGAGCGCGCCGCATTCGGAAAGCGCTTGTCGTCGAAGGCCAGGCCATGGCCGGTGGCATTGAAGAGCCAGCTCAGGTCGCGCAGCACGGCCTGGCGCAGCGCCTGCCGGGTCAGCGTGCGCTTGTCGTCGCTCTCGCGCTGCTCGCCGGGCGCATGGTCGACCAGGCGATCGAGCAGCGAGGGCTGCAAGCGTTCCTGTGCGGTGAGTTCAGGCATCGCCGGTCGAGAACAGGATCTCGCGCACGTCCATCAGCGCATGCTCGGCGCCATCGCTGCTGCTCAGCATGCGCTGGCCGAGCCCGGCCCAGACCTCGGGCTGCAGCTCGCGCCACTCGGTCTTGCGCGCGAGCTGCAATGCGCCGTCGCCGCTCTTCTCGGTGCCTTCGTAGCGCACGGGCACCAGCGCCAGCGTCTCGCCGCCGTTCTCGAACTGCAGATGCGCCGGCAGCCACACGCAGTCGCGCAGGTCTTCGGGTGGATCGAGCTTCACGTGTGCCAGCCGGGCATAGGGAATCCAGTAGTAGCGGCCGTTCACGAAGGCCTCGAGCACCGGGCCCAGGCGCATGTCGGCGTCGGCCAGCCATTCGAAGGGCTTGCCGTCGAGCGTTCCCGGCGTGGCGGGCGCGGCGTCGAAGGCGCGCTCGCGCAGGTCTTCGGCGAGCTGCGCGTCGCCCGCACCCTGGCGCAGCAGCGATTCGATCAGGAGCGCCAGCCATTCGTCGGGCTGGCCGAAGACCATCGGCGTGCGCGTGCCGGCGAACACGTCGGCGCGCAGGCCCTCGCAGCGCACGGCCTCGCCGTAGACCTGCTTCATCGGAATGGCCATCGCATCGAGCTCGGCCGCGACGTTGAGCTGGTTGAGCGCACGCTCCCACTGGCCGAGCACGCACAGCAGCTGGGCCAGGAAGACGCGCAACTTGCTGTCGGCGGGCTTAGCGCGCACTTCATCCGTCAGTGCCTTGAGCGCGGCCGCGGGGTCGGCGGCCTGGAGGAATTCGGCAGAGTTCGTCATGTCCGGCCTCACTTTTTGATGGTGCAAGTGCGTACGGCGCCGCGCAGGCCCGTCTCGCTCTGCGGCGCGGAGCGGATCTCGAGCCCCTGGTATTCGATCTGGATGATTTCGCGCGGCCGCGCCGACTTGGCGGCGGTCAGCATCGTGTGGTTCAGCAGGCGCGCCTGGGTCAGCTCCAGCTCCAGGTGCGGCTGCAGGTCTTTGGAGGTATCGCCGCCGGCCTTGTACACCGAGATCACCACCTTCAGGTCGTTCACCTGGTCGCGCAGCAGGCTCGCGATCGAAGCGCTCGCGGCATCGCAATCGCGAACGACGAAGACCGCCGCTGCGCGCAGCTGCCCCTTGGTGGAACCCGGCGGCGAGAACACGTCCAGCTGGTAGCGGAAGCCGCCGACCTCCAGGCGCGACTTGCCGTCCGCGAAGGGGCGCGTCGAATCGCCTTCGATCGCCTTGCCCTTGGATTCGAGCAGCATCCAGTAGTCGTCGCCCGCCTCTTCGGAGACCAGGTCGAGCAGGCGCAGGCCCTCGTCCGGGTCCACCGAGCCATCAGAAGTCCAGCCCATGTCGATCTCCTAGAAAAAAATCATCGCGGCAAAGACCTGCCGCTCTTTCGGTGCACCGAGTTGCCCGCGCACGCGCAGATCGGCCAGGGCCGGATCGACGCCCGCGCCGAACAGGCGCGGCGCGCTGTGCGGCGCGGCCGGCGTCGCCAGCACGAAGAGGCGCGCACCCGGGCCCGCCAGCCAGGGCAGTTCGAAATGCTTGGCCGCCGGCAGCTCGCGCGTGCCGCGTTCGAAACGGTTGCTCGCGCCGGAGGCATCGGGGTACACCGGTCGCAGGCCGCCTTCCGGGTCGATGCCGACGATCACCATGTCGAGCGAAGTCCCGCCGGTATTGCGCACGCGCAGCACGCGTCGCTCGCCCGCGAGCAGCGGGCCCGGCGTGGCGCTGCGGGCGAGGGGCTCGCTGCGCAGCATGCGGTCGGCACGCCAGGTTTCCAGCGCGGCCTCGAAGCCGTCGAGGCGCGCGCCGCCGGCCAGCCGGTTCAGCTCGCCGAGCCACTTGAGACGCGCGAAGCCCTGCAGCCGCTCGCGCAAGGCTGCGGGGTCGGCCGCGACCTGGCCCGTGCCGGTTCCGAGCGCGGGCGAGAGCAGCTCCAGCCGATGGCCGGCGGGGCCGAGATCGGTCCAGCGCAGATCGGCTTCGCTCCCGTCCTCGCCCGCGCGCGCCAGGCGAATGGAGGCGGGGTAGTCGAAGCTCAGTCCCGCGGGCAAGGGCTTGTCGGCGCGCACGCGCAACGCGAAGGCGGCCGGCTCGGCCAGCGGCGTCACGCTCCACAGCGCGCTGCCCGGCACATCGCGCAGCGCGGCCGGCACCGGCAGCTGCGCGCCGGCCGGATCGAGTTGCGCCAGCACAGCGGCCGCGCTGCGCCGGGTGCCGTCTTCCAGGCTCGCGAGCACGCGCAGCTCCTGCCGCGGCACCAGCCCGTCGAGCTGGCCGGCCTGGATCGCGAGGCTCGCGCCGCTGCGCTGCGCACGCCACACCGGACGCGTGCCGAGCGGCTGAGGGCCGTTGGCGAACAGCGGCGCATCGAGATTGCCCTCGGCCACGGGCGATGGCAGCTCGCGTTGCGGAAAGCGCGCTTCGAGTTCGGAGATCACCGGCGGGTAGAGCGCAAGCACGCCGTCGAAGAGCTCGCGCCAGGTCGCGGGCCGGCGCTGCAGCGCCTCGGCCACGGCCCAGGTCAGCAGGCCCTGCGGCTGCGCGTCGCGGCCCTTGCGCGGCAGCCGCAGCTCGGGCGTGACCTGGTGGCTTTCGGATGCGAAGAAGGCCACGTAGCGGGCTCGAGGCACGGCCGGGGCCGCGGGTGCCGTCGGTGCGGCGGCGGAGGCGCCGGCCGCGCCTTGCGCGAGCAGGTCGGCGCGGATGCCGCGAAAGCGCACCTCGTCGTCCGGCGGACCCACAACAACCTCGGCGCTCGCGGGCGCGCGGCCGCGCGTCATCGAGGCGGCCGAGCAGGTGTCGAACACCGACCACACGAACACGTTGCGCGCCAGGAAAGCCTGCACCCAGCCGTCGAAATCGACGTCGCGCAGGCCGCCCGGCAAGGCGCCGCTGCCGCCCACCGCGCCGCGCACATCGCGCGCGAGGAAGTTCTCGGCCAAGCCGTCCGGCTCCTGGTAGCGCTTGCTCGCATCGCGCCAACGCGTGCCGTGGCCCGAGAAATAGAGCAGCACGAAGTCGCCGCTTTGCGACTGCTCCAGCAGCCGCCCCAGCGCCTCGTGGATGCGCTGCGCCTCGGGCAGCGCGGCGCCGCTCACGCCGTCGGCCACGACCGTGATGTCGGTGGCCGCGAAGCCCTGCTTCAGCAGGGCCTCGCGCATCAGCATCACGTCGTTGCGCGGCGCCTGCAGCCACAGCGACGCAGGCTGGTTGACCAGTTCCGACACGCCCACCAGCAAGGCGCGCTGCGCCGCACCCGCGCAGGTGGCTGCGGCCAGCATGGCCAGCAGCAGCACGGTGCGCAGGCGGCGCCTCGTCACGGCGGCCCCACCGATTCGACCAGCGGCGAACCCGCCAACATGGCGCGGCCCTGCGCCGCATCGGCCAGGAAGCGCAGGCGCCAGCGGCCCTCGGCATCCGGTCCGCCCACCAGTTCGGCGCCGGCCGAGCGCAGCAGCGCGTTCGCATCGTCCATGCCGACGCCGGCCTTCCAGCGCAGGCTCAGCTCGGCCGGCGCGGCGGAAGTGACGGGGCCCTGCACCGAACGGAACCGGACTGAGTCGTCTCCGGCGCCGGGCCGCATCAGGGTCGCGTTCTGCACCACGACCACCAGTGCCAGCAGCGCCAGCGCGGGCCGCACCACCCGGTCGGCGCCGAACCAGGCCTTCACACGCGACCACCAGCCCTCCCCGGCCGGCGCCGCGACGGACAGGCTGCCCGGCTTCGACGTGGCCTGCAGCGGCGTGGCGAGCCGGGCGGCGGCTTCGAGGTAGAGGCTCTGATAGTCGGCACGCGGATCGGCCACGCCCAGCGGCGTGCCCGAGAGCACGGAGAACACGCCGCCGGCCGTGCGCAGCGCGATGCGGCCGGGCTCGGGCTCGATGGCCAGCGGCTGCTGCACGGCCCATTCGTCGTGCACCGCACGGATGGCGGCCAGCCGCGTGGCCGACACCTCGCCGAGCACGCGGGCGCAGAGCTGCGGCGTCTGTTCGATCGTGAGCACGTTCCAGGTCTGGATCAGACCGAACATCGGCTCGAAGGGTTCGTCGCCGGGCTCGAGCAGCACGTCGTAGGCGCTGGCCCAGTCGGCTTCGCTGGCGGCCATCCAGCCGCGCCACAGCGTGCCGTGCAGGCACTTGTCGAGCAGCACGCCGAGCAGCCGGCCTTCGTGCAGCACGCTCACCAGGCGGCCCGGCGCCCAGCGGGCCGGAAAGGCGCGCTGGGCCACGGCCTCGCGGCGGCGGGCGAGCTCGGTCAAGGGCAGCAGAAGGGTCTCGTCGAATTGGCGGGCCGGCATCGCGGCGGGCTCGGCCAGCGTTGCCGCGCCTTCGCCCGCAGGGGCGAGATCGCCGCCGCGTCCCAGGGTGCCGCGGATGAGGCTGAGCGGGGGCCAGAGATCGATGGGCATGGTGCGTGTTCCTGAAAGTCTTATGTCTTCAGGCATAAGACGCTTCAGCGCCCAGGATTTTGAAAACCTGCAGGATCGCGCCCATGTTGCCGGCCTCGATCGCGATGCCCAGGGTCTGCGTGATCCACTGGCCCAGCGTGGTGCGCGCATAGTCGGCCGGCAGGCCTTCGCGCTTGTGCACGAGGCCGAGCCGGCCGGCGCGGTAGTGGTAGGAGGCGATGGCGTGGCGCGAGGCCACGCCCGACAGCCCGCCCGCCGCCTCGCGGCCGAAGCCTTCGCACAAAAGGATGCGCTCGGGCTCGGGCAGACCCGCGATGAAGGCGCGCGCCGCGGCATGCACCGAGGGCGCGTTGAGGCCGTGCTCGGCCAGTTCGTCTTGCGCGTTGTCGGCCGCGCCAACCTGCGCCTCGAGCTGGCTCTCGGTGATCTGGTCGCCGATCGAGAGCTTGCGGCGGAAGGCGCTCGCGCGCGTGCAGTCGATCAGGTAGCGCCGGAAGTAGGCACACAGCGCGAAGGCGCTCGACGGCGCGCTGTGGCTTGCGGCCTCGCCGCGCGCGGCATCGTCCGCTTCGTCCGGATCGGCGTCGAGCCGCAGCACCTTGACGTAGATGAACTGCGCCACCAGTTCCTGACGGCCCTCGCTGAGCACGCGCAGCTCGGGCGGGTTGCAACTGCGCAGCGCGCCGCCGACGATGCGGTACATCTCGCCCATCTCGTCGGGGGACAGCGTCTGCCTGCGCCGCCAGAGGCGGACGAGTTCGACGCTTTGTTCCGAGGACAGGGTTTCCTGCATGGTGTGTTTCGCGACTACGGTGTCTTTGCCCGTTGGGCTGTCCGCCCGGTATGCGGCGGCTGCGTGCGCTTCGAAGGCCCGGCGCCCTCACCCCCGCCCTCTCCCGGAGGGAGAGGGAGAGGGAGTAAGACCTGCGCGTGAAGCGTTCTGCCTTGTTCCCTCTCCCTCCGGGAGAGGGCTAGGGTGAGGGGTCGGCCGGCGGCACAGGGCATACCGCCCGCCGACACGCCCATCAGCCTTGCGGCGTTCCTAGTCATCGACGCACGCGCCTTCTTCAGGCACAAGGCATTGCGGCAAGTCAGCACCGACCGCCGCGCCACGCGTGCGAATGGTCGAGGTCGCGGCCGCCGCCACCGCGAGGCCGCGCGGCAGCAGGATCCACAGCTGGCCGCGCTCCTTCATGCGCCGGGCCTGGGTCGCGGCCTGCTGGCCGTTGCCGAAGAAATAGTCGGCCCGCACCGCGCCGCGGATCGCGCCGCCGGTGTCCTGGGCGATGGTGAGGCGCTGCATCGGCGTGCCGGTGCCGGGCGCGCGCGTGGAGACGAAAACCGGATAGCCCAACGGCGTGCTGCGCGGATCGACGGCGATCGAGCGGCCGGCCGACAGCGGCACGCCGAAGGCACCGACCGGCCCGCCGCCGCTGCCCGGCGACTCCTTGAAGAACACATAGCTCGGGTCCTTGATGCCGGTGCCGATCACCGGCCCGGCCACGCGCCGCCCCGGCACCATGACCGCGCCGCTGTTGACGGGACGCGCGAGCGTGAAGCCGCGGGTGCGGATCACCGAGGTGTCGTTGCTGTCCTCGTCGTCATCGCCGTCGTCGAGTTCGAGCTCGATCGCGCCGCCGCGCACCTTGACGGGACTGCGAGTCTTGCCCGAGGAGGACTGCGCCAGCGTCGGCCGGAAGGGCTGGCCGTTCTGCTCGGCATAGGCGACGCGGATCACGTCGCCGTTGGGCAGCCGGATTCGGCCCGAGCCCTGGATCTGCATCTCGTAGAGCGCTGTGGCGCTGTTCACGAAGGCCAGCACGCGCGCGTTGGGCGCGCCCTTGGTCTCGATCTCTTCGCGCGTGTAATAGGGCAGCAGGCGCCTGCCCTCGATGCGAAGGCGTACCTTGCGGTCCAGCGTGTCGCGCGTGATGGCCGAGAGGTCGAGCGCATAGAGGCCCGGCGCGCCCATGTCGCGCGTGCTGAGGCCGCTCTGCACCACCACGTTGCGGCCTTCGACGCGCGCCGCCACCGTGCCGCTGCCGGCCGGCAGCTTGCGCGCATCGGCGAACAGCATGTCCTCGGGCTGGCCGTACACCGGATAGATGAAGGGCGGCGCGTACTGCCGGCTGCCGGTGATCTCGGGCTCGAAATAGCCGGTGACCACGCCGTCGGGCCGACGGTCGTCGTCGCGGATCTGGTAGGCCGAGAACTCGCGCTCGAAGAAGCCGCGGATGGCCGGATTGCTCTTGTCGTCGACGGCGCGCGCGCGATCGCAGACCTGCCGCCATTCGGTGCCGCGGCCGGTCAGCACCTTGCAGCTGCCGAGGAAGGCAGGCCAGCTTTCGGCGAAATCGTCGCGGCCCCAGCCCGGCACGGCGTCGAAGCCCACCGAGGTGTAGGTGGCAAGCTGGGTCGAGAAGGTGCGCGACTGGCCGGCCACGCTGGCGCCGGCGCTGGTCGAAGCCGGGCGCGAGGCGGAGGGCGCGGGCGTGACCTGCGCAGCCGCGGCTGCCGCGGGCGCGGCGGCGGGGGCACTGGCCGTGGCCGTGGCCGGTGTGGAGCTTGTGGAGCTGACCCCCGGCATCGTGCCGCAGGCCGCCAGCGCGGCCATCGCGACGGCGGCGGCACCCCAGCGGGCGGGTGAAGCGAAGGGCAGTGAGGAAGGCTTGTTCATAAAGAACTCCTGGTCTGGGGGGCGGGGCCTGACGGGCCGCTGCCCCACAGACGATTACTTCTCGGTGATTTTGAAAAACGCGCTGCCATAGACGTCGTTGCACGGTGTGTTGGGCGCGCACACCGGCTTGCCCGCGAGCGGCGGCGGCCCGCTGCCGCGCGCGGCCTCGAGCGCTGCCAGCACGGGCAGCGGGAACTGTGGGAACACGCCGTCGTTCTGGATGCCCGAGGCGCTGAAGTCGCGCTCGTGCTCACTGACCAGCACCGCGAACTGGTTGATGCCGGCCGGCCCGCCCGCGTCCATCGGCCACGAAGCGCGCGGCAGCGACAACGCAGCACCGGCGCCGATCTTGTTGTACTTGTCGAGCAGGTTCGGGAACAGCAGGAACAGCTCGCCGCCGCTGGACAGCAGGTAGACGTAGACGAAGCCTTCGCGCTTGCTGCGCACTTCGAAGCCCAGCCTGTCCTTGCCGATCGCGACCTCGGCCTTGCGCGGGTTCGCCGTCACCTCGAAGCCCGGCGCGGCGCCTTCGGCCAGCGACTGCAATGACTCGCCCGGCGTGCGCACCTTGGGTGGTGGCGGGGGCGGTGGAGGTGGAGGCGCCGGCGTCTGCGCGACTTCGGTGGACGGCGGCGGCGCTGCGCCGGCCGGCGTCGTGTCGGCCGGCTTGCCCTGGAACCACCACCATCCGCCCGCGGCGGCAATGACGGCCACGGAGGCCACGGCGGCGATGGCCGCGCCCTTGCCCTTGGGAGCCGACGCGGGCGCGGGTGCCGCAGGACTCGCGCTGCCGGTACGTCCACCCGGTGCCGCCGCGGGTGCCGGCGCCGGCGCACGGATCACCGTCCGGTCGCCATCCAGACCCAGCGCCGCACGCAGCGCTTCCATCGACTGCGGCCTCGATTCGGGCCGCACGCCCAGGCCGGCATCGATGGCCGCGAGCAGCCCGGGGCTGTAGCGCTGCAGCAGCGCCTCGTTGCCTGCCAGCGGCACATAGCTGTCGGCCAGGAGGCGCGCGACCGAGGGCGGCGGCGCGCGGCCGCAGACGGCCACGTGCATCACGGCCGCGAGCGCATAGACATCGGTCCACGCGCCCTGCGACATGTCGGGCATCTCGGCGTACTGCTCGATCGGCGCGTAGCCGGGCTTGAGGATGACCGTGATCGCCTGCGTCTTGTCGGTGATCACGCGCCGCGCGGCGCCGAAGTCCAGCACCACGGGACGGCCCGAGCCTTCGAGCAGGATGATGTTATCGGGCGCGATGTCGCGGTGGTAGCAGTGGGCGTGGTGCATCACCGCGAGCGCCTGCGTCACGCCGTCCATGATGCGCATCAGCCAGGCTTCGTCGACGCCTCCCGTCATGGCAGCCAGCGCCTGGCGCAGCGTGTCGCCGCGGTAGAAGGGCATCACCATGTAGGTGGTGCCGCGCTCCTGCCAGAAGCGATAGACCTTGAGCAGCGAGGGATGGTCGAACTGGGCCAGGAGGCGCGCCTCGTTGATGAAGCTGCGCATGCCGAGCTCGAAGGTCTCGCGGTGCCGTTCGGACAAGGGCGCGACCGTGCCGTCGAGCTGCCGCGTCGAGAGTGAGGTCGGCAGGTATTCCTTGATCGCGACCACGCGTTCGAGCGTCGGGTCCCAGGCCTCGTAGACGACGCCGAAGCCGCCCTGCCCGACGATGCGCGTGACCTCGAATTCGGCGAGCCGGCTGCCCACCGGCAGCAACCCGGCCTCGGCGTTGCTCGGCGCCTTCTCGGCGCGCGTGATGCCGGCCACGGTGGGCATCTCGCTCGCCGGCAGCGCGGCGCCGCCGGAGATGACGGTCGCGCCCTCGTCCGGCGTGGGCGCAGCAGGCCGGCCGGTGACGACCTGCGTGCGGTCGTCGCCTTCTTGCGGCGGTGTGCCTGGCGGCCGGTCGTCGTCGGGGCTCATAAGGCAACCTCCGCGCTACGCGCTACGGTATTCACCTTGGGAGCGGCCCGGCGGCTCATGCTGCCCCCCCTTCCTGCGCCGCGGCATCGGGTCCGAAGCCGAACAGCGCATCGAACTGGTCATCCTGCGGCAGGCCCTGACTGGTCATGCCCGGGCCTCGTTCGGCCACCGGATCGGTGAACCACAGCGAGTGGCGCGCCACCGGCAGCGCCAGCGACGGCCCGTCGCCCTCGCCCGCCTCGGCCGTAAAGCCCGCAAACAATTCCTGCAGGCGCGCATCGAAGCGCTGCGCATCGAGATCGTGCTCCAGCCCTTCGAGCGCGGCCTGCGCGGCCAGCGTCCACCAGTGCTGCGTGCGCGCCAGCACAGCGCCATGCAGCTCGGGGCGCGAGGACACCAGCTCGGCTGCGATTGTGAAGGGAAAGTAGCGCCCCACGCCGTCGACCGAGGGCATCATCACGCCGAGCCAGCCGCCGGCGCCGATCACGCCCTCGCCAAGCACGAAGCACCAGAGCGGCGCCTGGAGATAGCGCTCGGTCCAGTCTTCGCGCCGCGCGCGCAGCCGCGTGAGCCCATGCTGCAGCCAGCGGTCCCAGGCGTTGCGGAAGGGCTCGGGCAGACGGCGGCTCGCAAAGTCGCCCATGCCGGGCAGCTTGCCGAACCAGCCCGGCGCCATGTTCGAAGCGGCATCCTGTTGCGAATTCACAAGCCCTCCGGACACGCGAACTCCCGCAGCTCGCGCAAGCGGATCGGATGCTGCACGCTGTTGGTCGTCACCTCGAAGCGCGTTTTGCGGGCACCGATCTGGAAGGTGATGAAGAATTTCTCGGGCGCGTCGCCGGCTTCGAGCTGGCCGTCGTCGAGCACGCGGAACAGGGCCCACGGCCCGTCGACCGCCATGCCCGAGCTGCCGCTGGTCGATGGCGGGCTGACCTGCACGCGCACCTGGTTGCTGCCCTTGGGGCCGGGCCATTGCACCGCCATCGGCACCACCGGGCCGTGCGCGTATTTCACGAGCTGGCCGTCGACGTCGAGGATGAACTGCGTGATGCCGGCATCCATCTCGACCGGCTTGAAGTCCAGCCGCATGGCGGGCGTGCGGCCGGCGGCGCGGAAGAAGATGTCCTTGATGCGCGCCGCGCGCTCGAACTGCGCGATCGCCTGCGCCGTGATCGCGCCCTGCTCCGCCACCGGCTTGTAGCGCCAGGGCCGCGTGCTGGTGTCGACCAGCGCAGCCAGCCGCTTCTGGAAGAAGTCGTCCATCAGGCCGCCGGGACCGAACATCTGGCCGAAGTCCTCGGGCAGCACGTCGCGCTTGCTGCTGGTGACGAAGGGATAGCGCCCGGCGATCGCGCGGGTGCAGAACTCGGTCACCGGACGCAGGTCCTGGCTCAGGCTGCCGCGCTCGGCCACGCGCGCCTGCGTGGCGCCGGCCTGGCTCAGGTTCTCGACCATGGTGCGCACCGGTTCCGGCAAGCGCCCGGCATCGGACTTGAGCTTGCCGGCCACGTCGCCGGGCGGCGGCGAGCTGCGGCTCTTGACCGCGGTGTCGACTGCGTTGAGGTAGACGTAGACCTCGTTGAAGAGCTTGAGCGCATCGTCGATCGGCGCCGGCCCGTTCGGCGTGGGCGAGGTGACGAGGCGGCGCAGCGGCTCGAAGCGGTCGTCGACGATGCTCTCGATGCGCCTGGGCGCGGCCGCCGGCTTGCTGGGATCGCCGCCGAACAGGTCTTCCAGGCCCTTGCGCGTGTTGCGCACGGTCTCGGTGGCCTTGCTCACCACGTCCTTGCTGGTCTCGGCCGGCGTCAGCGTGGTCTCCTTGACCACCGCGCGCAGGAAGCTGGCGAGCGGCGAGCCGGTGCCCGAGAGGATGCGCGCGGTCTCGATGTTCTTCTCCAGGCCGGTGGCGCGCACCAGGCGCACATCGGACAGGAGCGCCTCCCACACCTTGACGTACTCCTCGAGGTAGAGCCTGCGCACGCGGTCGGTCAGTGCGCCGAGCGCGGCGGCGTCACGCAGGCGGTCGGCCGTGCCGCGCTCCTGGCCGAGCACCCACGGGTCCTCGTTGGCGAGCAGGCCGGTGAGCACCGTGACCTCGTTCTGGAAGCGCTTGTGGTAGCCGTCGTAGGTGAACATGCCCGGCACGCCGTCGGCGAGCGGCTTGCCGCTGATGCGCTCGAACACCAACGGGCCCGCGGGGCCGGCGGCGGTCGCGACGCTGAAGGGCGGGATGTCCTTGCCGAGGCGCTGGCGCTTCAAGCGGCTGAACACGCGCTGCTCCAGCGGATAGCTCGCGAGCACCGCGCGCACGTTGCGCACCAGGTTCTCGTCCATCTTGAGCGGCGAGCGCGGCGGGCCCTGGGCGATCAGCACGTCCAGCTGGTCCTCGAGCAGCTTGCGCTGTTCTTCGGGAATGCCGCGGTCGAGGCTGCGCGCCCAGTCGAGCGTGATCCAGGCCTTGAGCGCATCGGCATCGAAGCGCTCGGGCTGGTGCAGCATCAGGTAGGTCTTGAGCGCCTCGTAGCTGAACTCGAGGTTGTCCTTCTGCGCGGTGCGCAGCTGGTCCTCGATGCGCTTGGCGAGCTGCGGCAGGAAGGCCTCGTTGAGCGCGCGCTGGTGCGCCAGCATCGCGGCGGCATCGAGCTTGTCGCCCTGGTAGAGGCCGAGCGTCATCGACAGCGGCTCCTCGCCTTCGCGGTTCTCGGGCGCCTTCCAGATGTTGCGCAGCGCCTGCAGCACCGGCGCGACCTCGACCAGGTTCGACACGCGCGAAGGCAGCGCTGCCAGCGTCTGCCGCGCCGGCTCGACGCGCGCCTCGACGGCCTTCAGGTAATTCATGTTCTGCCAGGTGCTGTAGCCCCAGCCCGCGAGCAGGGCGACGGTGATCAGCGTCATCGCGGCCACGCCGGCCAGACGCAGCGTGTTGCGGCGGCGTTCGAGCTTGACGTCGGCGCCGGCGAGGCGCTGCTCGGGAAACACCACGTCGCGCAGCAGCGAGGTGAGGAAGTAGCTGCGCCCGCTGCTCTTCTGCGGCGGGAGCATGGCGCGTTCGAGCCCGAAGCTGCGCGCGAGGCTGCCCATCACACGGTCGATCGGGCTGCCTTCCTGCGTGCCGCTGGTGAAGTAGACGCCGCGCACCCACGGCGGCTGCGCGAAGCGCGAGCCGGTGAAGACCTGCTCGAGCAGGTCGGACAACAACGGCCCGATGGAGCCGAACTGCGCCGGAAAACCGAAGATCGCGGCGCGCCGCGTGCCGTCGGTCTCGCGCTGCATGCGCTGGATCAAGGCGTCGTTGACGCGATCGTGCAGCAAGCCGAACTCGCGCTGGAAGGCGGTGGCGAGCCCCTTCTCGTCGACCTGCGCGCCCTCCTCGGCCGGCAGCGTGAAACCGAAGACCTGCGCGCGCTGCTCCTTGCCCAGATCGGCGAAGTATTCGCTGAAGCCGTAGAGCAGGTCGCTCTTGGTCACGAACACGTAGACGGGCAGGCGCGTCGTGAGCTTGGCGTCGAGCTCCAGCAGCCGCGCGCGGATCGAGGCCGCGAGCGTGCTGCGCGCCTCGGTGCCCTGGCTCAGCAGGTCGGCCACGCTGACGGTGAGGAACACGCCGTTGAGCGGGCGCCGCGGCCGCACTTTCTTGAGCAGGCCGAGGAAGCCTTCCCATGCGCTCTTGTCTTCCGTCTGGTGACTGTCTTGCGTGGTGTAGCGGCCGGCGGTGTCGATCAGCACCGCGTCGTCGGTGAACCACCAGTCGCAGTTGCGCGTGCCGCCGACGCCGCGGATGGCGCCGGGGCCGAACTTGTCGGCCAGAGGGAACGAGAGGCCGGAGTTGATCAGCGCCGTGGTCTTGCCGGCGCCGGGCGCGCCGATGAACAGGTACCACGGCAGGTCGTAGAGGTAGCTGCCGCCCGAGAGCGAGAGCCAGTCGCGCCAGCCGGGCTTCTTGCCGGCCGCGTGCAGGCGCATCTGCTTCAAGGTGGCCACGGCCTCGGTGAAGCGCGTGTTGAGCACCTTCTGCTCGCCGTTGTCGGCGGCCGCCGCGGGCTGCGCGGTGGGCGCCTTCATGAGGCCGTCGGTCAGATGCTGGCTGGCCTTGCGCGTGCGCCAGCGGCGGTAGACGGCGCGCAGCACCACCAGCAGCACGATGATGCCGATCAACACCGCGCGCGCGAGCTCGCTTTCGAGCGGGGCCAGCGCGCCGATCTTGATCAGCGGGCCGATCCACCAGATCAGCAGTGCGACGACGACGAGGGCCAGCGCGGTCAACAGGAGGGGATGGAAGAGCCATCCGAAGAGCTTTTTCATCGCTTCGCTCCCGCGAGTTCGGCGGCCACCTGGTCCGGCGGGCTCAGGAGCACGATGTCGACGCGACGGTTGCGCGCGCGGTTGGCCGGCGTGTCGTTGGCCGCGACCGGCTCCGCATCGGCCTTGCCGTCGGAGCGCATGCGGGCCGGCTCGATGAAGCTGGAGAGCGCGCCCTTCACCGCATCGGCGCGCGCGGCCGAGAGATGCCAGTTGGACGGATAGCGCATCGAGCGGATCGGCTGGTTGTCGGAATGGCCGGTGATCAGCACCTCGCCCTTGACCTCGGCCAGCGCTTCGCCGATGCGCTTCAGCACCGGCAGCGACTGCGCCATCGGGTCGGCGCTGCCGGAGCCGAAGAAGCTGTCGCCGCGCAGCCGCACGGTGCTGCGGTCGGCCTCGTCGGTGACGGTGACCAGGCCCTGCTTGATCTCGGGCTCGAGGAACTTCGCGAGCCGCGGCGACTTGGCCAGGATGGCGGGCGGCGCGATCTGCAGGTGGGGCACGCGCAGGCTGGAGACCGCCGCGTAGGTGGTGTCGGAGCGGTGGTTGAGCGTGAGCCGCAGGCCGAACCATGCGAGCGCCAGCAAGAGCGCGAAGCCGGCCGCGAACACCCACATCGGCAGCGACTCGCGCAAGCGCGCCGAGCCCGTGCCCTGCCCGCGCCAGTGCGGCGAGAGCTCGGCTTCGACCGGCGGGCGGTCCTTGGCGATCAGGTCGGCCAGGCGCTGGCGCACGGTGTCGAGCTGCGCGCGGCCGTTGTCGATCACGCGGTAGCGGCCTTCGAAGCCGAGCGCGAGCACGCTGTAGATCAACTCGAGCAGTTGCCGATGCGTGGGCACGTCCTGCGCGAGCTTGGCCAGGAGCTGGAAGATCTTTTCGCCGCCCCAGGTCTCGTTGTGGAACTGCACCAGGAGGCTCTGCTTGTTCCAGCCGCCCTGCACGCCCCAGGGCGTGTTGGCCACCGCCTCGTCGAGTGCGGTGCACAGGATGTAGCGCGCGGCCAGCACCGTTTCGTTGGAGATGCCGGCGCGGCGCGCGGCGGTGTCGAACTGGTTCACCGCATCGGCCGTCGATGCCCGCAGCGACTGCACGTTGGGCGCTTGCGCCAGATTGCGCAGCTTGCCTATCAGCACCAGCAGCTTCGCCGCGGACGACACCAGCGGATTGAGCAAGCCCAGCTCGCCCACTTCGGCCGGCAGCGGATCGGCGCCACCGCCCATCGACGTGGGCGGCGCGGCCGGCGTGTTGCCCCCGGGCGCGCGCGGCTTGGGCTTGATGACCGTGCGCTCCGACTCGAAGGCGGCGAAGGGGTCCGGGGTGGTCATGGTGGTGCTCCGGCAGGGGCGCGGGCGAGACGATTACGAGCGAATGGCCCAGAACGCGAGGTCGAGGCCGGGGAAGTCGCCCGCGATATGCATCGCGACGCCGCCCGACTGTTCGAGCTGGCGCCAGAGATCGCTGTTGCGCGTGTCGAGTTCGAAGTAGTTGGCGCCCGAATGAAAGGGGATCTGCCGCGGCGCCACCGGCAGCGGCATCAGCGTGACGCCCGGCAGCGCGAGGTTGACCAGGTCGCGGATGCGCTCCACCGGCGCGATCTTCACCTGTGTGGGGAAGCGCGCACGCAGCGCCTCGCTCGGCATCTGGGCGTTGACCGCGAGCACGAAGGTGGCGTTGCGCTGCAGCTCGACATCGGGAATCACCGCCACGCGCACGCCGTGCTTGCGGTCGTGCAGCTCGATGCGGATGGCCGATTGCTCCAGCACCATCGACAGGCTGCGCCGCAGGTCGTCCATCACCGGCTTGAAACTCATCGCCAGGTCGTCGTGGATGTAGGGGCCGAAGCGCGCGACGCGGCGCGAATCGCGAAAGCTCGCCAGGTCGCCGGCCAGCGCCAGCGCGTGTTCGTAGAAACGCTGCGGGTGCAGCATGGCGCTCTTGGCCAGGTGCGCGAACACGGCCTCGTTGCGATTGACCGTCTGCAGCAACATGAAGTCCGCGATCTCGGCCACGCCGCCGGTGCCGCCCTGGCTCATGCGCCCGGCCAGCGCCTCGCCGCGCTGGCGCAACAGGCCCAGCAGCTCGTCGAGCCACGCGCGGATGACGGCATGACCCGCCACGTCGAGCAGCGGCGGCAGCAGCACGCGATCGAGCTGCACCTGGTTGTCGACGCGCCGCTCGACCACACGCGAGACATTGAGCGTGGTCCAGGCATCGGTCGCGTCGCCGGCGCGCATCAGGCGGGTGTGCAGCTGGCCCAGTTGCAACATCGCGGTGCGTTCGCCGGCGGTGTTGGAATCGGGCACGTCGGACTCCAGCACGCGATGGCGCACCAGGTCGTCGTACGCCTCGGCATCGGCCTCGCGCGCGCCCGCGCGGCGCAGCGGCAGGGCCAGCACGACGGCCTCGTCGCGCATCGTGCTCGAGATGTCGATGGGTTCGGGCAGCGGATCGACCGACGGCATGTCGAACACGGTGCCGTCGCCGAACACGCCTACTGCGCGCACCAGCGCCAGCTTGCCCAGCGAGAGCGCGGCCTGGTCGATCTCGAGCTCGGCAAAACCCCAGGCATATGGCGTGGTGCTTCGCAACAGAAGATGCCGCGCATGATCGGCATGGCGCTCGCTTTGCTGCAGGTGCTGAGGCTGCAGCAGCATCCCCTCGCTCCAAACCACTTTAGTTCGCCAACTCATCCGCGCTCCGTCGACGGCGGGGGCTCCCGCCTGGGTGGAAACATCTAGTTTCCGGCGCACCGGAGGCCAGGCAAATCTGGCTAATGGCCTAGGCGCAGCTACCGGGATAGTGCTAAGGGGCTAGGCGCAATGAAGCACGAGCCCCTGCAGAAATACGAATTGCCATGGCGATGGCGCGGGCGGATATTCGTTGGCATGTCCGCCCCACGTGCCGCCGACGATCCAGCCGACATGGGCGCGGTCGTGTGCCGGCTGCTCGGGATGCTGGTGGTGGGGTTTGTCCTATTTGCACTGACGGCGGCCGCCCCTGCGCAGGCCCAGCCGGCCGACAAGCGCATCGCGCTGGTGATCGGCAATGCGCGCTATCCGAAGGTGCCGCTGGACAACCCGGAGAACGACGCGCGGCTGATCGCGAACAACCTGCGCAAGCTGGGCTTCGATGTCAACGAGCAGCTCAATGTCAACGTGCTGCAGTTCAGGCGCGCGCTGCGCGAGTTCGCGCGCCGGGTGCAGGAGGACGATGCCATCGCGGTGCTGTACTACGCCGGCCACGGGGTGCAGATCGACGGCCGCAACTACCTGCTGCCGGTCGACATCAACCTGCGCGACCAGGAGGAGGTCAAGGACGAGTCGGTCGACATCGAGGAGCTGTTCCTGAGTCGCATCGAGAAGGCACGCTCGCACCCGCGCATCGTGATCCTCGATGCTTGCCGGGACAATCCTTTCGCCGGCAAGACGCGCAACATCCGCTCCGCCGGCGGGCTGGCGGAGATGGGTGCGCGCGGCACCTTGATCGCGTTCGCCTCGGCGCCCGGCGCACCGGCCGAAGACGGCCCGAGCGGCCGCAACAGCGTCTACACCAAGCACCTGGCCGTGGAGATGATGGTCCCCGGCCTCGAGGTCGAGCAGATGTTCAAGAACGTGCGCGTCAAGGTGCTGCGCGACACCCGCGAACGCCAGCTGCCCTGGGTCAACACCTCGCTGACCTCGAACTTCAGCTTCAACCCGCAAGGCAACCCGCCGCCGGCCCAAGAGCAGCCGGGCCGCGAGGCGGCGCGGCAGCCTCAGGTTCGCGAGCCCGCGGGTCGGCGCTTCGAGCCGAACGAACTCGAGAAGCAGCTCGAGCGCGCGCAACGCGAACTCGACGCCGGGCGCGCAACGGCGCCGCCATCCATCCCGCCACCGGCGCCGCCGCCACAGCCGGTCGCAAAGCCGGCCGCACAGCCGCCAGCACTTCCGGCCCCACAGGTGGCCGCGCTATCGCCCCCCGCGAGCAGCACCACGCCCGCCTCGGCAGCGCGCAAGTTCCTGGACCGCGCCGAGGTGGCGCAGCTCCTCGTCGGCAAGACGCACACCCTCAAGGACAGCACAGCGGGCTACCTGATGCGCTGGGACATGCGAAGCGGCGGCCTTATTTATTACAACAGCCAGAGCATCGGCAACGCGAGCAGCAACGGCTCGGGCCGCTGGGAGCTGAAGAACGACGGGAGCCTCTGCGCCAGGTTCAACCCCGTGCCGCCGAGCCGGCTGACCGACGCGCGCAGGCCCGACGACGGCTGCTGGTATTTCTTCCGCGAAGGCGAGAAGCTCATGCGCGCCGGCGCGGCGGCGCCCGAGGCGCAGCCGCAAGCGGAGATCGTGAAGATCCAGTGAGCGAGGCGCCTCACTCGGCGCGAATGTCGTTGGCCTTGACCACCTCGCCCAGCAGCTTGTAGTAGTCGCGCGTCAGCGCCCCCAGTTGCTCGGGCGTGCCGCCGCCGGCTTCGTCGCCGCGGTCGGCAACGGTCTTCTGCACGCCCGGGTCCTTGAGGGCGCTGTTCATCGCCGTGTTGACCTTCTTCACGATGTCGGCATTCAGACCGGCCGGGCCGTACAGGCCGATGAAGGAGATGACCTGGAAGTCCTTGATGCCTCGCTCCGCGGCCGTGGGCACGTCCGGGAAGGCCGGCACGCGCTTGGGGCCGGTCGCCATCAGTGCCTTGAGCTGGCCGGACTTGAGGAAGGGCGCGACCACGGACGAGGCATCGAACATGCAGGGGACGCGCCCCGCGATCAGGTCGGTCATTGCCGGGCTGCTGCCCTTGTACGGCACATGGCTCATCTTTGGCTTGCCGATGCGCTCGCGGAACAGCTCCATCGCCGTCTGCACCAGGCTGCCGGGCCCGCCGGACGCGTAATCGACGGTCTTGCCCTCCTTGTCCTGCGCCTTGACCCAGGCGATGAATTCCTCGAGGTTCTTGACCGGCAGGCTGGCCGGCACCACCAGCATCAGCGACGAGGTCAGCGTGAGGCCGATGGGCGTGAGCTTCAGCGGATCCGCCACCGGCGTGTTGCGGTAGGTGTGCGGGTTGAGCACCATGTTGCTGCCGTTGCCCACCAGCAGCCTGTAGCCGTCGGGCGCTGCCTTCGAGATGAAGTCGGTGGCAATGTTGCCGTTGACGCCGGGCTTGTTGTCGATCACCACGCTCTGGCCCAGGCTGCTCTGCATGCCGGCGATGAGGATGCGCCCCGCGAAATCCGTCTGCCCGCCAGGCGGATAACCCACCACCAGCGTGACCGGCTTGGCGGGCCAGGCGCCCTGGGCGGCGGCGAATCCGGGCAGCATGCTCGCGCCGAGGCCACCCAGCCCGAGCTGCAACGCGGTGCGCCGCGAAAGAGAGACGTTCGACTCGATCGGCATCATGGTCTTCTCCAGACGTTGGCAAATTCGACCCGGCCCATCTTAGGATCGTGCCGGGTGCCTCACAAGCCTCACCGGGCCGCGCCGGCGCCGGTCGAAAAGTTGAAGCTCCTGGCGAAGGACACGCCGTCGTTGGTGCCGGCGATCCTCACCGCGTAGGCAGTGTTCGGCATCAAGGAGGCGTCGGGAATGATCAGCGCCTTGTTGGCAGCCAACACGCCGTTCGGATCGTTGTCACTGGTCATGGCCGGCCGGAGCACCACGGGCACGTTCCCCGACAGCGTCTGCATCGATGCCGAGGAGATCGCGAGCGTCTGTCCGGTTCGCACGGCCACCAGCAGGCCGTGGCCAAGCGGGCTGGCCCGCAGGTCGCGGCCCGGCACCGGATTGGGGGTCTCGTTGGTGATCTCGAAAAAGACGCCGCTGGTCCCTTCGCAGGGATAGGTGAGCACCTGGTCGCTGGCAGGCTCCTGGCGGCCGGCGGCCGGCGTGAAGCCCAGGTTGAACTGCTGCACGGTGCGCGGGCCGAAGATGGCAGTGGTGCCGAGTTCATCGCTGCCGCGCAGCGCGATCCCGATGTCGCGAAAGCCGCCCAGCATGCCGACCTGGTGGTACGGCAGCGCGAGCAGCGCCCGCACGCCGAAGACGCCCGTGCCCGCGATCGAGCCGGAGTAGTACAGGCTGGAGATTTCGTCGCCCACGCCGCCGGCCGAATAGCCCGCGGCCGAGACCCTGTCCGCCGGGTTCACGCCCGTGAAGCCGGACGTGCCCGGCGTCTCCTGGTGGGTCAACTGGTTGTTCACGATCTGCCAGTCCGCGTGCGCTTTGGCAGCGGCATCGAGCTGGGCGTTCTGCGCGAGAAGGCCGAATCCGCAGCGCTCGCGCTCCGCGTTCAGCAGTGCAAAGGCCTGGTGGCCCTCCGAAGAAGCGCCGTAGGTGTCGGGGGGGACGGAAGTCACCAGCGTCGAGGGCAGCGCTCCGTCGGCCGGCGCGCTCGGCGGGGTCTGGGTCGACGCTGTAGAGCCCGGCGGCAGCACCGCCACGCCCCCGCCCCCGCCGCCACCCCCGCCGCAGGCTGCGATCAACGCACAGAAGATGGTTGCGAGCGCATGGCGCCAGCCGTAAGCGGATATGGAAAAGGAAAGCGAATGCGTCATGGCGCCATGACGTCACGAAATCGCGAACCTTCCTGTCAGAGCGCGGCCATCGTTGACGTAGGTAGGCCGAACTCGGAGCGATGCCAACGCTAGGCAAGTCCCGGGCAGACGCGAAAGGCATGGCCGGCTAAGCTGAGACCGACGGCGCATTCCTGCCGTAGCCACTCAACCAAGGAGCAGACATGCCTCGCTATCTGGTCGAACGCACCTTTCCCGAAGGCCTCGAGATCCCGGTGACCGATGTCGGCGCGCGGGCCTGCGGCATGGTGATCGCCAACAACGCCAAGAGAGGCGTGACCTGGGTCCACTCCTATGTGAGCAAGGACCATCGCAAGTCCTTCTGCGTCTACGACAGCCCGAACCCGGAGGCGATCCGCGAGACGGCGGGCGACAACAGCCTGCCGGTGGACACCATCACGGAAGTCACCGTGCTCGACCCCTACTTCTATCGGGCCTAGGCGCGCACTCTCTTGATTCAAACCTCCCGCGCGGCAGACAGGAGCTTGGCGCCGAGCAGCGCCATGATGCCGCCGGCCGCGCGGTCGATCCAGGTCTTGTAGCGCAGGTAGGCCGAGCGCGGCGCGGCCGATGACAGCGCCAAGGCCACGATGGCATACCAGCCGGTCTCGATGCAGAAGATGACGACGGGCAGCGCGAGCGCCAGCGACAGGGGCACGTCGCGCGGCAGGAAGGCCGCGAAGATGCTGGCGTAGACCACGGCCGTCTTCGGGTTGCTGATCTGCGTGGCCAGGCCCAGCAGCAGCGCACGCCGGCCGGGCTGCCGGTTGCCGCCCGGCGCCTGCGCCTCGGCGACGTCCAAAGGTTGCTTCGCGCCGCGCCAGATGCGGATGCCGAGATACACCAGGTAGAGCCCGCCGAGCAGCTTGATCGCGAGGTACAACGCCGGCACCGCCAGAAAGGCCGCCTGCAACCCGACCAGCGCGGCGACCGCGAAGGCGATGCCGCCGAGCCCCATGCCCAGCGCCGCGGCCAGCCCATCGCTGCGCGACGCAACGGCCGTGCGCGCGACCATGACGAAGCTCGGGCCGGGGCTCATGGCGCCGACGATCATGGCGCCGGCGATGCCGAGCAGCGGGAGGGTGATGTCCATGGTTGTGCTTTCGCTCCAAAAGCGCGATGGTAGGTGCTTGTCTTCAGGCCCGCGGATCACAGGAGAAAACCATGCTTCAGAAGTCACCGATGTACGCGTACATCCCGGCGCAAGACGTCGCCCGTGCGAGGCAGTTCTACGAGCAGAAGCTCGGCTTCAAGCCCACGGCGGAAGTGGACGACGGTGTCGTCTACGAGTGCGCAGGTGGCACCAGCTGCTTCCTGTACCCGACGCCCAACGCCGGCACCTCCAAGGCCAGCCAGGCTTTCTGGCAGGTCGAGGACATCGAGAGCGAAGTGGCCGAACTGAAGACGCGCGGCGTCGTGTTCGAGGACTACGACATGCCGGGGAAGGACGAGAACGGCATCGTGAACCAGGGCGGGGCGAAGGCTGCTTGGTTCACGGATACGGAGGGGAACATCATGGCGGTGATACAGGGCGTTTGAGGGGCGCCGATTGGCTTCGCTCCTGCCCCGCCATTGCACAAACTGAGTTGCACATGGCGCCCCGGTGATGCAATCCCGTGGGCGCAGAACGACCTACTTTGCGGTCTTGATGACGGTCCCGACAGGCAGGTTCTTCACGTGGTACTTGCCTGGCAGCTCATCGAGCTTGACCAGGCTGTTGCGCGCCATGATGACGCCCATGGACGGCTCCTGCTCGATGAACACCACTTCGCCCGCCTTGACCGAAACAGGTGTTTCTGCCCAGTTCTCGGCCTTCGAGTAGATCTTGTGCTGCCCCGGCGGCAGCGTGAAGTAGATGTACTGGTTGCCTCGCGTGAAGCCCATTTCGGAAGCGGGCTCCTGATCGTCGACGAAGACATTGAAGCGGATCATGCTGCCCACCGACGAGGGGCGCACGACATAGACCATTGCCTCGCCCGCGACGGGCAGCTTCGGAAGCTGGTAGTTGGCGGTCGCAGCCTTCATGGCCTCCGGCGAGGGCAAGCTCGCGCAGCCGGTGAGGACAACTGCCGCACATGCCAGCGCGGCGATGGTGATTGACTTCTTGATATTCATTCGATGCACTTTCTGGTTGTTGAAATCGATAGGCCAGGCTGTACGAAGCCCGGCAGAGGTGGGGTTGTCGTCAGCGAAAAGCACTGACGCAAAGGTCGCAGGGACCGTTCAGCTTGAGTTCCACCGAGCTAGCGGAAGGCGATTCAGAACTCACCAAGCGCCGCTCCGTCGATGGGCTTTTGCAGCCATTTCGCGATATCGCCGCCGAGCGCGTAAGTCACCACACCTACCATGCTGCAGGTGCTGCGCGGCAGCCCGAAGTACATGAACATTTGTCGTTGCGCGGTGAACCCGGCGGGTGCATGGCCCCGGCGCTCCAACGTGCCACGCAGCTGCACGATCTTGGGGCCGCCATAGAGGCCGCCAGCGTTCGCGAGGATGTCGGTGATCTCGATTTTCAGCACAGGTGCGCCGTCGACACTGGATGCGGGAGGCGAAAGCAGGTATTCGTACGGCGTGAGCAGCTGGTCTTGCACAGACTGCTGCAACGATGTCGGCACATCGCATGGATCGTCTGCCTTCGACAATCGGATGCCCTTGGCGGCTGTGCCATACGCGATGGCGGGCATCACTACGGTGTTGTGCACGGCGGCAGCCGCTGGCGCTGCCTCGAGTCCCGGCGGTTGACGCGAGCCGCAAGCGGTCAATAGCGCCCCGACGATGAGCAAGGCGCCCATTTGTGCGGATGTTTGTTTGTTCATGATCGATCGCTTACCCACGCTCAGAACCAATCAATCGAACTCGAACCGCTGGTCTCTCACCACGTGATGTCTGCCCCAGTGAAAGTTGCAGAGCCGAGCGACCTCCGCGCCGTCCTTGCTCTCAGGGATGCAGCCTCCGGTGATCTTGACGGTCTTGGTGCCTTGCCTGGACAGCGGGTATTCGATGCCCGGGCCTTCGGGAATCGTGTGCTGGAGCTCCACCTGCTCCACATAGTCGTCGGTCAGCGCGAAGATCAAGGCGCCATCCAGCCGAAGCATGTAGGTGTCGTGCTGAAAGGCGGCGCCTCGAACCAGACAGAAGTCGACGCGCGACGCTTCTATTTGCTGGCCTCGGCACTCCGGTGCTTGGGGCTTGGGCTGCGCCATGGCGCAGAAGGCTGCGCCCACAAGGACACAACCGAGGATGGCTCGAACAAGGTTCATGGAATTGACCATGGGTTGACTCATGGAGAGGCGTGTGACTGATGTGGGAGTACCGACGCTTCAGGTATTGGCGCGGCAATTTCTGCTGCAGAAGCTGCGCGGCAAGAATCTCCGCGCTTTCGTGACCGAATGCGCAGCGGCGGGATCCCGCGTGAAAACTCGCTTAGGTCGTTCGTGTTATGAGGCCGAGGCCGCGCTCAGGGCCTGCCGTCGCGCAACACCGCCACCTGCTCCGCATGGCTGCGCTCGATGCGTTCCAGCCGGGCCGCGCGCGCTTCTGCATTGACCCACTTCGCGGCGAGCGCGCGCCGCTTCGCAAGCTGGTAGTCCAGCTCGGCCGCCGCCAGCAGCGCCGTGTTGTCCGCCGCAACGTAGCCGAAGGGCGCATGCAGCGACTTCAGCACCTCGCGCTCGCCGTCGCCGCGCGGCCCCTTGGTGCGGCCGTAGTCGACCAGAAAGTCCTGCAGCTTCTTCTGCAACGCGAGGGGATGGGCGCGCCGCATCACGAACACGGCCGGAGGAATGGGCTCGGACTGCCAGATCACGTGGAGCCGATCGGCCTCGGCCGGAAACTGCTGCCTGAAGCGCTCGAAGTCGATCGTGTTGTTGGTGGCCACGTCGGCATCGCCATTCGCCACCGCGAGCGCGGTGGCCTGGTGCGTGTCGACGATCTCGCTCTGGAAGCGCGTCTCCATCGCGATGCCGTTCGGCAGGAAGAGCTGGAGCTGCGGCACGATGAAGCCCGACACCGAGCGGCTGTCGCCGCGCGCCAGGCGCCAGCGTTCGGGGCGGGCCAGCAGCTCCTTCAGCGAATTGTGGGCGCCTGTCTTGCGCGCGAGCAGCACGGCGCGACTGTCGGGCAGGCCGTCGACCCGCGCCACCTGGGCCACCACGTTCATGCGCCGTTCTGCGACGTCATCGAGCGCCAGCTTGGCCGACAGCAGCGCGAAATCGACGTCGTCGCGCCGGAGGGCCTGGGCCAGCGATTCGTAGGAGGTCACGGAGAGCACGCTCACCGGCCGGCCGAGCGCGCGGCTCAGGTCGTTAAGGAGCGGCGTCCAGTTGCCGCGCGACTCGATCGCGCCGCCGACCGGCAGCACGCCGAAGCGGATGGCCGGCGGCGGCTCGGCGCGAAGGCTTTGTGCGAGCGCAGCAGCGGCTTGCCAGCCCAGCGCGGCAGCCAGGGTGCAACGCCACGCCGCGCGCAGCACGCACCGCCTCATGCGAGGCTCAGGGTGCGCCGTTGCGCAAGGCCGCCACCTGCTCGGCATACCCGCTCTCGATGCGCTGCAGCCGGGCCTGGCGTGCTGCCTCGTTGACCCACTGCGAGGTCATGGCGCTCTGCCTGGCGAGCTGGTAGGCCAGCTTGGCGGCCGGAAGCAGCGAACTGTTGTCGGCCGCGACGAAACCGGCGAGGTCGTGCAGCGACTTCAGCACGGCGCGCTCGGCGTCGCCGCGCGGCCCCTTGGCGCGCGCGTAGTCGACCAGGAAGGCCTGCACCTTCTTCTGGAACTCGGGGCTGTACTCGCGCCGCACCACCAGTTGCGCATGCGGGATCAGTTCCGACTCCCAGATCACCTGCAACCGATCGGCCTCGGCCGGGAACTGGAGCTTGAAGCGCTCGAAATCGGCCGTGTTGTTGGTGGCCACGTCGGCCTCGCCGTTGGCCACCGCCAGCGCCGTCGCCTGGTGCGTGCCCACCACTTCGCTGGCGAAGCGCGTCTCCATCGCAATGTGGTTCGGCAGGAAGAGCTGGAGCTGCGGCACGATGAAGCCCGACACCGAGCGGCTCTCGCCGCGCGCCAGGCGCCAGCGCTCGGGCTGGGCCAGCAGGTCTTTCAGCGTGGTGAACTTCCCGGTCTTGCGCGTGAGCAGCAGCGCGCGGTAGCCGGGCAGGCCGTCGTGGCGCGTGACCTGCGCCACGACGTTCATGCGGCGCTGCGTGACGGCATCGAGCGCCATCTTGCCGGACAGGAAGGCCATGTCGACCTGGTCGCGCTGGATCGCCTGCTCGAGCGCTTCGTAGGAAGTGACCGAGAGCACGCTGACCGGCCGGCCGATGGCGCGGCTCAGGTCTGCGAGGAGCGGCTCCCAGTCGTTGCGCGATTCGAAGGCGCCGCCCAACGGCAGGATGCCGAAGCGCAGCGGCGCCGTCTTGGCGGCGGCAGCCGTGCCCGCGGTTTGCGCCGCGGCCGCGAGCGGCGCGCCCAGCAGCAACGCCAGCGCGCAGCGCCCCAGCAAGGCGGCGGCGCGCCGTGCCATCATCCGCAAACGCCCGGAATGCGGGGCGGGAGAAGCAAGGGGAGCACCGGCGGCGCAATGGACAGGAAATTGCATCTTCTTCTGGAACGCGTCGGCTGGGGGCCTTGGGGCTGGTCAAAGCGGTTCTGTCGAGAACACAATTAGAAACCAACTTCGATCAGATTCGTGACGTTTTTCTCTAGACATGTACTTAAGTCGGTGGTTGACACACAAGTCGCCAGGCGTCTGATGCGCCCATGAACTGGCCCTTTCGCGCCCTCCGCCTGCTGATGCGCCTGACGCTGGCGCAGCAGCTCGTGCTGCTGGCGCTCTTGCCCGCCATGGTGGCGACGCTGGGTGCGATCGCGGTGCTGACGCGCCAGCACCTCGCGAGCGTGACCGAGCTGATGCGCGCCAATGCGCAGACCGTGGCGCTGCAGGTGGCGACCGTGGCCCAGATCCAGCTCCACAGCATGGACCGCCGCGCGCTGCAGCGCACCGCGCAGTCCGGCAGCTACCAGCCGCACGTGCAGCAGGTGCAGATTTGGTCCGAAGACGGCGAGATCCTCGCCAATTCGGAAACCACCGACCGCGAGCGCAGCGAGGGCTTGCAGGTGGTGGCGCCGATCATCGGCGACGACGGCAAGCACACCGGCAAGGTGATGGTGGAGATCAGCCTCGACGCGGTGCAGCGCGCCAAGCGCTCGGTGTGGATCAACGTGGTGCTGGTGCTGGCGGCCAGCCTGGTGGGCGTGGGGCTGGCCGGCTGGTGGGCGGCACGCCGCATCAGCGCGCCGATCCGCGCCCTCGGCGAGGCGGTCGACCGGCTGGGCGCCGGCGAGGACGCGCAGGTGGCGGTCCAAGGCACGGCCGAGGTGCGGCACCTGCAACACGGCTTCAACGAGGCGGCGCGCGCGCTGTCGGAAAGCCGCGGCGAGCTGGAAAGCCGCATCGCCAACGCCACGGCCGAACTGGCCAGCAAGAACCAGCAGCTCGAGGTGGCGAGCCAGGCCAAGACGCGCTTGCTGGCCGCCGCCAGCCACGACCTGCGCCAGCCGCTGCACGCGCTGACGCTGTTCTCCGACGGCCTGGCCAACGGCGAGACCGACCCGGTGCGCCTGCAGCGCATCGGCCATATCCGCGAATGCGTCGAATCGCTGGACCGGCTGTTCTCGGAGCTGCTCAACCTCTCGCAGCTCGATGCCGGCGTGCTGCAGCCGCAGTGGGCGGACTTTGCGCTCGATCATCTGTTCGACGAGATCAGCCGCAACTTCCGGCCGGTGGCAGAGCAGCAGAACCTGCGGCTGGTGGTGCGCAAGACCGAGCTCTGGGTGCGCAGCGACTACGTGATGCTCTCGCGCATCCTGAACAACCTGGTGTCGAACTCGCTGCGCCACACCACCGAGGGCGGCGTGCTGATCGGCGCGCGCCGGCGCGGCCGCGGCATCCGCATCGACGTGGTGGACACCGGCGTCGGCATCGCGGCGCATCACCAGTCGCGGGTCTTCGAGGAGTTCTACCAGGTCGAGCCGCACGGCCGGCAGGGCCGCGACGCGCGCGGCATGGGCCTGGGCCTCGCCACCGTGCAGCGGCTGGCGGCGCTGCTCAACACGCGCGTCGAGCTGAGCTCGCAGCCGCACAAGGGCACCTGCGTGCGCGTGATGGCGCGTGCCGCCGAGCCCGCGGCAGCGGCGCCGGTAGGCCCGGCAGCCCTGCCCCATGGCGCCGGCGGCGAGGACGAAGCGAGCCTGCGCGGCGTGCGGGTGCTGGTGATCGACGACGAGCGCACCATCCTCGAGGGCTTGCAGGTGGTGCTCTCGAATTGGGGCGCCGAGGTGATGGCCGCGCAGACGCGCAACGAGGCGCTCGCCCTGGCCGACGAGTGGGACCGGCCGCCCGACCTGGTGGTGAGCGACCTGCTGCTGCAAGGCGGCGACAACGGCCTCGACGTGCTGGCGGCGCTGGAGCGCCATCCGCGCGGCATCGGCGAGGCGACGGCACGCCTGCTGGTGACCGGCGAGACCAAGCCCGACCGGCTGCGCGAAGTGGCGAACTCGGGCGTCGCCGTGCTCTACAAGCCGGTGTCGCCGAAGCTGCTGCGGCAGGCGATCAATGCCCAGTTGGCGGCGGTGCGTCAGGCGGTGTTGTAGGAAGGTCCCGCCAGGGATACGACGTCGGAGATAGGCCGACAGGCCGCGAAGCCGTGCAGTCTTCCACGGCAATCCGGTGCCGTGCAGGCCGACATAAGCCCTCTGCCTTATCGCGCGAAGCAGGCCGCGTCCGTACATTGGGTCCATCACCCACTGCAGGTGCAGTTCATGTTTGCGAATCGATCTCCAGCGCTCTTTCAAGGGCTGCGCACCATCGCGGGCATGGCCATCGCCGTCCTGCTCGCCGGCGGCGCGAACGCGGCCGGGCTCACGGTGCTGGTGGCCGACGAGCTGGCGGCCCACACGGAGTTCGTTCGCCTGCTGCGCGAATCCCAGGAGGCCGGCAGCCGTTTCGATCTGGTCCGCCTGCCCGCCGGCGGCCCCGTCCCGGAGCTTGCGGGCGCCGGCGAAGACCGCGTGATGGCCGGCGTGCGCACCCGCGGCATGCGCCCGAGTGCTCCGGCGGAGGTTCCGGTCACGATGGCCGTCGGGCCGGTGGCGGCGCGCGCCGCCATCGAGCGGCCGGGCCAGGACCCGCTGGTGCTCGTGATGCTGAGCCGGCTCGACTACGAAAGCCTCAAGACAAGCCCCGCGCTGCGGCGCACCGACCGCCATGTCGGCGTGCTGCTGCGCGAGCCGGCAATGGCCGACCAGCTGACGCTCATCGACGCGGTGCTGCCGCAGAAGCGCCGGCTCGGCGTGGTGGCGACGGCCGAGTCGGAGCCGATCGTGCGCGAGCTGCAGCGCGCGGCCCAGGGCTGGGATCTGCAGGTCGAATACGCACCCGACGCGACCTCGCTGGCCTCGGTACTGCGCGTGCTGGTGCCGCGCAGCGATGCGCTCATGGTGCTGCCCGACCTGATCGGCGACAGCCAGGCCGCCACGCTCTCGGTGCTGCGCGCGGGCGCCGGCGCCGGCCTGCCGGTGTTCGGCACCAGCGACGGCCTGGTCCGCTCGGGCGGGCTTGCGGCCGCCGTCTCGACGCCGGGGCAGCTCGCGCTGCAGGCGCGCGCGCTCGGGCAGAAGGTGGCCGCCGCGCCGGCGGGCGCGGGCGTGCTGGTCGAGGCGGCGACGCCGGCCACGGTGCGCATCAACGCCACCGTCGCGCGCGGTCTGGGCCTGCGCATTCCGGAAGAGCGGGAACTGACCGAGCGGGTGACCGCCACCCGATGACCGCCCCGAGCCACGGTCTGGCCGTGCCCGCCTCCGCCGCACGACCGACGGACCCGCCCGCAACGGACGGCCGCACCGTCGTGGTCGGCGGCAGCCTCCAGCGCGACCTGTTCCGGCTCGGCGTGGTGCCCTGCGCGGCGGTGGCCATCGCGCTCACCGCCTGGTTCACCCACAGCCGCCTCGAGACGCTCGAAGCTGCCTTCAATGCCGAAGGCCAGGCCGTGGCGCGCCAGGTGGCCGCGATGTCCGACCTGAGCCTCTACGCCGGCGACCTGCCCGCGCTGCAGAACGTCGCCAACGCGGCGCTGCGCGGCGGCCAAGTGACGCGGGTGGAGATCAGCAACAGCGCCGGCGTCTACGTGACGGCCGGCCCCAAGACCGCGCCTCTGGCGCAGCTGCGCATGTTCACCGCGCCGGTCACGCTGCGCGAGGCCTCGCGCGCCAGCGCCTTCGCGCCCGAAGGCTCGACCGCCGCCGGCGAAACGCCCATCGGCCTGGTGCAGGCCTTCCGCGACACCACGGCCTATGCGCGCGAACGCACACGCTCGCTGATGGCGGGCATCGGCATCGCGATGATCGCGCTCCTGGCGGCGTGGGCCTGGGTGCGCCACACGGCGCGTGCGGTCGCACAGCCGCTGCGGCGCATCTCGCGCACCGTGGCGGCGCTGGAGGCGGGCCGGTTCGATGCGCGCTGCAACGTCGTCGCGCGCAACGCAGGCGAACAAAAGGGCGAAGCCGGCAAGCCGCGCGCGCGCCATGAGCTCGCCAACCTCGCCCACGACATCAACCGCCTGGCCGAGCGCCTGCAGCGCAACCGGCAGCAGAGCGAGGAGCAGGTGCGCGAAGCCACCGCCGTCGCGCTGCAGCGCATGGCCGAGGCCGAGCAGGCGGCCTTGTCGCGCGCCCGCTTCCTCGCCGCGGCCAGCCACGACCTGCGCCAGCCGCTGCATGCGATGGGCCTGTTCATCGACGGCCTGCTGCCCACGGCCACCGAAACGCAGCGGCCTGCCGTGCTGCGCCTGCAGGAGGGCGCCGAGTTCATGGGCGTGCTGCTCGACGATCTGCTCGAGATCTCGCGCCTCGATGCGCAGGTGCTGACGCCGGCGATCACCGACGTGTCGCTCGCCACGCTGTTCGACCAGCTCGATGCCCAGCATGCGGCGCGCGCCGCCGCCGCGCGCGTGCGGCTGGTGTGGATGGACCGCGGGCTCGCGGTGCGCACCGATTCGGCCCTCCTGCTGCGCATCGTCGGCAACCTGGTCAGCAATGCGATCCACCACACCTCGCCCGACGGCACGGTGCTGGTGCTGGCGCGACAGCGCGGCGGCAAGGTGCGCATCGAAGTGCGCGACAACGGCGTGGGCATCGCGCCGATCCACCAGGCGCGGATCTTCGAGGAGTTCTACCAGGTCGCGAACACCGAACGCGACCGCCGCCAGGGCTTCGGCCTCGGCCTCGCGATCTGCGCCCGCATCGCCGCGCTGCTCGGCACGCGCATCGCGCTGCGCTCGGCGCTGCAGGCCGGCAGCAGCTTCGCGCTGGAGCTGCCGCGCGCGAACCCGCGCGACGTGCTGCCGCTGGCTCCCGAGCCGCTGGCCGCGTCGCCGCTGGCCGGGCTGCGCTGCCTCGTGGTGGACGACGACCCGGCCATCCTCGATGCCAGCCGCGCGCTGCTCGGGCAATGGGGCTGTCTGGTGGAATGCGTGGCCACCGGCAGCGAGGCGCTGGAGCGGCTTGCCGACGCCGGCACGCGCTTCGACGTGCTGCTGTGCGACCTTCAGCTGGCCGGCGACGAGGACGGCATGGAAGTGATCGACGCCGCGCGCCGGCTGCAGCCCGACGCGCTGGCGGTTCTGGTCTCGGGCGCCACCGGGCCCGAGGTGCTGCAGCGGCTGCGCCAGGGCGGCGTGATGCTGCTCACCAAGCCGGTGGCGCCGGCGAAGCTGCGGGCGCTTCTGTCGACCCGCCGCAGCAACGCATGAGTTCAATAATGCAGCAATGCTCGACATCTCCGCCCTGAAAGACATCCGCCCCTTCATCGCGACGCCGAGCTACAACGGCGCGATGAGCTCGACCTACGTGCGCAGCCTGCTCGGCCTGGTGAACCTGGCCTGGAGCCACGGCTTCGCGATGCAGACCCGCTTTCTCGACGGCGACAGCCTGATCCCGCGCGCGCGCAACCGCCTCGTGGCGGAGTTCATGGCCGATGCACGCTGGACGCACCTGTTCTGGATCGACGCCGACATCGGCTTCGAGCCCGAGGCCGCGCTGCGGCTTCTGCTCGCCGGCCGCGAGGTGGTGGCCGGCGTCTACCCGCTCAAGAGCGACGGCTGGCCCGCCGAGGGCCTGCGCGCGCCGCTGCCCGCGGGCAGCACGCGCGAGGAGTTCGAGGTCCGCCATGCACGCTTTCCGGCCAACGCGCTGGAGGGCGATCGCACGGTGGACGCGGACGGCTTCGTCGAAGTGCTCGACGCGCCCACGGGCTTCATGCTGATCGCGCGCACGGTGTTCGAGCGGCTGGCCGCGGCCTGCCCCGAACTGCGCTACACGCCCGATGCCGCCACCGGCGACCTCGCCTCGCGCGCCTGGCCGCACTACCGCTTCTTCGACGTGATGGCCGAGCCGGACAACGGCCGCTACTTGAGCGAGGACTATGCGTTCTGCCGCCGCTGGCAATCGGTGGGCGGCAAGGTCTTCATCGATGCGCGCTCCCGCCTCACGCATCAGGGCCTGCGCACCTACACCGGCGACTTCGGCCGCGCGCTGGCGGCGCGATGAGGCGCGCGTGCGGAGGTGTAGGTGGGCCGCTCGTGCTCCTGCGCAAACTGCGGCCGCGTTCAACAGAATCGCCTCAAGCGTATTGCGCGAGGCCGTGGCCGAGGGACCAATTCTCTTTCGCGACCTCAACAAGGCTCACGAACACGTCCTCCGGCCGGATGCCGGGGCTTTCGCCGAGCAGCTCCGCGATCCGCCCGAACAGCGCCTTCTTCTGTTCCACGGTGCGGGTGTTGTTCACGGTCATCTGGATCAGCACGAGATCGTCGCTCCGGGCGATGCCAAGATAAGACGCGCCGTAGCGGAAGTTCGTAGCGTCATGCTCCCTGATGGTCATGAACTGGTTGTCTAAGGGCACGTTGAACGTTTCGTGCATCGCGCGGTAAAGGCTGTCGAAGATCGCCTGCCGGTAGGCTTCCGGCTTTCCGGCGCGCAGTGAGATGTGAGTGAGCGGCATGCAAGTCCTTTCCATGTTGTCCTGGTTTTATGTTATCTATTTTGATATGCTATTTATATTTATATCAGCGATAACAAATAGAAATGATGGAACGCCCCCTCGACTTGGATGCCGTCGAGGCTTTCATCCGCATCGTCGAGCTTGGCAGCTTCACGCGCGCGGCTGAAGCCATGCAGACGACGCAGGCCGCGGTCAGCTTGAAGCTGAAGCGGCTCGAAGAGAGGCTCGGCTGCCGGCTCGTCGAGCGGACGCCCCGGTCGGTGCAGCTTTCGGCGCGGGGCGCAGCCTTCCTCGAACACGCCCGCGAACTCCTGGAGGTACACGACCGCGCGCTCGCCGAATTTGCCGGAGCCCGGCAGCGCCTCACCATCGGCATCAGCGACCATGTTGCGGGGCCGGAGCTCCCCGCGCTGATCGCGCGCATGAACGCGCAAGACCCGCAGCTGTTGATCGAAATCCGGATCGGATCGTCGGGCGACCTGCTTCAAAGCTTCGACCGGCGGGAACTCGACACCGTGATCGTCCGCCTGCATGTCGGGCGGAGCGACGGGGAAATTCTTACCGAAGAAAAATTCGGCTGGTTCGCAGCGCCAAGCTGGCAGCATCGCGCGGGCGAGCCCCTGCCGCTTGCCACGCTTGCCGAGCCCTGCGGCGTGCGTGTGATGGCCGGGCAGCTTCTCGATGCGGCAGCCGTGCCCTGGACAGAAATTTTCGTCGGCGGCGGCGTTGCGGCGGTCGCTGCGGCCGTCATGGCCGGGCTGGGCGTTGCTGCATTGGCTCCGCGCATGCTGCCATTTGGCGCAGTTGACGTGGGCGCCAAGCTCGGGCTTCCCGATTTACCGCGCTTGCCAGTTCTGCTTCACTCAAGGGTCAAGGACGGCCGGCCGCGCGATGCGCTTGCCGCGCTTTCGGCTGCCTTCAGGAGCGCGGTGCGAGGCTAACGAAAGCTCACGAACTGTGAGCAGGCCAGGTCAGCAACTTGTCCAAGGCTCACCCACTATGACTCCGGACAGGAGGCTTCGACAAGCTCAGCCCGAACGGATACGCAAGGTGCCTCAGAAGTCGGCGCAGCCGTTGCGGCGCTCCGTGTCGATGCAATTGGTGAGATTGGGCCGCGAGCGCACGCGCGACCATTCGCGCGCCAGCACGTCGCCGCCCTGCGCGGCGCGGTCGCCGCCCAGCGGCCCGGTCGCGAGGCAGATCGGCGCCGGCCCGATGTTGCGGTCGTAGAGCCAGGTGCTCTGGTTCTCGCGCACCACGTCGGGCTTGATCAGTTCCACGAGTCCACCCACCGTCAACACGCCCGGCACCACGCTGACCGCATAACCCTCGGCCGAGCTGAAGCTGCCGTTGATCGGGTAGCTGCCCGGCAGGCTGAATTGCGTGGCGGGGCTCGACACGGCGCCGGCAAAACCGGCGCCGGTGTCGCCGAGGATCAGGCCGGTGATGCTGTAGGTGAACAGCGGATTCGGCACGCCGCCGGGCCGCGCGGCGTTGTGGACGAGAACGACGGCGCTCGGCTGCTGCGCGTAGATGAAGTGGTTGGCACCGGCGGGAATCGTCACCGTGCAGAGGCCCTGGTAGGCGCAGTGGTAGAGATTGGGCAGCAGGCCCGAGCCTGCGAGCCCGCCGCGCGTCTCGCCGACCCAGGTGTCGGCCCACACGCGCCAGGGCGCCCCGGCGATGGTGAAGGCCCCGAGATTCTGGAAACGCGCTGCCGCCACCAGGTCGGTGCCGCTGCCGCTCGTGACGTTGGTGCCGAGCGAGAGGTCGCCGGCGAGCGTGCGCACGAACACGGTGTCGGCCGCCATCGAGGTGGTGGAGACCGGCTGCGGCAGGTTGCTCGCGGCATCGAAGCCGGTCACCGTCACCGGCCCGACGGTGACCGCGTCTGCATCCACGTAGGCGAAGCTTCCCGCCGCGCCGCCGCCGACCGTGCCCACGTTGTTCTGCGGATTGCGCAACTCCACGCTGCCGCCGGTCGAGCGTGCGAGCAGGGTGCCGGCCGCGATCGCAGCAGCAGCCGCCTGCGTGATGTTGCCGGCGCTCAAAAGGCCGAGCTGCGGCGTCGACACCGCTGCGCCGAGGGTGATGTTGCCGCCCGCGCCGTTCTGCAGCGTGAGCGCCGAAGCCAGCGCGAGCGGGCCCACCACATCGATGTTGGCCGCATGCGCGTTGCTGCCGGCCACGATGGTCGGCGTGGTGAGGCGCGTGAACTCGGCGGCCGAGACCGCGAAGCCGGTGGCCGCCGTGCCGCCGAGCGTGATCGGCACGTCCGGGCGGTCCAGCGCGTTGCCCGCGAGGTCCACGCCGCCGGGCCGCAGGTCGAGTGCATTGCCCGCGCGCACCGTGCCGCCGATCGCGAGCGCATCGGTGCTGCCGTCGTTGACCGCGCGCAGCACCACGTTGCGGTTGCCGTCGATGCGGCCGGCCGGCGGTGCGGTCGCCGATGCCGCGGGCGCGATGTTCACGCCCGCGGCACCGCCGTCGGACTGGCCCGTGACGATGATGTCGCCGCTGCCGGTGGTCTGCAGCAGCGCGCCATCGCGCAGCAGCACGCCGTTGCCGGCCGTGCCGCCGGCCAGCCGGCGCCCCGTGACCGTGATGTTGCCGTCGACGGTGGTGATCGTTTCGCCGTTGATCACGACACCGTGGCCCGGCGGCTCGGAGCTGTTGCTCGAGAAGCTGCCGATGCCCGTCACCGAGACGTTGCCGCTGGTGGTGATGATGGTGGTGCTGGCGTCGAAGCTTTCGAGCTGGACGCCGCTGCCCTCGCTGCGGCTGCCGAACATCGTCACGTTGCCTGTGGCGGTGATGATGGTGCTGTTCTGCATGAACACCGCGCCGTCGACGAAGCCGCCGCCCGTGCCGGTGTCCACGCCGGTGAGCTGCACCGATCCGCCGATGCCCGCATTGTTGCCGCCGGTGTACACCCCGGCGGCAAGAGGATCCACCCGCTTGTTGCCGGTGCGGGTGTCGATCAGCGCCGTGGGTAGGCAGATGGTGCAGCCGGCATCCACGCTGGCGCCCGACATGGCGACATTGCCGCCGTTGCTGTAGATGGCGCCGCTGAGGGTGACCGTGCCGCCGCCGAAGGGCGCGGAGGTGCCGTTGGCGTCGGCGTTGAAGATCACGTTCAGCGGATCGCCGACGGAGGCGATGACCGATGCGCCGTTGACGAAGATGTTCCGATGGGCGTCGAGCTGGAAGGTCAGCGCCCCTTTGTTGCCGCTGTATTCGATCTGCACATCGTCCAATGTGATGTTGCCGTCCGTCGCCGCTCCGGCCGCAGGATTGCCGGTGGTGATGCGCACGCTGGTGCCGCCGTTGAGGGCGTTGTTGATGTCGCCGTCCTGGATGGTGGAGTCGGCGATCGGGGCGAAAGGATTGCTCGTGAGGCCGCCGTCGGCCGCGCCGTTGACGATGGTGACGTTGAAGGGATCGATCAGCCAGGTGCCCGCGGTGCCGCGCGGTGCCGAGGCATCGGTGCGCAGGCCCGCAAGATCGATGCCGCCGTTGCTCTCGCCCGCCGGCATGGCGTAGCCGCCCGAGGTCTCGATGTAGCCGCCGTCGCCGCCGTTCGGCCCGCCGCGGGCCGTAAGCGTCCCGTGGGCGCGCAGCGTGCGCTCGCCCATCAGGCGGATGTCGCCGCCATTGCCGGCCACGGTGGCATCGGCGCTGATGCGGCTGCCCGCGGCGACGGCGATCGCGCCGGTCTGCGGATCGCCGCCGACCGCCGCGGCCTGCAGCCGGATGCGGCCGCCGCCGGCGCCGCCGCTGGCGTCGATGACTCCGCCATCGTCCGGCGCACCGGGCTGCAGCAGGATCGTCCGCCCCTTGACGTCGACCGAGCCGCCCGTCAGACCTGCGCCGTTGCCGGCGGCGGACAGCAGACCGCCGCTGATGGTGACGCCCGCTGCCGAGCCGCCGCTGTCGAGCACGATCTCGCCGTTGCGCGAAGCCAGCGAATCGGCGCGCAGCACGCCGCGCGTGTTGACCACGCCTTGCGCGAGTTCGCTGCCCGCGGTCGCCATCATCACGACGCGCCCGCCATCGGCCTGCACCACGCCGCTGTTGGCGACGCCGCTGTAGAGGCCGGAGGAGACCTTGAAAGTGGTGAGCCCGTCGCCCGCGAAATCGACCGTCACCGTGTCGCCCGACACCAGCCCGGCGGTGCCACCCTGCGCGACGATGCTGCCGCTGTTGCTGACCTGCGCGCCGACGAGCGCGATGGTGCCGCCGCCCTGCGCCGTGATGCCGCCGCGGTTCTCGACCGTGCCGAAGGCAGTGCCGTCCTGCTTGAACTCGAAGCGCTCGGTGCCGCTCATGAAAGCGCTGTCGCTGGTGCTCATCTTGAGCGTCGACGCGACCAGCCCGCCGACATTCACGCTCGCGCCGTTGCCGAACAGCACGCCGTTGGGATTGACCAGGAACACGCGCCCATTGGCATTCAACGCGCCCGCGATGGTGGAAAGCTCGTTGCCCGTGACGCGGTTGAGCAGCACGCTGCTGGCGCCCGGTTGCGCGATGTTGACCGCATGGCCCGGGCCGATGGAGAAGCCCTGCCAGTCGACGATGGCGCGCTGCGTGCCCTGCACGATGCCCAGCTGCGTGCCGCCGGCCGTCGGCGTGCCGACCGCGACGGCGCCGCCGCGCACCTGGAAGTTGTTCCAGCTCGGCAGTTGCGCGAAGGCCGGTGCGGCGCCCATGCACGCCATGGCCAGCGCCACGGGACGCATGCTGAAGCGCGCGGAGTTGCGGGGGTGTTTCATGTCAGAAGGCCTTTTGCGCCTGCACGTAGAGGCGCGGATTGCGGCCGCCGCCGTCGGTCTGCGCCGCGCGGGTGCCGTCGCGCCAGGCGAGCGTCGCGTTGATGGCGAAGTTGCCGGGCCGCGCCCACGAAACGCCGATGCCGTAGCCGCGCAGGCTCAGGCGGTTCTCGCCGTCGAAGGGCGTCGGGTCGCGCGCCAGCTTGCCGCGCGCCGCGTCATAGAACACGAAGGGCGTGAGCTCCTCGTTGTAGGACCAGCGCCATTCGACGATGCCGATCACGCCCTCGTCCGCCAGCACCTCGCCGGAGGGGTAGGCGCGCACCGCGCGCGCGCCGCCGAGCGCGAGCTTTTCCGAGGCATCGAGGTTCTTGCTGGCCCACTGGCCGCCGAGCGACAGGTAGACCGAATGGCGCGGCACGATGGCCTGCAGCCGCGAGACCAGGAAGCTCAGCTTGGTGAAGCCGCCTTCGGTGCGGTGGCCGCCGATGCTCTGGTCGAACGCGAGGGTCTGCGGATCGCGGATGTCCAGCTTGCCGCGGTAGAGCGTGCCGGAACTGGCCCAGTAGCCGCCGCCCAGCACCTCGTCGCGCCGCTCCCAGGTCCAGCCGAGGCCGAGGCCCTGCACCCGCTTCTTCGTGGTGAAGCCCACCGCACCGAACTCGTCCTCGAGGTCCTTGACGTCGGCGCCCAGGCGCAGAAAAAGGTTCTGCTGGCGCTGGCGGATCAGCGGGTAGTTGAGCGAGAAGTCGAGCACGTTGGCCGTGCCCTGCGCATCGAGGTCGGCGAACTGGCCGCCGAGCTCGTAGTTGACGCGCGCCAGACCCACGCCGGCGCGCCACCCGTTGCTGCCGATTGGCGCCTCGTAGGCCACGCGGCCGAACACCAGCCCGTTGTCGTTGGACACCATCGCGCGCATGTCGAGGTTGTCGCCGATGCCGAAGGGACTGAGCCAGCGCGCGCTGCCACCGACGCGGTAGCGGCCGGACTCCTTGGTGCCGTGGTTGTCGGCCTCGGCGGTGAAGACCCAGCGCCGCGCCGCCGTCACCTCGACCGAAAGATCGGTGGTGCCGGGCTGCGTGCCTTCCTGCAAGCCGGAGGCGACACGGATGCCGGGCTGGTCCGACAGCAGCAGCATCGCGCGTTCGTAGCTTTGCGCACTGACCGCGTCCCCCGGCTGCACCGGCGCGAGGAAGGCGCGCACGCGGGCCTCGGCGATCGGCGCATCGGGCGCCACGATCACGTCGATCTTGCCGAGCCGGCCTTCGATCACGCTGATCTCCACCACGCCGCCCTGCACGGTCTGCACCGGCACCACCGCCTGCGCGAGGAAATAGCCGCGCTCGCGGTACCTGGCGGTGATGGCCTGCGCCAGCGCCTCCAGATCGCCGAGTGTCACGTCGCGGCCGATGTAGGGCTGCGTGATGCTTTGCAGCTCTTCGTTGCTGAGCGCCTTGACGCCGTTGAGGCGCAGGTCGTTGAGGCGGAACGCGGCCGCCGGCACGGGCGGCGCGGGCAGGCTTTGCGGCGCGGGCGAGGCCTGCGCGACCTGGCGGTCGCAGCTGCCGCACGGATCCTGGGTGGGCAGCAGCGTCGTGGCCTCTTCGTCCGCGGCCTGCGCGACCTGCGCGGCCAGCGCCAGCGCGACAGCTACCACCGAGCCGACGCCCCTCATGCCGGGCTCCCCACCTTCAACCGCCAGTTGCCGATCAGGTTGAACGGGGCCCAGAAGAACGGATGCGACATGCGGGGTTCCTTCAATACGGCCAGCTGCCCGGCCTGCATGGCCTGCTGGATGTCCCTGCCCTTGGCCAGTTCGGCATAGAGCGTGCTCATGAGAATGGCGGTGGCGTCGTCCGACACCGGCCACAGCGAGGAGATCAGGCTCGACGTGCCTGCGGAGAGGAAGGAGCGCGTGAAGCCCAGCACCTCGTCGCCCTGCGCGATGCGGCCCAGCCCCGACTCGCAGGCCGACAGCGTGACCAGCGCAGTGCCCTGCATCGGCAGGCCAAGGATCTCGTGCGCTTCCAGGAAGTTCTGCTTGCCGCCTTCGTTGGCCAGGAGGATGCGCGAGTAGAGTGGATCGACCTGGTCGGCTTCGGCATGGGCCGCCACGTGCATCAGCGGTGCGCGCGAGGCCACGTCGCGAAACTGCGTCTTGGTGGCGGCGGCGCCCATGTAGACGTTGTTGCGCGGGAAGAGCTGCGCGAGCTGCTTGACCTCGACCTCGGCGCCGGGCAGGTCGTACTTGTCTTCGATGCGCGGATTGCCGAAGGCGATGAGCGCGGCGTCGACGCGCGGCGAGCGCTGCGCGAGCTGCACCGCGATGCTCATCGAGGGCGCGACCGAGACCGGATGCGTCTCGATTACGTAGCGCCCGTTCAGCCGCAGCGCCTGGAAAGGCAGGTAATGCAAGGGCCCGTGCGGCACGATGATGAGGCGCTCGCCCGGTTTCAACGCGAGCGGACCGAGCAGCGCGGCGCCCAGCTTGTCGGCATTGGCGATGGCGGCGCGCCGGCCGCGCACCACCGAGTTGCGGAAGGTCTCGACCAGTTCGGTCAGGTCGTCGCGCTTGATCGCGATGCTCTTCGCCTCGATGCCGGAGGGGCTGACCACCCAGGCCTGCAGGCGGTCGGGCAGCGCATGGAACTGCAGCACGCGTTCGTCGGGCGCCAGCGTGCGCTGCAGGGTCGCGAGGTCGACGGTTGCGGCCGCCTCGCTGCTCACGCGGGCCCGGCCGCGCACCGCGTCGAGCAGCGCACGCGAGCGGCTGCGCTCGCTGAGTTCGAAGGCCTGGCGCGCATCGCCCACCTCGCTGTAGAGGCCGACCCCGCGCTCGAACACGGCCTGCAGATCGGAGAACAAACCCATCTTGAATTCTTCGCTGCGGAACTTCGCGCGCACTGCATCGACGCCGCCGAGCGCGCGGCCCACCGCCTCGGCCGCGGCCTGCTTCTGCCCCAGCGCGAGTTCGCTGCGCGCCACGCCGTCCCAGGCCCAGAGCTGGTAGTAGCCGCTGTCGGTGCCGACCGAACGTGTGGTCAGCTGCAGGTACAGGTCGCGCGCCTCGGCCGGCTTGTTCTCGGCCAGCAGCAGCCGCGCGCGCGTGCGCTCGAGCTGCGCGGCCAGCGGCGCCTCGCGCGGCGGCGGCAGCGTGCCGAGCAGCTGGCGCGCGCGTGCCGGCTCGCCCGACTCGATCAGCGCATTGACGAGCGAGGACTGCACCAGCGGCGCATAACGCTGCGAGCTGTTGGCGAGCGCGGTGTCGTAGCTCTGCACCGCGCCGGCATAGTCGCCGCGCCGGGTCTGCACGTCGCCGATGACCTTGTGCACCGGCCCGACGACCAGCTTGGGATCGCGCGCCGGATGCTTGAGCGCCTCGCGCGCAAACTCCTCGGCTTTCTCGAGCTGGCCCGAGTAGCTGTAGACGATGGCGAGATCGCGGTTCGCCATCGCGAGCAGGTTGGGGTCGCGCGTGGCGTTGGCCAGGTGCAGCGCCTTGCTCGCGGCGCGCACGCTCTGGCGGAACTCGCCCGCCTCGGCCAGCGCCACCGCCTGGCTGCAGTATTGATAGCCCGAGAGCTTGGGGCTGTCCTGCGCATAGAGCACCGCGCCGTCGTTGGTGAGCGCGAATAGCGTGTCGGTGTCGGCGAGCCGCGCCTGCTCCTGCTTGCTGGCCGCCGCCTCGGCATCGGGTGCCTGCGCCATGGCCCACTGGCAGCCCACGAGCGCCCCGAGTCCGAGAGCGCCTGCGATCCACTTGCGCGCAGAGTGCGCCCACACGAACCTCGAAGAACCTTGCATTCGACCCCCGCGCGCAGTCTGTAGGCCCGCTTGGCGCAAGCCGCGACGCAGCGGAAGTGCGCGCCTCTCAGACCTCGTCGCGGGAGTCTAGGAGTGGCCTCTGGGGTCGCCTATTCGCAATACGGTCTAGCGCGAAGGGCGTAGGCCTTGGGCCTTGCTCCTGGCGCGGGAGGCTCAACCGGACGGGGCGCTGACGATGACCGCCTTGAAGGCCTCGATGAAATCAGCGGCCTGTTTCGGCGATCGTTCTCCTTGCGGCAACAGCGCCTGAACGCTGACCGGTACTTCGGGCAGCAGCGTGCGCACCTGCAAGGCATCGCTGGTGGTGGCGGCTGCCGTGAACGAGTCGACGATGGCCGGCCCGAGCCCCTGTTCGGCAAACACCATGGCAATGTGATGCGTCTGCGCGGTCAGGCCGCCTTCGGGCTCCCCGCCATGGTGGGCACACTGCTCGGCCAGCATGGCGCCGATCGGATCGCGCTCGTCGATGCGGATGAAGCCGCTGCGCATGAGCTCGGTCAATTCCACCGTGGTACGCCGGTCGCTCGCGCGCCCGGACTTCAGGGACACGCAGACCAGACGGCCCGCGGCGATGGGGACCTGCTGGACGCCGGGATGCTGGATGGCGCCATAGACGATGCCCACATCGCCTTCGCGCAGCGCAATCGCCTGGGTCACCTCGTGCGAGTGCAGCATTCGTATCGCCACGGCCAGGTCGGGGTAGCGCTTGCGAAACAGCTTCAAGGCATCCGGCAGCGCGCGAACGGCCAGGGAGGGAACGATCAGCAGGCGCAACTCGGTGCGGCCGCCCCGGCGCAGGCTGGTGGAAAGCCGCCGCACGGATTCGAGCCGCGACACGAGCAACTGCACTTCCGGATAGAGCGCCTGGGCCTCGCTGGTGGGCACCAGCCTGTTGCGCTGGCGAGTGAACAGTGCATAGCCCAGCTGCAGCTCGGCGTGCTGCAGCGTCAAGGTGACGGCGGGCTGGGTGACGTGAAGCAGGCGAGCCGCGCCGCTCACCGTTCCGGTCAGCATGATCGCGTTGAAGACCTCGATGTGCTTGAGCCGCATGATCAATCTTGTGCAGTCAGGGTATTAGATCACTTAATGGTTTGCAGCCATCTTTCAATGCGACAAAGGGCGTCTCGCCAACCAGAATCTCCATCCATGACACCGAGGCTCCGATCACTTCTCGTCGTCGGTCGGCCCGAGCATCTCGGGGCGGCCGATATCGCCGCGAAGATGGAAGCGATCTGCGCTGCCCAGGCGCCCCGGAAGTACCGGGTCGTGCTCGATCCGGACTCGGCATTCGAGGATGCACCTGCGACCTGCGAAGCCGAGATCGAGCGCGGCAAGATCGCCCTCTTCGACTCGATCTGGCGGATGGACGATACCGATCTCGCGGGCGTGTTGCTGCCGACGATCGAATCCCATCGATTCGCGTCCGAGCTGGCACCGGTCTCCGAAACGCCGATCGTGAGCATGCTTGACGCCTTGGCGAAGCATGTGTCGAGCCGATACCCGCGCGTGCGAAGAATCGGCGTGCTCGCATCGGCTTCGGTCAAGTCGCTGGGCCTGTTCGAAAGCCGTTTCGACGGCGGAGCCCTGGAATTGATCTACCCGCGCGCCACGGCGTTGCGGGAGCTCACCGCAACGATCGAAACACTGAGTGCCTCATCCCTCGGGGAATATGCAGTGTCGGCGGCGGATCTTCAGGCTGTCGAGCGCGCGTACGACGACCTTGCGGATCAGGGCGCTGAACTGGTTCTGGTCGGAAGTACCGTGCTGTGCGTCGCAATGGACAGCTTGCACAGCAAGGCCGCGGCGGCCGGCCTTGCGGTCGTCGACTCGAACCAGGTCTACGCCGAGTTCGCAGCAGAAGCCAACCATGCCTCCGGAACGCGGCCGTTCAAGATCGGTGTGCTGGGCGGCGTCGGGCCGGCCGCCACGGTCAGCTTTCTTGACAAGCTGGTTCGGGCCACACCCGCGGCACGGGATCAGGACCACCTCAAGTTCGTGGTGGAGCAGAACCCTCAGATTCCAGACCGCACCGAATACCTGATTCGGGATGGTCTCGATCCGACGCTGGCGTTGTATGCCACGTGCAAGAAGCTGCAGGATGCCGACGCCGACATCATCGCGATTCCCTGCAATACAGCCCATGCGTTCGTGAAATACATCCAGCCGATGCTGGACATCCCGATCGTCCACATGCTGCGGGAGACGGTCGAATTCATCACGAGGGAGTACGCGGGCCTCAGGAACATCGGCCTGCTCGCGACCACCGGGACCGTTGCGAGCCGCGTCTATCACGACGAGATCGAACGCGCGATGCGGCAAGTGACAACGCCTGAGCCTGTCGTCCAGCAGCAGATCATGGAGGTCATCTACGGACCCGGAGGCGTCAAGGCAGGCTTCCTGGACGATCACTGCCGGGCCGCGGTAGAGGACGCGATCGGGCACCTGGTGCGTAGCGGTGCGGAGGTGGTGATTCTGGGATGCACCGAGCTTCCGCTGCTGATTCAGCAGAACCTCGACTACGAGGTCCAGGGCAAGCGGGTCCCCGTCATTGACCCGGCCCAAGTGCTGGCCCGGCGATGCATCGAATTCAGTCAATCCGCACGTTAAAACTCTCATGCGCCCGCGCGCGCGGGTCGACCTGTTCTAGTAGCCTCGCGCCCAGTCGACCTGATTCAGCAAGCCTTGGCCTCGCATCGCACGGCGTATGTTCTCCGCGATCTGCGGCGCGGCCGATTCCGGCGAGGTGATGCCGGCGATGTGCGGCGTGATCAGGATGCCGGGGTGGGCCCAGAACGGATGCCCCTCGGGCAAGGGTTCGACCTGGACGACATCGAGCGTGGCCGCGGCGATGCGGCCCTCGTCGAGGGCCCTCAGAAGATCCTGTTCGACAAGGTGCCCGCCTCGCCCCATGTTGATGAGGAAGGCGCCCTGCCTGAAGCTCGCGAACAAGCGCCCCGAGAGGATGCCCTCGGTGGCATCGGTCAGCGGCAGGACATTGATGACGATGTCCACGCCGGCTGCCATCGCGTGCAGGCCGGCGTCGCCGGCGTGGGTCCGGATGCCCGGCAGATCTCTCGCCCTGCGGCTCCAGCCCTGAACGCCGAAACCATCGGCGGCCAGCGCGCTGGCGACGGCGCTGCCGAGTTCGCCCAGGCCCAGGACGCCCACGGTGGTCTCGGCATTCGACTTCGGCAGCTCGAAGCGCCATGCGCTTTCCCGCGAATTGCGCTCGAACACGTGGAACCTGCGGTGATAGCGGTACACGGCGGCCTTCGCATACGCGATCATGTGCTGCGTGAGCGTCGAATCGATCGACCGCGACAAGGGCACGCCCGCAGGCAGCATCGCGGGGGAGAACTGGTTGATGCCGGCCGACAGCGAAACCACGGCACGCAGGTTCCTGAACGCCAGCAGGCCCTCCTTCGGCGGCTTGTAGACCAATGCGACATCGATCGCGGCCGGATCCGCGCAATGCGGCCCGACCGTGAAGCTGAAGTCGCCGAGGTGCCGCGCCAAGGCTTCGCGCCAGGCTTGCGGTGAATCGAGGTTGCTGCTGAAGAAGATATGGGGTGCGGTGGCGGTCATCCGGTAGGGAGCGTCGGGCGAATCCACCAATGCTAGGCAGCAGGGAACCAAGCCGGCGCAATAAATCTAAGCCGAGATGCTGAGATTTTTGAAGTCCGCTGCGCGCGCGTCTTCCTATGATCGTTCGATCCCATCGCCCGGTTCGCTCATGCCATCCTCGCACCTCCATCCTGAACGCACAGGCTTCAACCAGCCGCTCAGCGGCGACGCCGTGCCGCGTTTCGCGGGCATCGCGACGATGATGCGACTGCCCTTCCAGGAAACGACCGAAGGCCTCGACGCCTGCTTCGTCGGCGTGCCCTTCGACCTCGGCACCTCCAACCGTTCGGGCGCCCGCTTCGGCCCGCGCCAGGTACGCAGCGAGTCCGTGCTGCTGCGGCCCTACAACATGGCAACGCGCGCCGCGCCCTTCGACTCGCTGCAGGTCGCCGACATCGGCGACGTGGCCACCAACGCCTACAACATCTTCGACTCGATCGACCGCATCGCCACGGCCTACGACGCCATCATCGCCAACGGCTGCCGCCCCATCAGCATCGGCGGCGACCACACCATCGCGCTGCCGATCCTGCGTGCGATGCACAAGCGCCACGGCCCGATCGGCGTGGTCCACGTCGACGCGCATGCCGACGTGAACGACACCATGGGCGGGGAGAAGATCGCCCACGGCACGCCCTTCCGCCGCGCGGTGGAAGAGGGCCTGCTCGACTGCCGGCGCGTGGTGCAGATCGGCCTGCGCGGCACCGGCTACCACGCCGACGATTTCGACTGGTGCCGCGAGCAGGGCTTTCGCGTGGTGCAGGCCGAGGAGTGCTGGCACAAGAGCCTGGTCCCGCTGATGAAGGAAGTGGCGGAGCGTGTGGGCAAGGGGCCGGTCTACCTCAGCTTCGACATCGACGGCCTCGACCCCGCCTTCGCGCCGGGCACGGGGACGCCGGAGATCGGCGGACTGACGGTGCACCAGGGCCTGGAGATCATCCGCGGCCTGCATGGCCTCGACCTGGTGGGCGCCGACCTGGTCGAGATCTCGCCGCCCTACGATCCGCACGGAACGACGGCGCTGGTCGGCGCCAACCTCGCGTTCGAGATGCTGTGCGTGCTGCCCGGCGTGGTGTACCGCGACTGAAGCCGAGGCGTGGCGCGCCTATTCGCCGGTTCGCACCTTGCCGAGGATCCAATCGGTGAAGCCCGCGACCAGCGGGTTCTCGCACACTTCGTGGCGGCACACGAGGTAGTACGCGTGCTTGGCCGGAATGCGGTTCTCGAACAGCCGCACGAGCCGGCCTTCGGCCAGGTCGTCGCCCACCAGAAGGCTGTCGCCCAGGGCCGCGCCCTGGCCATGAAGTGCCGCCTCGATCGCGATGTGCGCGTTGCCCATCTCGGTCATGCGAAAGCCGCTGGCCGGCATGCCGGCCGCGAGCAGCCAGCGCGTCCACTCGGTGCCGCCGTCCTCGCACAACAGCATGTGATGCTTCAGGTCGTCGAGCGCCCGCACTCCCACCGGCCCGTTGATCATCGCGGGGCTGCAGACGGGGAACAACTCGACATGGCTCAGCAGCCGCACCTGCCGCTCGGGCCAGATGCCCGTGCCGTAGCGGATGCACAGGTCGACCGAGGGCAGGTAGACCTCCTTGTCCTCGTTGGAGGCGATCAGCTTGAGCCGCACGTCCGGATGCGCCACCATGAATTCGCCGATGTGACGCGTCAGCAGGCGCGAGGCGAGCCCGACCGGCACCGACACCACCAGGTCGCCCATCATCACGCTGTCGCCCAGCCTGGCGGCCGCGGAAGCAATCATCTGGAAGGCCGCACGGATCGAGGGCAGCAACGCCTCGCCGTGGGGAGTGAGTTTCAGGCGCGTCTTGTTGCGCGTGAACAGCTGCACGCCGAGTGCGTCTTCCAAAGTGCGCAGCTGATGGCTGACAGCGCTCGGCGTCACGCTCAATTCGTCGGCAGCCTTGACCACGGTCAGGTGGCGGGCAGTGGCATCGAAGGCTCGCAAGGCATTGAGCGGAGGCAGCCGGCTGCGCACCGCCAGGCGCTTCGCGATGTCGTGCACGGAGTGTTCTTCTGTGGGTTTGTCCATGGGGGGATGGGATGCCAGCAAGGTTCAGGCCACAACCCTCGTTTCCCCGCAGTTTCGGCAGGGCCGTGTCCTCCGGATGCTGAGATTTTTTGCAGGCAACCCGGTTCTTAATCTCGTTTTCCAGCGCTGGTCATTCTTACTACGATGCAGCCCATTGTCACTTTGTGGTAACGATATGGAAGCGCAAGAAGCGAGTGCCACGCAGCGTCTTTGGGGAGCCCGTTTCAGGTCGGAACCGTCGGCGGCACTAAAGGCGCTGTCGCGATCGGAGCCGAGTTTCTTCAGGCTCGTGCCCTACGACCTGGCCGGCTCCCGCGCCCATGCTCGCGAGCTGCAGCGCGCGGGCGTGCTGAAGGTCGACGAACTGGCCCAGCTCCTCGCGGCCATCGATGCCGTCGAGCGCGAGTACGCCGCCGGCGACCTGCATCCCTCCGAAGCCGACGAAGACGTGCACACCTTCCTCGAGCGCGTGCTGACCCTGCGGCTCGGCGCCATCGGCGGCAAGCTGCGCGCCGGCCGCTCGCGCAACGACCAGGCCGCCAACGACCTGAAGCTGTACCTGCGCGACCGGGCGCGCACCCTCGCCAGCGCCGTGCTCGAGCTGCAGCACGCGCTCGTGGCGCAGGCCGAGCTGCACATCGGCACGCTGTCGACCGGCTTCACCCATCTGCAGCCCGCGCAGCCCATCGTGTTCGCGCATCACCTGATGGCGCATGCCCAGGCCGTCGGCCGCAACATCGACCGGCTGGTCGACTGGGACCGCCGCAGCGCACGTTCGCCGCTCGGTGCCGCCGCGCTGGCCGGCTCGGCGATCTGCCGCTCGCCGGAGCTGTCGGCGATGGAGCTCGGCTACGACGCACCGTGCGAGAACTCGATCGACGCGGTCGCGGCGCGCGACCACGTGTGCGAGTTCCTGTTCGTCGCCAGCATGCTCACGGTCGAGCTGTCGCGCCTGTCCGAAGAGGTGGTCCTGTGGTCATCGCGGCAGTTCCGGTGGGTGGAGCTGGACGACGGCTACTGCACCGGAAGTTCGATCATGCCGCAGAAGAAGAACCCCGACATCGCCGAACTGAGCCGCGGCAAGGCCGGCCGCCTGATCGGCAACCTGACGGGAATGCTCTCTGCCCTGAAGTCGCTGCCGCTGGCCTACAACCGCGACCTGGCCGAAGACAAGAGCGCGGCCTTCGACAGCATCGACACCCTGTCGCTGGTGCTGCCGGCCATGGCCGGAATGATCCGGACGATGCGCGTCGATGTCGAGCAGCTGAAGCGCCAGGCGCCGCTGGGCTTCACGCTCGCCACCGAGGTGGCGGATTGGCTGGCGGTGAACGGCGTGCCTTTCAGCGAAGCGCACGAGATCACCGGCGCGCTGGTCAAGGCCTGCGAAGCGAAGCAGATCGAACTGAGCGATGTCTCCGCCCTGCTGCTGGCCGAGGTCGACCCGCGGCTAAAGCCCGCAGTGCTCGAGCACCTGACGCTCGAAGCCGCCGTGTCGGCGCGCCACGGCCAGGGCGGCACCGCGCCGGAGCGCGTGCGCGAGCAGATCGCACGTCTGAAGACCCGGCTCGCGGAACATGGCGCGTGGATCGCCGACTACACGGGGCCGCGATGCTGACGGCCGCAGCCACCGCACCGCCGGATGCGTCCACGCCGGCCGGCATTTCCCATCTGAAACATGTGCCGCGCCGCTACTGGGGGCGCTACATCGCCACCACGCTCATCGTGGTGGCGCTGCTGTTCGTGCTCAACGCCTTTGCGCGCGGCAAGATCGAATGGCAGTACGTCGGCAAGTTCCTCACGGCGCAATCGATACTCACCGGCCTGGTCAACACCATCGTGATGAGCGTGCTGGCGATGGGGCTGGGCATCGTGCTGGGCGTGATCACCGCGGTGATGCGCGTGTCGGCCAATCCGGTGCTGAGCTGGGTGGCACGCGGCTACACATGGCTGTTTCGCGGCACGCCCGTGATCCTGCAGCTGCTCCTGTGGTTCAACCTGGCGCTGGTGTTCCCGACCATCGGGATCCCGGGCCTGTGGGAGATGCGCACGGTCGAGCTGATGACGCCTTTCCTCGCCGCGCTGCTGGGTCTCGGCATCAACCAGGGCGCCTACACCTCCGAGGTGGTGCGCGCGGGCCTGCTGTCGGTCGACGTCGGCCAGTACGAGGCCGCCAAGTCGATCGGCATGCCGCGCCTGCTCGCGCTGCGCCGCGTGATCCTGCCCCAGGCGATGCGCGTGATCATCCCGCCGATCGGCAACGAGTTCGTCGGCATGATCAAGCTGACCTCGCTGGCCAGCGTGATCCAGTACGCCGAGATGCTGCACAACGCGCAGAACATCTACTACGCCAACGCCCGCGTGATCGAGCTGCTGATCGTGGCCGGCATCTGGTACATCGTGGTGGTCACGGTGCTCTCGCTGCTGCAGTCGCGCGTCGAGTCCTACTACGCACGCGGCGCAGGGCGCGCTGCGGCAAGGCAGTGAGCATGCGCCATACCGATCCCATCGTGCGCGCGGTCGACGTGCGCAAGAGCTTCGGCGACTTTCAGGCGCTGCAGGGCATCACGCTCGACATCGCCGCCGGCGAGGTGCTCTGCGTCATCGGCCCGTCCGGCTCCGGCAAGAGCACCTTCCTGCGCTGCATCAACCAGCTCGAAACCGTGACCGACGGCGCGCTCTGGGTGAACGGCGAACTGGTCGGCTTTCGCCAGGTGGGCAACAAGCTCTACGCGCTGTCCGAAACCGAGATCGCCCGCCAGCGCCTGAAGACCGGCATGGTGTTCCAGCGCTTCAACCTGTTCCCGCACATGACGGCGCTGGAGAACGTGATCGAGGGCCCGCTGCGCGTGCAGCGCCGCCCGCGCGAGGAGGTGCTCGCCGAAGCGCGCGCGCTGCTCGATCGCGTCGGCCTCGCCCACAAGAGCGAGGCCTTCCCGATCGATCTCTCGGGCGGCCAGCAACAGCGCGTGGCGATCGCCCGCTCGCTGGCGATGCGGCCGCAGCTGATGCTGTTCGACGAGCCCACCTCGGCGCTCGACCCCGAGCTGGTCGGCGAGGTGCTGTCGGTCATGCGCGACCTGGCGACCAGCGGCATGACCATGGTCGTCGTCACCCACGAACTGGGCTTTGCCCGCGACGTGGCGACCCGCGTGATGTTCATGGACCAGGGGCAGATCGTCGAGACCGGCACGCCCGCACGGGTCCTGTCCGCCCCGCAGCATCCGCGCACCCGCGAGTTCATTTCCGCCGTTCGCGGCTGACTTTTTTTCTTTGACCACCTCCGGAGCTCCCGCATGACTTGCCGCCCACTCACACGTCTCAGCCTCCTCGCCGCAGCCTTCGCGCTGGTCCTGCCGCTGGCGCAGGCACAAACCGCGCGCGCCAAGGGCGCGCCGATCTCCGCCGCGGTGGTCTCCAACTACCCGCCGCTCGAGTTCAAGGACCCGGCCAGCGGCAAGCTGAGCGGCTTCGACATCGACCTGGGCGAGGCACTCGCGGCCAAGCTCGGCACCACGATCAAATGGGAAGAAACCAGCTTCGACCAGATGATGAGCTCGCTCGCCACCGGCCGCGTCGACATCATTCTTTCCGGCATGACCGACTTGCCGGAGCGTCGCGACGCGGTCAAGTTCATCGACTACCTGAAGACCGGCCCGCAGTTCTACGTGACGAGTGCGCGGGCGGTCGAGTTCTCCAGCATGACCGCGCTGTGCGGCAAGAAAGTGGGCGCGAGCCGCCGCACCTCGTTCCCGGTCGAGATCGGCAAGTGGAGCGACGCCCAGTGCGTGAAGGCCGGCAAGCCGGCGATCATCGTGACGGGCACCGACGGCTCGGCCGACGCGCGCACCCAGCTGCGCCAGGGCCGCCTCGACGCGGCGGTGCAAGGCGGCGAAACGCTGCCTTACATCATGGGACAGGAGCCGAACACGTACGCGACGGTCGGCAAGCCCTTCGCCTTCCAGTACGTCGGCCTGGCGATCGGCCGCAAGAACGAGGCGCTCGCGGCCGAGCTGAGCGAGGCCATGACCAAGCTCATCGCCGACGGCAGCTACGCGAAGATCGCCGCCAAGTGGGGCCTCGCCGACTACGCAGTGCCCAAGCTGATCATCGACAGCGCCAACTGAAGCGCATGCCCGTGCAAGCGATCGGCGACGCCGCACCGCCCCGTCTCTGGCCCGAAGGCGTGCAATCGAGCGTTGCGCTCGCCTTCGATGTCGACGGCCCCACCGGCAACGCGATGCTCGACAGCTCGATCTGGCGCAATCCTTCCTTCTTCACGCTCGGCGCCTACGGCCCGTGGCGCGCCGTCGGTTATCTGCTGGACATGCTCGACGAGTACCGCATACCGGCGACCTTCTTCGTGCCGACCTGGGTGCTCGAGAACTGGCCGGCGCAGATCCGCGCCATCGTCGAACGCGGCCACGAGATCGGCTACCACGGCCACCGGCATGAGGCCTTCTGGCAGCTGACGCGCGAGCGCCAGCAGGAAGTGATGGCGCTGTCACTCGCGCTGTTCCGCAAGCACCTGGACCTCACGCCCGCCGGCTTTCGCACACCCTCGGGCGACTGGGGCGCGGACACGATCGAGATCCTGCTCGACGCCGGCGTGCGCTATTCGAGTTCGATGCGCGGCGATGACCGGCCCTACTTCATCGAGCATGCGGCCAGCGGCCGCAGCCTGGTGGAGATCCCGGGCCGCTGGGAGCTGGACGACTACGCATCGCTGGCCTACCAGCGCAACCCTGACTATCCCGCCGGCCTCGACCGCATCGCGAGCTACGACGCCACCTTCGACAACTGGCGCCGCGAGTTCGACGGCTCGCACCGCGACGGCCTGTGCATGACGACGCTGTTCCATCCGAAGGTCTCGGGCAAGCCCGGACGCATCCTGCTGCTGGAACGCCTGTGCCAGCACATGCGCAGCCGCGAAGGCGTGTGGTTCGCCCGTTGCGGCGAGGTCGCGCAGTGGTGGCGCGAGCAGCATGCCGGCGCGAGGGTCCTCGCATGAAGCCGCCGGCACGCAGCCACTGGCCCGAGGGCAAGCGGATGGCCTTCGTCGTCACGGTCGACTTCTTCGACGCTGCCGGCATCCTTGCGCAGGAGCCGCGGATGGCGGGGCGCGAGAAGAGCCTGTCGGTGTGGCAGTACGGCGCCAGGCGCGGCGTGGACCGGCTGCTCGGCGTGCTGGAGGAGTTCAAGCTCGGCGCGAGCTGGTTCGTGCCCGGCAGCGTCGCGCTCGAACATCGCGCGACGGTGCGACGCATTCACGAGGCCGGTCACGAGATCGGCAACGCATCCTTCGGCTGCGAGAACTTCGACGCGCTGAGCCTGGCGCAGCAACGCGACAGCCTGCTGTCCGCGCAGGCCGTGCTGGCCGAGGTCATCGGCGAGGCGCCGGTGGGCTTTCGCTCGCCCTTCGGCAACTGGGCGCCAGGCTTCACGCAGCAGCTGCGCGCGGCGGGCATCCGGTGGTCTTCGTCCTGGCGCGGCGACGACCTGCCCTATCTGCATCCACCCTCGGGCGATGCCGCGCAGGCGCTGGTTGAGATTCCGCTCCACTACGAACTGGAAGACGAGCCCTACTTCGCCTTCAACCTCTATCCGCCGGTGCCGGTGGGCCAGCCGCGCATCGCGTCGTACCGCGAGGTGCTGGGCAACTGGCAGCAGGACTTCGCGGGCTTCCGCCGCTTCGGCCTGTGCCTTCCCTTGCGCCTGCATCCCGAGATCATCGGCACGGCGGGGCGCATCGACCTGCTGCGCGAATTCCTCGCCGGCGTGCTGGCGCACGACGACGTGTGGGTCGCGACGGGGCGGGATGTTGCCGCGTGGTGGAGCAGCCGTCACACCGGGAACGAGGCCGGCCATCCGGTCGACGTCTTCTCACCGCTTCACGAAGCTTCCGTCGCGCCATGAGCGACAGCATTTCCCTGCAGCTGGCGCACTTCTGCGCCGGCACGCGCTACGACGACCTGCCTGCCGAGGTGGTGGCGCGCGCCAAACGCCACATCCTCGATACCTTCGGCGCGACGCTGGTCGGCGCTGCCGCGTTCGAGCCGCGCCAGGTGCTGCAGATGCTCGGCGCTGAACCCAGTGCCGGAACATCGCCGGTGTGGGGCACGACGCGTTCGCTGGGTGCACGCGACGCGGCCTTCGCCAATGGCGTGGCGGCGCATGCGCTGGAGCTCGACGACACCGGCGGTTGCGACCATTCGGGCGCCGTCGTGCTGCCCGCGGCCATCGCGGCCTTGGCCGTGCCGGCCGGGCACGCGCGCCCCCGGCCCGTCTCCGGCCGCGATCTCATCACCGCCGTCGTGCTGGGATACGACATAGGACGGCGCGTGCTCGAGGCCTGCGGCGGCTATTCGGCGCACAACGGCAAGGGCTGGCATTCGACCGCCACCTGCGGCACCTTCGGCGCTGCTGCAGCAGCAAGTCATCTGCTGGGACTCGACGCGGCAGAGACCGCGGCCGCATTCGGCCATGCCGCCAGCTTCAGCAGCGGGCTGTGGGCTTTCATTCACGACGCATCGCAAACCAAGCGCCTTCATGCCGGGCGGGCGGCGGAAGGCGGGCTCACGGCAGCCTTGCTCGCGGCACAGGGCGTCAGCGGTCCGACGCAGGTGTTCGACGATGTGTGGGGCGGCTTCTTCAACGCCTTCGCGTCCGCGTCGAAGCAACCCGAGGCCTTGCTGGCCGAGGCGGGCAGCGTCTGGAAGCTGATGCGCTGCTCGATCAAACCGCATGCTTCGTGCCGCAGCAATCATTCGACCATCGACGCCGTGCTGCATCTGATGGCGGCGAATCCGGGGCTGGCGCAGCAGGTGGGCCGCATCGACGTGCGCCTCAGCGCGTTCGTGCACGACATGTGCGGCGGGCGCGACCTGGCCTCGCTCTCCAGTGCGCAGATGAGCATGCCGTACGCGATCGCCATCGCCTGGGTGTTCGGCGACGCCGGCCTCGCGCGCTATCTCGCGCCGGCACGCAAGGATGCGCGCCTGAGTGCCGCGATGTCACTGGTCCGCCTGCACGTCGACCCGGAGATGGCCGCGCTGGACGAGCCGGTGGTCAGCGTCACGCCCCAGCGTGGCGCGAGCGTTTCGCATCACGTGCCGATTGCGCTCGGCTCACCCGCCAACCCATTGAGCGATGCCGCGCTGCGCGCGAAGTTCAGTGAACTGGCCGCCATTGCGCTGCCGGCCGAGCAAGCCGATGCGCTGGCCGATCGCGTCCTTCACCTCGACGAGCTCGACGATGCCCGCGCGCTGCTGCCTCTCCTGGCCGGCCAGTCCGAACGACACGAGTTGATTCGCTGAGAGGAACACCCCATGAATAACCCTCCCGAAGGAATCGGCCACGAGGAATGGGCGACGCGCTGCGAACTCGCGGCGCTGTACCGGCTGGTCGCGCACTTTCGCATGACCGACCTGATCGACACGCACATCTCTGCGCGCGTGCCGGGCCCGGAGGCGCACTTTCTCATCAACCGCTACGGCCTGCTGTTCGAGGAGATGCGTGCCTCCGATCTCGTGAAGATCGATCTCGACGGCAACGTGGTCGACGGGCGCGCGCACGGTGCGCCCGATGCGCGCTTCCGCATCAACAGGGCCGGCTTCACGATCCACTCGGCCGTGCACGCGGCGCGCGCCGACCTGCACTGGGTGATCCACACCCATACCGCTGCGGGCGCGGCGGTGTCGGCACAGGAAGCGGGCCTGCTGCCCATCAGTCAGCACGCGCTGAAGTTCCACGGGCGGCTGGCCTACCACGACTACGAGGGCATCGCGCTCGAGCTCGGAGAACGCGAGCGCCTGGTCGCAGACCTGGGGCGCTGCAACGCAATGATCCTGCGCAACCACGGCTTGCTGGTCGGCGGCGCCGCCGTGGCCGACGCCTTCCATGAACTCTGGTTCCTGGAGCGGGCGTGCCAGATCCAGGTGAACGCGCTCGCGGGTGGCATGCCGATTCGCACACCGCCCGTCGAAGTGCAGGCCTTGACGGCCGAGCAGTTCGAAAGCGGGGAGTCCGCCGAGATCGTGCAGTTGACCTGGCAGGCGGCGCGCCGGCTCATCGAGGCCCAGGCGGGCCAGTACCAGGCCTGAAGAAGCGAACCCATCGAACCCATCCACAGAAAGGAAATCGCAGCAATGAAGCACTCCTCCCTTGTCCACGCGCTTCGGGCATGCACGCTGTGCGCAGGCATCGGCCTGGCGCTGTCGGGACCGCCGGCCGCCCTGGCGCAGATCGCAGCAACGCCTCTGTCGGAAAAGATCAAGGCCACGCGCACCCTCGTCGTCGGCATCGAGTCGACCTATCCGCCGATGGCTTACAAGGATCCCCAGTCCAACAAGCGCATCGGCGTGAATGTCGAGCTGGTGGAAATCATCGCCAAGGAACTGGGCGTCTCGGTGCAATGGGAGGAGATGAGTTTCGAACAGCTCTCGCCCTCGCTGGCGACCGGCCGCATCCACATGATCGGCACGGCGTTCACGGACCTGCCTTCGCGGCGCGAGAAACTCACATTCGTCGACTACCTCGCCACCGGCGCGCAGCCTTTCACGACCAGCGGCAAGAAGGATTCGCTCAAGGCCGCCGGCGATCTTTGCGGCAAGACCGTGGGCGTGCCGCGGACCACCAGCTACTACCCGGTGACCATCGCCTGGAGCGACAAGAACTGCGTCGGCGCGGGCAAGGCCGCCTCCACGGTCAACGGAACCGCCGGCGCCACGGCGACGCGTCTCGACCTCAAGCAGGGCCGGCTGGACGCGGCGGTTCTCGGCCCGGAGTACGTCTCCTATCTGATGAATGAGGAGCCCGGCGTCTACGCCCTGGTCGGCGAGCCCCTGAACAAGACGCTGTTCGGCTTTGCCTTCGACAAGAACGAGCCCGCCCTGCGGGACGCGGTCGCGACAGCCGTGACTGCTGCCATCAAGAACGGGAGCTACAAGCAGGTGCTGCAGAAGTACGGCATCGGGCGGCAGGCGCTCGCGGAAGTCACGATCGACGCGGGCAATTGATGGTATTGCAGCAGGAGCGAAGATGCGTGCGGTAGTTCTTGATCGCACCGGCGAGCCGGAAGTCCTGTCGCTTGCCGGGCTTGCGGATCCTCGTCCGGGCGCAGGGGAGGTCGTCATCGATGTCCATGCGACGGCGTTGAACTTCGCCGACCTGCTGCAGCGGCGCGGAAGCTACGGCACGCCGACGACCTTGCCGGCAGTTCTGGGCATCGAGTGCTCCGGAACGATTCTCGAGATCGGCCCGGACGTGGCGGATTGGGCGGTCGGAGACCGCGTGTGCGCGCTGGTTGCAGGCGGGGCCTACGCAGAGCGTGTCTGCGCGCCGGCAACCCAGCTGCTGACCGTCCCGCCGATCGTGGATCTGGTGGATGCGGCGGCATTGCCCGAAGCGGCCTGCACGGTGTGGTCCAACCTGCTCGACATTTCCGGGCTCTGCGCCGCAGAGGTTCTTCTGGTTCATGGCGGGGCGGGAGGCATCGGCACCTTCGCCATTCAAACGGCGCGGGCCTTGAATGCACGCGTGTTCGCCACAGCGGGGAGCGCCGACAAGCTCGAGCGCTGCGTGGCGCTCGGCGCCGAGCGCGCCATCTCGTACCGAACGGAGGACTTCGTCGCCGTGGTGAAGAAGGAAACCGGCGGCCGGGGCGCGGATGTGATCCTCGACAACATGGGCGCCTCGTACCTGCCGAGGAACATAGACGCCCTCGCGCCCGATGGCCGCATCGCCATGATCGGCTTGCAAAGCGGCCGGGATGGACAGATACCGCTCGGCAAGATGATGGGCAAGCGCGGCTCTCTTTTCACCACCTCCTTGCGCGACCGGCCGCTGGCGGCCAAGGCACGGATCGTCTCAGGCGTCCGGCGCGCGCTGTGGCCTCATGTCGCGGCAGGCCGGATCTCTGCCGTCATCGACCGCATGTTTCCCCTGGACCGCATGAGCGATGCCCATCGATACATGGAAGAAGGCCGGCATGTCGGGAAGATCGTCGTGCGCATGAAGGATTGAGCTACTTGTCCAGCCCCGCCAGGCACACGTACTTGATCTCGAGGAACTCGTCGAGCCCGTACTTCGAGCCTTCGCGTCCGAGCCCCGACTGCTTGACGCCGCCGAAGGGCGCCTCGGCGGTGGAGATCAGGCCGGTGTTCACGCCCACGATGCCGGCCTCCAGCTGCTCGGCCACGCGCATGATGCGGCCGACGTCGCGGCTGTAGAAGTACGAGGCCAGGCCGAACTCGGTGTCGTTGGCCGCGGCGATCGCATCGGCCTCGGTGTCGAAGGCGAAGATCGGCGCCAGCGGGCCGAAGCTTTCTTCGTGCGCCACCAGCATCCCGGGCGTCGCGCCGCCGATCACGGTGGGCTGGTAGAAGTTGCCGCCGAGTGCGTGGCGTTTTCCGCCGGCCAGGACCTTGCCGCCCTTCTTCACCGCATCGGCCACATGCTCCTCGATCTTGGCCACCGCCTTGTCGTCGATCAGCGGGCCCTGCGTCACGCCGGGCTCGGTGCCGGCGCCGACCTTCAGCGCATGGACCTTGACCACCAGCTTCTCGGTGAAGGCCTCGAGCACGCCGCGCTGCACGTAGATGCGGTTGGCGCAGACGCAGGTCTGGCCGGTGTTGCGGTACTTGGAGACCATCGCGCCTTCGACCGCCGCATCGATGTCGGCATCGTCGAAGACGATGAAGGGCGCGTTGCCGCCGAGCTCGAGCGAGAGCTTCTTGATGGTGTCGGCCGACTGCTTCATCAGCGTGCGGCCGACTTCGGTGGAGCCGGTGAAAGTGAGCTTGCGCACGATAGGGCTTCTCGTCATCTCGCCGCCGATCTGGGAGGCGGAGCCGGTGAGCACCGACAGCAGCCCCTTGGGCAAGCCGGCGCGGTCGGCGAGCTCGGCGAAGGCCAGGGCCGAGAACGGCGTCTGCGTCGCGGGCTTGACCACCATCGAGCAGCCCGCGGCCAGCGCCGGGCCGGCCTTGCGCGTGAGCATGGCGGCCGGGAAGTTCCAGGGCGTGATGGCGGCCGTCACGCCGACCGGCTGCTTCAACGCGAGGATGCGGCGATCGGCCTGCGGGGCGGGGATCGTGTCGCCGTAGACGCGGCGCGCTTCTTCGGCGAACCATTCGATGAAGGAGGCCGCGTAGGCGATCTCGCCCTTGCTCTCGGCCAGCGGCTTGCCCTGCTCGGTGGTCATGATGAGCGCCAGGTCGTCGACGTTGGCCAGCATCAGGTCGTTGAGCTTGCGCAGGATGGCCGAGCGTTCCTTGGCCGGGCGCCGGGCCCAGTTGCGCTGGGCCGTTTCCGCGGCGGCGATCGCGCGCACGGTTTCGGCGGTGCCGCACTTCGGCACGGTGCCGATCTGCTCGCCGTTGGCGGGGTTGGTGACGGGGATGGTTTCGCGGCTGTCCGCGTCCGCCCATTCGCCGGCGACGAAAACCTGCTGGCGCAGCAGGGTCGGATCCTTCAGTTTCAGCATGCCTGTGCTCCTTGTCTCGGGTTCCAGGGACCACGATAACCACGGCGGCTGCCTGTAAACAGGTGGACGGCGGTATCCCTTAAGGGCAATCCGGTATTCGTCCGGCCATCCGCACCCGATAAGATCGCGGCCCTTGAACTCGGATTGAACATGGAATGACCATGAAAAAACTGCTAGCCTTCACGGCCATTGCCGCCGCGGTCGTCGGCGTCCACGCCCAGGATTTCCCGGGCAGCAAGCCCATCAGCATCGTGGTGCCCTTCTCCGCCGGCGGCCCGACCGACCGCGTCGCGCGCGACCTGGCCGAGGCGCTGCGCAAGCCCCTGGGCGGCGTCAGCATCGTGGTCGACAACGTGCCCGGCGCCGGCAGCTCGATCGGTGCCGCCAAGGTGGCGCGCGCCAATCCGGATGGCTACACGCTGCTTTTGAACCACATCGGCATGGCGACCGTCCCGACCCTGGTGCGCAACGTGCCCTTCAAGGTGGAGAGCGACTTCGAATACCTGGGCATCGTCAACGACGTGCCGATGACGCTGATCGCCAAGCCCAGCATGAAGGCGAACAACTACAAGGAGCTCACCGCCTGGATTGCGGAGAACAAGGGCAAGATCAACCTCGGCAACGCGGGCGTGGGCTCGGCGTCGCACCTGTGCGGCCTGCTCTTCCAGAGCGCGACCAAGACCGAAATGACGCCGGTGCCCTACAAGGGCACGGCGCCCGCGATCACCGACCTGATCGGCGGCCAGATCGACCTCTTGTGCGACCAGACCACCAACACCTCGCCGCAGATCGAAGCCAAGAAGGTCAAGGCCTACGCCGTGACCACCTCGAAGCGCCTGACGACGCCGCTGCTCAAGGACCTGCCGACGCTGCAGGAATCGGGGCTGAAGGACTTCCAGATCACGATCTGGCACGGCCTCTACGCGCCCAAGGGCACGCCGGCCGCGGTGACCAAGAAGCTCAACGATGCGCTCAAGGTCGCGCTGAAGGATCCGGACTTCATCAAGAAGCAGGAAGGCCTGGGCGCCGTGGTGACCGCCGACAGCCGCGTCGAGCCGGGCGAGCACAAGAAGTTCGTCGCCGCCGAAATCGCCAAGTGGAGCCCGATCATCAAGGCTGCCGGCGTCTACGCCGACTGAAATTGATTCCCTCGCACGGCGCGCTCGCGCCGTGCCTTCGAATCCGGATGGAGCGGCCGCAGGTACTCGTGCAAAGCGAGTGCTGCCGCTCCAACCGCCGGCGCCCATTCCCCATGGCGCGCGCCGCGCACCACCGGTGGCGGCATGCCGGCACTCTCGGCATAGCGCCGCACCACCTCGATCGCCCCGTCCAGCAGTTGCGGATTCGCCTGGCATGACTGGCCGCCAACCACGATCGCGCGCGGCTCGAAGGTGACCCAGAGGTTCTGGAGCAGCACGCCCAGGAAGGCCGCGCCGCGCCGCGCGGCGTCGGCGCCCCTGCCCAGCACGCGCGAGCCGAGGAAGGCCTCGGCGCAGCCGCGCCGGCCGCAGGAGCACAGCGGCCCTTCCACCTGCAGGATGGTGTGGCCGATCTCGCCCGCCATGCCGTGCGCGCCGGTGAAGAGGCGGTCGTTGAGCACCACGCCGGCGCCCACACCCACATCGCAGCTCACGAAGACCAGCGGGTCCTCGCCCTCGCCGCCCGCGAACTCGTACTCGCCCAGCGCCGCCGCGTCGGCATCGTTCTGCAGCTGGACCGGCACATCCGCGATGCCCTCCTGCGCCAGCGCCTCGACCAGGCCCGGCAGCAAGCTGACCTCCCGCCACCCGAGGTTGGGGGCGAAGCGCACCTGGCCGGTCGCGTCGTCCACCGCGCCGGGCACGCCGACGCCGATGCCCGAGGGCTGAAGCCCCGCGGCGCTCAGGTGCCGGTGTGCGGCGGCCACCATGCGCGCGACCTGCCGACATACCGCGCGCGGCGCATGCTCGTGCAAGGGCCAGGCTTCCGAATGGAGCAGTTCGCCCAACAGCGAGACGCACACCACACGCAAGGTCTCGACCGCGATCTCGACACCGACCAAAGCCCGCACGCCGGCGTGGATCTGCAGGGGGATCGAGGGCCGCCCCAGTCCGTCGGCGACGGCCGCGCCAGCCTCGCGCAGCCAGCCATCCTCGAGCAGCTCGCGCACGAGCAGGCTCACAGTGGACTTGGTGAGCCCGCTCTCGGCCGCCAGCCGCGCACGCGACAGCCCTGGCTTGGCGCGCAGGAGGCGCAGCAGCACGCTGCGGTTGATGCGCCTGACCAGCTGCTGGTCGCCTATCGTGGTCATCAAGTAACCTTCGTGCTTCGCACTGCGGTGCGAGCTTGCTTGGGGCGGCCCGGCGCGGCGCTCATCCGGCGTGTTCGGCCTGCACCTTGCCTTCTGGCCGCTTGCCCGCAATGATCATTCCCAGCACCTCGTCCTCGGTCACGTCGGCCGTGCGGTAGGTGCCGACCAGGCGGCCGTTCTTCATCACGGCCAGCCTGTCGCTCAAGCCGAACACATCGGGCATGTCGTGGGTGATCAGGAAGATGCCCACGCCGTCGGCCTTGAGCTGCTTCACCAGCCTGCCGACCATCGCGGTTTCTTCCGGGCCCAGCGCGGCGCAGGGTTCGTCCATGATCAGGATGCGGGCGTTGAAGTACAGGGCCCGCGAGATCGCGACCACCTGCCGCTGGCCGCCCGACAGGCGCCGCACCGGCACGCGGATGTTGGTGAAGTTCTTGTTCAGGCGCTGGAACACCTTGCGCGCCTGGTTCTCCATGAAGTGGTCGTCCAGCGTGCGCCAGGGCGTGAGCTTCTCGCGGCCGAGGAAGAGGTTGGAGATCGAGTCGAGGTTGTCGGCCAGCGCGAGCGTCTGGTAGATGGTCTCGATGCCCTGCGCCTGGGCCTCCGAAGGCGTGCGGATGTGGACCTGCTCGCCTGCGATCAGCGTTTCGCCCGAGTCGACCGGGTAGGCGCCGGCGAGCATCTTCATCAGCGTGGACTTGCCGGCACCGTTGTGGCCCAGGAGCGCGACCACCTCGCCGGCATAGAGGTTGACGCTGACGCCGTCCACCGCTTTAACGCCGCCGAAGGCCTTGTGGATGTCGCGCAGCTCGACCAGGGGTTGTGTCGCGGCGCTCATCAACGCTCTCCAAAGTATTTGCGGTAGAGCACGTCGAAGACGACCGCGACGATCAGCACCTGCCCGATGATCACCATGCGCTTGCCGATCTGCACGTCCAGCAGCAGCATGCCGCTGTCGAGCGACTGCATGATCAGCGCGCCCAGCACCGAGCCGAAGATCGAGCCGCTGCCGCCGGCCAGCGCAGCGCCACCGATGACCGCCGCCGCGATCACGTAGAGCTCCATGCCGCTGCCGAGCGAATTGGTGCCGGCGTTGAGGCGCGCGATGGAGACGATCGCGGCCACCGTCACCAGCACCGCGAGCAGGGCGAACAGCAGCATCGTCACGCGCTTGACCGGGATGCCGACCAGCGCGGCCGCGTCCGGGTTGCCGCCCATCGCGAACACGTAGCGCCCGAAGCGCGTGCGATGCACGATGAAGGACAGCACGACCGCGACCACGGCCCAGATCAGCACCGGGATCGGGATGCCCTGCGGCTCGGTCTTCGACGAGATCTGGTAGCTGTTCATCGTTGCGGCGAAGGCGAACACGACGGCCACCGGCACGGCCGTGAGCAGCAGGTCCAGCCACAGCGGCTCGACCGGCATCTCGTGGCGCTGGCGCGCGCGCCGCTGCTGCAGCTTGCGCGCGAACAGCACCACGCCCACGACCGCAGCCAGCACCCAGGTGGCCGTGGTGCCGATGCCGCCGTCGTAGCCGCCGCCCAGGCGCTGGAAGAACTCGTCGTTGACCGGCTGCGTCTTGCCGTCGGCCACCAGGAAGGCGGCGCCGCGGAAGGACATGAGGCCGCCCAAGGTGACCACGAAGGAAGGCACGCCCAGCATCGCGGTGAGCCCGCCCTGGTAGAGCGAGACCAGGAGCGCGACCGCCAGGCCCGCGAGGCAGGCCGCCGGCCAGGACCAGCCCGACGTGTACTGCAGGTAGGCGACCAGCACGCCGACGAAGCCCATCACCGAGCCGACCGAGAGATCGATGTGGCGCGCGACGATGACCAGCACCATCACGGTCGCGACGATGCCCACCACGGCGGTCTGCTGCGCGATGTTGTAGAGGTTCTCGGGCGACAGGAAGACGCCGCCCGAGAGCACGTGGAAGACGATGGCCATCACCACCAGCAGCACGCTCATCAGGAGCAGGCGCAGGTCGATGCCGCTCCTGCGCCACAGCCCCGGGGACTGACTCATAGCCCTATTTGCAGGCGGCCGGGGCTTTGTCGCCAGACACGCCCTTGCAGAGCTCGGCCTTCTTGATCCAGCCTTCCTTGACCACCACGTCGAGGTTGTCGCGCGTGATCGGCACCGGCGTGAGGAGGCGCGACGAGATCGCGACCTTCTTCTCGCCGCCGCTCCAGTTGGCGGCCTTCTCCGGCGTCTTGCCCTGGGTCAGGGCGATCGCGGCGGAGGCGGCCTCGCGGCCGAGCTCGCGCGAGTCCTTCCACACCGTCACGGTCTGGGTGCCGAGCGCGACGCGGTTGAGCGCCGCGAAGTCGGCGTCCTGGCCCGATACCGGAATGCCGCGAATGCCCTTGGCCGTGAGCGCCGCCACCGCGCCGCCGGCGGTGCCGTCGTTGGCCGCCACCACCGCATCGACCTTGTTGCCGACCTTGGTGAGGATCTGCTCCATGTTCTTCTGCGCGACTTCGGGCTTCCAGCCATCGGTGTATTCGTCGCCGACGATCTTGATGTCGCCCTTCTTCACGGCCTCGGCGACGATCTCCTGCTGGCCGGCGCGCAGGAAGTTGGCGTTGGGATCGGTGGGCGAGCCCTTGATGAACACGTAGTTGCCCTTGGGCTGCACCTTGTAGACGGCGCGCGCCTGCATGCGGCCGACCTCGACGTTGTCGAAGGTGATGTAGAAGACGCCGGGCGCTTCGATCAGCCGGTCGTAGGCCACCACCGGCACCTTCTGCCGGGTGGCCTTGTTGACTGCCGGCAGGATGGCGTCCTTGTCCATCGCGAGCACGATCAGCGCCTTGGCGCCCTTGGACATCAGGCCTTCGATGTCGCCGAGCTGCTTCTCGGGCGAACCGCCGGCGTCGGCGCTGATGTACTTGGCGCCCAGCTTCTCCAACTGCGCCTTGATCGCGGCCTCGTCGGTCTTCCAGCGCTCCTCCTGGAAATTGGACCAGCTCACGCCGACCACCGTTTGCGCAGAGGCGCCGAAAGCGGACAGGGCGAGAGCCAGGGCGGTCAGGGTGCGGTCGAGCTTCATGTGCAGGGTCTCCGAATTAGTTCGAGGGACGAACTATGTCCACCGCGCCGGACGGCGGCCATCCGGGGAATCCCTGCGGGCAAATGGACTAGCGGCCTTGTCCTACTTGGGCCGGATCGCGTCCGCCGTGCCCTGGATGAAGGCCTTGATCTTCTCCACGTCTTCGGCGCTCAGCTTGCCGCTGAAGTCGGGCATGCCGCGCTCGACGGCCGGGCCCTTGTAGACGAACTTGTCGAGGTTCTCGATGTAGCTCGGGTTCATGTAGCCCAGGTTGGGGATGTTGCCGCCGCGGTCCACGCCCGGCACGCCGTGGCAGAAGACGCAGTTGCTCACGTAGAGCAGCGTGCCGTCGGGCACCTTGGCTGGGTCGTACTTCACGCCCTGCAGCAGCTTGTCCATGCGGTACTGCACGAACTCCGGCTTGGGCGCATTGCCGCCGACCACGAAGGTGTAGACCGTGCCCGGCCCCTGGCGCTCGGTGGCGCGCGCGGCCAGGCCGTAGACGCCGCCCCAGCCGACCGCGATCGAGACGTACTGCTTGCCGTCGACCATGTAGGTGGCGGGCGCCGCGACCACGCCGGTGCCGGTGGCGGTCTCCCACAGCTTCTCGCCGGTCTTGGCGTTGTAGGCCGCGAAGCGCCCGTCGGCCGTGCCCTGGAACACCAGGTTGCCGGCCGTGGTCAGCGTGCCGCCGTTCCAGGGCGAGACATGCTCGACGCCCCAGGCTTCCTTCTGCGCCACCGGGTCCCACGCGACGAGGCGGCCCATGGGCTTGCTCTTGGGCGGCTCGGCATTGATGAACATGGCGGTGTTCCAGCCGAGCGCTGCATGCGGCCGGGCCGGCATGTTCTCGTTGAACTTCCAGGCCTTGTCGTCCATCAGGCTCAGCGGGATGTTCTGCGCCGGCAGGTAGACCAGGCCGGTCTGCGGGTTGAAGGACATCGAATGCCAGTTGTGCGCGCCGAAGGGGCCGGGGATGCTGTCGCCGGGCTTCTCGTTCTGGCGCGCGGCGGCCACCTCGATCGGCCGGCCTTTCTTGTCGTAGCCGGTGGCCCAGTTCACCTCGACGAAATTCTTGGCCGAGATGAACTTGCCGTTGCTGCGGTCGATGACGAAGAAGAAGCCGTTCTTCGGCGCATGCAGGATCACCTTGCGCGGCTTGCCGTCGATCTTCAGGTCGGCCAGGATCATCGGTTGGGTCGAGGTGTAGTCCCAGTTGTCGCCTGGCGTCTGCTGGTAGTGCCAGACGTATTTGCCGGTGTCGGGGTTGAGCGCGACGATCGAGGCCAGGTAGAGGTTGTCGCCGCCCTTGGGGCTGCGCTTGCTGCGCGCCCATGGCGAGCCGTTGCCGGTGCCCACGTACATGAGGTTGAGCTCGGGGTCGAAGGCGAGCGTGTCCCAGGCGGTGCCGCCGCCGCCCGCCTCCCAGTATTTGGCCGAAGGGTCCCAGGTCTTGGCGGCCTTGGCCATCGAGGCGTCCTCGAAGGGCTTGGACGGGTCGCCCGGCACGGTGAACCAGCGCCACTTCTGCTCGCCGGTGGCCGCGTCGTAGGCCGTGATGTAGCCGCGCACGCCGTACTCGGCGCCGCCGTTGCCGATGACCACCTTGCCCTTGAAGACGCGCGGCGCGCCGGTGATGGTGTAGGACTTCGAACGGTCGACGATGGTGTCCTTCTCCCAGACCGGCTGGCCGGTGGCGGCATCGAGCGCGATCAGGCGCCCGTCGTAGGCCCCCACGAACACCTTGCCCTGGTAGAGCGCGACGCCGCGGTTGACCACGTCGCAGCAGCCCTTGAAGCCCTTGGACTTGTCCACCTTCGGATCGAAGCTCCAGATCTTCTTGCCGGTGCGCACGTCGATGGCGTGCACCACGCTCCAGGAGGCGCTGACGTACATGATGCCGTCGACCACCAGCGGCGTGGCCTCCACGCCGCGCGTGGATTCGAGGTTGTAGGACCAGGCGAGGCCGAGCTCCTTCACGTTGCCGGCGTTGATCTGGTCGAGCTTGCTGAAGCGCGTTTCCGCGTAGTCGAGGCCATGGCTGGGCCAGTCGGCCGTCTTCGCGGCGTTGCTGCGGATGAAGTTGCCGTCCACGCGCTGCGTGACGGCCTTGATGTGCTCGGCGGAGCCCTTGGTCTGGGCCGAGGCGGGTGCTGCGGCCAGGCACAGCAGCGCGCCGAGCGCGAGCGCGGCGTGGGTCTTGTTCATCGTGCGTCTCCGGTCGTTGTGTATCGAAGAATGGTGCGCGCGCACGCTTTGTTCACCCTCGGGATTTCCCTAGACCTCGACTGTTCCATTGCGGAACAAATTCAGCCTCCTCGATCACAGGAGACGGCCATGCCCCTGTCCCCCTTCGCCAATACGCGCGCCGAGCGCGTGGCGCTGGCCCGGCAGCAGTTCTTCGAGGAAGGCGTGCGCCCTTCCGGCCTGGTCGGCGAGGCGGTGCTCCAGTCGTGGATGCGCTGCACGCGCGCCCATGCGAACACGCGCCGCGTCATCGCCTTCGACGCCGTCACGCCGAGCCGCCTGCACGGCACGCTGGGCCGCAACCGCGAGCTGCTCGAGGCCGCGCGCCACGAGCTGGCGAGCATGGAGAGCTCGCTCGCCGGCACCGACTGCCGCGTGCTGCTGACCGATGCGCAGGGCGTGATCATGCACGTCACGCATCATCCGGCCGCGGCGCAGCAGCCGATCTTGCAGAAGACCGCTCGCCTGGGCGTCAACATCGCCGAGAGCGTGGTCGGCACCACGGCGCCGGGCATCGTGGCGACCACCGGCCAGGCCTGCACGGTGCAGGGCGCCGAGCACTACTTCGAGTACCTGCGCGAGATGCAGTGCGCAGCGGCACCGATCCGCGACGTGCACGGCCGCCTGGCCGCGGTGCTCGACATCTCGGTCGAGATGCGGCGCTTCGGCTTCGATGCCGCGTCGATGGTCGCGCTCTACGCGACGACGATCGAGAACCGCCTGCTGCAGGCGCAGTCGCAGGACCGGCTGGTGCTGCGCTTCCAGGCCAGCCCGGCGCTGCTGGGCACGCCGCTCGAGGCCCTGGCCGGCATCGCGCCCGATGGCACCGTGGCCTGGCTCAACACGGCCGGCATGCGGCTGATCGGCCGGCTGCCCGAGTCCGGGGCCTGCGATGCCGAGCAGCTGTTCGGCCTCGACCTCGAGGGCCTGCTGCGCATGACCCGCCACGAGGCCGCGCAGCCGGTGCGGCTCGCAAGCGGGCTCGGCGTCTGGCTGCAGGCCCGGCTGCAGGCGCACGACGGGGTCGATTTCCGGCATGCGGTGAACGTGCCGGCCGAAGCGCCCATCGACTCGACGCCGCTCGACGAGGTGCAGCCGGTCGCGCCGACCCAGCCGCCCGCCAGCGACGGCACGCTGCGCGGCCACAGCCGCAAGCTGATCGAGGAGACCCTGGCTACGCACTACGGCAACATCTCGCATGCCGCGCGCCAACTGCGGGTGTCGCGCGGCACGCTCTATCGCCGTCTCAAGAGCTGGCAGCAGAACGCGCCTGAATGAAGGTCGGCCTCGCGGCCGGGTTAGCCCGCTCACGCGCATTGGTCACGCCCGATACGATTTTCGGCAAAGCGCAGATGTGTGCTGCGCTGGAGCCGATATGGATTTGCCGATTCCCGAGCCCGCGCGGCGCGCGCTCTACCGCACGATGCTGCGCATCCGCGCCTTCGAGAATGCCGCCGAAGCGGCCAGCCAGGGTGGCGTGAGCGCCTACGGCCAGGAAGCCGCCGGCGTCGCCAAGGTGCGCGGCCCGCTGCATCTGTCGACCGGCCAGGAGGCGGTGCCAGCCGGCGTCGGCGCCCATCTGCACCCCGCCGACTACCTGACCTCGACTCACCGCGGCCACGGCCACACGCTGGCCAAGGGCGCCGACCTCGTGCGCATGATGTGCGAGCTGTTCGGCAAGGCCAGCGGCTTCAACGGCGGCAAGGGCGGCTCGATGCACATCGCCGACTTCTCGGTCGGCATGCTGGGCGCCAACGGCGTGGTCGCGGCCGGGCTGCCGATCGCGGTCGGCGCGGCGCATGCCCAGAAGCTGCAGAAGAAGGACGCGATCACGGTCTGCTTCTTCGGCGATGGCGCGATCAACCGCGGCCCCTTTCTCGAGTCGCTGAACTGGGCGCGCGTGTACCGGCTACCGGTGCTCTTCGTCTGCGAGGACAACCGCTGGAGCGCAACCACCGCCAGCGGCCCGATGACCGCCGGCGAAGGCGCCTCCGCGCGCGCCGAGGCGATGGACATCGCCGCCACCCGGGTCGACGGCAACGACGTGTTCGCGGTGCATGCGGCCGCGGGCAGGCTGGTCGCCGAGGTGCGCGCCGGCGGCGGGCCGCGGCTGCTGCACGCGCTCACCTACCGCGTGAAGGGCCATGTGTCGGTCGACCTCGCCGCCTACCGCGACCCGGCCGAGCTGGCTGCGGCGCTGGAGACCGACCCGGTCGCGCGGGCGCGCGGCCGCCTGATCGCCGACGGCATGGACGCCGCTCTGCTCGATGCGATCGAGGACGAGGCGGAGGCAGAAGTCGCCGCCGCACTCGCCGCCGCCGATGCCGCGCCCTGGCCCGAGCCCGGCGCCGCCTTCACCGATGTGCAGACCACCGGAGCGGGCCAATGGACATGACGAGCGACATCGCGGGCGGCCGCGCCGCCGGCAGCACTGTGCGCGAACTCAGCTATGCCGAAGCGGCCGCGCTCGCGGTACAGCGCGAAATGGAAGCCGATTCGCGCGTGGTCGTGCTCGGCGAGGACGTCGGCCGCGGCGGCATCTTCGGCCAGTACAAGGGGCTGCAGCAGCGCTTCGGCGCCGAGCGCGTGATCGACACGCCGATCTCCGAGGCCGCGATCATGGGCGCCGGCGTCGGCATGGCGCTGGCAGGGCTCAGGCCGGTGGTCGAGATGCGCGTGGTCGACTTCGCGCTGTGCGGCATGGACGAGCTGGTGAACCAGGCCGCCAAGAACCGCTTCATGTTCGGCGGCCAGGGCCGTGTGCCGATGGTCGCGCGCATGCCGGGCGGCATCTGGGATGCCTCGGCGGCGCAGCATTCGCAGTCGCTCGAAGCCTGGTTCGCGCACCTGCCGGGCGTGGTGGTGGTGTGCCCTTCGACGCCCCAGGACAACCATTCGCTGCTGCGCGCCGCGATGCAGTGCGGCGACCCGGTGGTCTACATCGAGCACAAGAACCTGTGGGCCTCGCGCGGCGAGGTCGACGAAACGCGGGTGGTGCCGCTCGGCAAGGCGGCGCAGCTGCGCCGCGGCAACGCGCTCACGCTGGTGAGCTGGAGCCGGCAGATGCAGGCGTGTAGCGCCGCCTGCGACACGCTGGCGGCCGAAGGCATCGAGGTCGATCTGCTCGACCTGCGCACGCTGTGGCCCTGGGACCGCGAGTCGGTGCTCTCCTCCTGCGAACGCACGGGCCGCCTGCTGGTCGTGCACGAGGCGGTGCAGGCCGCCGGCTTCGGCGCCGAGATCGCGGCCAGTGCGGCGGAGGCCACCGGCTGCAGGGTCGCACGCCTGGGCGCGCCGCGCATCCCGGTCGGCTATTCGCCGGTGCTCGAAGCGCAATCGCGCGTCGGCGCCGAGCGGATCGTTCAAACTGCCAGGGCCTTGTGCGGATGAACACCGAGGCTGGCTTCGAGGACTCGGTCTTCTTCAAGCTGGTCCGGGTCGTCAACCTGACGGCGCGGCCTTTCCAGCAGCGGGTCGGGCGCCAGCACGCGCTCACGCTCAACGAGTGGCGCACGATGGCGGCGCTGGGCACGCAGCCCGGCCTGACGGCCACGCAGCTTTGCGAGCTCACCGGCCTCGACAAGATGGCGGTGAGCCGCGCACTGGCGGGGCTGAAGCGCCACAAGCGCCTGCACCGCCACGAAGACCCGACCGACCTGCGCCGCAGCCGCCTCCACCTGAGCAGCGCCGGCAAGGCGCTGTTCGAGACGGTCCGCGTGCAGGCGTGGGAACGCGAGGCCGAGCTGTTCGCGGGCGTCGGCGCCGAAGATCTGAAGCACCTGAGTGCCACCCTCGACCGGCTGATCGCGTCGGTGGCCGGCCCGGACGCTCAGGCTGCAAACCCACCGTCGATGTTGAGGCCCGCGCCGGTCACGAAGGCCGCTTCCGGGCTCGAGAGGTAGGCCACCATGCCCGCGATCTCTTCGCCGCGGCCGTGCCGCGGGATGGCCATGAAACCATGCATGGCCGAGGCCATCGGGCCGTCCTTGGGGTTCATGTCGGTATCGACCGGGCCGGGCTGCACGTTGTTGATCGTGATGCCGCGCGGGCCGAGGTCGCGCGCGAAGCCTTGCACGAGCCCGGTGAGTGCGGACTTGCTCATCGCATAGACGCCGCCGCCGGGGAAGGGCATGCGCTCGGCGTTGGTGCTGCCGATGTTGATGATGCGGCCGCCCTCGCCCATGTGGCGCAGCGCCGCCTGGATGGCGACGAAGACGGCGCGCACGTTGACGTTCAGCGTGAGGTCGAAGTCTTCCAGCGAGATCTGGTCGGCGGCGCCCAGCTTGAGAACGCCGGCGTTGTTGACCAGGATGTCGAGCCGGCCGAAGGTGCGCGCGCTTTCGTCGATCGCCGTGCGCAGCGCATCGGCATCGGCGCTGTCGACGCGCAGCGCGATCGCGCGCCCGCCCGCGGCTTCGATGCTGCCGGCAAGCTCCTTGGCCGCAGCCTCGTTGCTGGCATAGCTGAAGGCGACGGCGGCGCCGTCCTTGGCGAGACGCCGCACGATGGCGGCGCCGATGCCTCGCGAGCCGCCGGTGACGAAGGCCGTCTTGCCGGCCAGAACGGGCTTGGAAGAAGTGCTTGGGGACATGGTGCGCTTTCGAAGTGGTTGTGGAATGCCTGTAGTTTGGGGATTGCATTGCATTGCCGGTAGCCATAAAACTGCCCTATCAATCTCAACCCGTGGTTGAAAATGCACCCATGCAGCCGCTGAGCCATCTCGAATCCTTCGTCCGCAGCGCCGAGGCCGGCAGCTTCTCCGCCGGCGCCCGACAACTCGGCCTGACGCCTGCCGCGGTGAGCAAGAACGTCGCGCGCCTCGAAGCGGGTCTGGGCGTGCGCCTGTTCCAGCGCAGCACGCGCAAGCTGACCCTGACCGAGAGCGGCGAACGGCTGCTGCTGCAGATCGGCGGCGCGCTCGGCACGCTGGCCGATGCGATGGCGGGCGCCGCCGAAGCCGGGGGCCAGCCGGCCGGCACGCTCAAGGTCAGCATGGGCCAGGCCTTCGGGCGCACGTACGTGGTGCCGCTGGTCGGCGAGTTCCTGGCGCGCTACCCGGCGGTCGTACCCGACTGGCATTTCGACAACCGGCAGGTCGCCCTGGTCGGCGAGGGCTTCGACGCCGCGATCGGCGGCGGCATCGAGCTGACGCCCGGCGTGGTGGCGCGCGAGCTCGCGCGCATCCACATCGTGGCGGTCGCGGCGCCCGCGTACATGGCCGGCAAGCCGGTGCCGGAGCACCCGTCCGACCTGGCCGCTTTCGACGCCATCATGCGGCGCTCCTCACCCACCGGGCGGGTGCGGGCCTGGACGCTGCGCAACGCGGCCGGCGACGAAGGCGCGGCGGATGCAAAGCCGCGCCTGATCTTCAGCGACCCCGAGGCGATCGCCCACGCCGCGATGATGGGCCTGGGCATCGCGTTGCTGCCGATGGCTTTCGCGCTGCCCGGCTTGCAAAGCGGCGAGCTGGTGCGCGTGCTGCCGGGCTGGTATGCCGACTCGGGGCCGATCTCGCTCTACTACCCGAGCAAGAAGCTGCTGCCGGCGAAGACGCGCGTGTTCGTCGACTTCGTGGTCGAGAAGTTTCGCGAGCAGCGCTTCGCGGCCCGCATGCAGGGGATCTGAGCACACGGGGTTTCACCCGCGACGAACGAGGCGCTTCGCCTGTCAAACTCGATGCCATGCATCAACAGGAAACACGCATGACCCTCTCGTTCCAATCCCGCCGCCGCTCTGCACTGGCCCTGGGCGCGATCGCCGCCCTGGTGCTGGCTGCCGGGCCCGCGGCGGCCCAAGGCAGCTGGCCGACCAAGCCGGTGCGCATCGTGGTGCCCTTCGCGCCCGGCGGCACCACCGACCTCCTTGCGCGCGCCGTGGCGCCGGAGCTCTCCAAGGCCTTCGGCCAGCAGTTCATCGTCGACAACCGCGCGGGCGCCGGCGGCAACGTGGGCGCCGAGATCGTGGCCAAGGCGCCGAACGACGGCTACACGCTGCTGATGGGCACGGTGGGCACGCACGGCATCAACCGCGCGCTGTACCCCAAGCTGCCCTACGACCCGATCAAGGACTTCGCGCCGATCACGCTGGTGGCCGCGGTGCCCAACGTGATGGAGATGAATGCCGACAAGGCGCGCGCGCTCAACATCAACAGCGTGGCCGACTTCGTGAAGTACGCGAAGGCGAATCCCGGCAAGCTCAACATGGCTTCGAGCGGCAGCGGCACCTCGATCCACCTGGCGGGCGAGCTCTTCAAGACCATGACCGGCAGCTTCATGACGCACATCCCCTATCGCGGATCGGGCCCGGCGCTGCTGGACCTGGTGGGCGGCAACGCCGACGTGATGTTCGACAACCTGCCCTCGTCGATGCAGCAGATCAGGGGCGGCAAGCTCAAGGCGCTGGCCGTGACCAGCTCGAAGCGCTCGCCGGCCTTGCCCGACGTGCCGACGGTCGAAGAGGCCGGCGGCCCCATGCTCAAGGGCTACGAAGCCAGCTCATGGTTCGGCCTGCTGGCCCCGGCCGGCACCCCGCCCGAGATCGTGAACCGCATTCAGCAGGAAGTGGCCAAGTCGCTCGGCACCGCGGCGATCAAGGAAAAGATGCTGGCCCAGGGCGCGATCCCGAGCGGCAACTCGCCGGCCGAGTTCGCCAAGATGATCGACAGCGAACACGCCAAGTGGGCGAAGGTGGTCAAGGCCTCCGGGGCCAAGGTGGACTAAGCCCCTGGCGTTCCTGATCCATTGGTACGCGCAGCGCACCGGACCGTGGGCCGCCGCGGAACCGGCTTCGCCGGGCCGCAGGCGGCGCCCCCGGAGAGGGGGTTGGCCCTTCGACAGGCTCCCTTCGACAGGCTCAGGACAGGCTCTACGCGAAGCGAGCAAGCCTGGGGGTGATCACACCTCCCACATCACGTCCTTGCGATCGGCCAGCGACGCCTTGAGCATGTGCAGCAAGGGCACGGCGCGCTGGTGCAGCGTGATGTGCTGCTTCTCGGCCGCCTCGTCATGGCCTTCGACGGCGAAATCGTCGTTGTTGTGGGCGTTGTGGGCTTCACGCGCCATGGCCGCCTCCAGCGCCACGATGGCGGCCGGCATCTGCTCCACCGTCACGATGCCCTTGCGCTCCGGCGCCTTGCCGATGATGTCGAACAACTGACGCGCGTGGGTTTCGAGCATCACGAAGGGGGGGCTGGCCCGCGATTTGAATCGATACAGCATGGTGCCTCGCTCGGTTATTTGTAGATGTAGTCGCGGACAAAAGGGTACACCGATTGCGCGCCGCGCAGCGCGCCGCCCTCGACCTTTCCGTCGGGCCGGGTGGCGAGCATCTGGTGCAGCGAAATCCAGCCCTGTTCGAAGCACATCGCCGAACCGGCCAGATACAGGCGGTAGGCACGCAGGATGCGCTCGGCATTGCCGCCCTGGTGGCCGCCGGCGCGCTGCAGGACCTCGCGCGCCTCGTCGAGCCGGGACTCGAGCGCATCCGACCAGGCCCAGAGCGTGCGCGCATAGTGCGGCCGCAGGTTTTCGGTGTCGACCATCTCCAGGCCCGCGGCCACCGTCTCGCGCAGCACATGCGTGACGTGCAGCAGTTCGCCGCCCGGGAAGATGTATTTCTCGATGAAATCGCCCATGCCGGCTCCGAGCTGCTTGTAGTCGAGCTGGCCCGAAGTGATGCCATGGTTCATGACCAGGCCGCCCGGCTTGAGCAATGAATGGATCTTGCGAAAGTAAGTCGGCATGTTGACGCTGCCGACGTGTTCGAACATGCCGATCGACGAGATCTTGTCGAAGGGCTTGTCGCTGTCGAGTTTTCGGTAGTCGAGCAGTTCGACGCGTACGCGGCCCTGCAGGCCCTTCTCCTCGATCATGCGCGTCACGTGCGCATGCTGGTTCTTCGACAGCGTGATGCCGGTCGCATCGACGCCGTAGTGCTCGGCCGCCCACAGCAGGAGCGCACCCCAGCCCGAGCCGATGTCGAGGAAGCGCTCACCCGGCTGCAGCATGAGCTTGCGGCAGATGTGGTCGAGCTTGGCCTCCTGGGCCTGCGCCAGCGTCATCCCGGCGTCACGGAAATAGGCGCACGAATAGACGCGCCGCGGGTCGAGCCACAGCGCATAGAAGTCGTCCGACACGTCGTAGTGGAACTCGATCTGCGCCGCATCCTTGCCCAGCGAGTGCGAGCCGCGCGACTTGGTGCGCCGCTGCAGCCGGCTCCACCAGTTGGTGTTGGTTTCCGCCGGATTGCCGGGCAGCAGGCTGACCGCGACATCGATCAGGTCGCGCATCTTCCCTTCGATCTGGACCCGTCCCTCGACGTAGGCCTCGCCGATGGCACCGATCTGCCGAGCGGTGAGCTTGGCGAGCGCCGACCACTCGGAGAAGGCGAGCGTGACGCGTGAGCCTGGCTTTGCGACCTTCCGCCCATCGGGCAATTGCAGCGTGATGGGAACCGGCAGCGTGGAAAGCTGGGACTCGATCTTCGGCAACAGGCTTGACATGGCTGATTTTTGCCAGCAGCGGCGAACTTCGTCAACCGACCTCGGCGAAAACCCTTGCCGGGTTGACAACAGATTGTTTAGGCCTAAACTATTGATCCATGAATAGCTTCGCAACAGATCTGCAGCGCGTGCTGTGCATCGGCGGCGGTCCCGCCGGCCTCTACTTCGCGCTCCTGATGAAGGCCCGGCGACCGGCGCTCGAGGTCACGGTGATCGAACGCAACCGCCCCTTCGACACCTTCGGGTGGGGCGTGGTGCTGAGCGACCAGACGCTCGACAACCTCGCGGCCGCCGATCCCGAAACGGCCGCGCTGATCGGCCGTGAGTTCCATCACTGGGACGACATTCAGGTGTTCTTCAAGGGACGCCAGGTGCGCTCGGGCGGCCACGGCTTCTGCGGCATCGGCCGCAAGCGCCTCTTGAACATCCTGCAGGAGCGCTGCCTGGCGCTCGGCGTCAAGCTGGTGTTCGAGACCGACGCCACGGATGACCAGGCCCTGGCGGCGCAGTACGGCGCCGACCTGGTGATCGCCAGCGACGGCCTCAACAGCCGCATTCGCCAGCGCTATGCGGACGTCTTCGAGCCCGACATCGATCTGCGCCAGTGCCGCTTCGTCTGGCTCGGCACGCACCAGACCTTCGATGCCTTCACCTTCGCCTTCGAGAAGACCGAGCACGGCTGGTTCCAGGCCCACGCCTACCAGTTCGACGACAAGACCTCGACCTTCATCGTCGAAACGCCCGAAGCGGTGTGGCAGGCCCATGGCCTCGACAAGATGGAGCAGCCCGAAGCGATCGCCTTCTGCGAAAAGCTCTTCGCCAAATACCTCGGCGGTCACGAGCTGATCAGCAACGCCACGCATCTGCGCGGCTCGGCCAACTGGATCCGCTTTCCGCGCGTGGTCTGCAAGCACTGGACGCACCGCGTCGAGGTGAATGGCAAGAGCGTGCCGGTGGTGCTGATGGGCGACGCGGCGCACACGGCGCACTTCTCGATCGGCTCGGGTACCAAGCTCGCGCTCGAGGATGCGATCGACCTCAGCGATGAGTTCGCGCGCGGCGGCAGCGTCGACCATGTGCTCGAAGCCTATGAGGCGCGGCGCAGCGTCGAGGTGCTCAAGATCCAGAACGCGGCGCGCAATTCGACCGAATGGTTCGAGAACGTGCACCGCTACACCGGCATGGAGATCGAGCAGTTCGCCTACTCGCTCATGACGCGCTCGCAGCGCATCAGCCACGAGAACCTGCGCCTGCGCGACACGCAATGGCTGGGCGGCTACGAGGCGTGGCTCGCGGGCGGCAAGCCGCTGCCTCCGATGCTGATGCCGCTCACGGTGCGCGGCCTCACGCTCAAGAACCGCATTCTGGTTTCGCCCATGGCGACCTACAGCGCGGTCGACGGCGTGCCGCAGGACTTCCTGCTCGTGCACCTTGGCGCGCGCGCGCTCGGCGGCGCCGCGATGGTGTTCGTCGAGATGACCAGCCCGACGCCCGAGGGCCGCATCACGCCCGGCTGCACGGGTCTCTACAACGATGCGCAGTCGGCCGCCTTCAAGCGCATCGTCGACTTCGTGCACACGCAGACCACGGCGAAGATCGGCATGCAGCTGGGCCACAGCGGGCCGAAGGGCTCGACCCAGCTGGGCTGGGAAGAGATCGACGAACCGCTGCCGCAAGACAACTGGCCGCTGATCGCCGCCAGCGAGCTGGCCTACGGCGAACAGAACCAATTGCCCGCCGCCATGACGCGAGCAGAGATGAACACTTTGCGCGACCAGTTCGTCGCCTCGACGCGTCGCGCGGCCGAAGCCGGCTTCGACTGGCTCGAGCTGCACTGCGCGCACGGCTACCTGCTGGCTTCCTTCATCAGCCCGCTGACCAACCTGCGCACCGACGAGTACGGCGGCAGCCTCGAGAACCGCTGCCGCTATCCGCTGGAAGTGTTCCGCGCGATGCGCGCGGCCTGGCCCACCGAACGGCCAATGAGCGTGCGCATCTCGGCCCATGACTGGGCGCCCGGCGGCAATACCGATGCCGACGCGGTGGTGGTGGCGCGGCTCTTCAAGGAAGCGGGCTGCGACTTCATCGACGTCTCTTCGGGCCAGACCACGCGCACGGCGAAACCGGTGTACGGACGCATGTACCAGACGCCTTTTGCGGACCGCATCCGCAACGAGGTCGGCATCTCGACCATTGCGGTCGGCGCCATCACCGAAGCCGACCAGGCCAACAGCATCATCGCCGCGGGCCGCGCCGACCTGTGCGCGATCGCACGGCCGCACCTGGCCGACCCGGCGTGGACCCTGCACGAAACGGCCAAGCTGCAAAGCCGCGACGTCGACTGGCCCAAGCAATACCTGAGCGGGCGCGACCAGATGTACCGTGAGATCGCCAAGCAGCAACAGCTGGCCGCCGCGGCGGCTGCGACGGCCGTGCCGCGCAACAGCGAGGAGGATCAATAGCATGGACCTCGAAGCAAGAGCCCACAGCGAGCACCCCGACGAGCTGCGCCTCTGGCTGCGGTTGCTGACATGCACCCAGCTTATCGAGAAGCAGGTGCGCAACGAGCTGCGCGAGCAGTTCGCCACCACCCTGCCCCGCTTCGACCTGATGTCGCAACTCGAACGCTCGCCGGACGGGCTGAAGATGAACGAGCTGTCGCGCCGCATGATGGTGACCGGCGGCAACGTCACCGGCATCACCGACCAGCTGGTGGCCGAGGGGCTGGTCGAGCGCGTCGACGTCGAGGGCGATCGCCGCGCCTGGCGCGTGCGCCTCACCACGCGTGGCCGCAAGCTCTTCAACGAGATGGCGCAACAGCACGAGGCATGGATCGTCGATGCCTTCGCGGGCCTGAACGCGAAGGAGGTCACGCAGCTCCACAAGCTGCTCGGCAAGGTCAAGCAGCATTCACATCAACAATTGGCGGAGGCCCTATGAAGCACTACATCGGCGCAAGCAGTCCCATGCGCGCGCAATTCGAGCCGAAGGCCGACTACGAGGCCGAGCATTTCAGCTGGTCCTTCGAGGACGGCATCGGCACGGTCACGCTGAACCGGCCGGAGCGCAAGAATCCGCTGACTTTCGACTCCTACGCCGAGCTGCGCGACCTGTTTCGCGCGCTGAATTTCGCGACCGACGTCAAGGCGATCGTCGTGACGGGCGCGGGCGGCAACTTCTGTTCAGGCGGTGACGTGCACGAGATCATCGGGCCGCTCACGCAGATGCACATGCCCGAACTGCTCGAGTTCACGCGCATGACGGGTGACCTGGTGAAGGCGATCCGCCATTGCCCGCAACCCATCGTCGGCGCGATCGACGGCGTCTGTGCCGGCGCCGGCGCGATGATCGCGCTGGCCTGCGACCTGCGATACGGCACGCCCGCAGCGCGCACCGCATTCCTCTTCACGCGCGTCGGACTGGCCGGCGCCGACATGGGTGCCTGCGCGCTGCTGCCGCGCGTGATCGGACAGGGCCGCGCCTCGGAGCTGCTCTTCACCGGCCGCGCGATGACGGCGCAGGAAGGCCACGCCTGGGGCTTCTTCAACGCGCTGCACGAGAGCAGCGCGCTGCTCGGCGCCGCCACTGCCGTGGCGCGCGAGCTCGCCGAAGGCCCGAGCTTCGCGCACGGCATGACCAAGACCATGCTGTCGCAGGAATGGGCGATGACCATCGACCAGGCGATCGAGGCCGAGGCGCAGGCGCAGGCGATCTGCATGCAGACCGAGGACTTCAGGCGCGCCTTCGAAGCCTTTGCGGCCAAGCGCAAGCCGGTGTTCGGCGGAGACTGACGCAATGGCTGCTTCGCCCGTACCTCCTTCCACGGCGCACCTGGCGCTGCCCTTCTTCGACGATGCGCATCGGGCGCTGGCGCGCGATCTGCTGCCCTGGGCAGCCGCCCAGTCGGTGGACGAGCGCGACGATCGCGCCGCTTGCCGCGACTGGGTGAAGCGGCTCGGCCAGGGCGGCTGGCTGCGCTATTGCGTGCCGGCTTCTTCGGGCGGCGCGCTGGAACGCCTCGATTCGCGCGCGCTGGTGCTGCTGCGCGAAACGCTGGCCTTCCATTCGCCGCTGGCCGATTTCGCCTTTGCGATGCAGGGCCTCGGCAGCGGCGCCATCACGCTGGCCGGCAGCGCCTCACAGCAGCGCGACTACCTCGGCGCCGTGGCGCGCGGCGACAAGATCGCGGCCTTTGCGCTCAGCGAACCCGAGGCGGGCTCGGACGTCGGCGCGATGGCGATGCAGGCTGTCGCCATCTCGGACGGCTGGCGGCTCACGGGCGAGAAGACCTGGATCAGCAATGGCGGCATCGCCGACTTCTACTGCGTGTTCGCGAAAACCGATCCGGCCGCCGGCTCGCGCGGCATCACGGCCTTCGTCGTCGATGCGAAGACGGCCGGACTCGACACCTCGGCACACATCGAAGTGATGGCGCCGCACCCGCTTGCCACGCTGCGCTTCGACGGCTGCGTCGTGCCGCGCGAGGCCCAGCTCGGCGAGCTGCATGGCGGCTTCAAGCTCGCGATGCGCACGCTCGACATCTTTCGCGCCTCGGTCGCCGGCGCTGCGCTCGGCATGGCGCGGCGCGCGCTGGCCGAAGCGGTCCACCATGCGAGCCGCCGGCGCATGTTCGGCCAGACGCTGGCCGACTTCCAGCTCACGCAGGCCAAGCTCGGCGAGATGGCGGCGCTGATCGACAGCGCGGCGCTGCTCACCTACCGCGCCGCCTGGATGCGAGACGACAGCGAAGCCCGTGGCGGGCCCGCCGTCGGCGACCTCACGGCCGCGGCGGCGATGGCCAAGATGTGCGCGACCGAGAACGCGAGCCGCGTGATCGACATGGCGCTGCAGATGCACGGCGGCCTCGGCGTGAAGGTGGGCACCAAGGTCGAGAGCCTCTACCGCGACATCCGTTCGCTGCGCATCTACGAGGGTGCGACCGAGGTGCAGCAACTGATCATCGGCAAGTCCGTCTTGCGGAGCCAGGCATGAGTGCGCAGACCGATCGCTTCGTTCACGACCGTCTGCCGCCGGCAGAGCAACTGCCCATGTTCCGGTACGACCGGCCCGAATTGCAGTTGCCCGACCAACTCAACCTGGTCGAGGTCCTGTTCGACAAGGCCAGCGCCAATGGCCTGGCGGACAAGCCGATGCTGCGCTCGCCGGCCCGCACGCTGAGCTACGCCGAGGCCGCGACCGAGGTCGACCGCATCGCGCAGGTGCTGGTGGAAGACCTGGGCCTGGTGCCCGGCAACCGCGTGCTGTTGCGCGGAGGCAATTCGATCGCGATGGCGCTGGCCTGGCTGGCCGTGGTCAAGGCCGGCCTGATCGCGGTCGCCACCATGCCGCTGCTGCGCGCGAAAGAGCTGGGCGACATCATCGAGAAATCGCGGCCGGTGGTCGCGCTGTGCGATGGCAAGTTGCTCGACGAGCTGCGGATCGCCCAGCAGGCGCATCCGGTGCTGCAGACCCTCGTGACCTTCAACCAGCCGGATGCAGCCGATTCGCTGAGCGCGCGCGCTGCCGCCAAGAGCGGCGTGTTCAAGGCCTGCCCTACAGCCGCCGACGACATTGCGCTGCTGGCCTTCACCTCCGGCACCACCGGCAAGCCGAAGGCGCCCGTGACCACCCACCGCGACGTGCTCGCGATGTGCGAGACCTGGCCGCGTCACGTGCTGCAGGCGCGCAGCGACGACATCGTGCTGGGCTCGCCGCCGCTGGCCTTCACCTTCGGCCTGGGCGGCTTGCTGGTCTTCCCGATGTGGGCCGGCGCATCCGTGTATTTCCACGATGGCCCCTACACGCCGGAGACGATGGTCAAGGCGATCCGCGAGTTCGGCGCCACCATCTGCTACACGGCCCCCACCTTCTACAGGCAGATGGCGCCTTTCGCCAAGGCTTCCGGCGTGCCGAGCCTGCGCATCAGCGTGAGCGCGGGCGAGGCCCTGCCCGACGCGACCCGCCAGCTGTGGAAGGACGCCACGGGCATCGAGATGCTGGACGGCATCGGCGGCACCGAGGTGTTCCACATCTACATTTCGGCCGCCGGCGACCAGGTTCGGCGCGGCGCGGTCGGCAAGGTCGTGCCGGGATTCACCGCCAAGGTGGTGGACGACGAGGGCAATGAAGTGCCGCGCGGCACCGTCGGCCGGCTGGCGCTCATCGGGCCGGTCGGATGCCGCTACCTCGACGATCCGCGGCAGGCCGACTATGTGAAGAAGGGCTGGAACTATCCCGGCGACGCCTTCGTGCAGGACGAGGACGGCTACTTCTTCTACCAGTCGCGCGCCGACGACATGATCATCACCGCCGGCTACAACGTCGGCGGGCCGGAGGTCGAAGACGCGCTGCTGAAGCATCCGGCGGTCGCCGAATGCGGCGTGGTCGGCAAGCCCGACGAGGAACGCGGAATGATCGTCAAGGCCTTCTGCGTGCTCAAGCCCGGCCAGACCGGCGATGCTGCCCTGGTCAAGGCGCTGCAGGACCACGTCAAGGCCACCATCGCGCCCTTCAAATACCCACGGGAGATCGAGTTCGTCGCTGCGCTGCCGCGCACCGAGACCGGCAAGCTCCAACGATTCAAACTGAGGCAAATCACACCATGATCAAACTTTTGCAACCGCCCGGCTGGGCACCCCCGAAGGGCTATGCGAACGGCGTTGCCGCGCGCGGCACGATGGTGTTCGTCGGCGGCCAGGTCGGCTGGAATGCGCAGCAGCAGTTCGTGTCGGACGATTTCATCGAGCAGACAGGACAGGCCCTGCGCAACATCGCCGACATCCTGCGCGAAGCCGGCGCCGGCCCCGAGCACATGGTGCGCATGACCTGGTACGTGACCGACCGCGACGAATACAACCGGCGCCTGGGCGAGCTCGGGCCGGTTTATCGCGAAACGATGGGCCGGAACTTCCCGGCGATGACTTGCGTGCAGGTCGCAGCGCTGGTGGAGTCGCGCGCCAAGGTGGAGATCGAGGTCACGGCGGTGCTGCCCGACTGAGCCCAGCGGCTACCGCGCCCGCAGCCTCAGAGTACTTCCTCGTGGGTCGCTGCCTCGGCGCCCGGATCCGAGAGGATGAGCGCCGCGCGATAGGCAGCGCGCCCCGCAATCTTGGTTTCCGCGGCCAGCTTTTTCCACAGCTGTTCCCGCTCGACCGGCGACAGGGCTGCGGGCTGATCGATCAATGAATGCGCAATCGCCAGCAGCGAAATAGCCGAAGTCAGGCAAAAACTGAGCGCCGACGTCGTGGGACGGCTGCGGTAATTCGCCTGTTCGCCGCGACGAATCTGGTCTTCCTCGCTCGGACTGAGAGAAAGAAGATCGGTCGTCGGGTGAAATGGAACGGCAGGCTCGTCATTGAAAATATAGTCGACCGCCTGCTCGACAGCGCCCATTGCGTTTTCAATCAGATTTCGCGAAATCGAAGGGTCGATCATGAAAGTCCCTTATTTGCGCAATTCACAGACTTCTCGTCCTTCAACTGTTCTCGAATCGGCCAGATGTTACACATGTCACGCGCACGCATCCGTGATCTTTGTCACACGGCGTGGGCGTTTTAGACTCGTTTCACGGTGGAAAGAGTAATTTGGTACTAACAGAAAACTGGGAGCGAAACGCCCTTGGGACAGATCCCAAAATCGATGGCGCGCAGTCTTTTCTTTAGCAGCCGGAAAGCAAAACGCCCACTCGAGGTGGGCGTTTTGCTTTTTCAGCAACAACCTTTTGGGTTGCCGGAAATTTGGTTGCGCGAGCAAGATTTGAACTTGCGACCTTTGGGTTATGAGCCCAACGAGCTACCAGGCTGCTCCATCGCGCGGCAAGATGGAATTATAGCTTATTCTTCGCCGGCCTGCTCGTCGGCAGGGGCTTCCGTCACTTCGGGACGATCGACCAGTTCGACCAGCGCCATCGGCGCGTTGTCGCCCACGCGGAAACCCATTTTCAGGATGCGCGTGTAGCCGCCCGGACGTGCCTGGTAGCGCGGGCCGAGTTCGCCGAACAGCTTGACCACGCTGTCGCGGTCGCGCAGGCGATCGAAAGCCAGGCGCTTGTTGGCGACCGTCGGCTTCTTGGCCAGGGTGATCATCGGCTCGATGACGCGGCGCAGTTCCTTGGCCTTGGGGACCGTGGTCTTGATGACCTCATGCTCGATGAGCGAGTTCATCATGTTCTGCAGCATCGCGAGGCGGTGCGAGCTGGTGCGGTTGAGTTTGCGGAGTCCGTGTCCGTGACGCATGGTGCTTTTCCTTTACTTTATAAAAACAGGCAGCCGTGTCAGGTACTGCCCGGTGCAACACACAGGTGTGGTGATTCTTAACGCTTGTCGAGGCCGGCCGGTGGCCAGCTTTCAAGCTTCATGCCCAAGGTCAGGCCGCGCGAGGCGAGCACTTCCTTGATTTCGTTGAGCGACTTGCGACCCAGGTTCGGGGTCTTGAGCAGCTCGTTCTCGGTGCGCTGGATCAGGTCACCGATGTAGTAGATGTTTTCGGCCTTCAGGCAGTTGGCCGAACGCACCGTGAGTTCGAGCTCGTCGACCGGGCGCAGCAGGATCGGATCGAACTGCTGGGCGCTGCGCGGCGCGGGTGCATCGAACGCAGCGAGTTCGCCGCCTTCGAGCTGCGCGAACACGGCCAGTTGCTCGACCAGGATCTTGGCCGAGGCGCGAACCGCGTCTTCGGCGGTGATCGCGCCGTTGGTCTCGATCTCGACCAGGAGCTTGTCGAGGTCGGTACGCTGCTCGACGCGGGCGCTTTCGACCGTGTAGCTCACGCGCTTGACCGGCGAGAACGAGGCGTCGAGCACGATACGGCCGATCGACTTGGTCGGCTCGTCCGCGTAGCGGCGCATCGTGCCGGGCACATAGCCGCGGCCCTTCTCGACCTTGATCTGCATGTCGAGCTTGCCGCCCTGCGACAGGTGGGCGATCACGTGGTCGGGGTTGATGATCTCGACGTCGTGCGGCGTCTGGATATCCGACGCGGTCACCGCGCCTTCGCCGTCCTTGCGCAGGCTCAGCGTGACTTCATCGCGGTTGTGGAGCTTGAACACCACGCCCTTGAGGTTCAGCAGGATGTTGACGACGTCTTCCTGCACGCCGTCGATCGACGAGTACTCATGCAGCACGCCGGCGATCGTCACTTCGGTGGCGGAGTAACCGACCATCGACGACAGCAGCACGCGGCGCAGCGCGTTGCCGAGCGTGTGGCCGTAGCCGCGCTCGAAGGGCTCGAGCGTGACCTTGGCCTTGTTGGCGGCAAGTTGCTCGACCTGGATGGTCTTGGGTTTCAGCAGGGTGGTTTGCATGCAGAACTTCCTCTCAATACCCCCGGCTCGTTACACCGGTAAGGCTGGTGAAGTGCCCGGCCGCGGTGCCCGCGGCAGGGAACAAAAAATCAAAGTCCGGGCCGCCGGATGGCGGCACGTTTTCGCCTGTTACCTCGAATACAGTTCGACGATCAGCGATTCGTTGATGTCGGCCGCGAATTCGTCGCGATCGGGCACCTTCTTGAAGGTGCCTTCGCCCTTGTCGGCATTCACTTCGACCCAGGCCGGAATGCCGACCTGCTGGGCGAGTTGCAGCGCTTCGGCGATGCGGGTCTGCTTCTTCGACTTGTCGCGCACGGCAATCACGTCGCCGGTCTTGACCAGGTACGACGGGATGTTGACCGACTGGCCGTTCACCGTGATCGCCTTGTGCGAGACCAGCTGGCGCGCTTCGGCGCGCGTGGAGCCGAAGCCCATGCGGTAGACCACGTTGTCCAGGCGCGATTCGAGGATGAACAGCAGGTTGGCGCCGGTGTTGCCACGGCGGCGATCGGCTTCCTCGAAGTAGCGGCGGAACTGCTTCTCGAGCACGCCGTACATGCGCTTGACCTTCTGCTTCTCGCGCAGCTGCAGACCGAAGTCGGAGGTGCGCTGACCAGAAGTGCGGCCATGCTGGCCGGGCTTGGAGTCGAACTTGGCCTTGTCCTGGATCGAACGGCGGGCGCTCTTCAGGAACAGGTCGGTGCCTTCGCGGCGGGAAAGTTTGGCCTTGGGGCCGAGGTAGCGTGCCACTTGATCTTCCTTTGTGTCATCTGCCGCAGAGGCTGTCTGCGGGAGCCATCAGCGGCGTGCCGATGGCGGTGGGCTTGTTGAAAAAACAAAACGCGCAGCCGGCTCGAAAGCTGACTGCGCCGGGCGTCCTCGCCTTAGATGCGACGGCGCTTTTGCGGGCGGCAGCCGTTGTGCGGAACCGGCGTCACATCGGCGATCGAGTTGATGCGGATGCCGAGCGCGGCGAGCGCGCGCACCGACGATTCGCGTCCCGGGCCCGGGCCCTTGATCTCGACGTCGAGGTTCTTGATGCCTTGTTCCACCGCAGCGCGACCGGCGACTTCCGAAGCGACCTGCGCAGCGAACGGCGTCGACTTGCGCGAGCCCTTGAAGCCCTGGCCACCCGACGACGCCCACGACAGAGCGTTGCCCTGGCGATCGGTGATCGTGATGATCGTGTTGTTGAACGAGGCGTGCACGTGCGCGACGCCGTCCGCCACGTTCTTGCGGACCTTCTTGCGAACGCGTTGCGCTGCGTTGTTGGCAGGAGCTTTAGCCATGCTGATCTATCCTTATTTCTTCAGGGACTGCGCGGCCTTGCGCGGACCCTTGCGGGTGCGGGCGTTGGTGCGCGTGCGCTGGCCGCGCATCGGCAGGCCGCGACGGTGACGGAAGCCGCGGTAGCAGCCGATGTCCATCAAGCGCTTGATGTTCATCGTCGTTTCGCGACGCAGGTCACCTTCGATGGTGAAGAGCGCGATCTGGTCGCGGATCTTCTCGAGATCGGCGTCGGTCAGATCCTTGATCTTCTTCGAATATTCGATGCCGCTCGCTTCGCAGATCTTGCGGGCGCGGGTGCGACCGATGCCGAAGATGGCGGTCAGGCCGATCTCAGCGTGCTTGTGCGGCGGAATGTTGATGCCAGCAATACGTGCCATGTGCGTCCTCTAATACTCTTTCAATCAACCCTGGCGCTGCTTGTGGCGCGGGTCGGTACAGATCACGCGCACCACACCCTTGCGGCGGATGATCTTGCAATTACGGCAAATGGTTTTGACCGAAGCCGAAACTCTCATTTCATTCTCCTAAAACTCTGTCCAACCCGGCGACTCATTTCGCCCGAAACACAATGCGCGCCCGGCTCAAGTCATAGGGCGTCAACTCGACGGTGACCTTGTCACCTGGAAGGATGCGGATGTAGTGCATCCGCATCTTTCCGGAAATATGCCCCAGCACGATGTGTCCATTTTCCAGCTTCACCCGGAAGGTCGCATTCGGCAGGTTCTCCTGAACCTCGCCTTGCATCTGGATGACATCGTCCTTCGACATCTCAATCGCCTAGGAAGTCTTGAAATTGGCTTTCTTTAGCAGCGATTCGTACTGCTGCGACATCATGTAGTTCTGCACTTGGGCCATGAAGTCCATCGTGACAACCACGATGATCAGCAGAGAGGTGCCGCCAAAATAGAACGGCACGTTGTATTTCAGGATCAGGAACTCGGGCAGCAGGCAGACGAAGGTGATGTACACCGCGCCGGCCAGCGTCAGACGAACCAGGATCTTGTCGATATAGCGCGCGGTCTGGTCACCTGGGCGAATGCCTGGAATGAACGCACCGCTCTTCTTCAGGTTGTCGGCCGTCTCGCGGCTGTTGAACACGAGCGCCGTGTAGAAGAAGCAGAAGAACACGATCGCGGTGGCATAGAGCAGCACGTAGATCGGCTGCCCCGGCGTCAGCGCGCTCGCGATGTCCTTGATCCAGCGCATGCTCTCGCCGGTGCTGAACCAGCCCACGACCGTGGTCGGCAGCAGGATGATCGACGACGCGAAGATCGGCGGGATCACGCCAGCCATGTTCAGCTTCAGCGGCAGGTGCGAGGACTGGCCGCCGTAGACCTTGTTGCCGACCTGGCGCCGCGCGTAGTTCACGAGGATCTTGCGCTGACCGCGTTCGACGAACACGACGAAGTAGGTCACCAGGATGACCACCGCGACGATGAACAGCGCGACGATCACGTTCATGGCGCCGGTGCGCACCAGTTCGAGCAATCCGCCGATCGCGCTCGGCAGGCCGGCCGCGATGCCCGCGAAGATCAGGATCGAAATCCCGTTGCCGAGGCCGCGCTCGGTGATCTGCTCGCCGAGCCACATCAGGAACATCGAGCCGGCCGTGAGGCTGACCATCGCCGTGATGCGGAAGCCGAAGCCGGGCGAAATCACGAGGCCTGCCGACGATTCCAGCGCGACCGCGATGCTGAAGGACTGGAACAGCGCCAGGCCCAGCGTGCCGTAGCGCGTGTACTGGGTGATCTTGCGCCGGCCGGTTTCGCCTTCCTTCTTCAATTGCTCGAAGGTCGGCACCACGTAGGTCATCAACTGCATGATGATCGACGCGGAGATGTACGGCATGATGCCCAGCGCGAACACGGTGAAGCGCGACAGCGCCCCGCCCGAGAACATGTTGAACAGGCTCAGGATGCCGCCCTGCTGGCCCTGGAACAGCTGCGCGAGTTGGTCCGGGTTGATGCCCGGCACCGGAATGTGAGCTCCGATGCGATAGACCACGAGCGCGAGCAGCAAAAAGACGAGCCGGCGACGCAGGTCGCCGAACTTGCCTGTTTTTGCGAGCGTTGCCGCGTTGGTTGCCACGAAGACTTCTTTCAGTCCGATCAGGCCACGCTGCCGCCGGCTGCTTCGATCGCAGCCTTGGCGCCGGCGCTCGCACCGATGCCGGTCAGCTTGACGGCCTTGGTGAGTTCACCCGACTTGATGACCTTGACGACCTTGGCGATCTGACCGACCAGGCCTGCTTGCTTGAGCGCCAGCACGTCGACTTCGGCCAGGCCGAGCTTCTCGAGCGAGGTCAGCGTTACTTCGGCGTTGTACTTGAGCAGCTGCGACTTGAAGCCGCGCTTGGGCAGGCGACGCTGCAGCGGCATCTGGCCGCCTTCGAAGCCGACCTTGTGGAAACCGCCCGCACGCGACTTCTGACCCTTGTGACCGCGACCCGCGGTCTTGCCCAGGCCGGAGCCGATGCCGCGGCCGACACGGCGCTTGGCGTGCTTGGAGCCGTCAGCCGGCTTGATGCCATTGAGTTCCATATACGTCTCTCTCAGCGACTCTGTTTAGAGCACTTTGACCAGATAACTGATCTTGTTGATCATGCCGCGCACCGCGGGCGTGTCCTGCAGCTCGCTCACGCTGTTGAGCTTGCGCAGGCCGAGGCCACGCACGGTGGCGCGATGCGATTCCTTGGTGCCGATCGGGCTCTTGACCAATTGCACCTTGAGGGTTTGTTGTTGCGTCGTCATGTCGATGCTCCCGTTCAGGCGAAGAGTTGTTCGACGGTCAGGCCGCGCTTGGCAGCGACTTCGGACGCCGTCGTCGAATTCTTCAGGCCGTCCAGCGTGGCACGGACCATGTTGTAGGGGTTCGAGGAACCATGGCTCTTGGCCACGATGTCGGTGATGCCCATGACTTCGAACACGGCGCGCATCGGGCCGCCGGCGATGATGCCGGTACCCTTCGGGGCCGGGATCATGACCACCGAGGCAGCGCCCCAATGGCCCGTCACGCGGTGATGCAGCGTGCCGTTCTTGATCGAGATCTTCGCGAGGTTGCGACGCGCTTCTTCCATCGCCTTCTGCACGGCGGCCGGCACTTCCTTCGACTTGCCCTTGCCCATGCCGACGCGGCCGTCGCCGTCACCCACCACGGTGAGTGCCGCGAAACCGAGGATACGACCGCCCTTCACCACCTTGGTGACGCGGTTGATCGCGATCATCTTCTCGCGCAGACCGTCTTCGGGGCCTTCGCTCTGCGTTCTTGCCTGAATCTTTGCCATTTTGAATCTCGTGTCCGGTTAGAACTGCAGGCCGGCTTCGCGAGCCGCATCGGCCAGCGCCTTGACGCGGCCGTGGTAGGCGAAACCTGCGCGGTCGAAAGCGACCTTCTCGATGCCGGCGGCCTTCGCCTTTTCAGCGATGCGCTTGCCGACCACGGTGGCCGCAGCGGCGTTGCCGCCCTTGCCGGAACCACCCAGCGAGGTACGCACTTCGGCTTCGGCCGTCGATGCAGTGGCAATCACCTTGGTGCCGTCGTCGGAGATGACGGTGGCGTAGATGTGCAGATTGGTGCGGTTCACCGTCAGGCGCGCCACGCCTTGCGTCGCAATGCGGATGCGGGTCTGGCGCGAACGGCGAAGACGCTGTGCTTTTTTGGTCAACATCATTTTGCTGCCCCTTACTTCTTCTTGGTCTCTTTGATCACGATCTTCTCGTCCGCATAGCGGATGCCCTTGCCCTTGTAAGGCTCGGGCGGACGAATCGCGCGGATCTCAGCGGCCACTTGGCCGACGCGTTGGCGGTCGGCACCCTTGATCACGATTTCGGTCGGCGTCGCCGTCGCCACCGTGATGCCTTGCGGCATGTCGATGTTGACCGGATGCGAGTAACCGACTTGCAGGTTCAGCTTGGCGCCCTGCGCCTGGGCCTTGTAGCCCACGCCGATCAGGCTCAGCTTCTTCTCGAAGCCCTTGGTCACACCGACCACCATGTTGTTCACCAGCTGGCGAACCGTGCCGCTCATCGCGTTGGCTTCACGCGATTCGTTGGCGGGTTCGAAGCTCAGCTTGCCGTCTTTGCTGACGACATTGACCAGCGCGTTCAACGCCAGGTTGAGCGTGCCGCCCGTGCCCTTGACGCTGATCTGGTCTTCCTTGATCGACACATCCACGCCTGCGGGGATGGCGACCGGCATTTTTCCTACTCGGGACATTTCAGTTTCTCCTCGATGTCTCGTTTAGGCGACGTAGCACAGCACTTCGCCACCGACACCGGTAGCGCGGGCCTTGCGGTCGGTCATCACGCCCTTGGGGGTCGTGACGATGGCAACGCCGAGGCCGTTCTGGACTTGCGGAATCGCGGCGCTGGCCTTGTAGACGCGCAGGCCGGGACGACTCACGCGCTCGATGCGCTCGATGACCGGGCGGCCAGCGTAGTACTTCAGTGCAATTTCGAGTTCGGTCTTGCCGGCTTCGGTCTTGACCTGGAAGCCGTCGATGTAGCCCTCGTCCTTCAGCACCTGTGCGATCGCGATCTTCACCTTGGAAGACGGGACCGACACGGTGGGCTTCGCCACCATCTGCGCGTTGCGGATACGCGTCAGCAGGTCGGCAATGGGATCACTCATGCTCATATTGTTTGCTCCTGCCTGGCTTACCAGCTGGCCTTGGTGACACCGGGGATGTCGCCAGCGAAAGCCAGTTCACGGATCTTGGCGCGGGCCAGACCGAATTGGCGGAAGGTGCCGCGCGGGCGGCCGGTGATTTCGCAGCGGTTGCGCTGGCGCGTCGGGTTGGCGTTGCGCGGGAGCTTCTGCAGGCCCAGGCGGGCGGCTGCGCGCTCTTCGTCGCTCTTCTTCGCGTCGTTGGCGATCGCCTTCAGTTCCGCGTGCTTGGCGGCGTACTTTGCGACCAGTTTGTCGCGCTTGAGTTCGCGCTCGATCAAAGCTACTTTAGCCACAAATCACCTCAGTTCTTGAACGGGAAACGGAAGCCCGCGAGAAGCGCCTTGGCCTCTTCGTCGGTCTTGGCCGTCGTCGTGATGCTGATATTGAGACCGCGCAGGGCATCGACCTTGTCGTATTCGATCTCGGGGAAAATGATCTGCTCTTTCACGCCGATGTTGTAGTTGCCACGGCCGTCGAACGCACGGCCGGAAATGCCGCGGAAGTCGCGCACGCGCGGCAGAGCCACGGTCACGAAACGGTCCAGGAACTCATACATCTGCACGCCGCGCAGCGTGACCATGCAGCCGATCGGCTGGTTCTCACGAATCTTGAAGCCGGCGATCGCCTTCTTCGACTTGGTCACGACCGGCTTCTGGCCGGCGATCTTGGTCAGGTCGGCGACGGCGTTGTCGAGGACCTTCTTGTCGGCGACCGCTTCGCCCACACCCATGTTGAGCGTGATCTTGGTCAGACGCGGAACCTGCATCGGCGACTTGTAGCCGAACTTTTCGGTCAGGTCTTTCGCGACTTTTTCGCGATAGTGTTGTTGGAGACGTGCCATGTAAGTACCCCTTAGGCGGTCTTGATTTCGTCGCCGCTGGACTTGAAGACGCGCACGCGCTTGCCGTCCGTGACCTTGATGCCCACGCGATCGGCCTTGCCGGTCGCGGCATTGAAGATCGCCACGTTGGATTGGTGAATCGGCATGGCCTTCTCGACGATGCCACCGGTCGTGCCCTTGAGCGGGTTCGGCTTGGTGTGCTTCTTGACCAGATTGATGCCGTCGACGATCAGGTGCGAGTCGTCCTTGCGCAGCGACACCGTGCCGCGCTTGCCCTTGTCGCGCCCGGCCAACACGATGACCTGGTCGCCTTTGCGAATCTTGTTCATGGCGTTGTTGTCCTTACAGAACTTCGGGGGCCAGCGACACGATCTTCATGAACTTCTCGGTGCGCAGTTCGCGCGTGACCGGTCCGAAGATGCGGGTGCCGATGGGCTCCAGCTTGGCGTTGAGCAGAACGGCGGCATTGCCGTCGAACTTGACGAGCGAACCGTCGCTGCGACGGATGCCCTTGGCGGTACGGACCACCACTGCGCTGTAGATCTCGCCCTTCTTGACGCGACCACGCGGAGCGGCTTCCTTGATGCTGACCTTGATGACGTCGCCCACGCTGGCATAACGCCGCTTGGAGCCGCCGAGCACCTTGATACACAGGACGGATTTCGCGCCCGTGTTGTCGGCCACATCGAGCCGGGATTCAGTTTGGATCATGTCTAGTAGTTCCCAACTTGTACCGCTCATCTCCCCAGGATTTCCCTGCGAAGGCTCTGCGGTCAGTCTTGGGCCCGTCGTCCGCGCATCAAAACCACTTTGATGCGCCTCCGTTGGGCAGAAGCTTCGCCTTTTGAAAAGCGAAGCCCGCGATTGTTGCACGGCCTATGAGTACTGTCAACCGGCCAATCCGTGACGCTGCACAACACTCAGCGATTATTTTTAGATGTGAGCGCGCGCTTTCAAAAACTGCCTGCTTCTGCATTGCCGGGCACTGGCGAGCGGCGACAATTTCGGTCCGGCCGCTGCCGCGAGAGCGCTGGGCCATCGTTGAGTGTCACGGAATAAGTCATGAACATCGCAGTCACCTTCCTGCCCCGCCGGGAACCGACCCCTTTGCCGCCGATCGGATTCATCGGCGGCGGCAACATGGCCAGCGCCATCATCGGCGGGCTCATCAAGCGGGACGTCCCTGCAGAGACCTTCGAAGTGGTCGAACCTTTTGCCGAAGCCCGCGCACGGCTCCTGCACGACTTTGGCATCACCGCCCAACCCGAGGCCGGTGCCGCTCTCGCGCGTTGCGCCGTCGTGGTCTGGGCCGTCAAGCCGCAGAGCTTTGCGGAGGCCGCGCGACCGGTCCGCGCTCTGGCGAGCGAGGCGCTGCATCTCAGCGTCGCGGCGGGCATCCCCTCCGACAGCATCGCGCGCTGGCTGGCCACGGAGCGCGTGGTGCGTGCCATGCCCAATACGCCGGCCCTGGTCGGCCAGGGCATGACCGGCCTGTTCGCGCGCCCGGCGGTCGATGCCGCCGGCCGCAAGCTGGCCGAGCAGGTGCTGGATGCCACCGGCGACCTGCTGTGGGTCGATGCCGAAGGCGCGCTCGATGCCGTGACCGCGGTCTCGGGCTCGGGCCCCGCTTATGTCTTCTATTTCATCGAGGCCATGACGGAGGCCGGCGTCGAGCTGGGCCTCTCGCCCGAGCAGGCGCATCGCCTCGCCGTGGGCACCTTCAGCGGCGCATCGGCCCTGGCCGGCAATGCGAGCGAGCCGCCCGCGGTGCTGCGCGAGCGCGTGACCTCCAAGGGCGGCACCACCTATGCAGCGATCAGCTCGCTCGAGAGCGCGGACGTCAAGGCGAAGTTCAAGGCCGCGATCCGCGCCGCACACCAGCGCGCCGGCGAACTCGCCAAGGAATTCGGCCGCGATTGAGGCAGCGCGGCTTCAGCGCAGCGCGTAGCCGGCCACGACACCGGCAAACACGGTGAAGCCCAGCCAGTGGTTGAGCCGGAAGGCCTTGAAGCAGCCGTCACGCGTGCGGTCGCGAATCAGCCGCCAATGCCACAGCGCCTGCGCCGCCGCGATGCCGATGGCGGCGAAGAAGGCGGGGCCCAGGGCCTCGCTCGCGCCGGCCGCGGCCCACACCGCCAGAAAGATCGCGTAGCTCGCCATCACGGCCGCAACATCGAAGCGGCCGAAGGTGATGGCCGAGGTCTTCATGCCGATCCTCAGGTCGTCGTCGCGATCAACCATCGCGTACTCGGTGTCGTAGGCCAGCACCCAGAACAGGTTGCCCGCCAGCAGCCACCACGCGAAAGCCGGCACGCTGGACTGCACGGCCGCGAAGGCCATCGGGATGCCGAAGCTGAATGCGATGCCCAGCACCGCCTGCGGAATCGACACGAAGCGCTTGGCATACGGATAGATCAGGGTCACAGCCAAGGCCGCGAACGACCACAGCACGGTGACGCGGTTGGTCGTGAGCACCAGCGCAAAGGCGGCCAGCGCGAGCACCGCCCCCACGGCGAGCGCCTCCTTGACCGAGATGGCGCCGCTGGTGACGGGCCGCTGGGCGGTGCGCTTGACATGGCGGTCGAAATCGCGATCGGCCACGTCGTTGACGCAGCAGCCGGCGCTGCGCATGAGGATGGTGCCCAGCACGAACACGGTGAGCAGGTGCCAGCCCGGCCAGCCTCCGGCGGCAAACCACAGGGCGCCGAGCGACGGCCACAGCAGCAGCAGCCAACCGGCGGGACGATTCCAGCGGATCAGGTCCAGGTAGAGCGAGAGGCGGCCGCGCGGCGCGGCAGCAGTGGATGCGGACATGGGCCGATTTTGCGTCACGCCAAATAGACGCCCTCGTTTGCCACACTAGAATCCGGCGGTTCGCGCGACGCGATCACCCTTTGCATCGAGCCCGGCCCAGCGCCAGGACTTCCGCGCAAAAGGCACCCAACCCAGACATTTCCAGGCAGGGCACATCCGGTTTAGTCATCGCTTCGATGGCGAGCCGCGTGGCGCTTCGCGATCCGGTTCTTGCCCTGAAGGAAATCCATGTCTCTACGCCCACGCGCGCTGCGCCCACGCCTGCGCCATCTGCCCCTGACCGCTGCCGCGCTCGCCTTGCTGCATTGCACGGCGCAGGCCCAGAACAACACGCTGAAGGAAATCACGGTCAGCACGGAGCAAGACGCCGGGTACGCCCCGGCCGCCAGCAGCACCGCCACCAAGGGCAGCGCACCGCTGCGCGACATACCGCAAGCCGTCAACGTGCTGCCGGCGCAATTGCTGCGCGATCAAGGCGTCACCTCGATGCAGGATGCGTTGCGCAATGCGCCGGGCGTCTCCTTCAGCAGCGGCGACGGCCAGCGCGACCAGGTGGTCATCCGCGGCTTCACCGCCATCGCCGACTGGTTCGTGGATGGTGTGCGCGACGACGCGCTGTACTTCCGCGACCTGTCGGATACCGAGCGCATCGAGGTGCTCAAGGGACCGGCCGCAGTGCTCTACGGCCGCGGGTCGTCGGGCGGCCTGATCAACCGCGTCACGAAGAAGCCGGTATTCGGAGAGTCCTTCGGCGAGGTGTCGCTCGGCCTGGGAAGCCACGACTTCAAGCGCGCGACCGCGGACCTCAACACGCCCATCGGCGAGAACATGGCGTTCCGACTCAACGTCGCCCGCGAGAAGTCGGGCAGCTACCGCGACCAGCAGTTCATCGACCGCTACAGCATCGCGCCCTCGCTCGCGATGAAGTTCAGCCCGCAGACCGACCTGCTGCTGCAATACACCAACGCCCACGACCAGCGGCTGACGGATTTCGGCATCCCGGCGCTCAACGGCCGGCCGGTCGACGTGCCGATCGGCACCTACTACGGCTCCGCCCTGGCCAAGCGCGACGACACGAGCACCTCCAAGGTCCAGTCTTTCACCGCCACGCTGAACCATCGTTTCAGCGATGAACTGAACCTGCGCAACACGACGCGCTACTCCAGCTACCACCTGGATCGCTACAACACGCTGCCCAGCGGCACCACCGACCCCGTGCGCCTGACCGTGGGCCGCACCCGCGGCTTCGTCGATCGGGACGAGAGCGGCTGGTTCAACCAGACCGACTTGACGTGGCGCAACGACATCGGCGGCTTCAAGCAGGAATGGCTCGTCGGCACGGAGTTCGGCGTGCAGGACAAGCGCGCCTATTCCGTGTCCTCGGCCGTCGGTTTTCAGCGCGTCAGCATCTTCAATCCTGTCGCTGTTCCGCCACCCATCCCGCTCGCCAACTATCTGGCGACGAGCGCGATTCCCAGTAACTCCACCTTCAAAACCTCTGCGCTGTACGCGCAGAACCAGATCACGCTGGCGCCGCAATGGAAGGCGCTGGTCGGCGGGCGCTACGACGTGTTCGACCAGGAGACCTCGTTCGAGCGCAGTCTCCCGCCCCTGACGCGCACCGACAAGAAGTTCAGCCCGCGCGCCGGCCTGGTGTGGCAGCCCGGCGAGGCGCAGTCCTACTACCTGTCGCACAGCCGCTCCTTCCAGCCCTCGGCGGAAACCTTCGCGCTCTCGGCCAGCAACGCGGACAACGCACCCGAGATCACGGTCAACAAGGAGATCGGCGCCAAGCTGGACTTCCTGGACGGTGCGCTCAGCTTCACGGCCGCGGCCTTCAACCTGGAGCGCTCGGGCATCAAGAACAGCGATCCGGCCAATCCGGCGCGGCAGATCAACGTGGGCACGCAGCGCACCAACGGACTGGAACTCACGCTCGCCGGCAAGCTGCCGGGGCGCTGGGACGTGAGCGCGGGCTATGCCTACCTGGACGGGCGGATGGTCAAGTCGGTGGCCACCGTCAGTTCACTGCAACTGCCGGTCGGTGCACCCATCCCGGTCCAGGGCAAGGTCGCACCGCTCACGCCGCGGCACTCGGCCTTCGTCTGGCTCATGAAGGACCTGGGCCAGGGCTTCAGCGCGGGCGGCGGCCTGAACTACGTGGCCGCGCGCTACGCCTCCCTGACCAACCTGGTGGCCCTGCCAGGCTACATGACGGCCGACCTGGCGGGCAGCTACAAGACGGATCGCTACGAGTTGGCGCTGAACCTGAAGAACATCTTCGACAAGAAGCACTACATCTCGGCCCACGGCAGCGTCGACAACCTGATCATTCCGGGTCCGCCGCGCGAACTGCAGCTGACCCTGCGCGCCAAGTTCTGATCGGGGCGGATCAGTCCTCGAGCAGCGAACGCAGCATCCAGGCCGTCTGGTCGTGCACCGTGCAACGCGCGGTGAGCATGTCGGCGGTCGGGTCGTCGCCGGCCTCCTCGGCCACCGGGATGAACTCGCGCGCGATGCGCGAAACTGTCTCGTGGCCCTTGACCAGGATGCGCACCATCTCCATCGCCTTCGGCGGATCTTTCGGCACGTCGGGCACGGTCGCGATCTTGCTGAACTCGGCATACGAGCCCGGCGCGTAATGACCCAGGGCGCGGATGCGCTCGGCAATGACGTCGGTCGAACCCCAGAGCTCCGTGTACTGCGCCATGAACATCGCATGCAGCGAGTTGAAGTGCGGGCCGGTCACGTTCCAGTGGAAATTGTGCGTGGTGAGGTAGAGCGTGTAGGTGTCGGCCAGCACGCGGCTCAGGCCTTCGGCGATGGCGGCGCGGTCCTGACGCTCGATGCCGATGTTGATGATCGGCGCATTGCGGCTGCCCGACTCCAGGGCCACCACGGCGCCGCCCTTCTTGGGCACTTTGCCGGCGGAGGCCGAGGGTGCAGCGGAGATCGGGGACTTGGATTTCTTCACGACTTTGGCCATGGCGCGAGTTCTTTCTTCAAGGTTGGATGGCGGTCAGAAACTTTAGAAGCCAAGGGCGGGCTTCGCAACAGCCGAACTCTATCGCAGCGATTGCCCTCGGCCGGGGTCGAACGCGTAGGCCGATGACAGCAAGTCCTACGAGAGTCGTTTGACGCCCGGCAGCTCGCAGGCGTAGATCGCGTTGCGCAGCGCCGCGATGGCCTCGTAGCGCGTGAAGCTGCGGCGCCAGGCCAGCACCACGCGGCGCGTCGGCTCGCCGCCCTGCTCGTCGCGCACGGGGAGGTAACGCACGATCTGCTCGGGCTCCTTGCCGCGGCCCTTGGCCTTGGACTTGAGCGCACCGTTCGGCACCGACAGGCGTGGCACCAGCGTCACGCCCATGCCGGCCGCCACCATGTGCTTGATGGTTTCGAGCGACGAGCCCTCGAAGCTCTTGCGGATGCCCTCGGCATTGCTTGAGAAGCGCGCGAACTCGGGGCAGACCTCGAGCACGTGGTCGCGAAAACAGTGGCCGGTGCCGAGCAGCAGCATGGTCTCTTTTTTGAGCTCGTCGGAGCTCACGGATTCGCGCTCCGCCAGCGGATGATGGACGGGCACGGCCGCCATGAAGGGCTCGTCGTAGAGCGCTGCCATCGCCAGGCCGGTGTCGGGAAAGGGCTCGGCCATGATCGCGCAGTCGATCTCGCCGGCGCGCAGCATCTCGAGCAGCTTGACGGTGAAGTTCTCCTGCAGCACCAGCGGCATCTGGGGGGTGCGCGCGATGTTCTGGCGCACCAGGTCGGGCAGCAGGTACGGGCCGATGGTGTAGATCACGCCCAGGTTGAGCGGCCCCGACAGCGGGTCCTTGCCGCGCTTGGCAATCTCCTTGATGCTCGCGGCCTGGTCGAGCACGCTCTGGGCCTGCTGCACGATCTGCTCGCCCAGCGGCGTGACCGTGACCTCGCCCGCGCTGCGCTCGAAAAGCTTGACCTCGAGTTCGTCTTCCAGCTTCTTGATCGCGACCGACAAGGTGGGCTGCGACACGTAGCAGGCCTCGGCCGCCTTGCCGAAATGCCGCTCACGCGCGACTGCAACGATGTATTTGAGTTCGGTGAGAGTCATAGCCTGCGTCAATTATGCGCAGACGCTGCGACCTCTGCCGAATTCAGGCTTTGAGGTACTCCGCCTTGCTGCCGAGCCAGCGGTCGACATGCTTGATTGCGAGTTCCGGATGGCGGTCGAGCATGCGCGGCGCCAGCGCCCGCGCCCAATCGAGCAGCAACACATCGGTGCTCAGGTCGGCAAAGCGCAGGAGCGGCGCGCCCGACTGCCGCGCGCCGAGGAATTCGCCGGGCCCGCGGATCTCGAGGTCGCGCCGTGCGATCTCGAAGCCGTCGCTGGTTTCGGCCATCGCCTTGAGCCGCGCGCGCGCCGCCTCGCCGACCCGGCCGCCTTCGTTCGGCGCATAGAGCAGCACGCAGGCCGAAGCGGCCGCGCCACGTCCGACACGCCCGCGCAGCTGATGCAGCTGCGAAAGCCCGAAGCGCTCGGCATGCTCGATCACCATCAGCGAGGCATTGGGCACGTCGACGCCGACCTCGATCACCGTGGTGCTGACCAGCACCTGCAGGCGATTGGCCGTGAAGCTCTCCATCACCGCCTGCTTCTCGGCTGTCGGCATGCGCGAGTGCAGCAGCCCCACGCTGACCTGCGCGCCGAGTGCGGCGGCCAGCTCGTCACGCGTTTCGGTCGCGTTGCGCAAATCGACCGCCTCGCTTTCTTCGATCAGCGGGCAGACCCAGTAGACCTGCCGCCCTTGCGCAAGCTGGGCGCGGATGCGATCGATGACCTCGTCGCGCCGGTGATCGGCCACCAGCCTGGTCACGATCGGCGTGCGGCCCGGCGGCAGCTCGTCGAGCGTGGAGACGTCGAGGTCGGCGTAGTAGCTCATCGCGAGCGTGCGCGGGATTGGGGTGGCACTCATCATCAGCAGGTGTGGTTCGAGGTCGCCGACGGCCTTGCCGCGCAGGGCCAGGCGCTGCGCAACGCCGAAGCGGTGCTGCTCGTCGATGATCGCCAGCGCGAGCTTGTCGAAGCGCACCTTCTCCGAGATCACCGCGTGCGTGCCGATCACGAGCGCGGCCTCGCCGTTCTCGACCGCGGCCGACATCGCGTCGCGCTCCTTCTTCTTCTGGCTGCCGGTGAGCCAGGCGACACGCAGGCCGCGCTCGGCCAGCAAGGGGTCGAGCCAGCCGACCAGCTTGCCGAAGTGCTGCGCCGCGAGGATCTCGGTGGGCGCCATCAGTGCGCACTGGTAGCCGGCATCGATGCAGCGCGCGGCGGCCAGCGCCGCCACCACGGTCTTGCCGGAGCCCACGTCGCCCTGCAGCAGGCGGTGCATCGGGACGTCGCGAGCGAGGTCGTGCGTGATCTCCTCGCCGACCCGATGCTGTGCGCCGGTCAATGCAAAGGGCAGCGTGGCCAGCAGTTCCTTGTACAGCGAGTCACCGGAAGCCGCCGCCGAAAGCACCGGCGCGCGCTGCGCCGCGCGGGCCCGGCGCGCCTGCAGTTGCGAGAGCTGCTGCGCCAGCAGTTCGTCGGCCTTGAGCCGCTGCCAGGCGGGGTGGCTGTGGTCTTCCAGCGTGGCCATCGCCACGTCGGGCGCCGGGTAGTGGAGAAAGCTCAACGCCCGGCGCAGTTCCCATGCGCCCGACGGCGCGAGCGCCGGCGGAATGGTCTCGTCGAGCACCGCCCGCGCCAAGCCGGAGCGCACTTCGCGCCGCAGCATCGGCTGGGCCAGCCCCGCGATCGTCGAGTACACCGGCGTCAACGCCTGCGGCAGCTCGGTGCCCGCGGCCTTGACCGTCGGATGCATCATCTGCCGCCCGACGAAACCGCCGCGCACCTCACCGCGCACCCGCACCCGCGCGCCGACCGCGAGCTGCTTCTGCTGCGAGGGATAGAAGTTGAAGAAGCGCAGCTGGCAGGTGTCGCTGCCGTCGTCCACCGTCACGATCAGCTGACGGCGCGGCCTGAACACGACTTCGCAATCCCTCACCACGGCCTCGATCTGGGCCGTGTCGCCGTCGCGCGTGTCGGCCAGCCGCACGATGCGCGTCTCGTCCTCGTAGCGCATCGGCAGGTACAGCGCGAAATCGATGTCACGCAGGAGCCCGAGCTTGCGCAGCGCGCGCTGCACCGGGCTCAGGCCCGCGCCGGGCGCTGGCGCCGGTGCTGCTGCGGGCTTTTCCGGTGGAGACGACTTGGCGGCGGCGGGCATGGGACAATTCTGCCCGGCTCTTCGCCGCCTCTTCCTCCGCCTCCTTGGCACGGGCCCGTCCGGCCCTCAAGCACCATGCGCGCCTTCACGCTTTCCGATTTCGATTTCGACCTGCCGCCCGAACTGGTGGCCCAGCATCCCGCCGCCGAGCGCAGCGCCTCGAGACTGCTCGACGGCACGGTCGATCCACCCATCGGCCGCATCTTCAAGGACCTGCCCTCGCAGTTGCGCGCCGGCGATCTGCTGGTCTTCAACGACACGCGCGTCGTCAAGGCGCGCCTCTTCGGCGAAAAACCCACCGGCGGCAAGCTCGAGCTGCTGGTGGAGCGCGTGCTGCAAGGCAACGAAGTCGTCGCGCACATGAAGGTCAGCAAGAAGCCGCCGGCCGGCACCGCGCTGGCGATGGCCGGCGAGTTCCGGGCGACGCTGCTCGGCCGCTGGCCCGACGAGAACGGCGCGCTGTTCCGCTTCCGCTTCGACAGCGCCGCCGGTGAAGACCCCTATGCGCTGATGGCCCGCTGCGGCCACGTGCCCTTGCCGCCGTACATCGAACACGCCGACTCGCAGGACGACGAGCGCCGCTACCAGACCGTGTTCGCACGCGTGCCGGGTGCGGTCGCCGCGCCGACCGCGGCGCTGCACTTCGACGAGGCGCTGCTGGCCGAGCTCGAGGCGCGCGGCGTGCAGCGCGCCAACGTCACGCTGCACGTCGGCGCCGGCACCTTTCAGCCGGTGAAGACCGAGAACATCGCCGATCACACGATGCATGCAGAGCGCTACGAGGTGCCCGAGACGACGCAACGCGCCATCGCCGAAACCAGGGCGCGCGGCGGCCGCATCGTCGCGGTCGGAACCACCACCGTGCGCACGCTCGAATCGTGGGCCAAGAGCGGCGAAGCGGCGGGCGACACGCGCATCTTCATCACGCCGGGCTTCGCCTTCGAACACGTCGACCTGCTGGTCACCAACTTCCACCTGCCCAAGAGCACGCTCATGATGCTGGTGAGCGCCTTCGCGGGCTACGAGCGCGTGATGGCGCTCTATGCCCACGCGATCCGCGAGCGCTACCGCTTCTTCAGCTACGGCGACGCGATGCTTCTTTCGAGACAACCATGCTGAACTTCGAACTCCTCGCCACCGACCCCGCGAGCCATGCGCGCCGCGGCACGCTCTCGCTGAACCACGGCGTGGTGCAAACTCCGATCTTCATGCCCGTGGGCACCTACGGCACCGTCAAGGGCGTGATGCCGCGCAGCCTCGAGGAGATGGGCGCCCAAATCATCCTCGGCAACACCTTCCATCTCTGGATGCGTCCCGGCCTGGACGTGATGGCGAGCTTCGGCGGCCTCCACCAGTTCGAGAAATGGGACAAGCCCATCCTCACCGACTCGGGCGGCTTCCAGGTCTGGTCGCTGGGTGCGATGCGCAAGATCAGCGAGGAGGGCGTGAAGTTCGCGTCGCCGGTCAACGGCGACAAGCTCTTCCTCACGCCGGAGGTCTCGATGCAGATCCAGACCATTCTCAACAGCGACATCGTCATGCAGTTCGACGAGTGCACGCCCTACGACACCCAGGGCCACCTCACGACCGAGGCCGAGGCGCGCAGTTCTATGGAGCTCAGCCTGCGCTGGGCGCGCCGCTGCCAGGCGGAGTTCGCGCGGCTCGAGAACCCCAACGCGCTCTTCGGCATCGTGCAGGGCGGCATGTACGAGAACCTGCGCGAAGAGTCGCTGGCCCAGCTCGTCGAGATGGACTTTCCCGGCTACGCGATCGGCGGCGTGAGCGTCGGCGAACCCAAGGACGAGATGCTGCGCATCATGGCGCACACGCCGCACCGGCTGCCGGCGCACAAGCCGCGCTACCTGATGGGCGTGGGCACGCCGGAGGACCTGGTCGAGGGCGTGGCACAGGGCGTCGACATGTTCGACTGCGTGATGCCGACGCGCAATGCGCGCAACGGCACGCTGTTCACGCGCTTCGGCGACCTCAAGATGCGCAATGCGCGCCACAAGAGCGACCCGCAGCCGATCGATGCGAGCTGCAGCTGCCATGCCTGCGCCGGCGCATCAGGCGTGTCGTGGAACGAAGGCGGCCGCGACGGCTTCAGCCGCGCCTACCTGCACCATCTCGACCGCTGCGGCGAGATGCTGGGCCCGATGCTCACGACCATCCACAACCTGCACTACTACCTAAATCTGATGCGCGAGATCCGCGCGGCGCTCGATGCCGGCACCTACACGCAGTTCCGCGCGCAGTTCAAGGCCGACCGGGCCCGCGGCGTCTAGGATGCGCCTACTTGGCGCCAGGCACCTTGATGGGCAGCGGCGTCGTGTAGGGCTCGATGCGCAGCAGCTCGTTCTTGAACAGCGCGACCTGCCGCAGCGGCGCCTGCACCAGCGCGCCGCCCGCATCCTTTTGCGACGCGTACTGCCACACCGTCAAGGGACTCTTGTCCGCCAGGAGCGCCGCGAAGCGCTGCACTTCCGGCGTGCTGCCGGCGCCGAGCTGAGCCGCCTCGATGCCGACCACGATGTCGTCGCGCGGCGAAACCACCTTGAAGAGACGGAAGGTCGCCGGCTCCTGCGCATGGGTCACGAGGCTCGCCGCCGACAGCAAGGCAGCAGCGACCGACGCGACGTAAAGACCTGCGGCGGCATGGCGGCGAATGAGGTTCCTGAACATGATCGTGCTCTGAATCAAAGGCATCGAGCGTAGCCAGAACCCGCTCGCGCGAGAACACGCCGGAAGCCATACGCCGCACGCGGGAGTGCCCGCGTCAGCGCTGCGGCAGCAGCGACCAGCGCCCTGAAAGCGAGGCCCCGGGCGCGAGGACCGTGCCGCCCACTTCGCCGAGCCCATGGCGGTCCCACAGGTTGAAAGCATCGGTGCACTGGCTCACCGGCTCGGCGCAGAAATGATCCGCGCCGCTCGGGCAGTACAGGACGAAGAAGTCGAGCGGCGCCTCGGCCGCCATCGCCAGCGCGCACGAAGCCGTCGGCCATTCGATGCGGGCCTCACGCAGCCATCCTGTGAAGTTGTTGTCCAGATCGAGCTCGGCCAGCTCCACGCCTTCGCGCAGCCGGGCCACCTCTTGCGTCGGCTCGAGCGCGACCGGCATCACCTCCGCATCGCCACGCCACATGGCGCCGGTGTTCGCCGACAGGCGTGTGCCCGCGTGATGGATGAAGTAGGGGTGATGGCCGATGCCGGCCGGCATCGGGGCGCTGTCGCGGTTGATCAGCGTGATGGTGCAACGCAGCCCCGTCGCATCGAGTTCGAACAGCTGCGAGGCTTCGAAGCGCCAGGGCCACTGGGCATCGGCCTCGACGCTCAGCACGAGCTCCGCGCGGGTTGGCGAGGCCTCTGCCACCTGCCATGGCCGTTGCCAACCGATGCCGTGAAGCGGATGCCGGCCCGAGGGCCCCGCAGGATGGCCCGGCGCAATGGCGATGTCGCGCCCGCCGACATGCGCGCGGCCGTCGCGAAGGCGATTGCACCAGGGCAGGAGCGGAAAACTCGCCATGGCCAGGAGATGACGTGCGGCCAGCGCATCGGCCGTGGCCGGCCGCAACCAGTCGAAGCGCCGGCCGTCGCGCTCATCGTAGAGGGCTGCGATCGCGCCGCCGACCTCCGGCGCCAGCACCAGATGCAATGCGCCCGCCGCAAGATGCACCAGTTCGTCGTTGTCGTTCATGGGAGTGCGTGCCTTCGATCGTTGATGCGAACGCGGCATTCTCGGCCACCCGGGTGACACGCACCATCGTTGGCGTGGAGAATCGCAACTGGCACTTCGTTCCTGCACGGATCCTCCTCATGACGGCATCGCCCCCCTCCGCCTGCTATCCATCGCTCGCCGGCCGCAGCGTGTTCATCTCCGGCGGCGCCACCGGCATCGGCGAAAGCCTGGTGCGCGCCTTCCATGCGCAGGGCGCGCATGTGGGCTTCTGCGACATCGATGCGGCTGCGGGCTGCGCGCTTGCCGCCCGGTTGCGGGGCGAAAACGAGGTGCTGTTCCACGAGTGCGACGTGACCGACGTCGCAGCGCTTGGCGCAGCCATCGCCGCGGTGCGCGCGCGCTTCGGGCCGATCCGCGTGCTGCTCAACAATGCGGCCAACGACCGCCGCCACGAGATGGCCGACGTCACGAGCGAAGACTTCGATCGGCTGGTGGCGATCAACTTCAAGCACCAGTTCTTCGCCGCGCAGGCCGTGGCCGAGGACATGCGCGCGCAGGGCGGCGGGTCGATCATCAACTTCGGCTCGATCAGCTGGATGATCAAGGGCGCCGGCTACCCGGTCTACCAGGCCTGCAAGGCGGCCGCGCGCGGCCTCACGCGTTCGCTGGCGCGCGACCTCGGCAAGGCCAACATCCGCGTCAACTCGATCGTGCCGGGCTGGGTGATGACCGAGCGCCAGTTGAAGCTCTGGGTCAAGCCCGAATCCGAGGCCCAGATCGATGCCGCTCAGTGCCTGCCGGGCCGCGTGATGGCCGAGGACATCGCCAGCATGGCGCTCTTTCTCGCGGCCGACGATTCGAAGATGTGCACCGCGCAGGACTACGTGGTGGACGCAGGCTGGACCTGAGGCGGAATACCCGGCGCCGCCGCGGCAGCCGCACCGGTCCCGCAGGCGTGGCAGAAGCGCGAGAACGCGCTCTTGCGCGCTTCGCAGACGCCGCAGTGATCGAACAGGCCGATGCCGCAATGCGGGCAGAAATCGATCTCGGTGTTCTTCAGGTCCACCGGCCGTTCGCAGCCCGGGCACACACTCTTGGCGAGCCGCGCCAGCGCGGTGTCGTAGCTCAGCTCGTTGCGGCGCACCGTGTCGGGCTGCGCCTCGGCCAGCTTCTGGCGCGCGAGATAGCGGTTGAGCGCGATGATGGCGTAGCGCCCCACGAGCACGGTCACCACGATGCCGACCACGTAGCGCACATAGCCGCCATAGCTCGGCAGATAGGGCACGAGCTCGACGAAGAAGGCGAAGAGCGCGAAGTAGATGAAGCCCCACACGAAAGGCCAGTAGGTGCTCTTGCGCTTCTTCACGAAGAGCCAGCCGGCGATCAAGAGCAGCGGCAAGGTGAGCGCGAGCCGGTAGCCGAACACGCGCAGTTCGACGCGACGGTTTTCCGCCTCGAGCTTCTTGCGCGCTTCGTCTTCCAGCGGCGCGAGTTTCTGCTGCGCGCTCTGGCGCGCCTGCCGCGCATCGAGTGCGATCTGGCGCTGCGCGCCCACGGCCCTCTGGGCGTCGTCTTCCCTGGCCTTCAGCGTATCGAGCGCCTTGGTGCGCGCGATCAACTCGGTGTCCTGGTCGGGCTGCGCAGTGGCGCGCCGCGTCGCGAGCCAGTTGCCGAAGGTCTCGCGCGCCGCCCGGCTGGTCTGCTGGGCGGTCAGGAGCGCTAGCTCCGCCTGCTCGCGCTCGCGTGTCGACTCCTGCTCGGTGCGCTGCGCGTTGCGGATCGTGGCGCGAAGCGGCTCGGCCGCCGCCTTGTCGATGAAATCGTCGAGGGTCAGCGTGCGCTCGACCTGCGGCAGATCGCCGACGATCGTGCTGCCCAGCCCGACCAGAAAGCTCGCGAACACCAGCGCCACCACCCAGAGGCCGCGGCGAAACCACTTTTCGGACAAACGCAAGGACTTGCTCATCTCAATAGCTCCTGTTTCGATTCAAAGGTATCGCTGCCACAGCGCATTGCTCAGCCGTCCTTGAGGGTCTACCGCGCGCTTCACGGCCCGGAACGCATCAGCCTGAGGATAGGCGGCAGCAAATTGCGCCCGGGTCGCATGCAGCTGATAGGGCAGGTAATAGGTTCCGCCGCACTTCAGCGCAGCGTCGATCATGTCGCGGGTCCAGCGGCCGGCATCTTCCAAGGCTTGGGAGTCGGTGCGCTGCTTGTAGTACACGACGAATGAAAACACTTCCTCGCGTGCCCAAGCCAACATCGACACCTCGTCGGTCGTCGAATGCCGGATCGACACATTGAGCACTTTCGCCTGGTGCTTTCGGATGATCCGTGCCATCTCGGTTGCAAAGACGAGAAAGTGCTGCGTCGGAATGAAGTACTCCTGAAGCACGTAGGTGGATGCTCGCCGGCTGGCTGGCTCCAGCGAACGAAGGTCCAGGCTCGCCTCGTAGTTCAGCCAGACCACCTCCGGTCTATCGAGCAACGCAGGGCGGATGTATTTGCGCTGCAGCGCATCGCCGTTCGGCAGCTCGGTCACTGCCCAGACCATGCCCTGTTCCAGCCGATAGCTCCGATCGCGCGGAACCAGTCGTGCGGCCACCGTCAGTGGCTTGTCCGAGCGACGCCAGCTCACGGCCGATGCCTCGTCGAAAAAGGGCGGGACCAAGTCAGCGTTGTGCAGGAGGAATCCGTTTGCGGCCCGCACTTCCCGCTCGAACCAGGCCGGATAGTCCCGCAGCGCCAGTGCCTCGACCGTGCGTTCGATCCGCACGTTGTCGTCCAGTGCAAGCTCGACCTCCGTGATCACGCCGACGGCGCCGTAGCCGCCGATGGCCGCGCGAAAAAGCTCCGGGTGCTTCTGACGATCGACCTCGACGATCTCGCCATCGGCCAGCACCAGCTGCAGCGCTCGCACAGAGTGCCCGATCGGCCCATGGCCCACATACCGGCCATGAGCGTTCACCGACACGGAGCCGCCGACGGTGAAGTTGGCATAGCTCTGCATGGTCTGCACCGAGAGTTGATGTGCGTCGATGTGATCCTGCAGGTCGCGCCAGCGCATGCCGGCCTCCACACGCACCGTCTTCGTGTCGGGGCGCAGCCAGACCAGCCGATTCATTTCACGCATGTCGATGTGCAGGCCACCTGCGACTGCAACCTGGCCGCCCATGGAATAGCGTCCGCCGCCTACAGCGATCAGGCCGGGCCACTCGAGAAGCGCGTTGCGAACTGCTTCGCGCGAGCGCGGAGTCACCACACGTTCGACTTTCACCGTGTAGAGCCGCGTCACGTTCTCGACGGGGTGCAGCGTTCCGCTATGGACCTCCGTGGGCGAGACCAGCAGCAGGCCGGCCCCCATCAGTGCGGCGGCGAGCAGGGTGCGGCGCGATACTAGGATGCCGCTTGCCGGGCTCATAGGCGCAGCACCACCGGCGCGGCGCCGAGCCCCGCCCGCGGCAGCCAGGCGAACACCGAATCGACCGTCACCGTTTCGATCCGATCGGAGAAGCGCTTCTCGTTGGGATGGTCGTCGAAGGCCACGTTGGCCGAACCCACGCGTCCGCCGAGTCGCGTGAGCGGCCCGAGCTTCAGCACGCCGGGCTCGTAGCCCTTGAACTGCAGCCAGGCCTGCGCCTGCTCGCGGGTGCGGATGGTGCCGGGCTCCATCGCCGCAGCCAGCGTCTCGATCGCCCATTGGTTCGACTGCTGGTACTTGTGACCCCAGGCGTAGCTCACGATGCTGTAGGGCGCGGCGTGCAGCCGCGTGATGCGAGCGGGCGATTCGTTGAGCGCCGCCAGCACCTGCGCCTGCACGGCCGGCGCCGGGATCACCCAGGCGGCCTCATGGCGCCAGAGGTCATCGAGGAAGAATTCGCCCAGCCCTTGGCGATAGATGGCTGCCACCGCCGTGCCGCACTGGTTGAGCTTGTGGACCACGCGCCACGTTCCCGCCTCTGTCTTGTAGGCCAGGCCCAGATGCGAGTAGCGCAGGCCGTACTTGCTCAGGTCTTGCCCCGCACGCGCCAGCAGCACGACCCGCGCACCGCTTGCATCGAGCCCTTGTGCCGTGCGCTCGGCGAGCTGCATACCCTTCATGACCGCCGCCGCGCCGGGCTTCTGCTGTTCACAGGAACGACCGGCGTGCGCGTTGAGCGGAAACAGGAAGAGCCCCGCCAGCACCACGGCCGCCGCCGCCGCAAACACCTGAAGAATGGCCCGGAGCATTCGGCGCGGGCGGGAAACCTGGGCCCGGTACTCGATCTCGTAGGGGCCGAAGTTGGTGGGCGCGCGCCTCATGACAGCCTCTCGTTGTAGAGCAGCGCGCGGCCGACCGCATTGGGCACGAAGGCCAGCACCTCGCCGGCCGCCGACAGCACGATGCCCGAGCCGATCACGCTGACCGTGACCATCGTGCCGACAACGACCGAGGCACCGTGGGCCGCGCGGCCCAGTACCTTGACGCTGGCGCGGGCGCCATCGGAGGCACGTTCGAGCAGGTAGACGGTACCGTCGACCGATGCCTCTACCGCCACCACCGTAAGCACCGAGCCACCCACCGACAGCGCCGCGGGCAAGGCCACCGCGGCACTCGCCGCGCTGCCGGCCACCGAGGCGACGCCGACGACCGAGGCCAGCGGCAGCATCGAGAGCGCTGCCGAGGCTTCGCTCTGTGCATGAGCGTGAAGCGGGACGGCAACACCCGCCATCGCGGCGCAAGCCGCCATCAGAACCGTGACGAAGGACTTCTTCATGATGTGCTTTCGAAAGATGAGGTGTATGGAGTGCTTCATTCGCCCTGGCCGGTTTCGGCGCGGGCTTCGCGGCGGCCTTGGAGGCGCGCCTCGGCGAGATAGGCTTCATGGCGGTCGCGCAGGGTCTTGGCGAGCGTGAAGGCCGAGCTGATCAGGAACAGCCAGCTCACGCCGAGAAAGGCCTTGTAGGTCTCGCTGATCTCCATCCGCAGCAGGCCCCAGCCGGTCAGGCCCATCGCGGTGAAGAAGCCGCCCCAGACGACCAGCTTCCACATCGGCGTGTCGCCGGCACCGGGCGTGGTGCCGCGCTGGTTGTCACGCACGAACTTCGCCAGCACGAAGGCGGCCGAGAGGCAGAACACGTAGCCCATCACCATGAACGCGCGGTCCAGCGCCTGCCCCGGCAGCCAGCCGAGCCCGGTCGCGCAGAGGAACACGGCCATCCCGAAGGAGATCCAGACCTGGACTTGCCAGGCACGGGTGTCGCGTTGGATGGAAACGGTGGAAGAGAAGGGTTGCATGAATGCCTCGCGGCGTAGTGAAGGTGCGCGAATGATGGTTCGCACTTCCTCGGCGAGGCGCAAATTACTGCACCAGTGGCACCTTGCGACGCCTCCGGTATCTCTAGTCGATACCTTGGCGCACCCGACGGCGCAGCAGGTCGTCGCGCGTGAAGGGCCGCTCCGTACCGGCCAGCCGCACCGCGATCACCCCGAGCGCGTCGTGCGTGGGCGCTGTAGTGCCGGGGCGCAGGAAGAGCATCGGCGAGACCATGCTGATCAGCAGCAGGATCCAATGAAGCCGCGGCGGCGGCCGGTGCTGTTGCTGCCACAGGAAGAACGCGCTGACGGCCGCGCCCAGCGCGAATCCGGCGGCCACCTCCGACTTGGAATGGGCATAGATCGCCAGCCTCGACAGCCCGATGAGCGCAGCGAAGACCCAGCCGAGCGTGGCGGCGGAGACGCGCACGCGCGGTTCCCAATGCGCTGCGGTCAGCCAGAAGGCGACCGGCCAGACGCTGGCCGAGAGCATGGTGTGCCCGCTGATGCCGGTGAAGTTGAGCATGGCGCTGCCGATGCCCCAGCCCATGAAGGCGATCTTCGAAGCGGCCACCATGGCGCCGGCGGAGCCGAACAGCGCGAGCCAGCGCCATGCGATCGGCCGTGTGACCGTCCGCACGCCCAGCCACACGGCAATCCAGGCCGCGACGGGCAGCAGGAAGCCGCTGTCACCAAACCAGGTGATTGAATACCAGAAGCCGTCAGGCAGGAACAGCATCAGCTCGGCTGGCTTTCCAGCAGCCCGCTCACGCGCCGCTGCAAAGCCTCGGGCTGCACCTCGGCGTGCCGCATCGCACTGCCGACATGGAGCCCCACCCGGCTGAAAAAGCCGCGCCGGAACGGACGCACCATGGCTACGTTCTCGCCGTCGCGCACCTCGACGCGGCTGAAGTAGGAGCCCCAGAGATTGGTCAGCGCCATCGGGATCACCGGCGGATCGATGCCCTCGGCACGCGCGGCCTCGAGGATCTTCATCACGCCGCCCTTGAAGGGCTGCAGGCTGCCGTCGCGCGTGATCGCGCCCTCGGGGAAGATGGCGAGCAGATCGCCCTCGCGCAGCACCTGTACCGCGCGCGCGAAGGCTTCTTCATAGGCTGCCGGGTCTTCCTTCTGCGGCGCGATCGGAATGGCCTTGGCCAACCGGAACAGCCAGCCGAGCACCGGCACGCGGAAGATGCGGTGGTCCATGATGAAGCGGATCGGCCGCGGGCTCGCGGCCATCAGCAGCACCGCATCGATGAAGCTCACGTGGTTGCAGACCAGCACGGCAGCGCCCTCGGCCGGAATGTGCTCCTCGCCCTTGACGTCGAAGCGGTAGACGATGCGCGACAGCACCCAGGCCACGAAGCGCAGCAGGTACTCCGGCACCAGCATGAAGATGTAGAAGGCCACCACCGCATTGGCGATGCCGGTAAACAAGAAGATCTGCGGGATCGTGAAGCCGGCCTTGAGCAGCGCGCCGGCGATGACCGCGCTGCCGATCATGAACAGGGCATTGAGGATGTTGTTGGCCGCGATGATCCGAGCCCGGTGCGTGGGCTGGCTGCGCAGCTGGATCAGCGCGTACATCGGCACGCTGTAGAGCCCCGCGAAGAGCGACAGCAGGCCGAGGTCGGCCATCACGCGCCAATGAACGGACTGGGCCATGAAGGCAGCGAGCCCCATCTCCGCCGCGGGCGGCAGCGCGCGCGAGGCGAAGTAGAGATCGATGGCGAACCCGCTCATGCCGATCGCGCCCAGCGGCACCAGGCCGATCTCCACCTGGCGGCGGCTCAGGGTTTCGCACAGCAGCGAGCCGATGCCGATGCCGACCGAGAACACCACCAGCAGCAGGGAGGCGACCTGCTCGTTGCCGTGCAGCACCTCCTTCGCGAAGCTCGGGAACTGGCTCAGGAACACGGCGCCGAAGAACCACATCCACGAGATGCCCAGGAGCGAACGGAACACGACCAGGTTGCCGTGCGCCAGCTTGAGATTGCGCCAGGTTTCGCTGAACGGATTCCAGTTGATCACGAGGCCCGGATCGGTGGCCGGCGCGGGTGGAATCGCCTGCGCCACCGCGCGCCCCGCGAGCGCCAACAGCACGCAAGCCACCGCCACCGTGGTGTGGCCGACCTGCGGCAATGCCACGAGAAGGCCCCCGGCCACCTGTCCCAGCAGGATGGCGACGAAGGTCCCCATCTCGACCATGCCGTTGCCGCCGGTGAGCTCCCGCGCATCAAGCACCTGCGGCAGGTAGGCGAACTTGACCGGACCGAACAGCGTGGAATGCAGCCCCATCAGGAACACGCAGCCCAGCAGGACCGCGGCGTCCGCACGCATGAAGCCCCACGCCGCCACCGCCATGATCGCGATCTCGAGATTCTTGACGAAGCGGATCATCTTCGTCTTGTCGTACTTGTCGGTGAGCTGCCCCGCGGTCGCCGAGAACAGCAGGAAGGGCAGGATGAAGAGTGCGCCGATGGCCAATCCCGCCATGGCCGGCGGCATCCAGCCCAGCTGCAGCTGGTAGGTCACCATCACGGTGAATGCGAACTTGAAGAGGTTGTCGTTCGCCGCGCCAGCGAACTGGGTCCAGAAGAACGGGCCGAACCTCCGCTGCCCGAGCAAGGCGAATTGATTGGCGTGCGCATGCGCTTCGGGCGCGATGGCAATGGAGGCGTCGACCGGTGCTGTCATGCGAATTCCCTGGCGGGTTCCTCAGGCCGTCACCGCGGCCGCGCCCGGATTGTGCCGCAGCGTCTGCCGTCCCATGGACTGCAGCGCATGCAGCACCGGCAGCGCCGCCAGCGCCGCGACCAGGTGCTTGAGGCTGTGGCCCGACATCAGATGATGCGTCGCTTCGTAAATGGCATGGTCCGACAGCTCGAGCAGCTTGGCCAGCGCGTAGAAGAAGATCACCCAGCCGAGCCTGAGGCCGATGGCGCCGTCCAGGGGCTTGGCAAGTGCCAGCGCGAGCACCAGCGCCATGCCGCCGAACTGGACCAGCGCCCACGGCAGCACGTTGCCGCTCACCTGGTGGACGGCCACCGCCAGCAGACCGCCGGTCAGCGTGAACCAGGCGGCCGGCCAGCCGGCGCGGGCGCTGACTCGCTCGCAGACGGCACAGCCGATCAGGCCGGCGAAGGCCACCGCCATGCCGGCGCGGTCCGCCGCCAGCCGCAGGCCGTCGGGCTGCAGGTGGTAGAAGGCCGAGCCGGCGGCGATGAGGATCAGGCCCGCGAAGAACATCCAGGCGCAGTCGAGCGTGTTGACCGGCGGCTGGGCCATGGCCTGGGGCAGCGGCGCGGCGTCCTGCGCCTCCTCGTGCGCCCGTTCCAGCCAGCGCAGCCAGCGCAGCCCCCAGACGCCGATCACCGCGAAAGGCAGGTTGCTCAGCACGTCCATCGCATAGGGCACGCCGTGCCAACCGCGGTCGTCGGCGAAAGGCGCGCCGCCCAGGCCGGGCGCCGGCAGGGCCGGGCCGGCGATCGCAAGCAGCAGGAGCAGGACGAAGAGGGACAAGAGGCCAAGTTCGCGGCGGGTCAGACAAGGCAGAGGCATGGCGGGCTCCGGGTGATGTGTGTGCGGCGGAATGTAGGTTGTCAACCGCTCCGGGAGCATCGAGAATCGATACGGAGTACTTTTTCACGACCTCAGGTATCAAATCCCAATACTCCCGCCATGAGCACCACCGTCGACCTTGTGCAGGCTCTCAAGAACGAGCTCAAAACCGCCCGCATGACCTATGCGGATCTCGCCAAGTCGCTCGACATGGCCGAATCCAGCGTCAAGCGCATGCTCGCCAAGGGCGACATGCCGCTCACGCGGGTCGATGCGATCTGCCGTGCACTCAAGATCGACTTCGCCGAACTCGCCCGCCGCGTGGCCGATGCGCAGCCGCTGCTCAAGGAATTGACGCTCGAGCAGGAAAAGGCCGTGGTCAAGGACAAGAAGCTGCTGCTCCTGGCCATCTGCGTCCTGAGCCAGTGGACGCTGGAGCAGATCGTGACCGCCTACCGGATCAGCGAGGCGGAATGCATCGGCTACCTCGCGCAACTCGACCGCATCGGCATCATCGAGCTCCGGCCGCTGAACCGCTACCGCCTGAAACTCGCCAAAACCTTCCGCTGGCGCCCGCACGGGCCGGTGATGGACTTCTTCCGCGAGAACGTGGTGCTCGACTACTACCGAGGCGGCTTCGACGGGCCGGCCGAAGGCCTGCTGCTGGTTCACGGCTCGATCAGCCGCTCGCTGGCGCCGGCCTTTCTGGACCGGCTGCAGCGCGTGGCCCAGGATTTCGCCCAGCAACACCAGACCGACCAGAAGCTCTCGCCCAAGGAGCGCGAGGGCTACACGCTGCTGCTGGGCATGCGCAATTGGGAGTTCGAGCTGTTCACCCGCCTGCGCCGCGCGTGACGGCCAGGAAACCGGTTTCTAAGCTAAGATTCTTACCGCAGAAAAGCGGATGCATCGACATCCCACCGTTGGCGCAAACTCCCATGAACGCTCAGGTGAACCTTGCATCGGTTCGAATCACTGCTCATTTAGTCAATTGCCGTCTGGAGAGTCATCACGCCAGGTGATGCGCCGAAGGAGCAAGTCCGTTGCAAGTCGCAGCGGATGAATCTCTCAGGTACCAAGGACAGGGGGAGCGGCATCTGAACCCCGGGTTACGGCAGCTCCGCACAGTGAGCGCCCAAACCCGCCGTTCATGCCATCCCAAAAGGATCTGGACATGCGCGTGGTTGTACTCGGCGCCGGCTTGCTCGGCGTGACATCGGCCTATTACCTTCAACAACTGGGCCACGAAGTGACGGTGGTCGACAGGCATGCCACGCCGGCCGCCAAGGCGCGCGGGCGCGTCGACACGGTCGTCACGGCCGCGGCCGACCAGCTTCTTCGGCAATCCGCCGCTCGCCGTGCCGCCCGCGCGAAATGGGTGGGGCTGTACGTGCGCCTGCGGCGACGCTTCGCGAAGCTGCTCGATCGCGCCATCGGCGAGGCGCCGAAATCCAAGCCGATCGAACACCTCGTCCGCCTGGGCGCCTACAGCCGCGACATCGTGCGTTCGTTGCGCGACGAAGCCGGCGTGCCCCCGGGCCAGCGCAACCCGGGCCTGCTGAGCATCTACACCGATGCCGACGCCTTCAACGCCCGGCTGGCGCGCGCCTCTCATTGGAAAGAGCTGGGATGCGAGGAGCGCCTGGTCTCGGCCGAAGAGGCGCTGCGCATCGAGCCGGCCCTGCAGGCCCTGCGCGGCGAGCTCGCCGGCGCAGCCTATTCGCTCGACGATCCGGCGGCGCGCGACCCGGCCCAGTTCGCGGCCAGCATGGTGTTCCTGTGCCGCGCGGCCGGCGTGCGCTTCCTGACCCAGCACACGGTGATCTCCCTGGAGGAGCGCGCAGGCCGCATCGACCATGTCGAGCTGCTCGATGCCGACGGCCAGCCCGTCGTCCTGCGCGGCCAGGCCTATGTGCTGGCGCTCGGCATCTCCAGCGCGATGCACGCCGAAAAGCTGAAGATCGCCATGCCTTTTCGCTTCCTGCGCGAATACATCGTCACGATCCCTCTCAAGGACGCGACCCGCGCACCGCGCGTCGCGCTGCGCGACCGGCAGGGCAAGCTGGGCATCCGGCGCATCGAAACGCCGGGCAGCGACTGCCTGCGGGTCTCCGCCACGGTACGCGCCAGCTTCGACGAAGAGAGCGAGCCCGATTCGGACCGCGTCGACGCCATCCTGCGCCGCATCGAAACGCTGCTGCCCGGCGCGGCCGACACGGCGCATGCCTCCCTCGAGACGGTCGTGCATGCCGTCAGCCGGGACGGGCTGCCGATGATCGGCAAGACCCGCCTGTTCAACCTGTTCCTCAATGTCGCGCCGGGCGCGCGCGGCTGGATCAACGCCTGCGGCGCCGGCAAGTCGATTGCCCGGATCGTGAGCGGCCTCAGGCCCGAGCTCGAGTTCGCCTTCAGAAATCCGTAGCCGCGCGCGTCCTCGCCGCCTTACAATTGCTGCACTGCAGGAGAGCGGGCCGCGGGAAGCGGCTCCACCGAAGGCGCAAACTCCCATAAACGCTCAGGTCGGCTCACGCGATGAGCCTGTACTGCATCAACTGTCAAAGCCGTCTGGAGAGCCATCACGCCATGTGATGCACCGAAGGAGCAAACCTGCTGCGGGCGCAGCGGGTGAATCTCTCAGGTACCGAGGACAGGGGGAGCGGCAACTTGGACGCATGGTCCGGTTGCTTTCTTTTTCGAGCTTCCGTTTCCGTTGCGTTCAAGCGCTGCAACCTCAAAGGTTCTCGAAATGCGCGTGATCGTTCTCGGCGCCGGCCTGCTCGGCGTGACCTCGGCTTACTACCTCCAGCAACTCGGCCACGAAGTGACCGTGATCGACCGGCAGGCCACACCGGCTGCCGAAACCAGCTTCGCCAACGGCGGCCAGATCTCGGTCAGCCATGCCGAACCCTGGGCCAACCCGAGCGCGCCGCTCAAGGTGCTGCAATGGCTCGGCAAGGAAGATGCACCGCTCCTCTTTCGCATCCGCGCCGACATGCGCCAGTGGCTCTGGGGCCTGCAGTTCCTGCGCGAATGCACGCCGGCGCGCACGCGCCACAACATCGAGCAGATCGTGCGCCTGGGCACCTACAGCCGCGACACGCTGCAGCAGCTGCGCCGCGACACCGGTCTCAGCTACGACCAGCGCACCCAGGGCATCCTGCACTTCTATACGACCCAGAAGGAATTCGACGGCGCACTGAAGCCGGCCGAGCAGATGCGCGCACTGGGCTGCGAGCGCCAGGTGATCTCGGCCGACGAGGCGGTGAAGATCGAGCCCGCGCTAGCCCACATCCGGCCCCAGTTGGCCGGCGCCACCTACACGGCCGAAGACGAATCTGGCGATGCCAACCGCTTCGCGCGCGAACTGGTCGCACTGGCCTCTGCGGCCGGCGTGAACTTCCTCATGAGCCACACCGTGACCGCGCTGCGCGAAGCAGGCGGCAGCATCGACCACGTGGAAGCGACAGACAACGAAGGCCGCTTCCAGCGCATCCGCGGCGACGCCTTCGTGCTGGCGATGGGCTCGCTGAGCCCGCTCTACGCGACGCCGCTGGGCATCCGGCTGCCGATCTACCCGGCCAAGGGCTACTCGGTCACGCTGCCGGTGAAGGATGCCTCGAAGGCGCACCAGGTCTCTTTGACCGACGACGAGTACAAGCTGGTGTTCTCGCGCTACACCTCGGCCACCGGCGACCGCCTGCGCATCGCCGGCACGGCCGAACTCAACGGCTACGACCGTGACCTGAACCGCGTGCGCTGCGAGGCCATCGTGCGGCGCGTCGAAGAGCTGTTCCCTGGCGCCGGCGACAGCACGCAAGCCCAGTTCTGGACCGGACTGCGGCCGGCGACGCCCAGCAACGTGCCGCTGATCGGCAAAACGAAGCTGCCGAACCTGTTCCTCAACACCGGCCACGGCACGCTGGGCTGGACCCACGCCTGCGGCTCGGGCAAATCGATCGCGCGCATCGTGAGCGGCCTCAAGCCCGAGGTCGACTTCGCTTTCGCCACCTCCTAGGTCCCAGTCTCAGTCGCGCAGCAACTCCTGCATCAGCTCGCGCAGGATCGGCAGCGCCGGCGCCTCGGTGCGCCGGCGCAAGGTCACGAGGCCGAAACGCGCGACGCCATTAAGCTCGGGTTTCATCTTCAGCTCGACCAGGTCTGGCGCCGCCGCGCGAATGGCCAGCAGCACGGCGTCGCTCCGGCGCACCACCTCCACCAGGCTCGGGACTTCCTCGCACTGCAGCGTCACGCAGAGTGCCGGGTGCGCCTCGGGTCCATAGGCCTCGACCAAGGTGCGCGCCACCTCGTCGCTCAGCGGCGTGGAGGCTACGGGATAGCGCTGAACCGCCTCGAAGCTCACCCCGCTGCGAAGCCGCGCGAGCGGATGGCCGCGGCGGCACATGAAGACGCCACGCATTTCGTGCAGTGCGCTCAGCTCCAGGTCGGCCGCGGGCTTCAGCGAACGCGCATCGACCACCAGCGCATCGAGCGTGCGCGCGCGCAACGCCTGCGCCAGCAAATCGGTGCCGCCGCGCGACACGACCACGCGCATCTTCGGATGGCGGGTCGCCATGCGCATCAGAAAAGGCGTCATCAGCATCGCGCCGGGACCCGAGCCCATGCCGATGCGGATCACGCCGCCCTGCCCCTCGCGCATTAGCCGGCCGCTGTCGCGCAACTCGTCGGCCTCGAACACCAGCTGGCGCGCGCGGTTCAGCACTTCGCGCCCGAAAGCGGTGAGTTCGTTGCGGCGTCCGACCCGGTCGAACAGCGGCATACCCAGTTCGTCCTCGAGCGCGCGGATGCTGCGGCTCAACGCCGGCTGGGTCAGGTGCTGGGCCTGTGCGGCCTTGCTGAAGGAGCCGCTCTTTGCGAGCGAGATCAGATGCCTTAGTTGAACCAGCGTCATCGTGGGTGCCCGGCAAAGTAGTGCATCGAAGTCATGCTAATGCAGACAACAATGCATTGGACGTTCGGATTGATGACTCCTACGATTCGCTCGCATCCACCGGAGCCCCGATGAAACCGTTGTCCCGACCTTCGCGCACCCTACTTCTTGCCGGCCTCATGCTCGCCGCAAGCACGGCCTTCGCGCAGACCTATCCAACGAAGCCCGTCAGCCTGATGGTTCCCTACCCGGCCGGGGGGCCCTCCGACGCGGCCGCGCGCATCTTCACCGTGCCGCTGGGCAAGGAACTGGGCCAGCAGGTCGTGGTGGAGAACCTCGGTGGCGTCAGCGGCGCGATGGCTGCGCAGAAGGTGCTGGCGGCGCCCGCCGACGGCTACTACATCTTCCAGGGCTCGCCGAACGAGGTGATCCTCTCGCCGCTGGCCAATGCGGCCGTCAAGCTCAAGGCCGAGGACTTCCGCCTCGTGCATCCGGTGACCGACGCCGTGATGGTCTTCGTCGCGCGCAAGGACCTGCCGGCCAACACCGTCGACGAGCTGATCGCGCTGGCGCGCAAGTCCGGCGACGCGCCGCTGAGCTACGGCAGCGTGGGCGTCGGATCGCTCTATCACCTGATCCTCGAGAGCGTGCAGCAGCAGGCCGGCATCAAGCTCATGCATGCGCCGTACAAGGGCAACGCACCGCTCCTGCAGGACATCGGCGGCGGCCAGGTGGACTTCGCGGTGCTGGTCTACAGCGCGGCCATGGGCGCGCTGGCCGAGCAGGGCCGGCTCAAGGTGATCGGCCAGCTTGGCGCGCAGCGCTCCGAGCTGCTCAAGAACGTGCCGGCCGTGAGCGAAGGCAAGGAGCTGAAGAACTTCTCCTACAAGATCTGGAGCGGCTTCATGGTGCCGAAGAACACGCCGGAAGAAGTGGTGCAGCGCCTGCACAAGGCGATCGGCGCGACCCTGAAGGACCCGGCCGTGCGCGCCCAGCTCGCGGCCCAGACGCAGGTGGCTTCGGCGCCGATGTCGCTGGCCGAATCGGCGAAGTTCTTCGAGGCCGAAACGGCGCGCTACCGCAACATCGCCAAGTCGATCAACCTGCAGCCGCAGTAAGCTGGCCTCATGAGCACACTCCTCGAACAATTGCACGCGCAGGCCGGCGAATTCATCGGCCTCAGGCGCGACATCCACCACCATCCCGAACTTGCCTTCGACGAGCACCGCACCTCGGCGCTGGTCGCCGCGAAGCTGGAGAGCTGGGGCTACGCGGTCGAGCGCGGCCTCGGCGGCACCGGCGTGGTGGGCCGGCTGGTGCGCGGCAAGGGCAAGCGCCGGCTCGGCCTTCGCGCCGACATGGATGCGCTGCCGATCGACGAAGCCACCGGCCTCGCCTACGCGAGCAGCCACGCCGGCGTGATGCATGCCTGCGGCCACGACGGTCACACGGCCATGCTGCTGGCCGCCGCACACCATCTCGCCGAACGCGGCCGCTTCGACGGCACGCTGAACCTGATCTTCCAGCCGGCCGAGGAAGGCGGCGGCGGCGCGCTGCGGATGATGGAGGACGGCCTGTTCGACAAGTACCCGTGCGACGCGATCTTCGCGATGCACAACATGCCGGGCCTGCCGCAAGGCCGGCTGGCGCTGCGCGAAGGCCCGGCGATGGCCTCGTCGGACTACGCCACCGTCACGCTCGCCGGCATCGGCGGCCATGGCGCGATGCCGCACCGCACCGCCGACCCTATCGTCGCCGCGGCCAGCATCGTGATGGCGCTGCAGACCGTGGTGTCGCGCAACATCGACCCGCTGCAGATGGCCGTGGTCACGGTGGGCGCCATCCATGCCGGAAAGGCCAACAACGTGATCCCGCAGAGCGCCGTGCTGGAGATCAGCGTGCGCGCGCTCGACCGCGAGGTGCGCGGCAGGCTCGAAGAGCGCATCAAGGCGCTCGTCGCGGCACAGGCAGAGAGCTTCGGCGTCAAGGCGCAGATCGACTGGCGGCCCGGCTATGCGGTGCTGGTCAACACGCCCGAGGAAACCGCCTTCGCGCGCGAAGTGGCGCTCGAACTGCTCGGCCCGGAGCGCGTCACGCTGCAGGCGCCGGCGCTGCCCGGCAGCGAGGACTTCGCCTTCATGCTCGAGCGCGTGCCCGGCAGTTATCTGCTGATCGGCAATGGCGAGGGCGACAGCCACGGCGCCTGCATGGTGCACAACCCCGGCTACGACTTCAACGACGACAACGTCACCATCGGCTCCGCGTACTGGGTGCTTCTGACCGAACGCTTCCTGCGGGATTGAACTCACCCCCAGGCTCCCCCACTTCGTGTGGTCCGCCACCCCCTCTCCGGGGGCAACACCGGCGGCCCGGCAAAGCCGGTTCCGCGGTGTTCCCCGCCGGACTCTCGCGCTTTCGCGCACGCAGGGCAGTGAGTTTTCAGTCGTCCGCGGTGAACACGGTCAGCACGCCGGTGTAGCCGTAGAGGTGATGGCGTGCGATCTCGCCGGCGGCGAAGAAGCCGACCAGCGGCACGTCGCCGAGCGCATGGCGCACGATCTGCAGCTCGGCCCCGGGCGCACCGAAATGCGGGCCGCCGCGGCCCGAGCAGCTCACGTACACGGCGCCGGCGATGCGGCGCGCCGGATGGGGCGCGGCCTCGGCTTCGCCGGCCGCGACGGCGCGTGCGGTCGCGAGCGTCTGCTCCTGGGGTTCGAGTTCTTCGCGGACCTCGGCGCACACGCGCATCAGGTCGGCGCGCGCGGCCTGCGCATTGCGGCGGCAGAAGGTCATGCGCATGCCGGCTTCGGCCGTGTCGGCGATCGCGACGCCGCGACGCGTGGGGTCGAGGCCGATGATGTGGCGCACCAGCACGTCGGCGCCGAGGTCGCCGGTGCGACGGATGCTGTCGCTGCCGGCATCGACCAGGCCGACCAGCGTGGCGCGCACGGCATCGATCGCCTCCTGCGGCGCCTCCAGCGAAACGCCGAGCTCGGCCAGCAGCACGTCGAGCGCCGGCTCGCCGTCGAGCCGCAGCAGCAGGTTGCCGTCGGCTTCGGTGATCACGCGCTCGCGCGACACAGGCTGGCAGCCCTGGGTAACCCTGGACACCACACGCACGCCCTCGCCGAACACCACGCCCGAAAGCCCGCCCGAGAACACGCCGCCCGCGGCGCCGTGGCCGCGGATATTGCCGTTGCCGCCGATGGCGAACTGCAGCGATCCGGCGCGGCCCGAGGAGAGGCCGCCGAACAGGTAGCCGGTGTCGGTGCGGCCCGCCATCTCGGCGATCAGCTCGGCGAGTTCGGGCGTGGCCGGGTCGGCATGCACGAGCGCCGTGTGCGCCGCGAAGCCGCTCATCTCGGTGCTGGCGAGCGGCGCCACGCCCGAGAACACGCGGTATTGGTCGCTCGGGAGCTGGCACAGCATCACGCTGAGTGCCGGCTCGTCGAAGTACTCGGCGTTGTTGGCCGAGACGCCGATGCCCACGGTGCCCGACCAGTCGGTGATCTCGGGCAACTCGGCGCCGAGGTGGTCGAGGATCTCCTGCGCATCCTCGGCGTAGTGGTCGGTGATGTAGAGCAAGCCCAGCGTGGGCGAACGTGCGTAGTCGGGCAACGCCATCTGCGCCCGCAATTGGGCCAGCACGAGCCCGGCCGCCATGCGCCATTGCGGATGGGTGGCGTGACCGGAGGGAAACAGCTTCATGGACTCGGCTCTCTGGCGTGGTTTGGTGTGGGGATCAGCGTCCGCGCGCTCGCTTGCGCGCCGGCGCCGTGGATTTCTTGGCCGCGCCGGGCGCAGCCGGCGCCTTCTTCGTGGCGGCCGCGGCCGTCTTGCGTGCCGGCTTCTTGCCCGATGCGGTGCCCATCGCATTGCCGACCGCATCGGCCAGCGGCTTGGCCGTGTCCGGCATTTTCAGCTGGGACGCGTCCTGCAGGGCCGAGCTGGCGATCTGCTGGAACTGCTGCGTGAGCGCGCCCCACCATTGCAGCGGGTCGACCACGCCGGCGGATGCGTCCGACGATGCGACGGCAGTCGCCGATGTCTTGCCGCGCCCGTTGTCCCGGGCTGCCGCGACCGGCGTCTCGATGTCTTCGGGTTCGTCTTCCGGCTCGTCCTCCGGTTCCGGCACAGGCGGCGGAGCCGGCGGTGCAGCGCGCGGCGCCGGCTCCGGCGCGGCGACAGGTGCCGTCGCTTGCCGCGTGAACGCGTTGGCCAGATCCTCCATGCGCACATTCATGCCGCGCAGCGTCGAGAGCGTCATCTTCTGCACCTCGAGCGCCTGGATGGTGGCCTTGAGCGCGTGACCGTTCTGCTCCAGCCAGTACTGCACGGTCTTGAGTTCCTGGATGCGCTTGTCGACCTCTTCGACGCTCAAGGTCGGCGCCACCCAGCTCGACAGGCTCGGCATGCCGGGCACCGTGCTCGCGCTCCCCGCAGCACCGCTCGCAAGGCTCTGGAGGAAGTCGAAGCCCGGGACGAACTGGCTGAAGGCGAAAGGCTTGCTCGCGTCGCTCATGGGGAGGTCTCCTGGAGAGTGATTCTTGTCCGGGCAGCTTACTCCAAGGGGATGCGCTTTTGGCGCCGCGGCAGGCGCTAAAGCTAGTGCTTGTGGTTGTGCGCCGGCGCCGCCGCGCCATCGGCCGGCGCGCCCACCGGCAGCTTGAGTTCCAGCGTGCTCGTTTTGCCCCTCGCGTCCTCGAAGCGCAGCGTGACCGGCACGCTGGCACCCTCGGCCAGCGGCTGCTTGAGGTCCATCAGCATCAGGTGGTAGCCACCTGGCTTGAGCTCGACGGTCTTGCCGGCCGGCAGATCGAGGCCGGGCACGGCGCGCATGCGCATCGTGTCGCCCTCCATCTTCATTTCGTGTACTTCCGCTACACCGGCCAAGGGCGTCGAGACGCCGACCAGCCGCGCGCCGGCCGGCGCGGTGAGCTTCATGAAAGCGCCGGTCCCGCTCTGGCCGGGCACCGACTGGCGCACCCAGGCGTCGCGCACCTGGACGGCGGCGGGTGTTTGCGAAAAAGCACCGGCGGCGCCCGTCAAGGCGGCGCAGAGCGCGAGGGTTCTGATGGCGATCGAGAGGTTCATGGGGACGGTCCTTGGGAGTGTGAGTCAAAGTCAAAGGTCGAACTTGAGTTCGGCCACGAAGGTGCGTTGCGGGTAGGGGTGGAAAGCCCAGTACTTGTTGTTGTTGAGGTTGTCGATGCCGAAGGCTGCGCTCCACTGCCTGTCGATCCGATAGCGCACGCGCACGTCGGCGACGAAGTACTTGCTGAAGCCCATGTAGGCGGAACCGTTCGGATCGCTGTTGTCGAGCGAACCGTACTGCCTGCCGCTGTAGCGCGCGCCGATGGAGTATGACCAGCGGGCGTCGGGCCCGTAGGTGGCGAGCAGCGTGGCGCGGGTGCGCGGCACGCGCGGCTGCGCTTTGCCCACGCTGGCGGGAAAGCCGCGGTTGGCGGTGATCTCGGAATCGGCCAGCGTCAGGCTGGCGGAGAGGTCCAGCCCCTGGATGCCGACGTCGACGCCCTGGAAGGCGAGCTCCAGTCCGCGGGTGCGGATCGCATCGACGTTCTGCACCGTGGTGACGCCCGGGCGCAGCTGCTGGCTGTAGAGCGCGTCCTTCGTCCGTTCGAAAAACAGCGTGGTGCGCAGCAGGCCGTCGATACCCCAGCGCTTGAGATCGCGTTCCGCGCTCAGCTCGGTCGTGACCGAACGCTCGGGCCGCAGCGTCGGGTCGCTGTTGAGGATGGTGTTGCCCTCGATCGAGCCCTGATAGAGCTCGCTCACCGTGGGCATGCGCACCGCGCGGCCGGTCGATGCCTTGAAGAGCCACTCGGGCGAGGCCTGCCAGGCGATCGCGGCCTTGGGCGAGTTGTAGCTGTCGGTACGGGTCGGAAAGGCTCGCACGGCCGTCGCGTTGGCGAGCGTGCCGCCGTCGGCTTGCCAGCGCTCGTGGCGCAGGCCGAGCGTGGTCTTCCAGTTCCGGGCGAAGCGCCACGTGTCCTGCGCGTAGAGCGACTGCAGCTCGGTGTTGCCGGTGAAGGCCGAGAAGCGGCTCGTGGCCCCGCCCTCGATCCAGTCGGGCGTATTGCTCACCAGCGTGCGCAGCTTGTAGCGCTCCTGCTGGAATCCGAAGTCGAGCACATGGGCGCCGATGCCCTCGGCGGACCCGCTCGGACGCCAGGTGCCGGCGGCCTTGAGGGTGTCCCAGCCGGTGCCGTCCATGTCGGTGATGCGCCCCGCGCCGCCGTAGAAGGCAGCGGGCAGCGCCGCAGTCGGCGTGCGCGCGATGTCGCTCGCGTAGTCGAACAGGCTGGCCGCGACCTCCCAGTCGAACTGCCCCTGCGTGTTGCTCTTGATCGAGAGGCCATGCATGGTGTGCCGCAGATCGGTCTGGGTCGGGGCGAAGGCGGCGCTGGGCGTGTCGAGGTTGTAGACGCGGCCGGCGATGTTGACACGGCCCGAATAGACCGGCTGGCCGAAGCGGTCGCGCAACCAACTGTCGACCGTGCCGCTCGTGCTGTTGTTCCAGGTGCCCAGCGTGTAGGTGGCGCGCAGCGTGGGCGAGAAATCGTAAGCCAGCTTGATCTTGGCCTGCTCCTGGGTCGTGTCGTAGATCGTCGTGCCGCCGAGCAGCCACCAGGGCTGGTTCGAAGGGTTGAGCCCCGGTACCGCGCCGGTGACCGGCGTGCCGGCACTGCCCACCGTGCCCGCGCTCAGCAGACGGTTGGCGAACACCAGCGCCTGGCCCTTGCTTTGCGTGCGGCTCAGGCCGAGCCACCACGACCAGTCGCCGCTGCGGCTGCCGAGCGAGAGATCGACCTGGTTGCCGGCGGGCGAGGAATGGCTGCCGTAGAGATCGAAGTTCGAGCGAAAACCCGTGAGCTTGGCATGCGCCTCGAACTGCGTCGGCATGCGCGTCACGTAATCGACCACAGCGCCGGCCGCGTTGCCCGAGTAGGCGGCCGAGAACGGGCCGTAGAGCACATCGACGCGCTCGATCTCCTCCGGCGAGACCATGCCCCAGCGCGGCGCGAAGGTGGCGCCGTTGCCCAGCAGGTTCGACAAGGGGCTGCCGTCGGCAAACACCAGCGAGCGGGCGCTGTTGCCGGTGCCCGAGGCACGCGTCGCGAGCACCGCGTGGTTGAAGTCGCCGATGTAGCGCTTGCGCACCACCAGGCTCGGCAGGTACTTGAGCGCGTCCTCGCTGTCGGTGGCGTTCACCGTCTCGCCGATCTGCTCGCGCGTCACGCCTTCGATGGTGGTGGGAATCTGCGTCGGCAGCGAACTCGGCCGGCCACCGGTCACGGTGACGGTGCCGAGGGAACGAATCAGGCCTTCAGGCGGCGATGCCGCGTCTTGCGCCATTGCCGGCGCGGCCCAGGGAACGGCCACGGCGAACGCCAGGGCCAGGGGTTTCTCTCTCACGGATTCTCTCCAGAACTTCAGGCCAGGTCGGCCGGCAGCCGGCACCCCGCGGGTGCTGCGCTGCGACGAATGAAAAGTTCAGGAGAAGGAAGGCGGCCCGCGCGCGGGCAGCGGCGCGGCGGTGGCCGCGGCGATGCGTGCGGCCGGAATGGGCTGGACCGCATGGGCCAGCGGGAGAGGACTCGGCAGCGCAGCCGCTGCTGCGGGTGGCGGCGCGCCGGTCAACACGCACAGCGGGCAGTCCATGTGGCTCATGCCCAGCTCCTGCGCGCCGTCGTCGGTCTGCACGACCATCTTGACGGCGCCGGCACTGGAACAGACCAGCTCCACCGCCTGCGGATTCACGATCGGCGAGGCGACCGCCACGCCCAGCGACAGCGCGAACCACAGCAGCACGAAGCGGCCGAGGTGGCGGGCGTGGCGCAGGCAGGACATGAGGCGGCGATTATCGGCCAGTCCTGCACTCAAGGGCCGGGCACTACCGCCGTCACGCGAAAGCCGCGCGCCGCCAGCAGCGCCGGCAGGCCCGTCGGTCCGACCATGTGCAATGCGCCGACCGCGCCGAACACGCGCTGGCCCCGCGCATGCAGGCGCGCGATGCCATCGGCCAAGCCGGGGTTGCGATCGTCGAGCAGGCGCTTGAGCGCGCGCCGATCGGCGGGCGTGCGCATGCAATCGCACCATTGCGTGTAGCTGTCGAGCCGGGCCCAGTCGTTGCGCGCCCAGGCCTGCGCCAGCTCGCCCGCCAGCGCGCCGGTCCGGCCCGATTCGAGTTCGTCGAGGGCCTGGTCGATCTGCTCGCCCTCCTCCGCCTCGGAATCGCCGCCGAGCATCTTCAACTGGTCCGTTGCGGTCTCGAGCGCGACGATGGGCTTGCCGCGGGCGCGCGCCAGGCCGGCGAGAAAGGCCTCGCTGCCGTAGTCGCCATACAGCCCCTCGGAGCGCGCCGCGAGCATCGACAGCGTCGTGACCTGCAGGATCGGCCGCAGCCGGGCCAGCGCGCCCTGGGGCAGGCAGGCGGCGGCAGCTTGCCGGTCCAGGCGGCGCTGCCGTTCCGGCGTGAGCACGCGCGCGCTGGCCGCCTGGTCAGCTGGCGCGCTGAACACGGCCAGCGTCGCCGGATCGAGCAAATCGAGTTCGAGCACCAGCGTGTCGCTCTGCATCAGCGCGCGCAGCACGCGCGGCCCCGGCACCATCCACTCGGCCTTGCCCAGGTGCATGGTGCCGTAGAGCCAGGAGCTGCGGCCGTCCTTCTCGATGCGCCACAAGAGGCCGCGGTCGATCGCCTGCTGCATCGCGCGCCGCATGGCCTCGGCCGACAGGTCGGGCATGGCGGCCGGCGGCGGGCAGAAGGGCTTGGCGCTGCCTTCGTCGGCCGCAAAGGCGGGCGCGGCGCCGGCGCACAGGAACGCGAAGCCGAGGGCACACAGCGCACGATGCCAGCGCAGGCGGGAAAGCCAGCCGGTCATCAGGCAACCTCCGCGCTGCGCGCTGCGGTATTCGCCTTGGGAGCGGCCCGGCGGCTCATGCCAGCGCCGCCGCGAAATCGGCGACCAGATCGCTCTCGCGCTCGAGCCCGACCGAGACGCGGATCAGCCCCTCCGCAATGCCCATCTCGGCCCGCCTCGCGAGACCGGCCTCCCAGAAGATGGTCGGCGCCACCGGAATGATCAGCGTGCGCGTATCGCCCATGCCGGTCGCCTTGATCGGGATCTGGAGCCGGTTGATGACGGGTATGCAGGCCTGCGGATCCTGCAGCTCGAAGGACAGCAGCCAGGCGCCCGAAGCGAAATGTGCGCGCGCCAATGCATGCTGCGGATGCGATTCGAGCATCGGGTAGTGCACGCGCGCCACCGCCGGATGGCTCTCCAGGAAGCGGGCCAGCGACAGGGCCGTCGCGCTGCTCTGCGCGACGCGCAGGGCCAGGGTTTCGGCGCCGACGGCGATGCGATGGGCATGGTCCGAGCTCAACGAGCCGCCCAGGTCGCGCAGCCCCTTCTTGCGCAATTGCACCAAGCCCCACTGCTTCGCATCGCCCTGGCGATAGCCGGCAAAGATGTTGGGGAAGCCGCTCCAGTCGAAGAGGCCGGTGTCGGTCGCCGCACCGCCAAGCGCATTGCCGTGGCCGGCGATGGTCTTGGTCAGCGAGTTGAGCGACAGGCTCGCGCCCACCGTCTTGGGCCGGAACAGGGCCGGCGAGGTGATGGTGTTGTCCACCACGTAGACGAGGCCGCGTTCGGCGCAGAGCCGGCCGATGCCCGCCAGGTCGGGCACCTGCGTGCCGGGGTTGGCGATGGTCTCGACGAACACCATGCGGGTCGCGGGCGTGAGCGCATCGGCCACCGCTGCCGCCGACGACGCGTCGACCAGGCCCACTTGAATGCCCAGCCCCTGGAGCGTGCCCAGCACGCTGTGGGTGTTGCCGAACAGATGACGGCTCGCGACCAGGTGGTCGCCTGCGCGCAGCAGCGTCAGGAACACGGCCGAGACCGCGGCCATGCCGGTCGCGAAACAGACGGTGCCCACGCCCTCCTCGAGCGCCGTGAGCTTGGCCTCCAGCGCCGCGGTGGTCGGCGTGCCCTGGCGCGCGTAGTTGAAGCGGTTCTTCAGCGTGCCCTGGAACACGCCGATCAGGTCTTCGACGCGCTCGTAGCCGTACTGCACCGACGGGTGCACCGCCATGTGCACGCCGCCCTGCTCGACGCCGAAATGGCGGTCGGCGTGCAGCAGCCGAGTGGTGGGATCAGGGGCGGGAGGGGCGGTGGGCGAGGTCATCGGAGTTGTATCCATGGGTGTCAAAGCGAAGCAGCGCGGCTATGCTTGTTACATGCGCAGCATATTTCACCTTGCCTTCCATGTCCGCGATCTCGATGAGGCGCGACGCTTCTACGGCGGCCTGCTCGGCTGTGCCGAAGGCCGCAGCACCGACACCTGGGTCGACTTCGACTTCTTCGGCCACCAGATCTCGCTGCACCTCGGCGAGCCCTTCGCCACCTCGCGCACCGGCCACGTCGGTGACGTGCTGGTGCCGATGCCGCACTTCGGCATCGTGCTCGAGCTGCCCGCGTGGCGCACGCTGGCCGAGCGCCTGCAGGCGGCCGGCACCGACTTCGTGCTGAAACCGCAGGTCCGCTTCGAAGGCCAGCCGGGCGAGCAATGGACGATGTTCTTCTGCGACCCTTTCGGCAACCCGATCGAGGCAAAGGGATTCCGATCGCTGGACACCGTCTACGACGCATGACCTGAACTTCATCCGCTTCGCCATGGTCACTTCTCTGCGCATTGCCGGACTCGTTGCCGTATTCGCCGCCCTCTTCCATCCCGCCGCGCATGCGGTGCAGGACTGCGAGCTCAACGGCCAGAGCGTGAATCCGGCCAACGGCAACACCACCGCAGGCAAGACCGGCCTCATGCGCTGCAAGGACCGCGACAGCGGCGAGCTGATGCGCGAGCAGCAGATCCAGAACGGCGTCTTCATGGGCCTGGTGCGCTACTACGACAAGGGCAAGCTCGTGAAGGAGCACAGCGTCAACGCCAACGGCAACATGCAGGGCCGCGCACGCGAGTTCTCGCCCACAGGCCGCGTGCTGCGCGAGGCGATCTACGAGAACGGCCATGAAACCGGCCTGACGCGCAGCTTCCATCCCGGCGGCCAGGTGCGCCGCATCGCCTTCTATGCCGAGCCGGGCGAACGTGCCTCGGCCGAGTTCACCGAGCGCGGCCAGTTGTCGGCACTGCGCTGCGGCGACAAGCCGATGCTGGCGCCGGCGGTCGACGATGCACGGCTGTGCGGCTTCGTGAACGGGCCCTCGCAGGTGGAGCTGTTCGACAGCAAGGGCACGCTGCGTTCGCGGCTGGCCTATGCGGCCGGCAAGCGGGTGCGCAGCGAGGAGCTCTACGACAACGGCAAGCCTTCGGTGCAGGACGAGATCAGCGGCAACCAGCGCACCGAACGGCGCTGGTCTTCGGATGGCATCAAGCGCCGCGAAGTGGTCTTCCTGCTGGTCGAACGCGGCGCGATCAGGCAGCGCGAGCAGGAGTTCTCGGAAAAGGGCACGCTGGTGCGCGACCAGCGCTGGAACGCGGCCGGCGAGCCGCAAAGCGACGAGAGCTACTACCTCAACGGACAGCCGCGCAGCAAGGCCCGCTACGGCACGGCCGGCGATGCGCGCCAGCTGGAGATCACCGAATTCCACGACAACGGCCAGCGCGCCGCGCTCGGGCGCTACCTGCTCATCGATCGGTTTCGCCGCATCGCCGTCGGCACGCACCAGCGCTTCAGCGACAAGGGCACGTTGATGGCCGAATCGATCTACGACGACAAGGGCCGCGTCACGCGCGAACGCACCTGGGATGCCGACGGCAAGCCGGAGCGCGACGACGAGGTGTTCGAGGACGGGTCGCGCAAGGCCTTCGCGAAGTAGCGCTCACCCCCCAGGCTCCCCCACTTCGTGTGGTCCGCCAACCCCCTCGCCGGGGGCAACACCAGCGGCCCGGCAAAGCCGGTTCCGCGGTGTTCCCCGAACGGGCCTGGCTTCGCCGGCCGCGAGGGGGTCATCGCTGCAGACCTGGCCACCGAGCTGCTGGTGAAGTCTTCAATCCAGCTTGATCCCCGCCGACTTGATGATCGGCCCCCAGCGCTTCGACTCGGCACGCGACAACGCAGCGAATTGCTGAGGCGTCCCCGGTATCGCCTCCATCCCGAAATCGCTGAAGCGCTTCTGCACTGCCGGCACGCCGAAGGCGCGGTTCAAGTCGGCGTTGAGCTTGGCGACCACGGGCGCCGGCAAGCCGGCCGGGCCCAGAATCCCCTGGAACGCGAATACCTCGCTGTTGGGCACGCCCACTTCGGCCAGCGTCGGCACCTCCGGCAGCAGCTTCGAGCGCGCGCCCGAACCGATGGCCAGCACGCGCACCTTGTTGCCCTGCATGATCGGAAGGCCCGAGGCAAGGTCGAGGAACATGCACGGCACCTGGCCGCCCATCACGTCGGCCATCGCCGGCGCCGCGCCGCGGTAGGGAATGTGCGTGATGAAGGCGCTGGTGCGGTTCTTGAACATCTCCATCGCCAGGTGGTGCGGCGAGCCGTTGCCGGGCGAGGCGTAGTTGACCTTGCCGGGGTTGGCCTTCACGTAGGCCAGGAAGGCCTTGAAGTCCTTGGCCGGGAAGTCCGGATGGACCACCAGCGCGAGCGGGAACCTGCCGATGGCGCCGATGTAGCTGAAGTCCTTTTCGGGGCTGAAGGGCAGCTTGCTGAACAGGTATTCGTTGAAGGCCAGCACCGCGTTGTCGGCCGACATGATGGTGTAGCCGTCGGGCTTGGCCTTGGCGACCAGGTCGGCGCCGATGTTGGTCGAGGCGCCGGGGCGGTTGTCGATGACGATCTGCTGGCCCAGCGTCTGCCGCATGGCTTCGGCCAGGGTGCGCGCGATCACGTCGGTGCCGCCGCCGGCCGGATACGGCACCACCCACTTGATGAGCTGCTCGGGGTAGTTCTGCGCGCGCGCCCACGGTGCGGCAGCGGCAGCCGCGCTGGCGGCAAGGGTGGTGAGCAGGGTTCTGCGATCCATTGGAAAAGTCTCCTGGGTTTTAGTGAGTTGGCGTGAAAGGGTCAGCTCGCGCGCTCGTCGGCCGGCGCGGCAGACAGCGAGGGTGTGGGCAGTCGGTCCAGCGCATGCGCCAGCGCGGCCCGGCAGCGCGCTTCGTCGCCGACCTGCTCGAACAGCAGCAGCGCGAGCCGGGCAAGGAACAGCGATTCTCGTTCCACGCCCGCCTCGCTGATGGCGCGCGCGCAGTCGGCGTAGAGACGGTCGCGCGCTTCGGGGCTCAGTGCAGCAGTCATGCGGCCTCCTTTGTTGCCAATGCGGATGCGCGCGCCAGCGCCTGCGAGAGCGCGCCCGGCGGCACGCGGCGCCAGCGCGCGGCGACGTGGCCGTCGGGGCGCAGCAGATAGACGGCGCCGTCCTGCGCGCCCAGGGCCGCGAACACCGCGGCATCGGCGGCGCCCGGCGGCAGCTTGCGCAGCACCGCCTTCAGCGGGCCGGCCTGCGCGGCCGCGAGTTCGGCTTCGAGCGCGGCGTCTTTTTTGCGATCGATGTTGAGCACGAGCACGGTGAACACCGGACCCAGCCAGTCGGTGAGATGCAGCTCGGCCGACAGCTGCTGCTCGGGCATCGCTTCGCCCGGCTTGGGTCCGGCCGAGAGTTCGTCGCTCGCGCTGGACAGCGCCGAGGCCTCGTATTGCACCGCCTGCGTCTGCCGCGGATTGATCAGGTTCGCGATCTCGCGGTGCGCGCCCGAGAGCGAAAGCGCAGCTTCGCGCAGCAGGTCGAAGCCGCGCGAAGGCGGCGACATGAATTCGGTGCTGCGCATCGCGCTTTCGGCATTGATGTGGAAGGCCGCGATGCGCTCCTGCGAGTAGCTGCCGAGCAGCGCGGCATCGGACGCGCCGCGCGCCACCAGCGCCAGCTTCCATGCGAGGTTGTCGGCATCGTCGAAGCCCGAATTGAGGCCGCGCACGCCGAAGATCGGCATTGCGTGCGCGGCATTGCCGGCGAAGAGCACGCGCCCGTGGCGGTAGCTGTCGAGCGTCATCGCGCCGGCGCGGTAGACCGAGGTCCAGACCGTCTTCCAGGGCAGGTGGCCTTCGCCGATGGCTTCCAGATGGCGCTGCACGAATTCCTGCACCGCAGCGGGCTGCAGCGCCTCCTCGGTGCTCTGGCCGGCGCGCAGCTGGTAGTCGATGCGCCAGATGTCGTCGGGCTGGCGATGCATCAGCACGGTCGAACCCGGGTTCCAGGGCGGATCGAACCAGGCGCGGCGCTCGGTGGGGTGCGTGCTGTGCAGCTCGATGTCGATGATCACGTAGCGGCCCTCGTAGGCCGTGCCCTCGAGATTGAGGCCCAGCGACTTGCGCACGAAGCTCTGGCCGCCGTCGCAGCCGACCAGCCACCGGGCCTGCAGCGCGTAGCTGCCGAGCGCGTTGTGCGCCTGCAGCCGCAGACCTTCGTCATCCTGCGCGAAGCCGGCGAGCTCGGTGCCCCAGCGGATGTCGATCGTTCCGGGCGATGTTTCGTTGCGGCGATGGATCGCGTCCAGCAGGTACTGCTCGATGTAGTACTGCTCGAGGTTGATCATCGGCGGCAGCTTCTGGCGCTCGTCGTGCGGCATCTCGAAGCGGAACACCTCGTCGGTCTTGTAGAAGCTACGCCCGCCGGTCCAGGGCAGGCCCTTGGCCAGGAAGGCCGGCAGCGCGCCGAGGCGTTCGATGATCTCCAGGCTGCGGCGCGAGATGCAGGCCGCGCGGCTGCCGACGCAGACCGTGTCGTCGGCTTCCAGGATCACGCTCTTCATGCCGTGGTTGGCCAAGCCCAGCGCGAGCGACATGCCGACCGGGCCGCCGCCGGCGATCACGACCGGATGGCGGCCCGGTTCGACGCCGTCCTCGAGCGCCGGCAACCGCGGATCGAAACGCGTGTAGTGGAAGTCGCCGACCGACGGCGGCAACTCGCCGGCCACCGGAGGCAGCGGCCCGGTGGCGGCATCGCCGGCGCGTGCGGCGGGCTTCGGGGCGACAGCGGTGTTCATGCGAAGGGATTGTCCCGATGCCTTCCTTCCGCCGATGTCGTAACTTCGTACGAAGTGTTAACCCTGAGATCCCCATGAGGCGCTGGCCTCTTCGCGCCGCCGAGCATGCGCTGGCGGCCCCCGTGGTAAGCGGCGTGCTCGCCGGCGTCGGCACGCCGCACCTGGCGGCCAGCTACCTCGGCGCCATGCACCGCGTGCTGCCGGTGACCTTCTGCACCGTGTTCGCGGTGAGTGCCACCGGCCGCATCGAAACGGTGTCCGCCGCGAGCACCTACGGCAACACGGCCGAGCGCACCTCGGAGCGCTACGTGGCGCAACGCTTCGACCTGCTCGATCCCAACATGGTCTGGCTGGCGAAGCGCAAGCTGCCCAAGCGCCCGCAGCTGTGGCTCGGCCACCAGCGCGCCGAGGAGGTGGCAGACCCGGCCTATCGCGCCGCCTGCTACGGCGACGTCGGCATCCGCGAGCGCGCCTCGATCCTGCTCTTGTTGCCGACCGGCCAGCGCACGGCGGTGAGCTTCTACCGCAGCCTCGCCCAGCCCGACTTCAGCGACGCCGATTTCGCGCTGCTCGAAACGCATGCCACGCTGCTGGCCGATGCCACGCTCGCGCACGGCCGCAGCGCCATGGCCGCGCGCGAGGCTGCCGAGCCCACGCTGGCCACGCGCCTGCTCGCTCTGAGCCTGCGCGAGCGGGAGGTGATCGGCCACCTGATGGCCGGCAAGACCGCCAAGGAAGCGGCGCGCGAGATCGGCATCGAGCTCACGACGGCGCGGACCCACCAGTACCGCGCGTTTCGGCGGCTGGGGATCGGAGGCCTGAAGGCCTTGCTGCGCGGTGCCTCTCAGCCGATCGTGTCGCCAAAAGCGTAAATTTGTGACACGTTCCAACTTCATGTCCCGACGCGCAAGGGCTGACATGTTGTCAAAATCAAAAAATGACGACACGTTGAATTGACCTGTCGCCGCCGGCAACCTGGTCAACAAGCAGATCGCGCAGCGCCAGGCGGCGTCACGCTACCTGAAGGATCTGGTCGGCGTGGGCGTGCTGGCAGAAGTCCAGGCGGGCAAGGAAAAGCTCTTTACCCATCCCAAGCTCATTCAGCTTCTGAAGCGAGATGGAAACGAATTCGCGCGTTATGGCTGACCGGTGCTGCCCGGCGCCGCCACTTCCTGATCGATCGCCCCGAAGATCGACTGCCCGTCCTTGCCCTTCATCTCGATCCGGATCGTGTCGCCGTACGTCATGAACTCGGTCGCCGGCTGGCCGTCCTGGATGGTCTCGATGCAGCGCTTCTCGGCGATGCAGCTGTAGCCCTTCGGCCATTCGGTGCGGCCGTTCTTCTCGACACCCTTGTTGCTCACCGTGCCGCTGCCGACGATGCTGCCGGCGCGCACGTTGCGCGTCTTGGCGATGTGCGCGATCAGCTGGCCGAAGTGGAAGGTCATCTCCTCGCCCGCGTCGCACATGCCAACCTTGCGGCCGTTCCAGGTGCTCTGCAGCGTGAGGTGTACGCGGCCGCCCTGCCAAGCCTCGCCCAGCTCGTCCGGCGTAACGGCCACCGGGCTGAAGGCGGTCGCGGGCTTGCTCTGGAAGAAGCCGAAGCCCTTGGCGAGCTCGGCCGGGATCAGGTTGCGCAGGCTCACGTCGTTGGCGAGCATCACCAGGCGGATGCCGTCGAGCGCTTGCGCGGGGCTCGCGCCCATCTTCACGTCGCCGGTGACGACGGCGATCTCGGCCTCGAAATCGATGCCGAAGGCTTCGCTCGCGACCACGATGCGGTCGCAGGGGCCGATGAAATCATCGCTGCCGCCCTGGTACATCAGCGGGTCGGTGTAGAAGCTTTCGGGCACCTCGGCGTTGCGCGCCTTGCGCACCAACTCGACGTGGTTGAGGTAGGCCGAGCCGTCGGCCCACTGGTAGGCGCGCGGCAGCGGCGCCATGCATTGCGTGGGATCGAAGGGGAAGGCGTGGCGCGCGCGGCTGGCGTTGAGCGAATCCGACAGGTCCTGCAGCTGCGGGCTCATGAAGCCCCAGTCGTCGAGCACCTGCTGCAGGCGGCTGGCGATGCCGGTGGCGTAGTGGGCGCTGGCCAGGTCGCGCGAAACGACGACCAGTTGGCCGTCGCGCGAGCCGTCTTTGAGGGTGGCGAGTTTCATGGGTGGCGGCGGATGCCGGCACGGCATCGCTACTAAACTGATTGAACGGGCGGCAGTGTACCGAGCGAACCTTGGCGCCGCGTTCCGATCCACATCCGATGCCCCCGCACGCCCTCCCCGCCCAGCCCCCGGTTCCGCGCCCGCCCTGGCGCGGGCTGGCGCTGCTGGCGGCTGCCGTGCTGCTCGCCCACCTGGCGCTGCTGGGCCTGGCACCCATGGCCGTGGGGCTGCATCCTTCGCCGCTGGCCAACAAGTTCAGCACGCGCACCATCGTCATCGCGCCGCCGGCGGCGGAGGCGGTCGCGCCGCAGCCTGCAGCCACCGCCAAGCCGCCACCCCCCAAACCCGCGCGCCCGCGCCCTGTGGCCCGTCCGCAGGCGCCCGCCCCTGCGCCCGAGAATTCGGCGCCGGCCGAGGCGGTCGGACCGGATCTGACGGCCCAGGCGCCGGTCGAAGCCGGCGTTCCCGCAGAGCCCGCGCCGCAGGCGGTGGCCCCGGCACCCACTGAGGGCGCATCGGCCGCGGCCGGCGGCAGCAACGCCGCAGGCCAGGCCGAAGCACCGGTACCGCAGCGCATCCCGGGCTCGGTGCGGCTCGCCTTCGCGGTCACCGGACAGCAGGGCACGGCGCCGATGCAGGGCGTGTTCGGCAACCTGACCTGGCTGCAGGATGGCCAGCAGTACGACGCCCAGCTGTCGCTCAACTTCCTCTTCCGGACCATCCGCAGCCAGCAGAGCAACGGCGTGATCGGCGCCAACGGCATCGAACCGGCACGCTTCTCGGACAAGCGCAGGAACGAGGTGGCCTCGCACTTCATGCGCGATCAGGGCACGGTGGTGTTCAGCAACAATACGCCGAGCGTGCCGCTGATGCCGGGCGCGCAGGATCGGCTGAGCGTGATCCTGCAACTCGGCGCCTTGATGGCCGGCGATCCGGGGCGCTATCCGCCCGGTGCGGCTTTCGCGATCCAGACGGTGGGCCCGCGGGACGCCGACATCTGGATCTTCAAGGTCGAAGACGATGAAAAACTGAGCCTGCAGGCCGGCGAATTCACTGCGCGCAAGCTCACCCGCAACCCGCGCAAGCCCTTCGACGACAAGGTCGAGCTCTGGCTGGCGCCTGAACTCGGCTATCTGCCGGTGCGCATCAAGCAGACCCAGAGCAACGGCGATTTCGCCGATCTGCAACTGCGCAGCGTGGAGTCGATGCGTCCCTGAAGCCGAATGAAGTACAAAAAATCACGGTCTGTACCTACAAAACAACAGCCCATATTGAAACTGGCGCGTTGATTGCTATCTAACCAACATGAATGCCATCGACATCCTCACTGGACCCGCCATGCAAATGCTTTACGACTCCGACTCCTTCGTCGTCGTGCACGTGCAGCCGACCGAAGGCGACTCGCCGGTAGCGCCCGACATTCCGGTGCTGGCGCGCCACGGTTTCGAGATTGTGGACAAGCGCTCCGGCAAGGAGGTCTACCTCGACGGTTCCTGGGCCGAACTGTTCCAGCAGCAGATTGCCGCCTGGCAACTCAACACGCCGACGCAGGAAGAAGTCGAAGACACGCTCGAGGGCTACGCCGAACTGGCGCACACGCCCGTCCTCGTTCACTGAGCGCCGCGGCGCTTTCCATAGAGCTGACCGTACATCGGTCCGACGATCAAGAGCACGGCCACCAGCCGGCACACCTGAAACGCCGTCACCACCGGCACCCCCAGCTGCAACACCTTCGCGGTGATCGCCATCTCGGCGATGCCACCGGGCGAGGTGCCCAGGATCATGGTGGCCGGATGCAGCCCCGTGCCCAAGGCCAAGAGCCACGCGAACGCGCCACAAAGCGCGATCATCGCCAGCGTGCCGAGCGCCACCGTGGCCAGCCAGCGCGGCGCCGTGTGCAGGAACTCGCGGCTGAAGCGCACGCCCAGGCTCACCGCGATCACCAGCTGGGCCGCATTCGACAGCCACACCGGCACGGCCGACAGCTGCTGGCCGGCCATGGTGAATCCCATCGACACCACCAGCGGCCCCATGAACCAGGGGTTGGTGCGCCCCGCGATCCGCATGACCAAGCCGCCGATGCCGGTGGCCGACGCGAGCAGCGCCAGCCCGCCCCAGCGCACCTCGCGCACGCTGGCCACATTGATTTCGAGCCCGTGCAGCCCGCTCCATTGCATCGCGAACGGAATCGCGATCGTGACCAGCACCAGCCGCAGGCTGTGCGCGGCAGCGACCAGATCGGTGCGCGCGCCAACGCGTTCGGCCAGCAGCGTCATTTCGGACGCGCCGCCGATCGCACCTGCGAAGTAAGTCGTGGCTCTCATGGAACGTGCAGGCACATGCGGCATCCGATCCGCATGCAAGCGCTGCAAGCTCCAACCGAAGGCCCAGCCCAGCGCCAGCGCCCAGACGATGGCGAGCACGATGGCCCACCACACGCCAGCCACCAGAGCGACCACCTGCGGCGTGAAGTAGAGGCCCAGCGCGACGCCGATCACCCACTGCCCCGCATTGCGCAAGGGCGTGTGGCTGGCGGTCGGCGCGCCGGCGATCGAGGCCAGGGACACCGCCAGCAGCGGCCCGATCATCCAGGGCAGCGGCGTGTGCAGGGCAAGGCAGAGGCCGGCCGCCACGAGTGCAAGCAAGAGCGTGGCGAGGACGCGAACCGAAAAGCGGAGGGACACGGACAGGAAAACGGGGAAATGGACGGCGGCGCGCTGCGGCCGCCGTCGCATAGTATGGCTCGATGCTGTTTCGACGCTCTTTCACACCGTCCTTGATCGTGGCCGCGGCCATCCTCACCGGTTGCACGGTCTTCGCGCCGCGCGCGGATGCACCGGTCGCCCAACGCGCGATGGCGCTGCTGCCGGCCGACGCGCTGCTGCTGGGCGAACAGCACGACGCCGCCGAACACCAGGTGATCGAGCGCGAAACGGTCGAGACACTGGCCGCACGCGGCCGCCTGGCCGCCTTGGCGCTCGAGATGGCGGAAGAAGGCGCGACCACGGCTGGCCTCGCGACCACTGCGACCGAAGCGCAGGTGCAGGCCGCGCTGAACTGGAACGAGAAGGCCTGGCCCTGGAGCGCCTACGGCCCGGCCGTGATGGCCGCGGTGCGCGCGGGCGTGCCCGTCGTCGGCGCCAACCTTCCGCGCGAACGCATGAAGGATGCGATGGCCGACGTGTCGCTCGATGTGCAGCTCGGCAAGGAAGCGCACAAGACGCAGCAGGACGCGGTGCGCAACGGCCACTGCAACCTGCTGCCCGAATCGCAGATCGGCCCGATGACGCGCATCCAGATCGCGCGCGACCGCGCGATGGCGCAGGCGATCGTCAAGGCGCGGGTGCCGGGCAAGACCGTGCTGCTGCTGAGCGGCGCCGGCCATACCGCCAAGGCGCTCGGCGTGCCGCAGCACCTGCCGAGCGACCTGGCGGTGAAGACGGTTCAACTGCAGGCCGGCGTACCGATGACATCGCGCGAGCCCGGCGCCTTCGACGCCGTGTGGCTCACGCCTGCCCTGCCGGAAAAAGACTACTGCGCCGGGGTCAAGCGTTCTTCTTGATGGAGTCGGCCAGCGTGTTGACCAGCGTGTCGATATGCGACTTCTCGACGACGAAGGGCGGTGCGATCACGATCACGTCACCCGCCGGCCGCACCAGCGCCCCCTTGTGATAGCAGTCCAGGAAGATGTCGTAGGCCCGCTTGCCCGGTGAGCCCGCGATCGGCGCGAGTTCGACCGCAGCGGCCAGGCCCAGGCTGCGGATGCCGATCACGTTCGGCAGGCCCTTGAAGGTGCTGTGGAAGGCATCGCCCAGCACCTTGCCCATTTCGCCCGCGCGCGGGAACAGCTGCTCCTTCTGCAGCAGCTCGAGCGTCGCAATCGCTGCCGCGCAAGCCACCGGATGGCCCGAATAGGTGTAGCCGTGGAAGAACTCGACCACATGCTCGGGCGCCGAGGTGTTCATCATCGCGTCGTACAGCTTGTCGCGGCAGATCACGCCGCCCAGCGGGATCACGCCGTTGGTCACGCACTTGGCAAAGTTCAGCATGTCGGGCACCACGCCGTAGTAGTCGGAGGCGAAGTTGGTGCCCATGCGGCCGAAGCCGGTGATGACCTCGTCGAAGATCAGGAGGATGCCGTGCTTGTCGCAGATCTCGCGCAGCTTCTGCAGGTAGCCTTTGGGCGGCAGGTACCAGCCGGCGGAACCCGCCACCGGCTCGACGATGATCGCGGCCACGTTGCTCGGGTCGTGCAGCGGCAGGATGCGCTGCTCCAGGTCGGCCAGCGGATCCTCGGCCCACACCGGCTCCTGGTTGTGGATGTAGGCATGGTTCACCGGATCGTGGATGAAGCGCATGTGGTCCACGCGCGGCAAAAAGGCCGAGCCGAACACCTTGCGGTTGCCCGGAATGCCGCCCACCGACATGCCGCCGAAGCCGACGCCGTGGTAGCCCTTCTCGCGGCCGATGAAGAGATTGCGGTGCCCTTCCCCGCGCGCGCGGTGGTAGGCCAGCGCCACCTTCAGCGAGGTGTCGGCGGCTTCGCTGCCGGAGTTGCAGAACAGCACCTTGTTGAGGTCGCCCGGCGCCATCGCGGCGATCATCTCGGCGGCCTTGAAAGCACGGTCGTTGCTGACCTGGAAGGCGGTCGCGTAGTCGAGCGTGTCGAGCTGCTTCTTGATCGCCTCGTTGATGGGCTTGCGGTTGTGGCCCGCGCCCACGCACCAGAGCGAGGAGATGCCGTCGATCACCTTCTTGCCGTCATGGGTGGTGAACTCCATCCCGTCGGCGGCCACGAAGACCCGCGGGTCCTTCTTGAAGTGGCGGTTGGGGGTGAAGGGCAACCACTGGTTGTCCATGGTGAAGTCGTTGTAGGCCATGGGTCACTCCTGCCGGGGAGGCGCTGAAGGTGAGAAGGGCATTTTGGCACCGGCTGCGTTGCCCGGCAGCCCTGCGACAATCTCCGCCCTTATGACCCCCGCGTACATCCTCACCCTTTCCTGCCCCGACCGCACCGGCATCGTCCATGCCGTCTCAGGCTTTCTGCTCGAGCGCGGCGGCAACATCGAAGAAGCGGCGCAGTACAACGACCACGGCACGGGCCTGTTCTTCATGCGCGTGCGCTTTGCCTGCGACCAGAGCGAAGCCGCCTTGCGCGAGCAGATCGCCGGCCTGGCCCAAAGCTTCGACATGCGCTGGAAGCTGCACGCCGCGGCCGAGCCGATGAAGACCGTGATCCTGGTCAGCAAGGAAGGCCATTGCCTCAACGACCTGCTGTTCCGCTGGAAGAGCGGCCTGCTCGCGATCGACGTGCGCGCCATCATCTCGAACCACCGCGACTTCTACCAGCTGGCCGCCAGCTACAACGTGCCCTTCCACCACATCCCGGTGACGGCCGCGACCAAGGCCCAGGGCGAGGCGAAGCAGCTGGAGATCATCGAAGCCGAAGGCGCCGAGCTGGTGGTGCTGGCGCGCTACATGCAGATCCTCAGCAACGAGCTGTGCACCCAGCTGGCCGGCCGCGCCATCAACATCCACCATTCCTTCCTGCCCAGTTTCAAGGGCGCCAAGCCCTACTACCAGGCGCATGACCGCGGCGTGAAGCTGATCGGCGCCACCGCCCACTACGTGACCGCCGACCTCGACGAGGGTCCGATCATCGAGCAGGACGTGGAACGCGCCGACCACACCGACACCGTCGAAGACCTGACGGCGCGCGGCCGCGACACCGAGAGCCAGGTGCTGGCCCGCGCCGTGAAGTGGCACAGCGAGCACCGCGTGCTGCAGAACGGACACCGGACGGTGGTGTTCAAGTAGTAGAGTCTTTTCCATGAACGCGCTCCACGCCTCCGAACGCCAGCCGCAGGTGGTGCGCGCGCTGCAGGCCCACCTGCCGGCGCATGCGCTGATCTGGAACGCCGAGGACACCACGCCCTACGAGTGCGATGGCCTCACCGCCTACCGCCAGCGGCCGCTGGCCGTGGCCTTGCCGGAGACCGAGGCGCAGGTTGCGGCCGTGCTCAAGACCTGCCACGCGCTCGGCGTGCCCGTCGTGGCGCGCGGCGCGGGCACCGGGCTCTCGGGCGGCGCGATGCCCAACGCCGTCGGCGTCACGCTCTCGCTGGCCAAGTTCAACAACATCCTGAAGATCGACCCGGTCAGCCGCACCGCGGTCGTCCAGTGCGGGGTGCGCAACCTCGCGATCAGCGAGGCGGCCGCGCCTTTCAACCTCTACTACGCGCCCGACCCTTCGAGCCAGATCGCCTGCACCATCGGCGGCAACGTGGCCGAGAATTCGGGCGGGGTGCACTGCCTCAAGTACGGCCTCACGCTGCACAACGTGCTGCGCGTGCGCGGCTTCACCGCCGAAGGTGAGGCGATCGAGTTCGGCAGCGAGGCGCTCGATTGCGCGGGTCTGGACCTGCTCGCGCTCGTGATCGGCAGCGAAGGCATGCTGGCCGTGACCACCGAGGTCACCGTCAAGCTGGTGCCCAAGCCGCGGCTCGCGCGCTGCATCATGGCCAGCTTCGACGACGTGCGCAAAGCCGGCGATGCGGTGGCGGCCGTGATCGCGGCCGGCATCATCCCGGCGGGTCTCGAGATGATGGACAAGCCGATGACGGCCGCGGTCGAGGACTTCGTGCGCGCCGGCTACGATCTCGACGCCGAAGCCATCCTGCTGTGCGAATCCGACGGCACGCCCGAGGAGGTCGAAGAAGAGATCGGTCGCATGAGCGCCGTGCTGCGCGATTGCGGCGCCACCGCGCTCTCGGTGAGCCGCGACGAGGACGAGCGCCTGAAGTTCTGGAGCGGCCGCAAGAACGCCTTCCCGGCCTCGGGCCGCATCAGCCCCGACTACATGTGCCTCGACTCGACCATCCCGCGCAAGCGCCTGGCCGACATCCTGCTCGCGATCCAGCAGATGGAGAAGAAGTACAACCTGCGCTGCTGCAACGTGTTCCATGCCGGCGACGGCAACCTGCATCCGCTGGTGCTCTTCGATGCCAACGACCCCAACGAGCTGCACCGCTGCGAGCTCTTCGGCGCCGACATCCTGGAGACCAGCGTCGCGATGGGCGGCACGGTGTCGGGCGAGCACGGCGTGGGCGTAGAGAAGCTCAACAGCATGTGCGTGCAGTTCACGGCCGAGGAGAACGAGCAGATGTTCGGCGTCAAGCGCGCCTTCGATCCGGCAGGTCTGCTGAACCCCGGCAAGGCCATTCCCACACTGCAGCGCTGCGCCGAGTACGGCCGCGAAGTGGTGCGCGGCGGGCGCGTGGCGCATCCGGACCTCCCTCGCTTCTGAATGAGAAGGCACGCACGATGAACGGCTTGCGCGGCCTGGCCTGGCTGCTCGTGTTCCAGTCGATCGGCGAAGTGCTCTCTCGTGGCTTGTCGCTGCCGCTGCCCGGGCCGGTACTCGGCTTGATGTTGCTGCTCGGCGCGCTCTACTTCCCCGCGGTGCGCGAGCCGGTGGCCGAATGCGCGAGCTTCATGCTCGCGCACCTGTCGCTGCTGTTCATTCCGGTCGGCGTCGGTGTGATGACGCATCTCGCGCTCCTCGGCCAGTACGGTGGGCGCATGCTCTTCGTCGTCGTGCTGTCGACCTGGATCGGGCTGGCGGTGACCGTGCTGGTGCTCCACGGATTCAACCGCAAGAAGAACAAGACCTGAGCCGTGCCGCGCTTCGTCGAACTCTGGATCTATCTCTCGGCCACGCCGCTCTTCGGCCTCACGGCCACGCTGGTGGTCTACCTGCTGGCAAACGCGGCCTACGCGAAGCTGGGCAGCGCGCCCTGGGCCAACCCAGTGCTGTGGTCGGTGATCGCGCTCGCGGGCGGGCTGCTGGCCACGGGCGTGGACTACCCGAGCTACTTCGCGGGCGCGCAGTTCATCCACTTCCTGCTGGGTCCGGCGGTGGTGACGCTGGCCTGGCCCTTGTGGCAGCGGCGCGCCGAACTGCGCGCGCGCTTTGGCCGCCTCTTGCTCGCGGCGCTGGCAGGCGGCGTGGCGGCGGGCGGATCGGCCGTCGCGCTGGGCTGGGCGGTGGGCCTGCCGCACGACGTGGTGCTCTCGCTCGCGCCCAAGTCGGTCACGGCGCCGGTGGCTATGGGCATCTCGGAAAAGATCGGCGGCATTCCGGCGCTGTCTGCAGTGTTCGCGGTGCTCACCGGCATGATCGGCGCGCTCTCGGGGAAGTACCTCTTCGACGCGCTGCGCATCGGTACCGATGCCACCGGCTATGCGGCGCGCGGCTTTGCGCTCGGCACCACGGCCCATGGCATCGGCGCGGCGCGTGCGTTGCACGTGGATGCCGATGCGGGCGCGTATGCAGGCTTGGCGCTGGGCATGCAGGTGGTGCTGGCTGCGTTGCTGATGCCGCTGGTGTTCCGGATGCTCTAGAAAGAAAAACGCCCGGCGAGGCGGGCGTTCTTCCTGGCTACTCAATTTCTGTTCGGATTGTTGGGCCGGCTGTCGTAGCGATTGGGCACGCCGTCGTTGTCGCGGTCGCGGTCGTAGCGGTTCGGCACGCCGTCGCGGTCGCGGTCCCAGCGGCCGCGGTTGTATTCCCAGCGGCCATCGCGTTCACGCCATTCCGGCGCACGGTAGGCATAGCCGGATCGTGCGCGAACCCATCCGCCGCGAACCCAGACATGGCGCCCACCATGCCACTCGTAGTGGCCGGGCGCCCACACATAGCCGCGGCGCGGCGGCGGCATGCGTTCGGAGCGCGGCGGCGGTGGCGGCGTCTGGATGATGACCGCGGGCTGGGCCTGCGCGGTGGTCGGTATCGTCACGGCGGCGCCCACCGAAAGAAGGGACGCGGCGCCCACGGCCAAGGTGACAGCAAGTTTTTTCATGGGGGGGCTCCTCATGAGTTGTTGGAGCCTTCATCGTCCCCGGCCGATGTGAAGCCCGTGTAAGCCTCACGCGAAATCTTGTGTAAAGCTGTGTCGCCTCTTGCTGCCTGCCGAAGGCGCTATTCCCGCAGTTCGCGCACGTCGATGGCATCCGCCATCGCGGCATAGCCGGCGTTGCCGGGATGCAAGTGATCACCCCCGTCGTGGAGCGGATCGAGCGCCGCCGGATCGGCCGGATTGCGCAAGGCCCGATCGAAATCCACCACCGCATCGACGTCCTGGCGGCCGCGGATCCAGCGGTTCACCGCCTGCCGGCGAATCTCCTTTTCCTCGCTCCAGGAGACCGCGCCCTTGAAGGGCGTGATGGTGCCCAGCAGCACCTTCACGCCCTTGGCATGCGCCTCCTCGATCAGCTGCTGCAAAGCGGCCGTGATCTGCTCGGCGCTGGGCGGATGGAACACCGGCGCGAGCCCCTGTACCGCGATGGGCAATCTGAGGCCGATGTCATTGATGCCGATCAGGATCACCGCATGCGTGACGCCGCTTTGCGCCAGCACGTCGCGCCGGAAGCGCTCGATGCCCCGCGGGCCGACGCCATCGGTGAGCAAGCGGTTGCCGGCGATGCCGGCATTGATCACCGCCACGGACCCGGCACTGCCGGGCTGCTCGCGCATGCGCGTCGCGAGTCGGTCCGGATAGCGCGAGGGCAGCGCCTGCCCCTCGCCGGCACCCAGGCCTTGGGTGATGGAGTCGCCGAATGCGACCACCACGCGCGGCGCGGCCGGGCTGGCGACGTCGAGGCCGGTCACGATGTGGTTCCATGACGACGGCGTTGCATTGCGCCACTTCGGCTGCATGAGCGCAGGCCCCGGCACCATCGATGTGCTTCCAAGATGATGCACGGTCGCGAAGGACGTGCGCGCCTCGACCTGAAAGCTCACCGCCACGGCCTGCCCGGGCTCGACACCGAGCCGTGCGCCATCGCTCCAGAGCTCCTCGCCCGGAGCGATCGTCGCGCTCGCCAGGCCACCGAAACGCAGGTCTTGCAGCGTCGCCGGCGACACCGCATCGGGGCCGGTGCTGCGCGCCACGCTGGCGCCGACGATGCGCAAGGGCTCTTTGCCGAACAGGTTGGAAAAGCGAACACGCACACGCTCGCCGCCCAGCGTCGGCAACACGCGCAGGCGCAGGGTCTGGCCGTCGATGACAGGGGGCGGCGCACCCGCCGGCGAAGTCTGGATGCCGGGGAGCGCGGGCGCCTTCAGGTAGTCCTGCGGCGCGGCGGCCCAGCTGGCGACCCAGCGAATGGCGGGCACTGCCCGCGGCTGGGCCGGCAACGCGACGGGCAGAAGGCTCAGCAGCAGCGCGGTGCAGGCGACGAATCGTGAAACCAGGTTCATGCGCAAAAGCACCCCAGTTTACGGAGCCTTCGCGGCCCCCGTGTAACTCAGGGCCTTGCGCGCCTCACCAGGTATCGACGTAGGGCGCGACCGAGTGCTGTGCAGCAGCGGACGATGCCAGCCCGCGCACCAGCCAGGCGCGCGTGTCGGCGGGGTCGATCACCGCATCGATCTCCAGCGTCTGCGCCATGTGGATCGCTTCGCCGTTCGCATACTGCTGGGCCACCAGCTTCTTGAACAAGGCATCGCGTTCCACGCCCTCGGCCGCGGCCTCGAGTTCCTTGCGGAAACCAAGCCGCACCGCGCCCTCGAGCCCCATGGCGCCGAATTCGCCCGTGGGCCAGGCCACGGTGAAGACCGGCGCATCGAAGCCCCCGGCCGTCATCGCCTGCGCGCCCAATCCATAGCCCTTGCGCAGCACCACGGCGAAATAGGGCACGCGCAGGTGCGAGGCCACCATGAACATCCGGCACACGTGGCGCACTTGCGCCTCGGCTTCGATCTCGGGCCCGACCATGAAGCCCGGCGTGTCGCACAGCGCGACCAGCGGCAGGCCATGCGCGTTGCACAGCTGCATGAAGCGCGCGGCCTTGTCGGCCGCTTCGACGTCGATCGCGCCGCCGAGATGGTGCGGGTTGTTCGCGAGCAGGCCCACGGGCTTGCCCTCGATGCGCGCCAGCGCCGTCACGATGCCGGCGCCGAAACCGGCGCGCAGCTCCAGCAGCGAGCCGCTGTCGGCCACGCCGCGCATCGCGGCGCGCACGTCGTACACGCGCAACCGGTTCTCGGGCACCGCATGGCGCAGCGCACGCGGATCGGCGCACTGCCAGTCGCTCGTCGGCCCCTGGAAGTAGGAGATGTATTGCTTCGCCGCGGCGACCGCATGCGCTTCGTCCTTCACCAGGATGTCGATCACGCCGTTGCGCGACTGCACGCTGCTGGGCCCGATCTGTTCGGGCGCGAAGGTGCCGAGGCCACCGCCTTCGATCATCGCGGGTCCGCTCATGCCGATGTTGCTGGCCTCGGTGGCGATGATCACGTCGGCGCAGCCGACCAGCGCCGCGTTGCCCGCGAAGCAGCGGCCGTGCACGATGCCCACCACCGGCACCTTGCCCGACAGCGCCGCGAACTGGCTGAACGTGTGGTTGTTGAGGCCGGCGACGATGGGCATGTCGGTATCGCCCGGCCGCCCGCCGCCGCCTTCGGCGAACAGCACCACCGGCAGCTTCAGCTGGTGCGCAATGCCCAGCATGCGGTCGGTCTTGTGGTGGTTGCGCATGCCCTGCGTGCCGGCCAGCACCGTGTAGTCGTAGGCCATGACCACGCAGCGCGACCTCTCGGGGCCGAACTGCTTCGCGTTGATGCTGCCGATGCCGGTCACCATGCCGTCGGCCGGCGTGTTGGCGATCAGGTCTTCGAGCGTGCGGCGGCGCGTCTGTGCGGCGATGGCGAGCGCGCCGTATTCGGTGAAGTTGCCGGGGTCCTCGGCCAGCTCGCACAGGTCCGCGATGTTGGCGCGCGCGGTGCGGCCACCCTGCGCGTGGCGCTTCGCGACCGCGGCGGCGCGGTTGGCGTCGAGCGTGGGCGCATGGCGGTCGATCACCTTCTGCAGGTCGGGCCGGATGGCATCGAGATCGTGCTCGGCGCGCGCCTCGGCCTCCACGGCCTGCGCATCCACCGCTTCGAGCCGCACCAGCGACTGGCCCTCGACCAGGTAGTCGCCGGGCACGGCCAGCAGCGCAAGCACGCGGCCGGCCGCGGGCGCGTGCAGCAGATGCTCCATCTTCATCGCCTCGAGCACGCCGAGCTGTGCGCCGGCCGGCAGGACGTCGCCGACCTCGACCTCGAACTGCACCAGCCGCGCGGGCATCGGGGCCTTGATCACGAGGTCGTTTTCCTCATCCTCCTGCGGCACGGCCACGTCGTTCGTGCCAGCAACGGGCCCTGCCGACTTCGCCGCATCGATGTGCACGGCCGCGGCGAGCAGATCCGCCAGATGCTCTTCGACGAAGCGCGTGTGCACCTTCTGCGTCGCGAACTCGGGCCGCGCTCCGATCGCGCGCAGCAGCGCCAGGTTGGTCGTCATGCCCTCGATGGCGCATTCCCCGAGCGCGCGCAGCGAGCGCCGCAGCGCGTCGGCGAAGCTCGGCGAGGACGAATGCACGATCAGCTTGGCGAGCAGCGTGTCGTAGTGGGGCGAAGGCGCGAGGCCCGCGTAGCCGTGCGTGTCGACACGCACGCCGGGACCGGCCGGCAGGTCGAAGCGCGACAGGATCCCGCCGGACGGCCTGGCGTTGCTCTCTACGTCGAGCGTTTCGGCATTGATGCGCCATTGCACCGCGAAGCCGCGCTGCGCCGCGCTTCGATTCGCATCGATGCCGAGCGCGGCCAACGGCTGCCCGGACGCGACCGCGATCTGCAACTGAACCAGGTCGAGCCCGGTGACGGCCTCGGTCACCGTGTGCTCGACCTGCAACCTCGGATTGGCTTCGATGAAGACGAAAGGAAGATTCTTCGACTGCTCGTCGACCAGGAATTCGAAGGTGCCCAGCCCCTCGTAGTCCACGGCCTGCGCCATGCGCAGCGCCGCCTGCGTGATGCGCTCGCGCAGCGCGGACGAGAGCGAAGGGCTCGGCGCGATCTCGACCAGCTTCTGGAAGCGCCGCTGCAAGGTGCACTCACGTTCGCCCAGGCTGGCGACCGCGCTGCCGTCGCCCAATACCTGCACCTCGATGTGGCGCGCATTGCGCATCAGCCGCTCGACATAAACGCCCTCGACGCCGAAGGCCGCCTTCGCTTCGGACACGCAGCGTGCATGCGCTCCCGGCAGATCCGCCGCGTTCAGCACGGCCCGCATGCCGCGACCGCCACCACCGCCGATGGCCTTCACCATGACGCCGGCACCCTCTGCCTGCTGCGCGGCAAAGAAGGCCTGCGCTTCGGCCAGCGTCACCGCGCCGGCGCTGCCCGGCATCACAGGCACATCGCACTGCTCCGCCAAAGCACGCGCACGTGCCTTGTCGCCGAAGAGGGCAAGCTGCTCTGGCGTCGGGCCGATGAAGCGCAGCCCGGCCTCCGCGCAAGCCTGCGCGAAGTCCGAGCGCTCGCTGAGGAAGCCGTAGCCGGGATGGACCGCATCGCAGCCCTGCTCGCGCGCGATTGCGATCAGCGCCGCAATGTCCAGATAGGCCGAGGGGCCCGTGGTGCCGAGCGCGATGGCCGTGTCCGCCAGTTGAACATGCAGCGCATTCGCATCGTCTTTCGCATGGACGGCAACGCTTTCGATACCCAGGTCGCGCAGCGCGCGCATCAGGCGCACCGCGATCTCGCCGCGATTGGCAATCAGAATTCTTCGGAACATCAGGGTTGGTCTTTCAGCAGCCGGCGCAGCACCTTGCCGGCACCCGTGGTGGGCAAGGCATCGATGAAGCGCACCGCGCGCGGCGCCTTGTAGCTGGCCATGTTCTCGCGCGACCAGGCGATCAGCGCATCGGCGTCGAGCTCCAAGCCCGGCTTCTTCACGACGAAGGCCTTGACCACCTCGCCCTTCTCCGCATCGGGTTGCGCGACGACCGCGGCCAGCGCCACCGCCGGATGCTTGATGAGAATGGTCTCGACCTCTTCCGGAAACACGCTGTAGCCCGAGACCTTGATCATCTCCTTGAAGCGGCCGATGAACGTGAGATAGCCGTCGGCATCGAGCTTGCCCATGTCGCCGGTGTGCACCCAGCCCTTGCGCAAGGTCGCGGCCGTGGCCTCGGGCTTGTTCCAGTAGCCCTTGAAGGTGCCCGGGCTCGTGAGCACGATCTCGCCGACCTCGCCCACCGCCTTGTCTTCGCCGGTGTCGGCATCGACGATGCGGATCGTGACGCCCGGCACCGCGACGCCCTGCGTGCCCCAGCGCGGCGCGTGGTGCGGCGTGTAGGTGTCGCAGGTGTGGGTTTCGGAGAGGCCGTAGGCGGCTTCGAAGGAGGTGCAATTCTTCGCGAAGCCGCGCCATTGCGCAGCCAGCGGCTCGGTGAAGGTGATGCCGAAGCTCGTGACCGGGTTCATGCGCAGGCTAGCCAGATCGAAGCGCGTGATGCCTTCCACCTGCATGCAGGCCACGTTCATCGGCGCGATGCTGTACCACCAGTTGACCTTGTAGCGTTCGATGGCCTGCAGCACAGCGCGCGGCTCGAAGCGGTGCAGCAGCACCGAGGTGGCGCCGGTGAGCACCGGCACGTCGACCCCCATCAGCATGCCGGCGATGTGATAGAGCGGCGCGATCGACAGCAGCACGTCGCTCGCGGCAACGCCGTTGCAGTCGGCGGCGGCGCGCGTCTTGAAGAGCGCATTGCCGTAGCTCAGCATCGCGCCCTTGGGCAGGCCGGTGGTGCCGGAGGTGTAGGTCATGAGCGCAATGTCGTCCATCGACAGCGCGACCGGCGAGGGGCGCGCACCGCTTTGCATCACGGCGAGGAAATCTTCGCAGCCCGCCGGCACGTTGCGCGGCTCGCGCTGCGTCGCAGCGAGGTCAGCCGGGAGGTCGAGCGTCGGGTCATCCGGCAGCAGGTCGGCGTAGTGCACCACGAACACATGTTCCAGCGCACTCGCCGGCTTCACCTTGTCGACCACCGGCAAGAGCGACGAAGCCGCGACGATCACGCGCGCCTTCAGGTCATTGACCTGGTAGGCCAGCTCATGCTCCTTGTTGAGCGGCCCGCTCGGACACACGATGGCGCCGATCTTCTGGATGCCGAAGTGCGCCGCCAGGTACTGCGGGCAGTTGTTGAGGAAGAGCACCACCGGATCGCCCTTCTTCACGCCGATGGCCTGCAGCCGCGCCGCGAAGGCATCGCTCGCGGCATCGAGCTCGGCGTAGCTCATCGTGCGCCCGTACCAGATGCAGGCTGCGTGATTCCCACGCTCGCGCGCATGGTTGCGCAGGTACTCGTGCAGGGGCTGCTGCGGGCGGTCGGGAAGCGCGGTTGTCTCCATGGCGTCAGTCTCACAGGGTTATCGATAGGGCTGGCCGCTTGCCATCGCCGCATGGTGCTCCAACAATCCTACCCATGGGTATAACTTCGGCGACACCGCACAAACCCCACCTGCCGCAGGGCACCGGTCGCCAGCGCGCCGCGACGCAATCGACCGACGCGCAGCGCGAGCGGATCCTCCAGGCCGCGACCGACCTCTTCGCGCGGCAGGGCTACGCGAACACCACGATGGCGCAGATCGTGCGCGCGCTCGGCGTGACCAAGCCCTTCGTCTACTACTACTTCCGCGACAAGCAGGAGATCTTCGAGACGCTCTCGTGGCGCCCCACGGTCGACTGCTTCACCTCGCTGGACTTCGCCGACGGCGACGAGCGCCCTGCGGTCGAGAAGGTCAAGGAAGGGATCGAGCGGCTGATCCGCGCCACCGTCACGCACCATCCCTGCGCCTTCTTCCCTTATCGCGAACCGCAGGTCTACCGCCCCGAGTACATCGCCGCGCAGAAAAAGCTCGCGCACCACTTCTACGACCGGCTCTTTCCGCTGCTCGAGGAAGCCCGCAGCGACGGCGACCTGGACTTCCAGGACACCCGGATCACGGCATTCGCCGCGCTCAGCCTGCCGGGCTTTCTCTACAGCTGGTACCGGCCCGACGGCCGTCTTTCCCCCGACGAGGTGATCGCCCAGTTGTCGAAGCTTGCATGGCGCGTGCTGGGCCTGCGCACAACGACCTGATCCTCACCGACGACCCCAAGGAGACAACGCATGATTTCCCTTCGCCTCGCGCCCCTCGCGTTGGCAATGCTGGCCGCATCGGGCCTCGCATCGGCCCAGCAGACCTACAAGATCGCCTACATCGACCCGCTCTCGGGCCCCTTCGCGAACGTCGGCGAGCTGATGCTCACGCACATCCAGTACGCGGTCGAAGACCTCAATGCCAAGGGCGGCGTGCTCGGCGGTACGAAGCTGCAGCTGCTGCAGTTCGACAGCAAGCTCTCCGCGCAGGAGAGCCAGAGCGCGCTGCAGGCCGCCATCGACCAGGGCGCGCAGGTCATCATCACGGGCGGCTCGGGCTCTTCGGTGGTGACGGCGCTGGTGCAGTCGGTGAACCGCTGGAATCAGCGCAACCCGGGCAAGGAACTGCTGGTGCTCAACCATTCCTCGATCGATCCTGAGATGACCGGCAAGGGCTGCAGCTTCTGGCACTTCCAGACCGAGGCCAACACCGCAATGAAGATGAAGGCGCTGGCCAACTACATCAAGAAGACGCCGGACATCAAGAAGGTCTACCTGCTCAACCAGGACTATGCGCACGGCAAGCAATGGGCCAGCTACGGCCGCCAGCTGGTGGGCCTGGCGCGGCCCGACGTCCAGTTCGTCGGCGAGGCGCTGCATCCCATCGGGCGCGTGAAGGACTTCTCGCCCTACCTCGCGAACGTGCGGCAGGCCGGCGCCGACACGGTGATCAGCGGCAACTGGGGCCAGGACATGACGCTCTTGCTCAAGGCCGCGGGCGACGCCGGCTACAACCTGCGCTACTTCAATCACAGCGCCGGCTCCGTGCCGGGCACCGTGCTCGCGGTGTCGCAGGCCAAGCTGGGCCAGCTGACCTGGGTGGCCGAATGGCATCCGGGCGAGGCCGACACGCCCAAGGCCGATGCGCTCGCCAAGGCCTACAGGGCCAAGACAGGCAAGGACTTCCTCGCGCCGCGCATCGAGTTCACGCCGCGCCTGCTGGCGGCCGCGATCAACAAGGCCGGCAGCACCGATACCGTGAAGGTCGCGCGCGCCCTCGAAGACCTGAGCTTCGACTCGGTGGTCGGCCCCGTGCGCATGCGCGCCGAGGACCACCAGTTGCTGCTGCCCCAGGTCGTCAACACCATCGCACCGGTGGACGGCAAGACGGTCAAGGTGGGCTGGGAAGGCACGAACTATGGTTTTCGCACCGACGCGGTCTACACCGGCAACGAGCTGGCGCAAGGCACGGAATGCAAGATGGTCCGACCTGCCTTCTGATGCCCTCGCGCTAAGGGATAGCCCTGCCTGCCGCGCGCAGCGGCATCGAGATACTGCGATGTCGCACGCAACGGGCTGACCGGAGGCATCAGAACACCATGGCAGGCAAGAACGCGCTCTACCCGATCCCGCATCCGGCGAAGAAACCCTTCGTCGGCAACATCCTGTCGATCGGCTCCGACTCGCCGGTGCTCGACATGTGGAAGATCGCGCAGGAGCTCGGCGCCATCTACTGGCTCGACATGCCGGGCATGCCGGTGATCGTGGTGTCCTCGGCCGCGCTGGTCGACGAGCTGTGCGACGAGAAGCGCTTCGACAAGAGCACCAAGGGCACGCTGCGCCGGCTGCGCGCGCTCTCGCACGGCCTCTTCACCTCCGACACGCACGAGGCGACCTGGTCGAAGCCGCACAACATCCTCTTGGCCAACTTCAGCCAGCGCGCGATGCAGGCCTACCACCCGATGATGTTGGACATCGCCGAGCAGCTCGTCACCAAGTGGGAGCGGCTCAACTTCGACGAAGAGGTGGACGTGGTGCGCGACATGACCGCGCTCACGCTCGACACCATCGGCCTGTGCGGCTTCGGCTACCGCTTCAATTCCTTCTACCGCGAGGGCTTCCACCCTTTCGTCGACGCGATGGTGCGCACGCTCGAGACGGTGCAGAACCGGCGCGGCATCCCGCTCGAGGAGCTGATGCTCAAGAAGGAGCTGGCGCAGCAGCGCAAGGACATCCGCTTCATGCACAAGATGGTGGAAGACATCATCCAGGAGCGGCGAGCGAGCGGCGCCGACATCGCGACCAAACCCGACCTGCTGAGCTACATGATTGCCGGGGTCGACAAGAAGACCGGTGAGCGGCTGGACGACCGGCAGATCCGCGACGAATGCATCGAGTTCCTGATCGCCGGCCATGAGACCACCAGCGGCCTGCTGTCCTTCGCGATCTACTTCCTGCTGAACAACCCCGAGGCGATGGCCAAGGCCCAGGCCGAGGTCGACAACGTGTTCGGGTCCGACCTCTCGGTGAAGCCCAGCTACGCGCAGGTGAACCGCCTGGTCTACGTGCTGCAGGTGCTCAAGGAATCGCTGCGCATGTTCCCGACCGCGCCGGCGATCGCGATGGCGGCGAAGGAAGACACGACCATCGGCGGCCAGTACACGATCAAGAAGCGCAACATGGTCATCATGCATGCGCTCGCGCTGCACCGCGACAAGACGGTGTGGGGCGAGGATGCGGAACGGTTCAACCCCGACCACTTCAGTCGCGACGCCGAGCGCGAGCGGCCCGTCAATGCCTTCAAGCCCTTCGGCAACGGGCAGCGCGCCTGCATCGGGCGGCAGTTCGCGCTGCAGGAGGCGGTGCTCACGCTGGGCATGATCCTGCAGCGCTTCACGCTGGTCGATCACACGGGCTACAAGCTCAAGATCAAGGAGGCGCTCACGATCAAGCCGGAGGGCTTCAAGATCAAGGCGCTGCTGCGCGATCCGGCCACACGGCCGCGCGGCGAGGCCTCCTCGCAGTCGGTGCAGGCCGCGGTCGAGCGCCCTGCCGCCGCGAAGCCGCAGGCCGCGCGCCACGGCACATCGCTGCTGGTCCTTCAGGGCTCCAACCTCGGCACCGCCGAGGACTTGGCGCGCCAGCTGGCCGAGGCCGGCGAGATGCGCGGCTTCTCGACCCAGCTCGCCTCGCTCGACGACTATGCGGAGCGGCTGCCCGCGAACGGCGCCGTCGCCGTCGTCTGCGCCTCCTACAACGGCGTGGCGCCCGACAACGCGGCCGAGTTCCATCGCTGGCTCGACAAGGCCGACGACTCGCTCAACGGCGTGCGCTTCAGCGTGTTCGGCTGCGGCAACACCGACTGGGCCTCGACCTACCAGGCCGTGCCTCGGCGCATCGACGAGCGGCTCGCCGCGCTCGGCGCGACGCGCGTCCACGCACGCGGCGAAGGCGATGCGCGCGAGGACATGGACGGCGCTTTCCAGGACTGGAGCGATGCGCTGTGGCCGCAGCTCGTCGCGGCCTTCGACCTCAAGCAGGGCGACTACACGCCGGCGCAGAGCGAGCCGCTCTACACGCTCGAGGAACTGCCGCCGCCGCAGAAGAACGCGCTGGTCGACGCTCTGGGCGCCGTGGGCATGCGCGTGATCGAAAACCGTGAGTTGCAAAGCGCCGGCAGCAGCGATGTCGAAGGACGCTCGACACGGCACGTCGAACTGCAGCTGCCCGAGGGCGTGAGCTACCGGCCCGGCGACCACCTGAGCGTGGTGCCGCGCAACGGCCCGGCGCAGGTGGAGCGCGCGATGGCGCGCTTCGGCTTCGACCGCAAGGCGCATGTGCGCCTGCAGGCGCAACCCGGGCGAAAGGCCGCGCTGCCGGTGGACCAGGTGATCGCGGTCGACCGCCTGCTGGGCGACTACGTCGAGCTCCAGGACGTAGTCACGCGCAAGCAGATCGCCCAACTCGCGGCGCACACCGAATGCCCCTTCACGAAGCCGAAGCTGGCGGCGCTGTCGGGCGCCGACGAGGCCTCCGCGGCGCTCTACAAGAGCGAGGTGCTGCAAAAGCGCAAGTCGGTGCTCGACCTGCTGGAAGAGTTTCCGGCCTGCCAAGTGCCGTTCGCCGTGTTTCTGGAAATGCTGTCGCCGCTCTCGCTGCGCTACTACTCGATCTCCTCATCGCCCTCGGTCGACAGCGGGCGCTGCAGTGTCACGGTGGGCGTGGTGGCGGGCCCTGCGCGCTCCGGTTTCGGCCAGTTCGAAGGCGTGTGCTCCAACTATCTCTCGCGCACCGAGGCCGGCGAAATGGTGCATGGCGTGGTGCGCGAAACCACGGCCGAGGGCTTCCGCCTGCCCGACGACCCGCAGCGTCCGATGATCATGGTCGGGCCGGGCACCGGCCTCGCGCCCTTTCGCGGCTTCCTGCAGGAACGCGAGGCGCAGATCGCCAAGGGCGCGACGCCAGGCAAGGCCATGCTCTTCTTCGGCTGCCGGCATCCCGATCAGGACTTCATCTATGCCGACGAGCTCAAGAGCTGGGCCGAGCGCGGCGTGGTGCAGCTCCACACCGCGTTCTCGCGCGCGGGCGACCGCAAGGTCTATGTGCAGGACCGCATCCGCGAGCAGTCGGCCGAGGTCTGGCGGCTGCTGGAACAGGGCGCGATCGTCTACGTCTGCGGCGACGGCTCGCGCATGGAGCCCGACGTGCGGCGCGCGTTGTCGGACATCGCGCGCGAGCATGGGCAGGACGGCAACGCCTGGCTGGACAGGATGATTGCCGAGAAGCGCTATGTGCTGGATGTGTGGGCGGGGAACTGAAGTCGCGATGATCAGCTTCGCCGCTTCCCCACCTTCGCGCTTGCGTTGGCCAGGTTCTGCTTGACCCTGAGTTTCACGATCCGCTCGATCAGCCCGTACGGCATCGGCTGGTCGAGCGGGAATCGCAGGTTGCCCTTCTCCCCCGCGTAGACGGACACGGCCTTCTCCAGCCGCGCGTCGCCCCGCACCGGCGGATAGAAGCCGATGTGCTTCTTGAAGGCCGCGAAGTACGCCAGAACACCGCCCAGCGTGAAAGCGGGGATCTGGTAGCTGATCGTCTCCTCGGCGTCGGGTGCGGCCTTCCTGATCGTCGTTCGTATCTCTTCGAGGATCGCCTGCACCTCGGGCGAAAAGGCCGCGATGTACGCGTCGATGTTCTTCGGCGTCGTCCGGGTCGTCGCCATGCTGTGCGGAAGCTCAAGCCTCCGGCGCGTGGCACACGGCCTCGACGTTGTGCCCGTCGGGACCGATGACGAAGGCGCCGTAGTAGTTGGCGTGATAGTGCTCGCGCAGCCCCGGCGGGCCGTTGTCCTTGCCCCCTGCGGCGAGCGCTGCGTCGTAGAACCGACGGACCTGCTCGCGGTTCTCGGCCGCGAACGCGATGTGAATGGGACCCGGGCTGCTGCCGAACGAGCCGATCCAGAACTGGGGTCTGCCGGGGCGGCCGAGCATGACCCAGCCTTCACCGTCCATCGCGACACCGATGCCGAGCGGCGCCAGCGCCCGGACATAGAAGGCCTTGCTGGCCTGCAAATCGCTCACATTGAAGCCGATGTGATCGAAGATCATGGCCCACCTCCATCGTGGTTCGTCCCAAAATGATGTCCGAACGCACGGACTATCGTCTCGCTCCACCGTAGTTGGGCTTTCGGTGCTGATGGCGGACGATGAGGATGCGAATATCGGAATCGAGCTGACGATACACGACCGTGTAGGGAAATATTCGCAAGGGGAAAGGCCCTGCGCCCGCTCGCGGTCGGCGTGCCGAAGCGCGGATGCTCCACCAACAATTCGGCAACACGCTCGAACTCGGCGAGGAAGCGCGCCACGAACCCGCGCGCTCGGAGTAAAAATCCAGAATGCCCGCGAGATCCTGCACGGCGCCTGGATGCAGAGACCAGGTCACCGCGAAAGGTTGGAGCGCAGCTGACCCATGGCCTCGTGCCCAGGCACGGCCGCGACAGCGCCGGAACTCAGTTCAGCTTCCCTTCTGTTCGCCTCGCGTTCCCAAGCCTCTTCGACTTCAGGATCCGGATCAAGACTCGCGATGAGCCGCTCGAGAAGATGTGACCGATCGGAAGGATCAAGCTTCAGTACCTCGGCTTCAAGGGCTTCCAGGTCGGTATTCACGCTGATCTCCTGGTGGAATTGCTCGATGAAGCGTAGCTTGCCACAACCGCCGCGCGCCTACTCCGGCCGCGCCGGATCAGGAAACACCAGCGGCCCGAGCGCGCCTCGATTGAAAGGCTTCCACGCCCCCTCCGGCTGCGCCAGCCGATCCGCCAGCGCATAGAGCACCGCCGGATGCGCACCCAGCCCCAGGTGGCTGGCCACCACTTCGATGTTCTCCGAGCTCGGCCCGGTCTCTTCCACGCTGCATTGCCACGCGACCACGCCGTCGCTGCGGCTGAAGATCGAGGTGGTGGGCACCTTGGGCGTCGGCCGCACCTGCTTCATGCGCCGCGGGTCTTCCGAGCTCTGGCCACTCACGCCTTCGTAGACGCGCCATGCATTCGTTGCACGTGCGCTGCCCGTGAAGGGGCTCCCCAGCGTGACCACGCTGCGCACCAGGTCCGGCCGGGTCGACGCGAGCAGGCGCGCATAGACGCCGCCCAGGCTCCAGCCGATCAGGCTGACCTTGCGGCCGGTTTCGGCATGCAGCGATTCGAGCTTTTCGATCATGCCGTCCTCGATGCCCTCGCGCGGGCCGAGGTTGCGCCCCAGGCCCCAGCCGTGGGCGTCGTAGCCGCGGCTTCGCAGGTAGTGCCGCAGCAGCTTGGTGGACATGTCGCTCGCCACCAGGCCGGGCAGCACCAGCACCGGATGACCGTCGCCGCGCGGCGTCAGTTGCAGCAGCGGCCAGAGGGCGACGGCAGCGCCGGCCTCCCAGAGCGCGCGCGCCTCAGCAAGAAGCAGCAGGCGCGAGGGCGGCGGGATCGGGTTGTGGGTGGCTGCCATCATGAAGTTCTCCTTTGTCGTTCTGGGTGAATGTGCGGTCGCGCAGGCCGAATACCAGTCGGACGGCAAGCTCATTTATCGGAGGTATTTGCCCCGGAGGTAATCAAGGTAAGCCCTCGATTCGCGGGAAACGTAGGGGGAAACCAACGTCAGCGTGTAGAAGGCCGCCAGCCCCGGATCGGCCTGCTGCAGGGCGTCGCGGCCCGGCACCAGCCGCTCGAAGGAAAGCCAGCAGGTGGTGGTGAACACCATCTGCAGCGCGAGCATCTGCGCCTCCTCGGCTGTCGCATCGATGACACCGGCGGCCACCAGCGTTTCGCACAAGGATTGCGCCGCCAGCAGGTTCTGCGCCGTCAGCCCCTGCGCCCGCTGCCCGAGTTCGGGGTACTCGCCGGAGAGGTAGGCCATGTCGCGGTAGACGAAGCGGTAGGCGTCGATGGCCTCGAAGCGCAGGTGCAGCGCGAGCCAGAGGTCGTCGATCGCGCGCACGGTATCCGACGAGGCGTTGAGCAGTTCGAGCCGGTCCTCGAAGCGCCGGAACAGCCGATCGACGATCAGCTGCTTGGCCTTGAAGTGGTAGTGGAGGTTGCCGGGGCTGATCTCGAGCTCGGCCGCGATCCTGTGCGTCGACACTGCCGCGAGCCCTTGCGCGTTGAACAGCGCCAGGCTGGTCTGCAGGATGCGTTCGCGCGTCGTGTTGGAGCTGGCCACGGGCTGAAGGGCTCGAAGCGTTGTGCCTCAGCGCTTGCGCCGGCCGGATTCGATGCGCTCGAGATGCTCGAGCAAGAGGCGCATCTGCTCGCGCAGTTCCTGGATTTCCTGTGCGCTGGGCATGCCCAGTCGCTGCATCGCCGTGGCGACGCGCTGGTCGAACACGTCTTCGAACTTGCGGATACCGAAGCTGTCGAGCCCCGGAAAGCCGCGCGCCGGGGCATCGGGCTTGGGTTGCCCGATGCCGAGCAGGCTTTCGATGACGTTGGTCTGGCGCTTGACGACGTCGTTGCGCACGTTGCCCAAGGCCTTCAGGCCTGCGCGCAGCAGGCCTTGCGCGCCGGCCTTCTTTGCAGGCGCGGCGGCTGTCGTTTTCTTGGCTGGAGCCGCCTTGCGCGGCGCCGACTTCTTGGCCGGCGCCGACTTCTTGGCCGGCGCCGCTTTCTTGGCGGCCGCCGCCTTCTTCTTCACGCTGACAGTTTCATCGCGGCGAGTCGCCATCGTTGCTCCGGAGGACGTTGAAAGAAAGGCGGCCGGCCGCCACGGCCATCAGGCCTTGCGCGTGGTGCTGCGCACGGCGCGTCGCACCACCGGCTTGGCCTTGGCCTTCACGGTCTTGACGACCTGGGCGGCGCTCGTGTCGCCGGCCACGCGGCTTTCGATCTGCTTGGCACCGGCGGCGATCTTGTCGGCGATCTGCACCGAAACGTTGGCGATCGGCATGTGGACGCTGCCCAGCGTGTTCAGCACCGAGCTGCCGAGCGGCGACTCGACGCGCGCTGCGACCTTGGCGACCGACTCGATGCCGCTCGTGGTACCGGCGGCGACACGGTCCATCACCGAGACCACGCGGCCGGTGTCGATGTCGAGGCGGTTGGCCAGGAAGCCGTTGATCTTGTCTTGCGCGCCGATCAGGCGGGCCTTGATGTCGTCGTTCAGGAGCGGCAGTTGGCGTTTGCCGAGGAAGGCGCTGTAGCGCGAAGCGGCGCCGTTCAGCAGCCGATGCGCGCCGGTGCGGTAGGCGCTGACCAGCGTCTTGCCGGCCTCGTTGTACTGACCGACGACATGGATGGCGGCCGTGGAGATGTTTTGCGTGGACATGGTGGTTTCCTGGTGAAGTTGATGAGGCTCATCTTCTTCGCAAAGGCCTAGGCCTGAAAAACTAGAACGGTTCGATAGTTAGTCCAACTGCCCCAATTTTCTTCGGCCCCCGCGATGCTACGACGAGACGCCCTCGGGGCTTACCCGCTATCCGGCGCCTGCCACATTGCCGATCATTTTGACGCGCAAGACACAGGACACCCGAATGAAACACCTGAGCGGCCTCGATGCAACCTTCCTCCACACCGAGACGCCGGAGACGCCCATGCACGTCGGCGGCCTGCACCTGCTCGAGCTGCCCGCCGGCTACAAAGGCGATTTCTACGAGGACGTGAAAGCGCACATCGCGAGCCGCATGCACCTCTCGGAGATCTTCACGCGCAAGCTCGCGCTGATGCCCTTCGAGCTCTCCAACCCCGTCTGGGTCGAAGACGACGATGTCGATCTCGACTACCACGTGCGGCGCGTCACGCTGCCGCGACCCGGCACGATGCGGCAGCTGGAGCAGTACGTGGGCCGCCTGCATTCGACGCTGATGGACCGCAGCCGGCCGCTGTGGGAGTTCTTCGTGATCGACGGCCTGCAGGGCGGCGGCATGGCGATGTACTCGAAAGTGCACCATGCCGGCATCGACGGCCAGGCCGGCGCCGCCTTCGCGCAGGCGATCATGGATCTGACGCCCCATCCCGACCCCATCAAAGCGCCGCGGCAGATCGCGCGGCGCAGGAATTACCAGCTCGGCGTGGCCGAACTGGCGGGCGCCGCCTTCACCAACACGCTGCAGCAGTACGTGAAGCTGGTGAAGACGCTGCCCGACATGGCGCGCGCGGTGCGCAGCCTCATCGTCCCGCAGCCGACCAGCGAGGGCAGCAAGGCCTGGGCGCTGCCGAAGAATCTCAACGTGCTCGGCCCGCGCACGCCGCTCAACGTGGCAATCACCAACCAGCGTTCCTATGCGGTGCGCTCGATCCCACTGGCCGAAGTCAAGCAGGCCGGCAAGAAGCTCGGCGCCAGCCTCAACGACGTGGTGATGGCCATCTGCGCCGGCGCGCTGCGGCGCTACCTGTCGGACCACGGCAAGCTGCCGAAGAAGCCGATGAGCGCAGCCATCCCGGTCACGCTGCGCGCGCCGGGCGACACTTCGTCGAACAACCAGGTCTCGATGACCGTCATGACGCTGGCGACCGACGTCGCCGATCCGATCGAGCGCATCAAGGTCATCTCCGAATCCTCGGCCGCCGCGAAGAACCTGATGGGCAGCATCAAGGCCGCGATCCCGACCGACTTCCCTTCCTTCGGCGCGCCCTGGCTGATGTCGGGCCTGGCCTCGATGTACGGCCGCTCCCGGCTGGCGGACCGGCTGCCGCCGGTGGCCAACGTGGTGATCTCGAACGTGCCGGGCGCGCAGACCGCGCTCTACTTCGCGGGCGCCAAGCTCTTGACCTACTACCCGGTGTCGATCCCGAGCCATGGCATGGCGCTCAACATGACGGTGCAGAGCTACAACGGCATGCTGGACTTCGGCCTGATCGCCTGCCGCCGCGCGGTGCCGGACGTGGAGGACATCGCGGACTACCTGTTGGAAGAGCACCACGCGATCCTGGCGCGCATCAGGTCGCTCGAGGCCGCCGAGGCGACCCCGCATCTGGCGGCCGCCACGGCGGCCAACGCCGCGAAGCCGCTCAAGGTACCTGCCCGCAAGAAAGCCGCGCCCGCCAAGGCCGCGGTCCGCAAGGCGCCGGCGCGCAAGAGGACGGCGACCGCTGCCGCGGCTACGCGCTGACGCGCAGGCCGGCCGGCCCGGCTTCCATGCGGCCGATCACGCGCGCGGCTTCGAAGCCCTGCGCATGGAACAAGGCCAGCACCTCATCGACGGTGTCGGGCGCGCAGCTCACGAGCAGGCCGCCCGAAGTCTGCGGATCGCTCAGCAGGTCCTGCGCCACCGGCGGCAGCGCCGCATCGAGCTGCACCTCGGCGCCATAGCCGGCCCAGTTGCGCCCCGAGGCGCCGGTCACGAAGCCCTGCGCCGCCATTTCGGCGACACGCGGCAAGAGCGGCACCTGCGGCCAGTCGATCACCGCCCGGAGCCCGGCGCCGCGCGCCATCTCGAGCGTGTGGCCCGCCAGACCGAAGCCGGTCACGTCGGTCAGCGCATGCACGCCTTCGAGCGCGGCCAGCGCGATGCCGGGCTTGTTGAGCCGCGTGGTGTTGGCGATCAGCTGCGCATAGCCCTCGGCATCGAGCTTCTCTTTCTTCAACGCGGCCGAGAGCACGCCCACACCCAGCGGCTTGCCGAGCACGAGCAGGTCGCCGGCCTTGGCATCGGCGTTGCGCCGGACCTTGTCCGGATGCACCAGGCCCATCACCACCAGGCCGTAGATCGGCTCGACCGAGTCGATGGTGTGGCCGCCCGCGATCGGGATGCCGGCTTCGCGGCAGACCGCCTGGCCGCCGCGCACGATCTCGCCGATCACCTCCACCGGCAGCTGGTTGACCGGCATCGCGACCAGCGCGAGCGCCATGATCGGCGTGCCGCCCATCGCGTACACGTCGCTGATCGCATTGGTCGCCGCGATGCGGCCGAAGTCGAAGGGGTCGTCGACGATCGGCATGAAGAAATCGGTGGTGGCGATCAGCGCCTGCTCGTCGTTGAGCCGGTAGACCGCCGCATCGTCGGCGGTCTCGATGCCGACCATGAGCTCGGGCGGAATCAGGCCCCCGCCGCTGTTGCGCAGGATTTCCGACAGCACGCCCGGCGCGATCTTGCAGCCGCAGCCGCCGCCGTGGGAGAAGCTGGTGAGCCGGATGCCTGGAGAGAGGGTGCGATCGTTCATGGAGGGCTTTCGTGGGTCGCAAAGATTATGGTCGCGCGAGCAGATCGCGCAGCAGGCGCCGCACGCTTTGGCGTTCGGCCTGTGGGGTGAAATCGGGTTCGTGCAGCGCGCACTGTGCCGCCAGGCGTGCCGCGAACGCGGGTTCCGACACGAAGCGCTGCATCAGCGCGGCGAGGGCCGCATCGTCGCCGGCGGCGAAGCAGCCCTCGTAGTCTTCGCCCAGCAATCCCAGATTGCCGCCGATGCGGCTCGCCAGCACCGGCACGCCGGAACGCACGGCCTCGATCACCACCTGCGCGCCGCCCTCGATGCGGCTCATGTGCACCAGTGCGCCGGCGCGCGCGATCCAGCGCCGCGCGGCTTCGCGCGGCAGCCCGCCGAGCCACCGGTAGTGCGGGCACTCGGCCATGGTGCGGCGCGCCGCTTCGCCCAGCTCCGGCGCCAGCGCGTCGCCGATGTGCGCGATGCGGATCGGCGTCTCCGGAGGCAGTCGGCGCGCCGCAGCCATCAGGGTGAGCGGGTCTTTCTCGTCGCGCAGATGGCCGATCGCCACCAGGTCGAGGCTGCGGGCGCCGTCGCGGCGGCGCATGCGGCTGGCCGATTGCAGGATCACGCGGGCCTTGGTGCGTTCGCCGGCACCAAGGCGATCGAGCGCATCGGGCTGCAACACCACGAGTTGGCTGGCACACTGGAGCGAATGCTGCGCTGCCTTGCTCTCGTCGATGTCGCGGTACACATCGGTGCCGGTCAGGACCAGCGCGATCGGGCAGTCCGGTCGCGCGGCCCGCAGGCGTGCGATCGAATCGGCGGAACGGCGCGCATGCAGCGCGATCATCGCGTCGCAATGCCCGCCGTCCCACGTGCGTGCAATCTCGACCTCGGCCACCCCCGACAGGAACTGCGCCCAGCGCGAGGCGGTGCGCCAGTTGCCGTTGTTGGCGTCCGCCAGTGCCGGCGTAACGATCAGGACTCGGGGTTTGAGCACCGGGCCATTCTGGCAGGGCGGCGCGTCCTGCGTGACCATGGCTGAGGCGCGAACCCTCGCCGGCGAAGCGCTCGCGGCCGCGCTGCGCGAGAGCCGCGCGCGCACGCGCGCCTGGACCTTCGACCTGAGCGATGCGCAATGGCGCGTGCCTCAGCAACCCGGCGTAAACCTCGTCGCATGGGAGCTGGCGCACCTCGCATGGTTCGCCGAATTCTGGGTGCTGCGCGGCCCGCACACGGTCGATACCGACGGCTGGGTGCAGGCCAGCGAGCCCGCTCGACTGGCGGGCCCCGATGCGCTGTTCGACTCGGCGCGCCTTTCCCACATCGCGCGCTGGGCTGCGCCGCTGCCCTCGCGCGACGAACTCGGCGCGCGGCTCGACGCGCAACTCGACGCCTGCCTCGCCGGGCTCGCGCAGCAGGACGACAGCGACGAAGCCCTGTACTTCCACCGCCTGGCGCTGTTCCACGAAGACATGCACGGCGAGGCCTTCGCCTGGCTGCGCGCGACGCTGGGCTACGGCGCACCCGCAGGCCTGGCCCTGCCGCGCCTCGCCGCAGCGCCCGCGATCACGGTGCCCGCTGCGCAGGTTCGCATCGGCTGGCCGGCAACCCGCGGCGGTTTCGCCTTCGACAACGAGCTGCCGGAGCATCCTGTTCCCCTGGCCGCCTTCGAGATCGATGCCACGCCGGTCATGGCCGGCCAGTACCTGCGCTTCGTCGAGGCCGGCGGCTACGACGATCCGGCCTTCTGGCCCGGCGATGCAGGCCGTTGGCGCGCGGCGCAGTCGCGCAGCCATCCCGCGCGCTGGCGCCGGCAGCCGCAATGGCAGACGCGATGGTTCGACCGCTGGCTGCCGCTAGACCCCGACCAGCCCGTGATCCACCTCAACGCCTGGGAGGCCGAAGCCTATGCGTGCTGGGCCGGACGCCGCCTGCCCACGGCCGCCGAATGGGAACAAGCGGCCGCCTCGCAGCCCGACTTCGCCTGGGGACACAGCGTATGGGAATGGACGGCCAGCACTTTCGAACCCTACGCGGGTTTCGCGGCCGGGCCCTATCGCGACTATTCCGCCCCCTGGTTCGGCGACCATCGCGAGTTGCGCGGCGGGGCCTTCGCCACCCATGCGCGGCTGCACGACCTCCGCTACCGCAACTTCTTCCAGCCCGATCGCGACGACGTCTTCGCGGGCTTCCGGACCGCCGCTCCTTAAACTGCAGCCCTCCCTCCAACCGGCAGCGCGCCATGAAACGACAACTCCTCCAGCTCGCCCTCTTCTCCCTGCTCGCATTCGCCGCCGGCACGCCAGTCCATGCGCAGAGCGGCGTACTGCGCGTGTCGGCCATTCCCGACGAGGCGCCCACCGAGCTGCAGCGCAAGTTCAAGCCGCTCGGCGACTACCTGAAGAAGGAGACCGGCCTCGACGTGCAGTTCACGCCCGTCACCGACTACGCCGCGGTGGTCGAGGGCCTGGCGACGAACAAGATCGACCTGGCCTGGCTCGGCGGCTTCACCTTCGTGCAGGCCAAGCTGCGCACCAACGGCGCGGCCGTGCCGATCGTGCAGCGCGCCGAGGACGAGAAGTTCACCAGCAAGTTCATCGTGCCGACCGACAGCAAGGCCAAGACGCTGGCCGATCTCAAGGGCGCCACCTTCGCCTTCGGTTCGCCCTCCTCGACCTCGGGCCACCTGATGCCGCGCTACTTCCTGCTGCAGGCCGGCATCAATCCCGACAAGGACTTCAAGACCGTCGCGTTCTCGGGCGCGCACGATGCCACCGTGGCCTTCGTGGCCGCGGGCCGGGCCGAAGCCGGCGTGCTGAACGCCTCGGTGATGGACAAGCTGATCGAATCGGCCAACCCCAACGCCGCCAAGGTGCGCGTGCTAGCGACCACGGCGCCCTACTACGACTACAACTGGACCGTGCGGCCCGGCCTCGATGCCGCGACGACGAAGAAGCTCGCCGATGCCTTCCTCAAGCTCGACGCGGCGAATCCGGAGCACAAGGAGATCCTGGCGCTGCAGCGCGCCTCGAAGTTCATCCCGACCAAGGCCTCGAACTACGACGGCATCGAAGCCGCTGCCAAGTCCGCGGGCCTCATCAAGTAAGGGCTTGGGGCAGCCGGTGAACGCCGAAGCCGCGCTGGCGCTCGAGGATGTCGGCCTCGTGCATCCCAACGGCCAGCGCGCGCTGCAAGGCGTGACGCTGGCCGTCGAACGCGGCGCACGCATGGCCGTCATCGGTCCATCGGGCGCGGGCAAGACCAGCTTGCTGCGCATCGCGGCGACCGCGCTGCGCGCGAGCGAGGGCCGCGTCGAGCTCCTGGGCGCGCGGCCATGGCAGCTCGGGGCCCGGCCGCTGAAGGCGCTGCGCGCACGCATCGGCCTCGTCCACCAGGCGCCGCCGATCCCGCCGCGCCTGCGCGTCATCACGGCAGTGCTCGCGGGCCGGCTCGGCGCCTGGTCGAGCGCTCGCGCGCTGGTCTCGCTGCTGGTGCCGAGCGACATCGCCGGCGCGCAGGCCGCGCTCGCGCGGCTGGACCTGGCCGACCGGCTGTTCGATCGCTGCGACCGGCTTTCGGGCGGCCAGCTGCAGCGCGTCGGCATGGCGCGCGTGCTCTACCAGGCGCCCGAACTGATGCTCGCCGACGAGCCGGTCTCCGCGCTCGACCCCGCGCTGGCCGACATGGCGGTCGGCGAACTGATCGCGCAGAGCGAAGCCACCGGCGCGACGCTGGTGGCCTCGCTGCATGCGGTGGACCTGGCCTTGAAATGGTTCGATCGCATCGTCGGCTTGCGCGCCGGCGTGGTGGTGTTCGACGCACCGGCCGCGGCGGTCAGCCGCGCGATGCTGCAGGAGCTCTACGCCACCGAAGGCGGCGTGCTGCCGACCCAGGCACAGGGCGGCTTCAACGACATCGAACGCGGCAGCCGCGAGCCCGTGCTTCCGGCCGCCTGCCGATGAGTGCCGCGAGCCCGCCCGCAATGCGCGATCCGCTCGCACGCCGGCGCCTCGGCGCGCTGCTGCTCGGGTTGCTGGTGTTGTGGCCGATGCTGGTGATCGCAGAGTTCAAGCCGCAGGCGTTGCTGGCCCCCGCCAGCCTGCGCGTGATGGGCGGCTTCCTGGCCGGCTTCCTGCCACCGGCGCTGTCGGCCGACTTCCTCGGCCTGCTGGCGCGCGCGACGCTGGAAACCCTCGCCATGGCCACGGCCGGCGTCGCGCTCGCCTTCGTGCTCGCCGTGCCGCTGGCCTTCGCGGTGACGCAGGCGCTGTCGATCTCGCGCATCGGCCCCGGGCCGGGGCGCTGGCGCGGCCAGGCGGTGCGCACGGCAGCGCGCGGCGTGCTCACCCTGCTGCGCGCCATCCCCGAAGTGGTTTGGGCGCTGGTACTGGTGCGCGCCCTCGGCCTCGGCCCGGCGGCCGGCGTGCTCGCGCTGGCGATCACCTACGGCGGCATGCTCGGCAAGGTCTACGCGGAGATCCTCGAGTCGGGCGACACGCGGCCCGCGCGGGCGCTGCTGGAGGCCGGCAGCGGGCGCGTCGCCGCGCTGTTCTACGCCCTGTTGCCGGGCGCCGCGCAGGAGCTGGTCTCCTACACCGTCTACCGCTGGGAATGCGCGGTGCGCGCCTCGGTCGTGATGGGCTTCGTCGGCGCAGGCGGGCTCGGCCAGCTGATGGACCAGTCGATGAAGATGCTCAACGGCGGCGAGGCCAGCACCATCCTGATCGTGTTCCTGCTGCTGGTGCTGATGGCAGATGCACTCAGCGCGGCGCTGCGAAAGTGGCTGGCGTGAAGCCTATGCAGCCGTCAGCCTCGGAGCGCGCGCGGGCCGCCGGGCCCTGCCTCGGCTGCATCGCGGCGACTTCCGCGGTGGCGATCGCGGTGGTCGCAAGCTTCATCTACCTCGGCATCGACTTCCGCGCCATGTTCGCGCGCGAGTCGATCGCGGCGATGGCGAAGTTCATCGCCGAGTTCTTCCCGCCCGACCTCTCGCCCGCCTTCCTGGCCAAAACGGCCTGGGGCGCGCTGCAGACGCTCGCGATGTCGGCGCTCGGAACGCTGCTTGCGATGCTGGCCGGCGCCGCATTGGCGCTGCCCGCCTCGGGGCGCTTCGGGCTGGCGCTGCGCCAGGCCTCGCGCTTCGTGCTGAACTTCCTGCGCAGCGTGCCCGAGCTGGTGTGGGCCGCGCTGATGGTGCTCGCGGCCGGGCTCGGCCCCTTCGCGGGCGTGCTGGCGCTCGCTTTGCATACCACCGGCGTGTTCGGCCGGCTCTTCAGCGAAACGCTGGAGAACGTGCCCGAAGCGCCGGAGCGCGCGCTGCTCGATGCCGGCGGCGGCGCGGTCGCGGCCTTCGCCTACGGCAGCCTGCCGCTGGTCTGGCCCCAATGGCTGGCCTATACGCTGTACCGTTGGGAGATGAACATCCGCATGGCGGCGGTGCTCGGCTTCGTCGGCGCCGGCGGGCTCGGGCAGATGCTGTACTTTCATCTTTCGCTGTTCCAGCAGGCACAGGCGTCGACTGTGATCGGCGCCATGTTCGTGCTGGTTTTCATCGTCGACAGCGCGAGCAGCCGACTGCGCCGCGGACTGGCTCCGGCCTACGCCTGATACCCATCGGAGGTTTTTTCCAATGAACACTCCCACCATCCAGCTGATCGGCGCGCCCACCGACATCGGCGCCAGCGTGCGCGGCGCCGGCATGGGGCCCGATGCGTTGCGGGTCGCCGACATCGCCGGCACCCTCGCGCGACTCGGCTTCGCGATCGTCGACCGCGGCAACCTGGCCGGGCCGGCCACGCCCTGGACCGAGCCGGCGAACGGGCTGCGCCATCTCGACGAGGTGGTGACCTGGAATCGATCGGTCTACGCCGCCGTCGACGAGGCGCTGCGTGCCGGCCACCTGCCGCTGCTGATGGGCGGCGACCACTGCCTCGCGATCGGCTCGATCAGCGCCATCGCCTGGCATGCGCGCCAGCGCCGCAAGAAGCTGCGCGTGCTGTGGCTCGACGCGCACTCCGACGTCAACACCGAGCGCACCAGCCCGAGCGGCAACATCCACGGCATGCCGGTCTCCTGCCTGCTCGGCCACGGGCCGGCGGCGCTGACCGGCTGGAGCGGCGAGGCCGCAGCGCTCGAGCACGACGCGATCCGCTTCCTCGGCATCCGCAGCGTCGATGCCGACGAGAAGGCCGCGATCCGCGCGCTCGGGCTGCACGTGTTCGACATGCGCCACATCGACGAGCACGGCATGCGCACGACCATGACCGAGGCGCTGCAGGACATCGACGAAGACACGCACCTGCACGTGAGCTTCGACCTCGACTGCCTGGACCCCGACTACGCGCCGGGCGTCGGCACCGGCGTGCGCGGTGGGCCGACCTGGCGCGAGATGCAGCTGTGCATGGAGATGATCGCCGACACCGGCCGGCTGGGTTCGCTCGACGTGGTCGAACTCAATCCGGCGCTGGACGTGCGCAACCGCACGGCGGAAGTGGCGGTGGAACTGATCGAGAGCCTGTTCGGCAAGTCGACACTGGTGCGCTGAGGGAGCGCAAAAGCCACCGGAGCGTGACTTTTTCACCTCCGCCAAATAGACACATAGTCTTACATTCTTTAGTACTCATTTTGAAAACGGAGTACCGAGATGGACGTGCGAAAGATTGGCTTGCTGGTGGAACAACCCTTTGACGGTTCCTACTACTGGGTGATTCACGAGGACGTGCGCCACGACGGCCATTTCGAGCCGCTGCACCGCGCCGACCGCGCCTTCGCCACCTATTCCGCGGCGCTGGCGCAGGGCTACGGCGTGCTGCAGCGCCTCTGCGGATTGACTGGTCTGCCGGCCTACGCGGCGCGCTCGGTCGCGCTTTGAGTTCTCAACCTCGGGAAGGCGACAGGGGCACCGGCCGCAGCGGCGCGTCGGTGCTCGGCTTCGGCGGCTCGGGCGGCGCGACCGGCGTGACCTCGACCGATTCGGGCACCAGAAAGCGGTCGATCAAGGCAAAGAAGCGGTCGTAGAAACGTTCGTCGGTCAGCGTCTCGCTGGCCACCTTGACCAGCGCATCGTCGCTGGACGAGAACGGCAGCGACAGGGAACCCAGCGCGCCCACGCCCACGCTCGCCGAGTTGTTGACCTTCTTCAGGCTGTAGCGGTCCTGCAGCGCGCTGGCGAAGGCGACCGTGCTGTTGGCGCTGCCCTCGCGCGCGCAGACCACGCGCAATTCGACCTCCACATGCACCTCGCCGGTCGGCTGGAAGCTCTTGCGGCCGGCCACCAGGTCGGCATTCGCCGCCGTCACCAGATAACCCTGGCTCAAGAGCGCGCGCCGCGCGGCCTCGCAGGTCTGCGCCTGCGTGGCGCGGAAGACGCGCGTGTGCGTGGTGGTCGAATCGAACTCCTCGGGGTCGTAGGAGACGCGCTTGGCAGGCGAGATGCAGCCCGCCAGGAGGAGCGAGAACAGCAGCGCGGCGGCGGTGCATGAAGACGAAAGGCGCATGACAGGCATCGAAGCATCGGAATGGGCGAGCCGCAGATGCTAGCGGCATGCCACCGGCGTAACCGGCTTCTTTTGGACGTCCTGATCCGCGCCGCGTTCCCGCCTCAGGCGTCGCGATGAATCACGCGGTGCGCCCGGCCGCGCGTGGCGGCGATGCGGCGCGCGTTGGGCTCGTCCGTGTCTGCCACCCAGGCCAGCGCTGCTTCGCGGCTGCGGCCGAACTGCTGGTGGCGCTGCACCAGGCGCTCCATGCGCAGGCCGTCGTCGACTTCCACGTACCAGACCTCGTCGAGCAAGGGCGCAACCTCGGCCCACGGGCCTTCCTGCAGCAGCAGGTAGTTGCCTTCGGTGATGAGCAGCTGCGTCTGCGGCAACACCGCGATCGCAGCTGCGATCGGTTCCTCGATCTCGCGGCGGAATTCGGGCGCGTAGACGATCTCGTCCTCGCGCTGCTCGCGCAGGCGCCGCAGCAGCGCGACATAGCCCGCGCTGTCGAAGGTGTCGGGCGCACCCTTGCGATCGGCCCGACCCAGCCGCTGCAGCTCCGCGTTGGCAAGGTGGAAGCCGTCCATCGGCACCACCTGCACGCGCCCGGGCAGGGCCTGCCGGAGCGCCAGCGCGAGCGTCGACTTGCCCGAGCCTGGCGCCCCGACCAGGCCGAGCAGCTTGCGCCGGCCATCGGCCAACAGGGCATCGATGTGCGCGCTGTAGTCAGGCGTCATGGATAGAGGCCGCGTTCCTGCCGTGCCATCAGGATGCGCTCGCAGGCCACCGCGAAGGTCGCCGTGCGCAGCGTGATCCTGTGCTTGTCGGCTGTGTCCCAGATGTGGTTGAGCGCGTTCATCATGATGCGGTCGAGCCGCACGTTGATCTCGTCCTCGTCCCAGAAGAAGGACGAGAAGTCCTGCACCCACTCGAAGTAGCTCACCGTCACGCCGCCTGCATTGCAGATCACGTCGGGCACCACGAGCACGCCGCGCTCGGCCAGGATGTCGTCGGCCGTCGGCACGGTCGGGCCGTTGGCGCCTTCGAGCACCAGTTTGGCAGTCGTCTTCTGCGCGCGCTCGGCGGTCAGCTGGCCTTCCAGCGCGGCCGGGATCAGGATGTCGCAGGGGATTTCCCAGAAGGCCTCGTTGTTGATGACGTCGCCGCCCTTGAAGCCCACCACGCCCTCGGTGCGCGAGAGCGGCACCAGTTCTTTCAGATCGAGGCCCTTGCTGTTGACGATGGTGCCGGTGTGGTCCTGCACCGCGACGATCTTGGCGCCGGCCTCGGCGAACAGCTCGGCCGCGACCGAGCCCACGTTGCCGAAGCCCTGCACCGCGATGCGCGCGCCACGCAGCTCCAACCCGAGGCGCCGCGCCGCCTCGCGGCCGGTGACGAAGACGCCGCGGCCGGTGGCCTTGACGCGGCCCAGCGAGCCGCCCAGGTGCAGCGGCTTGCCGGTGACCACGCCGGTGGCGGTGCCGCCGACGTTCATCGAGTAGGTGTCCATCATCCACGCCATGATCTGGGCGTTGGTGTTGACGTCGGGCGCCGGGATGTCTTGCTGCGGGCCGATGATGATGCCGATCTCGCTGGTGTAGCGACGCGTGACCTTCTCGAGTTCCTGCAGCGAAAGCTTCTTCGGATCGACGCGGATGCCGCCCTTGGCGCCGCCGTAGGGCAGGTTCACCGCGGCGGTCTTCACCGTCATCCAGGCCGACAGGGCCATCACTTCTTCGAGCGTCACGTCGGGGTGGAAGCGCACGCCGCCCTTGCCCGGGCCGCGCGACATGTTGTGCTGCACGCGGTAGCCCTCGAAGTGGGCGATGGTGCCGTCGTCCATCTCGATTGGCACGTCGACGATCAGCGCGCGCTTGGGGCGCTTGAGCGTCTCGACCCAGCGGGCCAGGCCGCCCAGGTAGGGAACGACGCGGTCGACCTGCGAGAGATAGGTGCCCCACGGGCTGTTGGCGGTCGGTTGAACGTAGGACAGATCGGCGCTCATGGCACTCCTGGTTGCTGTTGGGATGCGGCGGACGATAGCTGCGCGGCGCCCGCTGCGCCATGGCCTATGCGCGTTGCGTTGCCCCTTATGCGCTTGCGGCAAGCAGCGCGGCATTGCCGCCGGCCGCAGTGGTGTTGATGGTGAGCGTCTGCTCCGCGCAGAAGCGCAGCAGGTAGTGCGGCCCGCCCGCCTTCGGGCCGGTGCCGCTCAGGCCCTCGCCGCCGAAGGGCTGCACGCCGACCACCGCGCCGATGATGTTGCGGTTGACGTAGATATTGCCCACGTGGGCGCGCGCAGCCATGGCCTGGGCACGGCTGTCGATGCGCGTCTGGATGCCGAGCGTGAGGCCGAAGCCGAGCGCGTTGATCTGGTCGATCACGGCCTGTGGCTCGCCCGACCAGCGCACGATGTGCAATACCGGGCCGAAGATCTCGGTCTTCACGCGCTCGATGGAGGGCAGCAGGTAGGCATGCGGCGCGATCAGGTTGGCCACCGCCGGTGCGGAGGACGCCGGCGCGACCAGCACGCGGGCTTCCGCGTTCAGGCGCTGCAGGTGGCGCTGGATGCCCTCGAAGGCTTCGCGGTCGATCACCGGGCCGACGTCGGTCGCGAGCTCGGACGGGTCGCCCGCCGCAAGCTCCTGCGCCGCGCCGCGGATCATCTCGATCACGCCGTCGGCGATGCTCTCGTGCAAAAGCAGCAGGCGCAGCGCCGAGCAGCGCTGGCCGGCCGAGCGGAAGGCGCTCTGCACCACCGCATCGACCACCTGCTCGGGCAGCGCGCTGGAGTCGACGACCATCGCGTTGATGCCGCCGGTCTCGGCGATCAGCGGCACGATCGGGCCGTCTTTGGCGGCCAGCGCGCGGTGGATGATCTTCGCCACCTGGGTCGAGCCGGTGAACACCACGCCGGCCACACCGGGCGCCGCCACCAGCGCGGCGCCGACGGTCTCGCCGGGGCCGTGCAGCAGTTGCGCCGCATCGGCCGGCACGCCCGCCGCATGCAGCAGCCGGACGGCTTCGAGGGCGACGGCCGGCGTCTGCTCGGCCGGCTTGGCCAGCACCGTGTTGCCGGTCGCGAGCGCGGCCGCCACCTGGCCCAGGAAGATCGCGAGCGGGAAATTCCAGGGGCTGATGCAGACCCAGGGCCCGCGCCCCGTCAGCCGCAGTTCGTTGCTCTCGCCGGTGGGGCCGGGCAGCACGACCGGCCGCATGACGCGCTCGGCCTCGTCGGCGTAGTAGCGCAGAAAGTCGACCGCCTCGCGCACCTCGGCGACCGCATCGCCCCAGGTCTTGAAGGCTTCCTTGACCAGCAAGGCGCAGAAGCGCGGCAGCTCGGCATCGAGCGCATCGGCCGCGCGGCGCAGCACCGCGGCGCGTTGCGCGACCGGGGTCTTGCTCCAGGTGCGATAGCTGGCCGCCGAAACGGCCACTGCATCGGCGGCTCGCTGCGCGTCGAACTCGGCCACGGCCGGCACGGTGCATTCATCGTAGGCGGCAAGAAGCGGCGCACGCATCGATTCGACCGCCAGATCCACGCCGTTGCTGTTGCGGCGTGCCGGCGGCGGACCGTAGAGCGTGCTCGGCAGCGGCAGCGAGGCATCGCGCTCCAGCCACAGCGGCGAGACCAGCAGCTCGTCGATCGCGATCGCCTCGTCGCCCAGCTGGTTGACGAAGGAGGAGTTGGCGCCGTTCTCCAGCAGCCGGCGCACCAGGTAGGCCAGCAGGTCCTTGTGCTGGCCTACCGGCGCATAGATGCGCACCGGCGCGGTGGTGCTCTTCATCACCTCGCGATAGACGCCCTCGCCCATGCCGTGCAAGCGTTGCAGTTCGAAAGGGGTGTCTCCGGCCATCTGGAGAATGGCCGCAATGGTCCCCGCGTTGTGCGTCGCGAACTGCGGGTAGACCGCATCGGGCGCGGCCAGCAGCGCGCGCGCGCAGGCCAGATAGCTGATGTCACTGTGGTGCTTGTGCGTGAACACCGGGTAGTGCGGCAGGCCCAGCTCCTGGGCGCGCTTGATCTCGGCATCCCAGTAGGCGCCCTTGACCAGGCGGCACATCAGGCGCAGCCGATACTTGCGGGCGATCGCGGTGATGTGCTCGACCAGTTCCAGCGCGCGCGTCTGGTAGGCCTGCATCGCAAGGCCGAAGCCGCGCCATTGCGGACGCTCGGCCGCCACCTTGGCGGCCAGCACTTCGAACACCTCGAGCGAGAGCTCGAGCCGGTCGACCTCCTCGGCGTCGACGGTGAGGTTGAGATTCGCATCGGCCGCGAGTTCGCACAGCTGCCACGCGCGCGGCACCAGTTCGCGCATCACGCGTTCGCGCTGCGCATCTTCATAGCGCGGATGCAGCGCGCTGAGCTTGATCGAGATGCCGTCGTTGTGTTCGGGCGTGCCCCCGCTGTCGGCGCCGGCCGCGATGGACCGGATCGCGTTGACGTAGCTGTCGAGGTAGCGAAGCGCGTCGACATCGGTGCGCGCGCCCTCGCCCAGCATGTCGTAGCTGAAGCGCAGGGCCTCCTGCTTTCTGTGCGCCGATCGGGCCTCGGCCATCGCCTCCTCGATGGTCTGGCCCAGCACGAACTGGCGGCCCAGCAGTTGCACGGCGCGCAGCGTGGCTGCCACCACGGTGCGCGCGCCGAGGCGGGCCATCAGGCCGGGCTCCGATCCGGGGTGCCCGGGGTCGGGCAGGAACCTCTTCGACAGCGCGATCGCGGAGGAGGACAGGCGCGACAAGGTCGAGTCGGCGGCACCCTCGAAATCGGCGCGGCCCAGCTGGTCTGCGGTGAGCGCGATGGCGGTCTCGGCATCGGGCACGCGCAGCAGCGCTTCGGCCAGGCGCATCAGCGCCAGGCCCTCAGCGCTCGAGATCGGGTACTCGCGCAGCAGGCTTTCCATGGCCCAGAAGGGCGGCGGCCGGTCGCGCACGGCACGCACCCAGGGCGCGGCGGCACCGGCCGCCGCGGTCCAGTCGAGCGCACCCTTCAGGGCTGCGAGGCGGTGCGAAACGATGTCGGCTTCCGGCCGATAGGGGGTAGGCAGGCGCATGGGAAAAGCTCCGGTATCGATGCAGCGATGGTCCGCCTTTCGCCGCCGAGTTATTCACCAAATATCGGCCTTTCGCTGGATAATTCTCCAGTCATGAGCACTGAAGCAGCCAGTCTGGATCGGATCGATATGAAACTCCTGAAGATTCTTCAGGAGGACGGACGCATTTCCAACCTCAAGCTGGCCGAGACCGTCTCGCTATCGCCCACCGCCGTGCTGGCGCGCGTGCAGCGGCTCACGCGCGAGGGCTTCATCCAGGGCTACGAGGCTCGGCTCGATCCGCACAAGCTCGGCCGCGGCTTCACCGTCTTCGTCGAGGTGCTGCTCGACCGCACCACCCCCAACGTGTTCGATCAGTTCAAGGCCGCGGTGCAGGTGCGCGACGAGATCATGGAATGCCACATGGTCGCGGGCGGCTTCGACTACCTGCTCAAGACGCGCATGGCCGACATGGCGGCCTATCGCGAGTTCGCGGGCACGGTGCTGTGGCAGCTGCCGGGCGTGCGGGAGACACGGACCTATGCGGTGATGGAAGAGGTGAAAAGCAGCGCGCGGATTCCACTCTTGATGTGACTTGCGGCCAGTGCGCGCGCACAATCCCCGGCGGCGCAATCGCCATTGCGCCGCTGTCTTGGGCCAGGAGCAACCAAGAGCGCAAAGCATGAAAGAGATCTTTGAAAGGCTCGTCGGTCTGATCCCGACCTACTTCGAGGCTCTTTTTCCTCTGTTGACCGGGCCGAAACGCTTCATCGCCGAACGTCTTTCCAGCGACGAATCGGCGACGCAGAAAGCACTGATCTTCCTGGCGATTTCCTTTGCGATCGGCTGGATCCTGAAGATCCCCTTGAGTCGGGGCGACCCCTTGCTCGAGCTCGGCACCGACAGCGTGTTTGCCCTGATGAACGTCCTGGCGTATGGAACTGCGCTGTACCTGGCGTGGCGCATCGCCGGAGGCAGAGCGGGACTTCAGAAATTCCTGACCATCCACTTCTACTACGCCGGCGTTCTCCTGCTCCTCGCGACAGGTCTTTATCTGGGCTTTGCCGGGACGGTCAGGGCCTTCGATCCCGCTCTGTTCAAGGAACTGCACGACGCCGCATACGCTGGCAATCTTGCGGCTTTCCTCATCGAGAACAAGGAGCGATTGCTCGCAAGCTCCGCCTACCGGGCGTCGCTGTTGGTGCAGTTCGCCGTATTCGGCGCCATGCTCGCGTGGATCTTTGCCGGATGGGGCGCCTATCGAGAGCTGAATCGACTCTCGCGGCTGCGGTCGATGGGGGCCGGCCTCTTGTTCTTCGTCTTTTGTTTCCCTGTGACGGCATTTATCTTTGTGGTGGGGAACGCCCTCGTCAAGTAGACACCACCCGCCCCCCGAAGATCGCCGTGCCCACCCGCACCATCGTGCTGCCGGCCGCGACCGCCGCTTCGAGGTCGGCCGACATGCCCAGCGAAAGCGTGTCGAGCTCGAGGCCCGCCGTGCGCAATGTCTCGAAAAGCACCGCCGCATGCAGGAACACCGCGCGCTGCGCCTCGAAATCCGGCGCCGGCTCCGGGATCGCCATCAGCCCGCGCAGCCGCAAGCGTGGCAAGGCCGCCACAGCCCGCGCCAATTGCAGGGCCTCCTCGGCCGGCACGCCGGACTTGTTGGCGCCGCCGTCCACGTTGACCTGCAGGCACACCTGAAGCGGTGGCAGATGCGCCGGCCGCTGCTCGGCCAGGCGCTCGGCGATCTTGAGCCGGTCGACGCTGTGCACCCAGTCGAAATGCTCGGCCACGGGCCGCGTCTTGTTGCTCTGCAGAGGGCCGATGCAGTGCCATTCGAGCTCGCTGCGCAGATCGGCCAGTGCCTGGATCTTGGCCACCCCCTCTTGCACGTAGTTCTCGCCGAAGGCAATCTGTCCGGCGGCGCGGGCCTCGCGCACGGCCTCGGCGGGGAAGGTCTTGGACACCGCAAGCAAGCGCACGCTCGCCGGATTGCGGCCGGCCGCCGTGCATGCCGTCACGATCCGGGCCCGAACTTGCTGGAGCTTGTCACCAATCATCGTCATAATCGTCAAAAGCGTATCAAAACGTCACCGAGGAGCTTCGTGGACATCACCCAACTGTTGGCCTTCAGCGTCAAGAACAAGGCATCGGACCTGCATCTGTCGTCCGGCCTGCCGCCCATGATCCGGGTCCATGGCGACGTGCGGCGCATCAACGTCGACGCGCTCGATCACAAGGCTGTGCACGCCATGGTGTACGACATCATGAGCGACACGCACCGCAAGCACTACGAAGAATTCCTCGAGGTCGACTTCTCGTTCGAGATCGACGGCCTGGCGCGCTTCCGCGTGAACGCCTTCAACCAGGCGCGCGGCGCGGCGGCGGTGTTCCGGACCATTCCTTCGAAGATCCTCACGCTGGAGCAGCTCAACGCGCCGAAGATTTTCGGCGACCTCGCGCTCAAGCCGCGCGGCCTGGTGCTGGTGACCGGGCCCACCGGCTCGGGCAAGTCGACCACGCTGGCGGCGATGGTCAACTACCTGAACGAAACCGAGTACGGCCACATCCTGACGGTGGAAGACCCGATCGAGTTCGTGCACGAGTCGAAGAAGTGCCTGATCAACCAGCGTGAAGTCGGGCCGATGACGCTCTCCTTCGCCAACGCGCTGCGCTCGGCGCTGCGCGAAGACCCGGACGCCATCCTGGTCGGCGAAATGCGCGACCTCGAGACCATTCGCCTCGCGATGACCGCGGCCGAAACCGGCCACCTGGTGTTCGGCACGCTCCACACCTCCTCGGCCGCCAAGACCATCGACCGGATCATCGACGTGTTCCCCGGCGAGGAGAAAGAAATGATCCGCGCCATGCTGTCGGAGTCGCTTCAGGCCGTGATTTCGCAGACACTGTGCAAGACCAAGGACGGCCAGGGCCGGGTGGCGGCGCACGAGATCATGCTCGGCACCTCCGCGATCCGGAACCTGATTCGCGAAGGCAAGGTCGCGCAGATGTACTCGACGATCCAGACCAGCAGCGGCCAGGGCATGCAGACCCTCGACCAGAACCTGACCGACCTGGTGCGTCGCAGCGTCATTTCCGCGGCCGAAGCGCGCGGCAAGGCCAAGATTCCCGAGAATTTCCCGGGCTGAAGAACAGCCCCGCCCGCACCGGAGTACCGACATGGAACGCGATCAGGCCAGCCAGTTCATCAACGAACTCCTCAAGCTCATGGTGAGCCGCAACGGCAGCGACCTTTTCATCACGGCCGAGTTTCCGCCCGCGATCAAGGTCGACGGCAAGGTCACCAAGGTCTCGCAGCAGGCCCTCGGCGCGCAGCACACGCTGGCGCTCACGCGCTCGATCATGAACGACCGCCAGACGGCCGAGTTCGAGCGCACCAAGGAGTGCAACTTCGCGATCTCGCCTACCGGCATCGGCCGCTTCCGCGTCAATGCCTTCGTGCAGCAGGGCAAGGTGGGCATGGTGCTGCGGACCATTCCGGCCAAGCTGCCGACCATCGATGCGCTCGGCATGCCGCAGGTGCTCAAGGACGTGGCGATGACCAAGCGCGGCCTCACCATCCTGGTGGGCGCCACCGGCTCGGGCAAGTCGACCACGCTGGCCGCGATGATCGACTGGCGCAACGAGAACTCCTACGGCCACATCGTGACGGTGGAAGATCCGGTCGAGTTCGTGCACCCGCACAAGAACTGCGTGGTGACGCAGCGCGAAGTCGGCATCGACACCGACAGCTGGGAAGCCGCGCTCAAGAACACGCTGCGCCAGGCGCCCGACGTGATCCTGATGGGCGAGATCCGCGACCGCGAGACCATGGAGCACGCGGTGGCCTTCGCCGAGACTGGCCACCTGTGCATGGCCACGCTGCACGCCAACAGCGCCAACCAGGCGCTGGACCGGATCATCAACTTCTTCCCCGAGGAGCGCCGCGCCCAGCTCCTGATGGACCTTTCGCTGAACCTGCGCTCGCTGATCTCGCAGCGCCTGGTCCCGACCGAAGACGGCCATGGCCGCATCGCCGCGGTCGAGATCCTGCTCAACACGCCGCTAATTGCCGACATGATCTTCAAGGGCGAAGTGGGCGAGATCAAGGAGATCATGAAGAAGAGCCGCAACCTCGGCATGCAGACCTTCGACCAGGCGCTGTTCGACCTGTTCGAAGGCAATGCGATCTCCTTCGAAGAAGCGATCCGCAACGCCGACTCGGCCAACGACCTGCGCCTGCAGATCAAGCTCAACAGCCAGCGCGCGCGCAGCACCGACTTGTCCGCGGGCACCGAGCACTTCGCGATCGTCTGATCGCGCTAAACGCATGGGCGCTAAGCTTGCGCCCATGAGCAGCCTCAATCCCCAAACCTACGACTCCGTCCCCGCGCAAAAGCTCGCCTTCCTCGGCCTCGGCGTGATGGGCTTCCCCATGGCCGGCCACCTCGCGCTGGCGGGCCACGATGTCGCGGTCTACAACCGCACGGCCGCCAAGTCCGCCGACTGGCAGAAGGAATTCGCGCCCCAGGCCAAGGGCGCGCTGCGCCCTGCGGCCACGCCGCGCGAAGCCGCCGCAGGCGCAACAATCGTCTTCTGCTGCGTCGGCAACGACGACGATCTGCGCTCGGTCGTGCTCGGCGACGACGGCGCCTTCGCGGGCATGGCCCAAGGCTCGGTGTTCGTCGACCACACCACGGCTTCCGCCGATGTCGCGCGCGAGCTCGCGAAGGCGGCGCTGGAACGCGGCCTCCAGTTCATCGACGCCCCAGTCTCCGGCGGCCAGTACGGAGCGCAGAACGGCGTATTGACGGTGATGTGCGGCGGCGACACGGCGGCCTTCGAGCGCGTCAAGCCGGTGATCGCGGCCTTTGCGCGCGCCGTCACCCTGCTCGGCGACAGCGGCGCAGGCCAGCTTGCGAAGATGGTCAACCAGATCGCGATCGCCGGCCTGGTGCAGGGCCTGTCGGAGGCGATCGCCTTCGGCCAGCGCGCCGGCCTGGACATGAACGAAGTGCTGGCCGTGATCGGCAAGGGCGCGGCGCAGAGCTGGCAGATGGACAACCGCGGCAAGACCATGATCGAAGGCAAGTTCGACTACGGCTTCGCCGTCGACTGGATGCGCAAGGATCTCGGCCTGGTGCTCGACGAAGCCAAGCGCAACGGCGCGCGGCTGCCGGTGACCGCGCTGGTCGACCAGTTCTATGCCGACGTGCAGCAGGCCGGCGGAAACAGGTGGGACACCTCGAGCCTGATCACCAGGCTGCGCTGAGCCCACCCCCAGGCTTCGCGCACTTCGTGTCGCTACGCCAACCCCCTTGCAGGGGGCAACACCAGCGGCCCGGCAAAGCCGGTTCCGCGGTGTTCCTGGAATTCCTATCGAACCGGCGTGGCAGTGGCGCCGCCCGCTGGCGGTGAACCCGCCGGCGGCAGCGGCTCCATCGGCGGCAGCGGCACGTTGGAGCGCGAGGCCGGCGCCGGACCGGTGCCGCCCTGCTGCGCCTGGTTCGCGAGCTCCGCTTCGCTGACGATCTCGACCACCCGCACCACCTTCTCCACGCCCGAGACGCCGCGCGCGATGTCGGTCGCGCGATCGGTTTCGCGCCGCGTGGCCAGGCCCATCAGGTAGACCGTGCCGCGGTCGGCGACGATCTTGAAGGAATTGGCGAAGACGTCCTTGGCATCGAGCAGCGAGGCCTTGATCTTGCCGACGATGAAGGCGTCGTTGGAACGCTGCTGGAACGTGCTCGGCGGCCCCACCGTCAGTTCGTTGACCACGGAACGCACGTTGTCGACCCGGCGCACCACCTCCTCGACGCGCCGCCGGTCGGCCTCGCTGCCCACCGCGCCGGTCAACAGCACCTGCCGATTGAAGCTCGTGATGCTGACGTACATCTGGTCGTTGGCAATCTCGCGCACCCGCGCGCCGCCGCGCAGCTCAATGCCCTGGTCGTCGATCTGCGCGCCCGAGCTGCGGCGGTCGGTCGCGACCATCCCCGCACCAACGACCGCGGCCCCTCCGACCACCAGCGGCACGCAAGCGGAAAGGCCGGCAACCAGTGCGGCGCCGGCGGTCAGGGTCAACGCGATGCGCCGGATGGATGTCTTCGTCATATGGAACCTTCCTGTTCTCCGAGTAGCTGGGCGTCCACGCCGTCGCACAGGCAGTGCAGCGCAAGCAGGTGGACTTCGTGGATTCGCGCCGCGCGTTCGTGCGGCACGCAGATCTGGACATCGGTTTCGCGCAATGCACGCCCCACGGCGCCGCCGGGGCTGCTGCTGGCGCCACTGCCCGCGGCGTTGCCCAGCAGGGCAACCACCGTCATGTCGCGTGCATGCGCTGCCTCGACCGCGGCCAGCACTGCGGCCGACTGGCCGCTGGCGCTCAGCGTCAGCAGCACGTCGCCGGCCTGGCCGAGGGCACGCACCTGGCGCGCGAACCGGTCCGCATCGCTTGCGTCGGCGGTGTCCGCGGCGGGGTCGGTGGTGTCGCCCGGCAGCGCGATCGCGCCCAGCTCGGGCCGTTCGCGCTCGAAGCGGCCGACGAACTGGGCGGCGAACAGCGCGGCGAGAAGCCCCGAGACGCCCGCTCCACAGGCCAGGATCTTGCCGCCGCTGGTCACGCAGGCGAGCAGGGCCTGCATCGCCTGCCCGATCGGTTTGCTCAGGAGCGGACCTGCCTGGTACTTGAGGTCCGCGCTGTCGATGAAGTGCTGCTGGATCCGTTGCTCGAGCATGGGCCGGGATGATAACTGTGGGTTCTGAAACAAGACGTAGGTGCTGCGCTTGATGCACTTGAGTATGGGGCAACGCATCGGTTCCCTCGGCGGAGGCTCAATCCGCGTCGAAGGCGGCCTGGATCCAGGCGATGCGCTCCTCCACCAGCACGACGTCGAAACGGCAAGGCGGCGGCGTGCGCAGCCGGCTCAGGTAGTGCCGCGCCGCGAAGACGATGCGCCACTTCTTCACCGCGGTGATGCTCCCGGCCGCGCCGCCATGCGTGGCGCCGGCGTGCTGGCGCACCTCGACGAACACCAGCGTGCCGTCGCGCGGATCGCGCACGATCAGGTCGATCTCGCCGCCGCCGCGGCCCCGGGGTTCGATAATTGCGCGCGACCAGCACCAGGCCGGCCGCTTGGAGATGGGCGAGCGCGGCGTCTTCCGCCGCATCGCCGCGCTGCTTGGTCGTCACTTGAAATGCCTCCCCGCCGTCTTGTTCTGGAGAAAACCCATTGAACTCTCTCGCCCCCGCTTCGTTCGGCGCCGCCCTGCAGGCCGCGCGCGATGCTGCGGGTGCGCAGCATTATCCGCAAGCGACGCTCTATGTCGTCGCCACGCCGATCGGAAACCTGGCAGACATCACGCTGCGCGCACTGCAGGTGCTGCAGCTGGTCGATGCCGTCGCCTGCGAGGACACGCGCCACACCCAGAGCCTGCTGCGCGCCTATGGCATCGATCGCCCCTCGGCCCAGCTGCTCGCCCTGCATCAGCACAACGAGGCCGAGGCGGCACAGGCGGTGATCGCGCGGCTCGCGCGCGGTGAACGCATCGCCTATGTCAGCGATGCCGGCACGCCCGGTGTGAGCGACCCGGGCGCGCGCCTGGTCGCGGCCGTGCGCGAGGCAGGCTACCGGGTGCTGCCGCTGCCCGGCGCGAGCAGCGTGACGACGCTGATCGGTGCGGCCGGGCTGGTCGCGGCGGGCGATGCGGGCAGCGCTTTCGTGTTCGCCGGCTTCCTGCCCAGCAAGTCCGGTGAGCGCGATGCCGCCGTGCAGGCACTGGCCGCCGAGCCGCGCAGCGTGGTGCTGCTCGAAGCGCCGCACCGCATCGAAGCGCTGGCACGCGCGCTGGCCATTCTGGGCGAGCGGCGTGTGACGGTGGGCCGCGAACTCACCAAGCAGTTCGAGGAGATCGCCACGGTCGCCGCTGCCGCCCTGCCCGACTGGTTTGCAGCCGGCCGCGACCGCACGCGCGGCGAGTTCGCGCTGGTGCTGCATCCGAAGGCCGTGGCAGAGGACGATGGCAATGCCGAAGCCGAACGCGTGCTGCGGCTGCTGCTTGCCGAGCTGCCGCTCAAGAGCGCGGTGCGGCTTGCGGCCGAGATCAGCGGCGCGCCGCGCAATGCGCTCTACGACACCGCGCTGCGCCTGCGCGACGAGCCCAGCGACTAGGGCCTGTTAACGCTATTTGCGGGGTCGCGAAGGCATGCCAGGGCGTGCCAATCAAAGCGCGCGACGCCGTGCGTGCGGTCCCCGCAAATAGCGTTAACAGGCCCTAACCGTCGAGTTCCGGATAGCGCCTGAAGATACCGTCTTCGTTGAAGGCGATGCGACGCGGGCTCTGCAGGTAGTCGTGCACGCGCTGGCGGCGGCTCACGTTGGCATGCAGCTTGGCGACCGCGGGCGTCTCGGCCAACACGCGCGCCGTGGCCTTCGAAAAGGCATAGCGCAGACCCGCCACCAGCTGGAACAGCGACAGGTCGGCGTAAGTCAGCGTATCGCCGACCAGGTGCAGGTCGCCCGCGGGATTGCGCCCGAGCACGCGCTCGAACCAGCCGAGGAATTTCGGAATCCGCTCTTCGCGAAAGCACTTGGCGCGCTCCAGCGCGGCCTCGCGCTGGTCTTCGTAGTAGCGGCCGGCCGAGATCGGATGGTGCGTGTCGTGCACCTCGGCCACCATGTCGGCGATGGTGAGCTGCAGCTGGTGCGTCCAGAGCCCGTCGGCCTCGCCAATGCCGGCGAGGCCGAGCCGCGGGCCGAGGTAGAGCAGGATCGCGGCGGTCTGGCCGACCACGATGTCGCCGTCGATGAGGAAGGGCGGCGCGAAGGCCGCGCGCGGATTGTCCGGATCGCTAAGCCGCCGCGCGAGCGCGGCCTCGCCGCCGCCTTTGCCCGGCGGCTCGCGCGCCACGTCGACATACGCGGCGCCAGCTGCCTCGAGCGCGAGGCGCACGAATTCGCCGCGGCCCTGGATGGTGGGCCAGTAGTGGAGTTGGTAGGTCAAGAGGCCCTCCGCGTGCAGATGGGAAGGCCTGAAGGAAATGCCGCGAGGAATCACAAACCCCTCGGCACCCCGCATGAATGCTGAACCTTGGCGACTTCGGCTTCCCGGATACAAAAATACCGACGAAATTCAAGATGTCGCGCTGGCGCAACGCCCCAAGCGAGCGACGATGCGCCACAGCATAGCAACTTCATTAACAGGTGGAGGCCACGGCGCCATTCCGCTAGCGCCCAGACGTGCGGGTGCACTTCCCCTCTGTTTCCCCCACGTGCCCCGCTGTTTCCCTACGGCCCCCGCGCGTTCGGGGCAACGCATCGAAAAAGGCCGCTATCAGCGCTCTGAATGACAAACATCAGGAAGCTGAACTTCCCAGGCATAAGGGAAAACCCTAATATTCCCTCTTCGGCCTCGGCCACTCGTTCCTGGGAGGAACACGATGACTTCTTTCGTCGACCTGCGTCCGCAGCGCGCAATGGGAAACACCGCGTTTTCCTTGGTCAACCAGATTTGGGGCCGTGCCGCCGCCGCGGTGCAGGATTTGGCGCGGCGCCGTGCCAGCGCCTTGGCCGACGAGCGCTTCCTGGAGCGCGCCACACACGATCCGCGCCTGCTCGCAGAACTGCAGGCAGCGATTGCGCGCCACCAATCCAGCTCCTGAAGGTCGGCCGCCGCAGCATCCAGTCGCCGAGGCTGAGGTTGCGGCGGAGCAGGTCCGTGGCGCACGAACCCAGGGAAGACTATCCACCTTTGCTGGACGCTGAGGTCAAGCCAAGGATCGGTCAGTCGGCGAAGTAGCTCGCGGGCGCATGTTCGCGCAGCGCCGTGAGGTGTGCGGTGATGTGATTGATGTGGGCGGCGACGCTCGCGCCCAGACCGGCCACGTCGCGCGACGCCATCTGCGCCAGCATCTGCTCGTGTTCCTTCAACGCGCGCTCGGCATGGCCGGCCACGTGGCCCAGCAGCAGCCAACGCACGCGGTCGAACTGGCGCTTGATAGGTTCCAGCATGGCCCAGACGTGTTCGCGACCTGCAAACTCGAACAGGCGCCGATGCATCAACTCGTCCAGCTCGGAAAAGCGATCGATCTCGCCGCTCGCGACAGCGTCGCGCTGGCGCGCGACGATCTGGCCGAATTCGTTGAGTTGCGCCGGTGTGATGGTCTGGGCGAGTTGCACATGGCTCGCGCATTCCAGCGTGCTGCGCACGAAGCGGCCTTCCTCGAGCAGCGACATGCGCACGGGTGCCACGATCGTGCCGACCTGACGGTAGATCAGCACCATCTGTTCATCAGCCAGTTGCGCCAGCGCTTCACGCACCGGCGTGCGGCTCACATCGATCAGCTTGGAGATCGTCGCTTCCGAGAGCGCCGTGCGCGGGGGCAAGACGCCGCGCACGATGGCTTCTTGCAGCTGGCTGTGCACCTGCGCGGTATAGGAGCGCGCGGGGTCGAGCTTGAAACCGGCCAGCGCCGCAACCAAAGGGTCTTCGACATGCTGCGCATTGGCATGGTGGGGGTTGCTGGCAAGGACTCGGGCGGTCATCGGATGGGTGCTTCTCTGGTGGGATGAGTCACTTTACACCATGGTAGTGCACGCCATGATCGCGACCCTATCCGGGTTTCTACCGGTACTTCACGCCCGGATTGATTCGTAGACTCCTCGCATCGTGCCATGCCACCATGGTACTGTGGTGAATGATCGGAGACGCCGAAGTGCCCTTGTCAGCAGATCAGAACTCGCGGCTCTCGCAGCGCGGCCTGCGCGATCTCGGCGACGGCATCGCGCGCCCGCACTACGACCGCGGAGACTTGGCGCGGGGCATCGTGCATCTCGGACTGGGCGCGTTTCACCGTGCCCATCAGGCGCTCTACACCGAGGCGGTCGTCGCGCGGGGCGACCTTCGCTGGGGCATCGTCGGGGTGAGCCTGCGCGACCCGCGCGTTTCCGAGGCGCTGGCAGCGCAAGACCACCTGTATTCGGTGACCGAGCGCCACGGCGACGATGCACGCACAAGGGTTGTCGGTGCGTTATGCGACGCCCTGTACGCACCCAGGCAACTTGAGCAGGTCATCGCGGCCATCTCCAGTCCGGCGACGGCCATCGTGACCAGCACCGTCACTGAAAAGGGCTACAGCCAGAACCCGGCCAGCGCCGACCTCGACATCGACGATGTCCTTGTGCGCCACGACATCGCGAATCCGCAGACGCCGCGAACGACGCTGGGCGTGTTGGCCGCAGGCATCCGCCGCCGCCCTGCCGGCGCCCCGTTGACGCTGGTGTGCTGCGACAACATGGCCAGCAATGGCGACACCTTGCGCAAGCTGCTGGTGCAGTACGCGGACCTGTTCGATGCGAAGCTTGCACGCCGCATCGAAGCCGAGATCGGCTGCCCCAACAGCATGGTCGACCGCATCGTGCCGGCGGCGACGCCCGTCTCGCTCGAATGGGCCGCCGCTCGGCTCGGCCTTCGTGACGAGGCGGCCATCGTCTGCGAGCCGTTCACCCAGTGGGTGATCGAAGACCGCTTCGCCGGCATTCGACCGGCCTGGGAGGACGCTGGCGCCCTGCTCACCAGTGACGTGCGTCCCTATCAGGCGATGAAGCTGCGCCTGCTCAATGGCACGCACTCTGCGCTCGCCTACGCCGGCCAGATGGGCGGACTGGAGACCGTGTCCGACGCCATGGCGCATCCTCTGGTCGGCGGCTTCGCGCGTCGGCTGATGCTGGAGGATCTGCGCGCGAGCGTGGCGGCCCCATCGGGTTATGACGTGCTGGCCTATTGCCACGAATTGCTCAGGCGTTTTGAGAATCCGGCGCTGGCCCACCGCACGCAGCAGATCGCCATGGACGGGACCCAGAAGATACCGGTGCGCTGGCTGCCAGCCTTGCGCGAGAGCCTGGCGGCGGATGTGGAGCGCCCGCAACTCGAGCGCGCATTGGCGATCTGGCTGCACTACCTGGCCGCCGGGCACAGCGACAACGGCGCAGCACTGGTCATCAGCGACCCGGGCGCCGAAGCGCTCGCTGCGCGCCTGCGGCGGGCCGCCAACGACACCGACGCGGCGAACGCCGCGTTGGCGCACAGCGCCGTCTTCGGCACGGGGCCTTGGCCGCCGGTCTTTGCCGGCCGTCTGGCGCGGCACCTGTCCACGCTGCGCCAAGGCGGCATGACGGCGTTGCTGTCCACCTGAATCGCGCATCCTGCACCACTGACCCAGAAGACCTAACGGAGACCTTGTCATGACCTTCGCGCCCACTCGCCGCCAGTTCGCCACCGCCGTCGCCGTCACCGGCGTGGCCGCCACGCTCCCAGCCCGCTTCGCTTTTGCGCAAAGCGAGATCAAGCTCAAGTACGGCACCGCCTTCCCGGCCGACCATCCCGGCACCTTGCGCATCAAGGAAGCGGCCGAAGCGATACGCAAGGACACCGGCGGCCGGGTCGACTTGCAGGTCTACCCGACCAGTCAGCTCGGCAGCGAGCCGGACATGATTTCGCAGACGCGCGCCGGCGCGATCGACATCATGTCCACCGCCGGCACCAATCTGCAGACGCTGGTGGCAACCGCTGGCATCAACGGCGTGGCCTTCGCGTTCAAGGACTATGACGCGGTGTGGGCCGCGATGGACGGCGATCTGGGCGCCCATGTCCGATCCGCGCTGGCCAAGGCGAACCTGCATGCCTACGAAAAGTGCCTCGACAACGGCTACCGCAATATCACGTCGGCCAGCAAGCCCATCGTCTCGCCGGCCGACCTGAAAGGTTTCAAGATCCGCGTGCCGGGCATCCCGCTGTGGATCTCGATGTTCAAGGCCATGGGCGCATCGCCGACCGCGATTCCGTTCGGCGAGCTCTACTCGTCGCTGCAGACCAAGGTGGTCGACGGGCAGGAGAATCCGCTCGCGCTGATCCAGAGTGCCAAGCTCTACGAAGTTCAGAAGTACTGTTCGCTGACGGCTCATACCTGGGACGGCCACTTCATCTTCGGCAACGCGAAGAAGCTGCAGGCCTTGCCGAAGGAGGTTCAGGAGTCGCTGTCGAAGAATCTCAACGCTGCCGCCCTCAAGCAGCGCGAGGACATCGCGAGGCTGAACGCCGACGCGCAGGCCCAACTGACCAAGCTGGGCGTGACCTTCAACAAACCCGATCCGGGACCGTTCCGCGACATGCTCAAGACCGCGGGCTTCTATACCGAGTGGAAGGGCAAGTACGGCGACGAGGCCTGGGCCAAGCTCGAGAAGTATTCGGGCAAGCTCGTCTGACTCCCGCGCGGCCAACCATCCCGATCAGGAGCGCCCCATGCAGTCCACTGTCGATCCGCTCGCTATTGCCACGCCTGCCACTTCGCGCTGGTTCGACCGGTTGCTGGCTTGGGTGACCGAGATTCCCGCTGCCGCCATCGTGGTGGCCGAAGTTCTGATCCTGGGTGGCGGCGCCTTCGCGCGCTACGCGTTGCATGACCCGATCACCTGGACCGACGAACTCGCCAGCATCCTGTTCCTGTGGCTGGCGGTGCTCGGGTCGTGCATTGCATTGCGGCGCACCGCCCACATGCACCTGACGACCTTCATCAAGGATCTGCCGCCCGCAAGGCGCGCCTGGCTCGATGCGCTCGGCATGTGCCTGGTGGTCGCGTTCCTGGTCATGTTGGTCGGTCCGGCCTGGGAGCATTGGCACGGAGAGATCGAGGTCTCGACGCCGGTGCTCGGGATCAGCGAGGGATGGCGCGCAGGGGCTGTGTTCGCAGGCACGGCGCTGATGCTGGTGACCGCCGTGACGCGGCTCTTCGAGCAGGCGAGCTGGAAGCAGATTGCGCTCACCGGTGGTGCTGTGGCGCTGGGCGGCGCGGCGCTGTGGCTGCTGTCGCCGACGCTGGCCGGTTTGGGAAACATCAACCTGGTGATCTTCTTTCTGGTCATGCTCGTCGGCGCGATCGTGATCGGCGTTCCCATCGCCTTCGCGTTCGGCCTGGCGACGATGTCGTACCTGGCGTTCTCCACCAGCACGCCGATGTCGATCATGCCCAACCGCATGCAGGAAGGCATGTCTCACCTGATCCTTCTGGCCGTGCCGCTCTTCGTCTTCCTGGGCTCGCTGATCGAGATGACCGGCCTGGCCCGCGCGATGATCAATTTCCTCGTGAGCCTGATCGGCCACGTACGCGGCGGCCTGCAGTACGTGCTGCTGGGCGCGATGTACATCGTGTCCGGTATCTCGGGTGCCAAGGCGGCCGACATGGCTGCGGTTGCCCCGGCGCTGTTCCCCGAGATGAAGAAACGCGGCAGCAAGGATGGCGACCTGATCGGCTTGCTGTCGGCCTCGGGCGCCATGTCGGAAACCATCCCGCCGAGCATCGTGCTCATCACGGTCGGCTCGGTGACCGGCGTGTCGATCACCTCACTGTTCATTGGCGGCCTGATGCCGGCCGTCGTCGGTCTGGTGCTGATGGCATGCGTCGTCTGGTGGCAGACGCGCCGCGAAGACATGTCGGGCGTCACCAAGGCGACACGCCAGCAGGTCGGCACACTGCTGCTGGTGGCGCTGCCGGCGCTCGCGCTGCCTGTGATCATCCGCACCGCGGTGGTCGAGGGCGTGGCCACCGCGACCGAGGTGTCGACGATCGGCATCTTCTACACCGTGCTCGCGGGCATCTGCATCTACCGTCAGTTCGACTGGCGCCGAATCTACCCCATGCTGCTCGACACGGCGTGCCTGTCGGGGGCGATCCTGCTGATCGTCGGTTGCGCCACCGCCATGGCGTGGGCGCTGACGCAGTCGGGCTTTGCGCAGGAGCTGGTCAAGATCATGACCGCGGTGCCGGGCGGCAAGGTGGGCTTCCTGCTGGTGTCCGCTCTGGCGTTCGTGGTGCTGGGCAGCCTGCTCGAGGGCATCCCCGCGATCGTGCTGTTCGGGCCGCTGCTGTTCCCCATCGCCAAGCTCGTCGGCGTCAACGAGGTGCACTACGCGATGGTCGTGATCTTCGCGATGGGCCTCGGCCTCTTCGCGCCACCGTTCGGGGTCGGCTTCTATGCGGCCTGTGCGATCGGCCGGGTGCCGCCGGACGTCGCGATGCCGCGTGTCTGGCCCCACATGGCGGCGCTGTTCCTCGCGCTCCTGCTGCTGGTGTTCGTGCCCTGGTTCTCGGTCGGATTCCTCTGAGCATCGTCGTACTTCCTGGAGACTGAATTGAAGATCGAACGCATCCAGACGATCGTTACCTGCCCCGGCCGCAATTTCGTGACGGTGAAGATCGTCACGGACGAGGGCATTCACGGCCTGGGCGACGCAACGCTCAATGGCCGCGAGTTGGCCGTCAAGTCCTACCTGGACGAACACGTGTTTCCCTGCCTGATCGGGCGCGACCCCCGCAACATCGAGGACATCTGGCAGTACCTCTACCGCGGCGCCTACTGGCGGCGCGGGCCGGTCACGATGACGGCGATCGCCGCCATCGACATGGCGCTGTGGGACATCAAGGGCAAGCTCGCGGGCATGCCGGTGTACCAGCTGCTCGGCGGCAAGAGCCGGCACGGCCTGATGGTGTACGGCCACGCCAATGGCCGCGACCACGCCGAAGCGATCGAGGCGGTGCACAAGCACGCGCAAGAGGGCTTCAAGGCGATCCGCGTGCAGTCCGGTGTGCCGGGTCTGGCGAAGACCTATGGCGTTGGCAAGACCAAGGGCTTCTACGAGCCGGCCGAAAAAGGCCTGCCGCCGGAAGAGCCGTGGGACACCTCGCTCTACCTGCGTCACACGCCCGAGCTGTTTCGCAAGGTGCGCGAGGCGGTGGGCTTCGAGACGCATCTGCTGCATGACGCCCACCATCGCCTGACGCCGATCGAGGCCGGCCGGCTCGGCAAGGAACTCGAGCCCTATGGCCTGTTCTGGATCGAGGACGCAACGCCGGCCGAGAACCAGGAGGCCTTCCGCCTGATCCGCCAGCACACCACCACCCCGCTGGCCGTGGGCGAGGTCTTCAACTCGATCTGGGACTGCAAGAACCTGATCAGCGAGCAGCTGATCGACTACATCCGCTCGACCATCACCCATGCCGGTGGCATCACGCATGTGCGCCGCATCGCGGACTATGCGGCGATGTATCAGGTGCGCACCGGGTTTCACGGTGCGACCGACCTGTCGCCGGTGTGCATGGCGGCAGCCGTCAACTTCGGCCTGTGGGTTCCCAATTTCGGCATCCAGGAGTTGATGCCGCACACGGCGCTCACCGACGAAGTCTTTCCGCACAACTATCGCTTCGAGGATGGCTACCTGGTGATGGACGAAGTGCCCGGACTGGGCGTCGACATCGACGAGGCGCTGGCGGCCAGGTATCCCTACGAGCGCGCTTATCTGCCCGTGGCGCGGCTCGCCGATGGCTCGATGTGGAACTGGTGACCACGCCCCACGGCATCTCAAACCAACAGGAAATCTCATCATGCTGAGCGTCGTCGTCGATCAACCCAACAGCATGGCCGTGCGCGAGCGGCCCATGCCCGAGCCCCAGGCCGGCGAGGTGCGCGTGCGCGTGCGCTACGCGGGCATCTGCGGCTCTGACCTGCACATCTTTCACGGCCACAACCCGTTCGTCTCCTACCCGCGCGTCATCGGCCACGAGTTCGTCGGTCGCATCGAATCGGTGGGCGCCGGCGTCAGCGCCGCGCGCATCGGCGAGACGGTGGTCGTGGACCCGGTCATCAGTTGTGGGGAGTGCCATGCCTGCCTGATCGGGCGGCAGAACGTTTGCAGCCGCCTGCAGGTGATCGGCGTGCATCGCGACGGCGGCTTCAGCCAGTACGCCTGCGTGCCGGAGAAGAATGCCTACGTGGTGCCCAAGGGCTTGGCCGATGCCAGCGCATCGGTGATCGAGCCCTTTGCCGTGGCCGCGAACGTCACCCAACGTACTGGCGTCTTTCCCAGCGATGTCGCGCTGATCTACGGTGCCGGGCCGATCGGCCTCAACCTGATGCAGGTGCTCAAGCGCGTCTACGGCATTCGCGCGCTCATCACAGATCACTTCGACGAGCGGCTCGCCTTGGCGCTCGACTGCGGCGCGGCGGAGGACGAGATCATCAATACCGCGCGTGAATCGCTGCCGGAGGCACTGTCCAAACGCGGTGTCGTTGGCGGACCGACCCTCATCTACGATGCTGTATGCCATCCGACGATTGTCGAAGAGGCGGTGCGCATTGCGGCGCCTGCGGGCCGAATCGGTGTGCTGGGCTTCTCCGCCACGCCTTCTGCCATTCCGCAGCAGGAACTGACAAAGAAGGAGCTCTCGCTTTACGCCTCGCGCCTGAACTGCGCGATGTTCCCGACCGTGATCGACTGGATCCAGCGTGGGCTGGTCGACCCCGGACGCATCATCAGTCACAAGGTGGACTTCCGTGACGTGGCCGGAGCGTTCGACATTGCCGAGCGCAATCCACGCTACAGCTGCAAGGTGCTGCTGGACTTTGGCGAGAACGCGTGATCGCCCGCAGGTACTCGGCCTCGACTGACAAAGACATCCCTCAGCTCGCAGCGCGAGCGGCCCAGTCGAGCAGTTGCTGCAGTTCGGCCAATGTTTCTCGTAGCTTGCCAAGCGCCTTGAGCGCCGCCGCGAACTCGCCTACTTCGACGCCTTGGTCGCTCAGGAGCTGAAGCACGAAGCGCTCGAAGGCGTCCGCTACTTCTCCTTCGAGCAATTGGTGGTCTTCGAGGATCACATTGCCGAGCAGCAGGAGCTCGGGCGAGCGCGCGTAGGCCGACGATGCGATCGTTCGAAGTCAGCCCTCAGGGCGGCGATAGTGGCCGCAGTTCGTCGCCTGGGGTCTTGGCGTGGCACAGTATTCACGACGACGCAGCTTCCTGGATGTCGTTCTCGTTGGGTACGCTCGACACGCCATTTACCCCATTGAAGCAGCAGCATATTCACCTGGCGTCCAAGGCTCCTTGGCACGAAGCTGATGATGTGTTGTCACGGAGAAAATGACCGAGGTCGGCCCATCCCCGGACGCTCGGGAGTGGCTTCTTTCAAGCGGTCTATCAGCGGTTGATCAGTTCAAACGACAGTTTTCTCCGCAGCCGGTACCACTTCTCGTCGGGCCTCAGGACCACTTCCAGCAGGATCGGCAAACTGAAATGCGAAGGCTCCACGTCGGTGATCTCCCAGGCGGGAAACGCGGCTTCGACGTCGCTGCGGTAGGCGCCACGAATCAAGGGCCGAATCCGTCTTGGCCACACGAACAGCAGCACCGTTGCGTCAGGTGCGGAGACGGCTGTGACTTCCTGCCCCATCGCGATCTGCTCTTCCGGTTGAAGGCCATGGAATGCTCCCGTATCGAGGATCAACCGGAAACCGTCACCGATGCCTGCGCGGCCCAGCGCAGTCACGTCACCCCGGACGAGCTTCATCTCCACGCTTGCGCTGCGCACTCGATCATGTGCACGACGCAATGCTTTCTCGACGAGATCCACGCCAGTCACCTGCCAGCCACGCTTCGCGAGCTCGATGCCCAGATGCCGCTCCCGGTGCCGAGATCGAGCGCACGTCCGTAAGGCGGCTGGCGGCCCAGCTCTTCGCGATCGAACATCTGCGCCGCCTTTGCGACGAATGGCGGATCGGCGGCGGCATCCTCCCACGGATGGAAGCCGATGGCGTAAGCCAGCCGGTAGTTCATGAGGCGCCGCCCCGTTGCAGGTTCGACATCACGACCTTGATCGTCTCCTGCAGGACGTCGGTCGGGCTGAATTCCACGATCTCGGTCTCCGTGTAATGCACCGGAATATGACCCGAAGGAACGTAGTACGCGTCCCCGGCCTCGAAGGTTTCCTTGTGGTGGGGAAAGACGAAGCTCACCTTGCCTTTGAGCACGACGACAGTCATGCAACACGCCGGCACCATTCGGTGGATCCGATACACGCTCGAAGGGCCCTGGTCGCCGGCAGAAGCTCGAACGGCAGAGGCCGCCTAAGTTCGGGCGCCCTGCGGCATGTTGGGTATCGGGCCCACATAGCGCCCGCGTGGGCGGATGACTTGCGCCACGCCCAGTTGTTCCAAGCTGTGCGCCAGCAACCCGACACTGCGCGCCGTTGCAAACAGGCCAAATGCCGCATCGGCGGGCAGTCGATGGTGCGCAACCAGGGCGGCCAGGGCCACGTCGATGTTGGGCTGCAAACCGGTCAGGTTCGTCACCTTCTGGATGAAGCGCGCGATCACCTCCGGGGGCTCGAACAACGCCAGCAAGGCGGCTGCGCGCGGATCGCCATCGGGATAGAGGTGGTGACCAAATCCTGCCAAGGGCAAACCGGTCGACAGGTAGTGGGCCACCACCTGGTCCTCTCCAAGTCGTTCCACTTCGCTGAACAGCGCCTGGACGCGGCCTGAGGCATCACCATGCAACGGGCCCGACAGCGTGGTCAATCCGGCCAGAAGGCATGCCGGCAACGAGGCGCCTGTCGAAGCCGCAATGCGCGCGACAAAGGCTGAACTTGTCAACTCATGGTCGACCAGCAACACCATGACAGTTCGCAGCAAATCAGCCACCTGGGTCGATTGTTTCCACCCTTGCGCAAAGCGCAGGTGCAGCGGCTGGCGCCCCGGCTGGGCACCGAATGCATTGGCCAACTGACCCACCAAACTCTGGCCCTCGTTGTGCAGCACCCGTGTCAGACGTCCACGGGTGGAATGCCCGGCGGCTGCCAGACCGGCCAAGGCAGTGAAAGCAGCGACTCGGCCAGGCTTGCCCGAGCGCATCAGCGCAGCGGACGAAAAGTCGGCGGGTTGCTCGGCGCCCCACAACAGTTGAGCCACGTCTTCCAGGGTGGCCGACCGGGCCAGGCTCACGGCATCCTGGCCGCGGTAATACGGGCGCCCGCGAAAGAACGCGCACAGGGCCGTCGGGATGCTGGGCTCCGAGCCGAACAGCGTGTTGGCGGCCAGGGTCTCGTGTTTGCGGCCGGCCTGTTTGCGCTTGGCCAAGCTTGCTACGTCCTCGGCGCGGTACAGGCTACGGCGCGTATCGGCCGGATCGGGCATGACTTCGAGCTTACCGCGGCTCACGTAGGCGTAAACCGTCTGGGGTCGCACCCCGAGGAGGTGGCACACCTCGTCCATCGAAATCCAGGAAACCATGGTCGGGTGCGAGAAAGTTTATATGTTGATTTTATACATCAATATTGACTTAGCAATCAATCATTAACAACATGCTCCCATCCTGAAGAAGTCGTCTTGGACACATGGGACACGTCTGTCCCCGTTGAACGAATTCACATGAAACCCCAGGTCCTCCAACTCAATCCGATCCTGATCCCCGCGATCAACGACAAGCTCGCATCGCTCTACACGGTTCACAAATACTTCGAGGCAACCGGCCGCGAGGCCTGGCTGCGTGAACATGGCGCATCCGTCGACGCCGTGATCACCGGCGGGCACACCGGCATTTCGCGACCGATGCTGGAGCAGTTGCCTGGCCTCAAGGTCGTGGCCGTCAACGGAGTCGGCACCGACGCTGTGGATCTGGCGTACTGCCGAGGCCGTGGCCTGCCCGTCACCGCAACCCTGGGCGCGCTGACCGAAGACGTGGCCGATCTGGCCATCGGGTTGCTGATCGCTGTTTGCCGAAACCTGTGTGCCGGCGACCGCTTCGTGCGCGGCGGCCAGTGGGAACTTAGCCCCCAACCCAGCGCCATCCCTCTCGCGCGCCGGTTCAGCGGCATGCGCGTTGGAATCGTCGGAATGGGAAGGGTGGGCCGCGCCGTCGCGGCTCGGGCGGCGGCCTTCGGCTGCCCGATCAGCTATACCGATCTGCACCCCATGGACGACATCCCCCACCGGTTTGTGCCGTACCTGGTGGACCTCGCGCGTGACTCCGACGCGCTGGTACTGTGCGCGGCGGCGGACACGGCCGAAGGCATCGTCAACGCGGCCGTGCTCGAAGCGCTCGGCCCAAGCGGCTTCCTGGTCAACGTCGCCCGTGGCCGCCTAGTCAATGAGGCTGACCTGACAGAGGCGCTGGCCGCCGGTCGCATTGCTGGTGCGGGCTTGGACGTGTTCGTCGACGAACCCCGCGTTCCCCTGACGCTGCGCCAGTCCGACAGCGTGACCCTCCAGGCCCACCGCGCCAGTGCCACCTGGGAGACCCGAACCGCCATGGGCGAGATGGTGCTTGACAGCCTCGCTCAGGCCCTGGCAGGCGAACGCCCGACGATGAGCCTGACCACCTGAGCCCGCCGGCGCTTCATGACGATTTACCCACCCACAAGAGGAGACTCCTATGCAACTCACAGCCCTGTTCAAGATCCTTGCCGCCTCGGCGTCCCTGGCCGTGGTGCCGACCTTGGCATCGGCCCAGGCCTACCCGACCCGCGCTATCAAGATCATCGTGCCCGCCCCGCCGGGCGGCGCTATCGACACCATTGCGCGCGTCGTCGGAGACAAGCTCGCGGTGTCGATGGGTCAGCCGGTGGTCGTCGACAACAGGCCTGGCGCATCTAACAACCTCGGCACGGATGTCCTCGCCAAAGCAGCGCCCGATGGCTACACGATCGGCATCGTGGGCGGCAGCCACAACATCAACAAGTTCCTGTTCAAGAACCTGGGCTGGGATCCGGAGAAAAGCTTCGAGCCCATCGTCTACACCCACGAGGTTCCGCTGGTGTTCGCGATCTACCCGCAGATTCCCGCCAAAACACTGCCCGAGTTCGTGGCCTGGATGAAGGCCAATCCGGACCAGTCCAAGGTCGCCACCTCGGGCCGCGGCAGTGCTCAGGAAATGGCGGCAGAGATGTTCCGCATGGCGAGCGGCGCGCAGATGCTGCTGGTCCCTTACAAGGGATCTGCCGCTGCCCACCCGGATCTGCTGGCCGGGCGCACTGCGCTCTACATCGACACGATCAGTGCCATCCAGTCGCAGGTGAAGGCCGGCAACGTACGCGCCATTGCGGTGTCGACCCGCAAGCGAACAACGTCTCTGCCGGACGTGCCGACCGCGGACGAACAGGGGCTCAAGGGCTACGACGCCAACACGAATGGCGGGTTCCTGGCGCCTGCCGGCACGCCCAAGGCGATTGTCACCAAGCTCAATGCCGAGATCAACGCGGCGCTGAAGCTGCCTGACGTGCGGGCCAAGCTGGAGGCCGCGGGCATCGAGATCCAGGGCGGGACGCCGCAGGAGTACGCCGCGCTGATCAAGTCCGACCTTGCAAAGTGGGGCAAGGTCGTCAAGGAGGCGGGCATCCCGTCGGAGTGAGTCCGAGGGCTACGTGCTTTGCGAAAGCATGTATGATGTGCATCATGCGAAATGCAAAGCACAACGTCAGAACGGCAGCCAAGGAAGCTTCACACGAGCGCATCGTGTGCGCAGCTGCACGGGCGATCCGTCGTAGCGGCTACGACGGCACCGGGGTCGCCGACATCATGAAGGAGGCCGGCCTGACCCATGGCGCTTTCTACGCCCATTTCGAGTCGCGCGAGGCCATGCTGGCGGAAGCAGCGAATCGGGCGTGCGCCGAGTCAGCCGCCGTAGCGGCGGACGTTGTCGCCAGCGTGCCCCCCGAGCAGGCTTTGGCATCCATGCTTCGCACCTATCTCTCGCGGGAGCACCTGGAGCAGGTTGAAATGGGATGTCCTCTGGCCGCGCTGGGCTCGGAGACGCCGCGCCAGGCATCCGAAGTACGCCGAGTGACCACCCGGCACATCAAGGAAATGATCGATCTTGTCGCCCGTCAGTCGCCTAACTGGGGGCAGCCCGGTGCTCACGAACGAGCACTCGTGACCGTCGCCACCATGGTGGGCACATTGCTGTTGGCTCGTGCAGTCGACGAGCCCGCACTATCGGCCAGCCTGTGCGAGGCCGCACTGAAGCACCTGCCCCCCGTCTAAATCCACCGAGAAACGACGCTTTTCGTTCGACCACAAATATGATGAGCATCATGCGACATAAATATAAATCCTCTGGCAACCCTCGCTCTCTTGCCCTCCCGCTCCTGCCCGCGCTCGCGTTCAAAGCCTTCACCGCGGCCGCAGCCCTCACGATGCCGCCAGTCTGGGCAAACGAGGCGTCGCCCATTGGCCTGTGGAAGAACGTCGACGACGTCAGCGGCAAGCCGAGGGCACTGGTCCGAATCACGGAATCGAATGGAGCCCTGCTGGGCAAGATCGAGAAAGTGTTCCCGGCTCCGAATGAAGACCTGAATCCGAGGTGCGACAAGTGCGAAGGCGCAAACAAGAACGCACCAGTCATCGGGCTGGTGATTCTGAATGGCCTGACGAAGGACGGCGACGAATATGTCGGCGGCCAGATTCTCGATCCGGACAACGGCAAGGTCTATCGCAGCAATGTGCGCCTGATCGACAGCGGCAAGAAGCTCAGCGTGCGCGGCTACATCGGTGTGCCAATGCTGGGCCGTTCGCAAACCTGGTTGCGCCAGGAATAAGGAAGAACCGTGAAGGCATTTGTTCTCGAGCGATATGGAAAGAAGCGCGCGTTGCGGTTGGCAGACATGCCGGATCCGGAGCTGCGCGATGACGAGGTCCTGGTCCAGGTCCACGCCGCTGGCGTGAACCTGCTGGATTCCAAGATCAGGGATGGTGAGTTCAAGCTCATCCTGCCCTATCGCCTGCCCCTCGTCCTGGGCCACGACGTAGCTGGGGTGGTCGTCAAGGTCGGCCCGCGCGTGCGGCAGTTCAAGCTGGGCGATGAGGTCTATGCGCGGGCGGATGATTTTCGGATCGGCACGTTCGCTGAACTCGTGCCGGTCAAGGAGGCTTCCCTCGCACTCAAGCCCCAGGGCCTCACGATGGAAGAAGCCGCTTCCATCCCCTTGGTGGCCCTGACGGTCTGGCAGGCACTGATCGAGAAGGCCGATCTGAAGAGGGGCCAGAAGGTCTTCATTCAGGCGGGCTCCGGCGGCGTAGGCACTTTTGCCATCCAGTTGGCCAAGCATCTGGGCGCAACCGTTGCCACGACGACGAGCACGACCAATGTCGCGCTCGTGAAGAGTCTGGGCGCAGACGTCGTCATCGACTACAAGACGCAGGACTTTGAGGATGTCTTGCGCGACTACGACGTGGTCCTGAACAGCCAGGACGGCAAGACGCTCGAAAAATCCCTTCGCGTGCTCAAGCGCGGCGGAAAGCTCATCACCATCTCCGGACCGCCTGATCCCAATTTCGGCAAGGAAATCGGGGCACCGGGGTTCGTGAAACTGGTCATGCGGCTGCTGAGCTCTGGAATCAGACGAAAGGCAAAGAGCCGCGGGGTCAGCTTCTCGTTCCTCTTCATGAAGGCGAACGGAAGCCAACTGCGCGAGATCACCCGTCTCTTCGATGCTGGCGTCATCCGCCCCGTGATGGACCGGGTGTTCCCGTTCGCATCAACCAATGAAGCCCTGGCCTACGTCGAAGCCGGCCGCGCAAAGGGCAAGGTCGTCGTCAAGGTGAGATAGAGGCAAGTCCCGCCAAGGGAAATGCCGTCGCCAAGTTCAAGTGCGTTTTGTTCATTTCGGTGTTGCTGGAAGACCTGAAAGCCGGCAGCTGAATCTGTTTGTCCCCCCCTCTTTGGAGATTCCCATGAAGATTGAGAATGCAGTTGCCCTCGTCACAGGTGCCAATCGCGGCATCGGCCTGGCGTTCGCGCGCGAACTGCTCGCCCGCGGCGCCCGCAAGGTCTATGTGGGCGCACGCGACCCCGCGGCCGTCACCCAATCCGGTGTTCAGGCCCTGCGACTCGACGTCACCAAGTCGGAAGACGTGTCGTCCGCCGCAGCGCTGGCGTCGGATGTCACGCTGGTGATCAACAACGCCGGCATTGCCCAGCCGGGAGGCTTTCTCGCAGCCGATAGCGAAGACGCCGCACGGCGCATCTTCGAGACCAATTTCTTCGCCGTGTTGCGCATGAGCAAGGCCTTCGCGCCGATTCTCAAGGCCAACGGCGGCGGCGCGTTGCTCAACGTCCTGTCGGTCGCCTCGTGGGTGAACGGCGGCGAGTTGGCAGCCTATTCGGCGAGCAAGTCCGCAGCCTGGTCGCTCACCAATGCCCTGCGCAACGAGCTATCGACACAGAAGACTCAAGTGCTGGCACTGCACATGGCCTACGTCGATACCGATCTCACGCGCGGGTTCGATGTCCCGAAGTCCAGCCCTGAGGAGATCGTCAAGCGTGCGCTCGACGGACTCGAGTCGGGCTTCGACGAGGTGCTGGCCGATGAGCTCACGCTGCAGGTCAAGCGCGGGATGACGGCGCCGAGGCCCAGCTACCTCCCGCAGGCGTCCTGAACCCGAAACCTGACTGGATCACCAGCCAACAACAAGGGCTCGAGCGCCCCGCATTCAACCAAGGATCACAATGCTCTTCGAACCTCTCGTCGCACCTTCAATTCAATTCGCCAACCGCGCCGTCATGGCACCAATGACGCGCAGTCGCGCCGTCGATGCGAACACACCCAACGCACTGATCGCCGAGTACTACGGCCAGCGTGCAACGGCCGGCCTGATCATCACCGAGGGTACCTCGCCGTCGCCCAACGGCCTGGGCTACGCACGCATCCCGGGGCTCTTCAATGATGCGCAGGTGCGCGGATGGAAGGCAGTCACAGATGTGGTCCATGCCAAGGGAGGCAAGATCTTCGTGCAACTCATGCACACCGGTCGCGTGACCCATGCGGCCAACCTGCCCGCAGGCGCGGAGGTGGTCGCGCCGATGGCCAATGTCTGCCCCGGCGAGATGTACACCGACTCACAGGGCATGCAGCCGCACAGCGCCCCTCGGGCGATGACCGCGACCGACATCGCCCACGCCGTGGAGGAGTACGCCAAGTCGGCGCAGCTCGCCATCGAAGCGGGATTCGACGGCGTTGAGTTGCATGCCGCGAACGGCTATCTGATCGAGCAGTTCCTGAACGCCAATGTGAACCAGCGCACCGACGCCTACGGCGGCAGCATCAATGGCCGCAATCGCTTTGCGCTCGAGGTCGCCCGCGCCACGGCAGCCGCCATCGGCGCCGATCGCGTCGGGATCCGGCTGTCGCCTTACGGCGTGTTCAACAGCACGGGAGCCTACCCCGACGTCGAGGCTCAGTACTTGGCGCTCACCCAGGAGCTCTCGCAGCTGGGCATGCTGTACGTCCACCTGCTCGATCACTCGGCGATGGGCGCGCCGCCGATGCCTGCCGAGTTGAAGTTTCGGCTTCGCGCTGCGTTCCAGGGCTTGTTCATCCTTGCCGGCGGCTTCGATCGTGCCGGTGCAGAAAGTGCGCTCAAGACAGGCCAAGCAGATCTCATCGCCTTCGCCCGCCCGTTCCTCGCCAATCCCGACCTGATGGAGCGCATGCGGACCGAAGCGGCGCTGAATGCCGTGGACATGGCGACCTTCTACACCCCAGGCCCAAGGGGCTACACCGACTACCCGACCCTTGCGCAGCAATCCAGTGTGCCGGCATGAGCTGACCGACTGTTTCCAACACTGGAGATCATGCAATGCGTCGTTTACCCAAAGCAGGCGTCCTGGCTATCGCCCTGGCTGCACCATTTATTTCACCGGCGGCAGGGGCAAGCGATGGTCCGCCCGACGGCGCGAAGACCAGTCCACCGCCAATGGACCAGGCGGTGAGCATCCACTGGACAAACGTTCCAACGAAATCCATCTCCGCAGGCGGAGTCAATTTCGCATACCGCGAGTTGGGAAAGCAAAATGGCGGAACGCCGGTGGTGTTTCTCATCCATCTGGCCGCCGTGCTGGACAACTGGGACCCCCGGATCATGGACGGTATTGCGGCGAAGCATCACGTGATCGCCTTCGACAACCGCGGCGTCGGGGCATCCAGCGGCTCGCCGTCCAGTTCGATGGAGCAGATGGCCGACGATGCCATCACCTTCATCAAAGCGAAGGGGTTCGAGCAGGTTGACCTCTTCGGCCTCTCGATGGGTGGAATGATCGCCCAGGAAATCGTGCTGAAGGAGCCGCAACTCGTCCGCAAGATAATTCTCGCGGGCACAGGTCCCGCTGGTGGCGAGGGCATCAGCACCGTAGCCAGAGTCGCGAACTACGACCTTCTCCGGGGTTTCTTCACCGGCCAAGATCCGAAGCAATTCCTGTTCTTCACTCGCACGCCCAATGGCATCGAGGCTGGCAAGGCGTTTCTGCAGCGTTTGAAGGAACGTTCGGAGAACCGTGACAAGGAGATCTCCATCACCGCGTACGTGGCGCAGTTGCGGGCGCTGAGCGCTTGGGGCCAGAAAGAACCTGCCGATCTTTCAGTGGTCAAGCATCCCGTGCTCATCGTCAACGGTGACGATGACCGGATGGTCCCCACGTCGAACTCGCGCGACCTGGCGCGGCGGCTTCCGAACAGCACCCTGATCATCTACCCCGATGCCGGGCATGGCGGAGTATTCCAGTTCCATGCCGTCTTTGTGCCCAAGGCGCTCGAATTCCTTGCTCGATAGAGATCTGAGGACAGCTGTTATTCAGGGGCCTGGTCGCCGCAGACAACATTGATGCCTTAGGCTCCCACAAAGGTGAGCCGCACCTCGTGCGCCAGCCCATCGCGAACGATGTTTCGGGCATCGTCGTCTGCGAATTCGAAGAGTGCATCGGGGATATCGTCCTCCTCGAGCGCGAAGAGGATCTCGATGGCCCCTTGCTGGGCTTCGGAGAAGGTGCCGACCTGGGTCAAGCGGTTGAACTTCGCAGCCGTCTCCTGCGGCGCCAGCTGGCGCAACTCGAGCAACTCGAGCACGAGCTCGATCTGCGACGGGGTGAGGGGCTTGGGGGCAGCGGAAGACTTCATGGCGTTCGATCCTTTTCGGTGGGGCTCGGGACTGTTCCCTTGCTGAGAATCAGTCTCTTCGTCGATCCTTAAGCGTCGCTGAAAAGTGCTCGCTTCCCGGCTCGGCAGCGATCAAGAGCACGCAGCGTTTGACTCAGGCCCAAATGTGGGGCGCGTACAGAGGTACTGACGTCCTCTCCGGGCGCACCCGGATCAATCGTCCCAATCCCGACGGTGGTGATGGCGATGGCGCCAACGCTCGCCCGGCCCGTCATAGACCTGCGCCGGCGGCCCGTAGTACACCGGTGCCGGGCGGTAATAAGCTGGCGGCGGCGGCCGGTAGTACACGGGAGGAGCCGGCTGATAGTAGGTTGGTGCAGGACGCGAATAGACAGGTGCCGGCTCGTAGTACACGGGGCCAGGCTCGGCAACGCCGATCGCCACGCCCGGAGCACTGATGCCGACGGACCAGTTCACCTGGGCATTCGCTGACGCGGCGGCGAAAAGTGCACCAACTGCCACAGCACCGGCCGCGGACCACTTGAAGAAGGCTGAACGATTGAGGTTCACAGAGACTCCTGAAGGGGCGAAAACTGCCCCCTGCAGTACACAACGCGCGCCCCGGGAGCGAAGTCACGTCTGCTCTGTGAAGATGGTTGCCGAACGTGACCGATCCGCGCTTGTGCCTTCGCTGCGAGATCCTGTCGCTTGCCGCCAGCGGTGGCGGCCTACGATAGGGGATGCTCGGATTGATCGCATCGATCATCCTGTGTGTCGGTACTTCGATTTCCGGCCCCTATCAGATACCTGCAGAAGTACCGACAAAGTACCGACATGAGATGCTACGCGGCGAGATGGTGTGAGGCAAAAAAAAACCCGCCACGCCAGGGAGCGTGCGGGTTTTTGATGCTTAGTGGGACGCTGTGAAACAGGTGTCGGTGGGAGGAACACGATGACTTCTTTCGTCGACCAGCGTCCGCAGCGCGCAATGGGGAACACCGCGTTTTCCTTGATCAGCCAGATTTTGGGCCGTGCCGCCGCTGCGGTGCGTAGTTTGGCGCAGCGCCGTGCCAACGCCTTGGCCGACGAGCGCTTCCTGGAGCGCGCCACGCACGATCCGCGCCTGCTCGCAGAACTGCAGGCAGCGATTGCGCGCCATCAATCCAGCTCCTGAAGGTCGGCCGCCGCAGCATCCAGTCGCCGAGGCTGTGCGGAAACGGGGCGAGCCGAATCACGCCAAGATTCCACCAAGGGCGCAGGTTCAGACCCGGGCGCCGGCGGTCGACATTAGGCCGACTCCGGCGCGACTCCACCCGCTGCGCGCGCATCATCCTCGCCGGCATCGAGACCATCCACACGATCCGCAAAGGCCGGCTTGCGACCCGAAGGGCGCGTTACGCCCGCGGCCAGGCAGTTCTACGCACTCGCCCTCTCATTTGCTCCCGGCTTTGCCGCTTCCTTCCCTTGGCCTCCTCCGCATACTGCGACGGAGCAGCCATTGGCACTGCCTGGCCGCCGGATTCGACGATTGGCGTAGTGGCTTCTGGCGTGCTTCCTGCGGCAGGCCATGGCGGGGGCCCAGGTGTGACGACGCGCGGGCGCTGGGCCGCCAACCGCACGCGCGCTCCTGCCGAACGCGCCACCGGGGCAGGCGTTGCGTCGACGAACCGACGGCGGATGGTGATTGCATCGCGGGCGCGCTGCGAGGGCATCGCTGCACCCAGCAAGACGACGGTCACCGTCCGTCCACCGGCTTCGGCACGCATGGCCAAGCAGCGACCTGCATCGTTGGTAAAGCCCGTCTTCGACAAGAGCACATGCCACCCCGGTGCGCCGACGAGCCGGTTAGTGTTGCGCACGGTCCAGCGCCGACCGCCGACCAGCACGGTATGGCTGCGCTGGCTCGTGATATGCGAGATTGCGGGATAACGCGCGGCTGCGCGCAGCACCTTGACCATGTCCTGCGCGCTCGACACGTTGTTCGGCGACAACCCCGTCGGCTCCTCGATCAACGTGCTGGTCAGGCCGAGTGAGTGAATCTTCCGCCGCGTGGCCGCAGCGAACGCCGCCAACCCTCCGGGATAGTGGCGAACCAGTGCCGAGGTCGCGCGGTTGTCAGAGGCGAGGAGCGCCAGTTCGAGCAAGTTGCCACGCGGCACCACGGATCCGACCGGGATACCCCCGCGGCTGTGCCTGAAGCGGTCCGTGTCCGTCGCCTCGATCCGCAGACTCTCGTGCGGGTCCTGCTGCGCATCGAGCACCACCATCGCCGTGATCAGCTTCGTCAGCGACGCAATCGGCGCGGCGCTCGAGGCGTCCTTGCTCAGCAGCACCTCGCCGCTGGCGTCGTCTACGACCATGACATGCGCCGAGGCAAAATCGGTGCCTGCCCGCCCGGCGGAACAGACCAACAGCAGGCTCCAGGCGAGGGCGTAACGCAGGAGCATGATCGGGTACTCCTCGGCCGGAATAAGGCCGATGTCCTATTAACGCGAGGGTGGCGAATTGGACTACAACGGCGGCGTGGCAGCCATCGCCGATCAGCGCAAATTCCCAGTATGTCCCAGCGAGTATCTGCCAGGCTGCGGCCACACCGTCAGCCCGTGCGGTTCGCGACCGACCTTAATCTTGTCGACGCTGCCCGTCGTGGTGTCAAAGCGGTACACCACATCGTCGTACCGGCCGGAGAGCCACAGGTGTTTTCCGTCGGCGCTGACGTTGCCCATGTCAGGGCTGCCGCCTCCCGGCACGGGCCAGGTCTTGGTGACGGTACGGGTCGCGAAATCAATGACCGAGACGCTGCCCTTGCCGCCCGGCGTGCCGTGGATCTTGTTGGTGCCACGGTTGGCCACGTACAGGCTTGTGCCGTCGCGGCTGGGGTACAGGCCATGCGCGCCGATACCGGTGGCTATGAAGCCGATCTGCTTGAACGATTCGCCATCGACCACATGGACACCGTCGTCCATCATGTCGGCCACGAAAAAAACCTTGCCGTCCGGCGATACCCGTATGTCTTGCGGCATGCCATGGGTAGTACGGATTTCGCCACCAACCTGGCCCGGGTCGGGTATCTTGGCGGGCTTCTTGCCGGGTGTCGCGATCCGCGCGAGGACATCCGGCCGATCGAAGTATTTGCTCAGCTTGAGGGTGCCCACGATGCTGCGATTCACTAGGTCGATCTTGGTGACCGCCCCGTCAAACTCGCAGGTGAACAGCGCGAACCTGCCGTCGATCGAGAAGTCGGCGTGATTGATGCCGTCGCACTTCGGCGTGGCAATCGAATACTGCAACTTCATGCTGCGTGGGTCACGAAAGTCCAGACGCTTGTACGCCTCGGCCACCACGATGGCCGATTGACCGTCTGGAGACCAGTACATGTTGTACGGGTCTTCCACCGGGATCGGTTGACCCGGTTTGCCGGTATTGGGATCGATCGGCGTCAGGCTGCCATCGCGCCGACCTTCTGCATTGTTGGCTACCCACAGCGTGCGCAAATTCCACGCAGGCACCACGTGCTGCGGGTTGACGCCCACCTTGAACGTATCGACCACTTTCAGCGTGGCCGGATCGATCACCGACACGGTATTAGACGTGTGGTTGGGCACATACACCCGCTCCAGGGCCCCAGCGACCGCCGGGCTCATGCGGTTGGCACCCGTCTCGCTGTAAAGATTGTTCCGGTCGGGTACAGCCGGCATGCCCGGCACCGTCGCCACGGGGCTCTTCTGCGTGGAAGCGCCGGATGGCGGCGCGTTCGCCGGGGTCGCGACGGCCTGGTTTGTGACCCACCAAGCGGCCGCCGACACGGCGACCATCCCGGAAACGACGACAACGGGATTCTTGCGCATGCTCAAGCCCTCCACCGGTTCACACATCATGGAATGAAAGTGGCGCGCTCAACGCGAAGCACCCCGCGCGGTGCGAATGGCGGCCACCGTTTTCGCCACAATCAAATCGACGCCCAACTGACCCAGCGCCGCGCTGGAGGCGCGCGGATCGCCAGCGACGCCATTGGCCGCGCCTTCGAGCGGGTCACGTGCCATTTGATCTGGCCTGACCAACGTGGCGTCGATGGCCATCATGAGCGAAGTATCGGCCGTGCCCGCATGCATGCCGATCTGCGCATCGCTCAATCCTTTGGCTTTGAGTGCCTGCACGTAGTCGGTTTGCGTGATCCGGTAGTAGTCCCCGATGAAGTGGGCACGGGCAGGCGTCGCTGCCCAATCGTGATTCAGGCGCGTCGCCACCGCCTTGAGCTGGGCCTGATAGCCGCCGTGATCACCGATCAGCACCATGTCGACGAAGCCATGCTGCTTGAAGCTGCGCGCGGCGCCATCCAGTACGCTCTTGAAGGCGTCTTCCGGCACCGAAATCGTGCCGGCAAAGCGCATGTGTCCAGCAGGCGGGGATATGCTGCCTTCGGGCACATAGGTCAGCACCGGCGCGACCAAGGTATGACCCAACGATGTGGCAATCCTGCCTGCCAGCACCTTGACCCGCACATTGTGCTTGCCCAGCGCCATGTGTGGTCCGCTCTGCTCGGTGCCGCCGACCGGAATGATGATCGTGGTCGTGCCGGCGTGGATGGCATCGCGGATCTCGGTCGAGGTCATCTCCTCGAGATAGACGCTGCTGGAGGCGGACCACGCAGCGGGGCTGAAAACGGCCACCCAAAGAGTGAGCAAGGCAAACAACGTACGCATCAATAGTTGGTGTCTAGTGGTTGATGAAGGGATCTCCACTCCCACTGTGGCACAAGAGAAGCCTTGTGCTTGCTCGACCGCAACAGGGAAAGTGTGGATAGCTTCCGCGCGAAAAGGCTCATTGTGAAGCGGCGATAAACTCTGCGAACGCTGCCTGAGTGCTCGCGTTCCGCGAAAGCCAAAAGTGATTCGCGCCGGCAATCTCCAGGTACCTCCCCTTTGGCCAAGCCTCTGCAAGGCGTGGACCGCACCTCAAGATCGATCCCTTTCGTCGCTGACGATCAGGACTGGCGCTTTCCAGCCCTCAAGGCTGAGGTGTGGGAGCATTCAACGCGTCGACATAGTGGCCGCAGCCCACCTACGACCAGCGCGGGCAACGTAGGCTTCCTCGGTGGGAAGGGTGCAGTCAGAGCCGGCTCATCGGGCATCAGGCCGACCCAGCGCTGAAGCGCAAGCTTCGCGGCGTTCTGCTGCCGGACTTCGGCCGACTCATCCTCCGAACTGCCTCGGGCGCCGGTGAGGGAAAGCACCTCCTGGCTGCTGCCGGTCGCGGAGGAAAGCCGGGCGCGGGCGGCTTCAAGTTCCTCATCGTCGTGGTGCTCCATGAGGGTGGTGAGCTTGAGCGCCTCGCCGGCATAGAAGGCATCGAGGTACGCGAGCGCGGTCTGCAGGCGGGTGTCGGCGAGAGCGGCCTGCGTCTGCAACCGCTTTCCGTTCGATCGCCGCTTCCGCAGCGGCCTGGCGCGCAGCGCGTTTTGCCGGCGACGCCACTCCTGGCTGATGCCGATGCGCTTCATCGTCATCGCGTCACGGCTGGTACTGAAGCGGTCCGCGCCGGTGACGGGCAGGTTGTCGACGCCGACACGCAGCGCTGGATCCGGCAGCTCGCCGGCCGCCCGGGAGGCCTCGGTGGCACTTGGCACGCCGGCTCGCCGTCCAGCGCCCCTCTGAGCGCTGGACGGCGAGCCGTTGGGCCGACACTCGAGGGACAGGGGCGCGGCGTCTACCAGGTAGGGCAGCAGCCCAAGCATCGCTCCTTTCAGCACCATTCCTGGATGAGGCGTCTGCTCATTTTGTTCCTTGAGCGCCTAGTACCATTTGTTGCCTCTTGCTCAGAGGCCACGGCATCTCATCAACCATTCGCTTCGTTGCCCACAGAAATTCCGTACTGCAACAGCCACCAACTCCACTTTGCGACGGCATGCAACGGTGGCGTGAGATCGCTCGCCTCGGTGATTGGCCGACCGCGGACCATCTCATGTGGGACGTGACGAGGTGCGTCTGCCGTGGGCTTACAGCTTCAGTTGCGTCCGTCCCGGACCACACAGTTCGAGATCTTGCCGGAGGGCTCAGCGGCGCCACTCTCAAAAAAAGAACTTCGCGGCGCGCCTTGAGCGCCCGGAACCTCAGCCGGTCGGCGGCAACGAGTGCCCGTTGCAGTGCTGGCCCTGCCAACCTCCTTGCCGACATTCGACCGTGTAGACAGTCCACTCCCCCTGCAACGTGACGGTGTCGCTCGCCCACGCCATCGCCGCGAGCGCGGCCAGAGTTGCAATCACAAAGAGCCATGTGCGCATCCCTGCATCATTAGGCTTGGCTCGCTGCGAAGCACCGTCGGTACCACGGCACTGGCACTTCTGCGTCGATCCTTTAGGGCCTTTTCCCAGACTCCTCCTTTTCCTGCCCGGGTCGATCGGGAGTAGTCTCTGCTACCCAAGGAGAAGCACCATGTTCAGACGCATTCTTGTCGCTACCGATGGTTCTGCGCTGTCCGAACAAGCCGTCGCCAAGGCGATCGACCTGAGCTTGCTGACCGGGGCTGAACTGTTGGCTGTCACTGTGGCGCACCTCGAACCGTCCAGCCACTTCGATGGCTCCACCGTGCTGGACCAGCGGGAGAGCGGGGAGGCGCGTCATCGAGCGGTGGTTGCTGCACAGAAGTTGGTCGATGCGGTCCAAGGCGCCGCGCACGCCAAGGGGGTTCGCAGTGCAGAGGCTGTCGTCATGAGGTCGAACATGGTGGCCGAGTCCATTGTCGAGCTCGCCAAAAGCCGCGAATGCGATCTGATTGTGATGGCTTCGCATGGGCGTCGGGGTCTCGCGCGGTTGCTGATGGGTAGCGAGACGCTGCACGTCCTGACCCACTCGCACACGCCCGTCCTGGTGCTGCGCTAAGGGCCTGAACAGATCCCGAGTCTTTGGCGCGTGGATCAGGTGCTGGGTGCTGAGGGGACCCACCCCGAGCGCCAACTGGTCGGTGTGGGTCGGGACGCGTTCGGCGGAGGCGATGGTCATGTGGTCCTTCGAGTGGGCCAGGAAGCCGAAGTCTGCGCGACCCACTCACACAACCGAACGCCCTCTTCTGTTCTTTGCCCATGAGGGCAGCGCGCTCAACCGACAGTGCCCACTCTGCGAGCGCAGCCAGCACCACGACGACCACGGGCGAGACCTTGGCGTAGAGCAACAGGCCGAACGCCGCCAGTGCCAAGCCGAAATCGGCTTTGGAGCTAATGGCGCTGGTCCAGACCGGGTCGTAGAGCGCCGAGCCGAGGATGCCGACCACACCCGTCGACTGGATGTCATCGCGGCGCGTCGGTTCCGCTCCGACAGCTCGCGCCGCCGCAGCCCCTTCGATTGCACCGGTCAGGACTCTATCGAACCACTACCCCCTTGGGTATATCGAAGAGCTATATTGAGCGAGCCGTCCCCGCGGGCGCCAAGATCAACTCCTGATAGAGGAGCGGGGGTCGTCGCGCGCCGACACTCCATCGGGATGGATGCAGAAGGAGAGAATCATGCTGAAAACGTCCACCATGACACTCCTGCCGACCGCGGGCGCCTGCGCCCTGCTATTGATGACATCAGCGAAGGGCGCCGATAACGTCGAAGTCGATTCCATCGTTCTCGGAGCGGCGGTGTCGCTCACCGGCAAGTACTCCGTCAACGGCAAGAACACGAAGGACGGCTACGATCTTGCGGTCAAGCGCGCCAACGAAAAGGGCGGCGTCAAGATCGGCGGCAAGAGCTACAAATTCAAGATCGTCTACTACGACGATGAATCCACGCCGGCGCGCGGGGCGCAGCTCGCCGAACGCCTGATTGCCCAGGACGGAGTGAAGTTCGTGCTCGGCGCCTACAGCTCGGGATTGACCAAGGCGATCGCGCCGGTGACCGAGAAGTACAAAGTTCCTCACGTTGAAGGCAATGGCGCAGCGCGCGAATTGTTCACCCAAGGGTATCGCTACCTCTTCGCCGTCCTCTCTACCTCGGACTACTACTTGCGCGATGCAGTGAATCTGGCGGCCGAAGTCGCCAAGCAGAACGGTCGCGACCCGAAGACGCTCAAGGTCGCGATGGCTTTTGAGAACGATCCGTTCAGCCTGGACGTACGCGATGGCGTCGTGGAGGACGCCACGCGTCACGGCATGAAGATCGTCATTGACGACAAGCTGCCGCCCGAACTGAACGACATGGCGGCGACGCTCACCAAGGTCAGGGCCGTCAAACCCGATCTGCTCATCGTGTCCGGCCACGAGAAGGGCGCGACCCTCGTGGTGCGACAGACGGCGGAGATGAAGGTGGACGTCCCGATGATCGCCACGACGCACTGCGACTCGGCCCAGGTTGCGGAAACGCTGGGTAAGCTCGCCGAGTCGGTCTTGTGCGCTTCGCAGTGGGACCGCAGTTTGAACTATCGGGATCGGTGGTTCGGTAGTGCCGAGCAGTATGCGCAGCTGTTCAAGAAGGAGTTCGGCTACGAAGCGCCCTACCAGGCGGCCGAGTCGACGGCGTCGGTATTGGTCTTTGTGGACGCCTTCGAACGCGCCCAGTCCTTCGATCCCGAGAAAGTGCGCAATGCCATCGCCAGCACCGACATCATGACCTTTTACGGGCCGATCAAGTTCGACCCGAGCGGGAAGAACACCGCCAAGCCCATGGTGCTCTACCAGGTGCAGAACGGACACTACAGGGTGGTAGCCCCGACCCAATGGGCCGAGGCCAAGCTGGTCTGGCCGCGAAAGGTCGCGCCGTAGCGACGTCGTCCCGTTCCTCAGTCCGGGCGGCCCGGGACTGGGAGGGGTGCATGGCGAGATGAACAACCTCCAGTTGCTGTTCGACGCGCCCGTGCTGTCGGTGCAGTTGCTGCTCGACGGCATTTTGATCGGAGCGATCTATGTGCTTCCGGCCTACGGCATGGCGCTCGTCTGGGGCGTGATGAACCTGATCAATATCGCCCAGGGTGAGTTGGTCATGCTCGGGGGTTACACCGCGTTCTTCCTCTATGCCGCCGGCATCCACCCATTGTTCGGCATTCCGCTGGCCGCGCTGCTGATGTTCCTTTTCGGCTGGGTGCTGTACCGCAGCGTCATCTTCCGCATCGTGGACAAGGATCTGTTCATTTCCATCCTCGCCACCTTTGGCCTGAGCATTCTGTTGCAGCAACTCGCCAATGGCCTGTTCGGCGCGAATGTGCGCACGGCCGAGTCCGGTTTCGGAACCTTGTTTCTGTTCGGCGGGCGGGTCACGGTCGCCGAGATCAAGCTCGTCTCATTCGTGGCGGCCCTGGTGGTCGGCGCTGCGCTGATGTGGTTTCTCAAGCGTTCGCGCATGGGACGGGCGATCCGGGCCACGGCTCAGAACGCGCGCGCCGCGCGCATCATGGGAGTTGATACGGACGCGGTGTACGCCTGGACCTTCGGCATCAACGCGGCGATCTGCGGGGCGGCCGGGGCCCTGGTTGCCATGACCTGGGTCGTGCATCCGTACCTGGGCCTGCCGTACACGGTGCGCTCGTTCATGATCGTGATCCTCGCCGGACTCGGCAATGTGATTGCCGTGTTCGTCGCAGCGCTCGGGCTCGGCGCGGCCGAAAATTTCGCCGGATTCATCCTCGGCGCGGAATACCAGGCGGCATTTGTGTATGGGCTCCTGGTCGTTATTCTCGTGTGGCGGCGATTCTCACTCGGTCGCAAGCGGAAAGTCCTGCGATGAACTCGGCGTTCACGCGCCCGTCCCTCTACGCCGGCGTCGCGATCTTGGCGCTGCTGGCGCCGATCCTTGTGCCCGACTACCGCACGCAGCTGGCGTTCCTGTGGGTGATGATCGTGTTCGCGCTTACCTGGGACCTGCAAGGCGGTCAGATGGGCTACAACTCCTTCGGCAACATCCTGTTCTTCGGAATCGGCACATACGCCTGTGCCGTGGTGCAGCGGGACTCGGGTCTCGGTTATTTCCCGGCGCTGTTCCTTGGCTTGGGTGTGGGCGCCCTGCTCGCAGTCGTCGCTGCCGCGCTGCTCGGGTCCGGCATGCTGGGCTTGCGCGGACACTACTTCGCCATCGGCACGCTCGGTCTTGGCATTGCCGCGGGCGAACTTGCCAGCGGCTGGGAGTTCATCGGCGCCGGCGCGGGCATGGTCCCGCCGTTGTTCCCCGGCGCGATCGGCGGGCGCGAGAGCTTTTTCTACTACCTTTGCTTCGCACTTGTGGCCATCACCTTTGCGTTCCTGCGCTGGTTGTATGCCGGACGCTTTGGTCTTGCGCTCAACGCCATCCGCGACGATGAAGACAAGGCCGAAGCGATGGGCCTGCGCACGACGCGGTACAAGACCACGGCGTGGTGCATCTCGGCGTTGTTTCTGGCACTTTCCGGCGGTGCCGTGGGCAACATGATCGGCTTCATCGATTCGCGCGAGGTCGCGTTTGCTGGCGCGACCTTCGGTGTGTGGATGGTGTTGATGGCGATCCTGGGCGGCAAGGGAACGCTTTGGGGTCCCGTGATCGGTGCGGTGATCTTCCACCTGACCAAGGAGGTGTTCTGGACCTACCTGCTCGGCTGGCAGCGCGTGGCGCTCGGCTTGTTGATCGTGATCATCGTTGTGTTCTTCCCGCGCGGGATTCTCGGGTGGGTGCACGAGCGCTGGCCGGAGCTGTTCGGCCACCGGGTCGAAGGATCGGAGGTCAATCAGTGACGGCGATCCTCAGCATCCAGGGCGTGCGCAAGACATTCGGCGGCGTGGTCGCCAACAACGGGATCAGTCTCGACGTGCCCGAGGGCAAGATCGTCGGCTTGATCGGCCCCAATGGCTCCGGCAAAACCACGCTGTTCAATTCGATCGTCGGCTATCACCCCATCGACGCCGGCTCGATCCGCTTTCAGGCGCGCGAGATCTCGAGTTTGCGCGTGCTTGAGATCGCCCGTCTCGGTCTGTTGCGCACATTTCAGCAAACGCGCATCTACGGCAGGATGACCTGCATGCAAAACATGATCATCAGCGTGCCGCAGGCCGGCGATCGATGGCGCTCGATGTTTCGCCGCGTTTCGCCCGCCGAGACCGGCAAGGCCGAGGATCTCCTCAAGTTCGTCGGCCTGTACGCCAAACGCCAGCTTCAGGCGGGTGAACTTTCCTTCGGGCAGCAGAAGCTGCTCGAGTTCGCCATGGCGCTCATGAACGAACCCAGGATGCTGCTGCTCGATGAGCCTACGGCCGGCATCAATCCGACACTGATCAACGGCCTGATCAGCCGGCTGCAGCGAGTGAACCGCGAGTTCGGGATCACGCTGTTCGTCATCGAACACAACATGCGGGTGATCATGCGGCTGGCTGAATACATCTACTGCCTCGCGCATGGCGAGCTGCTCGCGGAGGGGGAGCCCGACGCCATCCAGAATGATCCGCGTGTGATCAATGCCTATCTGGGGGCGCGCTGATGGCGAATGAGAAACACCGGCGGCGCGACGACGCCGATCTGGACGAAGACCTGCTCTCGGTCGATGACGTCGCGCGCGAGGCCGCGCTCCTGATCAGCGAGGGGCCTTCGCGCGAGCGCATCGCCGAGCTTGCCGGCGGCAGGCCACAGCTGTCCATCGAGAGCCTCCGTGCAGGCTACGGCAAGATGGAGATTCTCCACGGCGTGAACCTGCAGGTGGCCGCCGGTCAGTCGCTGTGCATGATCGGCCCCAACGGTGCCGGCAAATCCACGGTGCTGCATTCCATCTACGGCTTCACCCGTATCATCGGAGGCAGCATCCGTGTCAACGGCGAGGACATCACGCGCTTGTCGCCGAACCAAAAGCTCGAGCATTCCGGAATCGCCTACGTCCTGCAGGACAACTCGGTGTTCCCCGACATGACGGTGGAGGAAAACCTCCTGATGGGGGGCTACCTGCTGGAGCAGCCTGACCAGGCCAGGAACGCCGCCGAGCGTGTGTTCGCAAGGTATCAAAGCCTGGCCCATCGCCGTCACCAGCCGGCGCGCGTGCTATCAGGCGGAGAGCGGCGCCTGCTCGAAATCTCGCGTGCGCTGGTGATGAATCCGCGCATCTTGTTGGTGGACGAGCCTTCGATCGGACTCGAGCCACGCTTCATCGATATGGTGTTTGAAATCCTGTCCGACCTGCAACGCGACGGCAAAACCATCATCATGGTCGAGCAGAACGCGAAGAAGGGTCTCCAATTCGCCGACATCGGCTACGCGCTGGTTTCGGGGGCGGTCGCAATAGCGGGCACGGGCACCGAACTGCTTGAAAATCCGGACGTTGGACGGCTGTTTCTCGGCGTGCGATGAGATCGGGAAACGTCTTGGGCTTGCCGTCGATGCGGTAGTCCAAACGCCAATACTTGCCGGCCGCCTTCGCCCGAAGGTACATGCCCCCGCCATCGGCGTAGCGTTCGAAGTCGGGGGTCAACGGAGTCGCCGGCTGCGCCCGCCGTGTGCGGATACGGGTCGCTTGCGCCCACGCGCGTGGGGGTTCCTCGCCCTTGTCCAGTTCCTCTCACTCCCGCATCGTGTACACGATGACCAGGTAGCTGACCGGGACCTCCTGGACTTGCTCGATGCCATGCAACGCGCTCGCTTCGAACAGAAGGGAGTCTCCGGGGTTCAAGTCCATCGCCTTGGTGCCATACCGGTAACGCACCCTGCCTGAAGTCAGGTGGAGGAACTTCATTCCCGGGTGCTGGAAGTCGACATAGGGCTTGGCATCAGGCAACAGCCGGACAAGATAGGGCTCCACGAACAGATTGCCCGACAGCAGGTGCCCCAGCAGCTCATACCGGTAGTTCTCCACCGCGCCGATGCGATCCACAACGATGCCATGGCCGGCGCGCACCAGCGACAGATCCGACCTGCTGCGCTGATCTGAGAAGAAGCGCGACAGCGAGACATCCAGGCCCTCGGCGATTCGGCTGAGCGTCTCCACCGAAGGGGACACCAACCCGCGCTCGACGCGCGAGAGCAGCGAACTCGAGACTCCGCACTGCGCGGCAAGCTCGCCGCCCGTTTTGCCTGCCGCAATGCGAAGCGCCTTGATCTGCTCTCCAAGTCGCGATAGCGGTTCGCTTTTCGCGGGTGCGAACCGAGCACGCGGACGCAACAGACTGGCAGGAAGCCTCAGCTTTTCGGCCGTCGGGAAGGGTGACGCCTGTGCTCTAACCATAAGCGCGACCTTCTGGAACTCGGTACTGCTCGAGCTCAGCAGTGTCACCCGGCGCTGGAGCAATCACGTGTGCTCGTTCGGGCGCCTTCCCACGCTCGCCGAGGGTGCGAGATGACGGAGCCGCAAACGGCCCCAGTGAACGCGAGGTACCAATCGCCCGCATACAGCATCAATTTCTATGCAGTGTATATGCCGTCGATTCTAACTCGTCATGTCGACATTGTTGAGCCCCATGCCAACGGCTCCATTGAGAAACGACAAGTCGCCCCGACCACGCGTAGAGCCGATTTCGGTGGCACTTGGCAAGAAGATCAAGCAGCTGAGAATTGAGGCGAACCGGTCGCAAGGCGAACTGGCCTTTGATTGCGAACTCGACCGAACCTACATCTCCTTGATTGAGCGAGGACTCGCAAACCCCTCGCTCTGGACATTAGGAACGTTGGCCTACGCCCTGAAGACGACTGTTTCAAACCTGATGGAGGGCAACCAATACGTCGTCAAGCCGTCGCTAGGCGCAACAGACCGAAAGAGACGGGTTAATCAGGCATCGCATGAAACGAGTCGGCCCGCTGGTACTAGACGGTCGCAACTCCGCTGAAAATGTCGGGCAGTCGCTCTCGCGGGGGGCACGTCCGAACCGCTTTTTCTTAGCAAGATCAGATAGGTATCGGCTTTTTGCGAATCGACGGATACCAACAAAAATGATGGTATTTATCTGCGATGTGATGGTACGTGGTGCGACGGCGCGAGGCAAAGAAAAACCCGCAATGCTAGGAAGCATGCGGGTTCTGAGCTGTTTTGAGACTGTACGAAACGATGTTCTGGTCCCGCCGCCAGGAATCGAACCTGGATCTCAGCCTTCGGAGGGCCGAATTCTATCCGTTGAAATACAGCGAGATGGGGCTCCGGCCAGCGACCGGAGCCGGTCATTATCGCCCATCAGGCGGCGGCCTTGCAGGCTGCGTCGACAACCATCGACGGGCGCTCGAACCCCAGGCCAGCCAGGTAGACGCGGAAGATGTGGCGGCCGGCCGGCACGAGATCGAAGGCCTCGGGCTCCAGCAGCCAGTCCTGGATCAGCCCGCTGATCACTGCATGCAGGCCGTAGGCCGCGGTCTTGACCGGAATCGGCAGCTGAATGTCCGCCTGGCGCGCCGCGTGCTGCAGCGCATTGCCGAAATCGACCACGCATTCGTTGCGCGCGCTGCGATGGCGCTGCAGCACCGCGTCCATGTCGCTGGTGTATTCGACCTTGAGCGTGGCGACCTCGAACACGCGCCGCACCTGCGGATTGCTGACCATCAGGCTCAGGGCCTGGACCATCACCCGCTCGATCGCCGCCAGCGGATCCTCGCCTGTCGTGCTCGCCTCACGCGTCGCCGCCTCCAGCGGCAGCGTGACGCGTTCCATCATCGCGTTGAAGAGATCCGCCTTGTCCTTGAAGTGCCAGTAGATCGCGCCACGCGTGGCGCCGGCCTGCTGCGCGATCTGCTGCAGCGAGGTCTGCGAAACGCCTTGGCTTTGAAACAGCACTTCGGCAGCATCGAGCAGCCGGTGCCGTGTCGCCTGCGCCTCTTCCTTGGTACGTCGGACCACTATGCCCCCTTATGGATATGAGGTTAATGACTATACATGCATGAATGTATGTAAACTAGAGGGCCTCCCGATGGCCTGACTCGCCGTGATGCTTTAGGCACCCGCGCCGCGACGTACCGTCCCCCTTCTTTGCTCAAAGGAATCGCATGCCTGTACTGCATGTCTCGCGTCATTCGTTGTTTTCGCCGCGCGGCGCGGCCGTCACGGCCGCGGTCGCTGCGGTGCTTGCGCTCGCGGCCTGCGGCAAGAGCGGAGCACCGGCCGCCGCCGCCCAGGGTGGCGGCGGCGCACCGCCGCCGCCCGAAGTCGGCGTGGTGGTCGCCACGCCGACCGATGTCGGACTGGTGACCGAGCTGCCCGGCCGGCTCGAAGCTTCGCGCGTGGCTGAAGTGCGCGCCCGTGCCGCCGGCATCCTGCAGCAGCGGCAGTTCCGCGAAGGCAGCGACGTGAAGGCGGGCCAGCCGCTGTTCCGCATCGACCCCGCGCCCTACGCCGCTGCCGCGCAGAGCGCCGAGGCGAGCCTGGCGCGCGCCGAAGCCAATGCGGTGCAGGCCAAGGCACTGGCCGAGCGCTACAAGCCGCTGGTGGAAGCCAACGCGGTCAGCAAGCAGGAATATCTCAATGCCGTGGCCGCGGCCAAGACCGCCGAAGCGGATGTTGCGGTGGGCCGCGCCTCGGTGCAGACCGCCAAGATCAATCTCGGCTACGCGAGCGTGACGGCGCCGATTTCCGGCCGCATCGGCCGCGCGCTGGTGACCGAAGGCGCACTGGTGGGCCAGGGCGATGCGACCGCGCTGGCCGTGGTCCAGCAGATCGACCCGATGTACGTGAACTTCACCCAATCGGCCAGCGACGTGCTCAGACTGCGCCGCGCGATGGAGGCCGGCCAGTTCAAACGCGCCAGCGGCGCCGACGCGGCCAGCGTGCGCATCCTGCTGGAAGACGGCAGCGAGTACGCGCTGCCGGGCAAGCTGCTGTTCTCTGACCTGACGGTCGATTCCACCACCGGCCAGGTCACGCTGCGCGCCGAAGTCCCGAATCCGAAGGGCGAGCTGCTGCCCGGCCTTTACGTGCGCGTGAAGGTGGAGCAGGCCCAGGTCAGCAACGCGATCACCGTGCCGCAGCAAGCGGTCACGCGCACCCAGCAGGGCGACACGCTGACGGTGGTCGATGCCGAGGGCAAGATGCACAAGCGCACGGTGAAGATCAGCGCGGCCCAGAACAACCAGTGGATCGTGCTCGATGGCCTGAAGGCCGGCGAGCAGGTCATGGTCGACGGCTTCCAGAAGCTGATGATGATGCCGCCCGGCGCGCCGGTGAAGGCAGTGCCCTGGAAGGCGCCGACGCCGGCTTCCGCCGGCTCTGCGAACGCTGCTCCTGCTGCCGCGGCAGCCGCTTCGGCTCCCGCCGCGAAGCAGTAAGTAAGGAGCGTCCCCGCATGGCCAAGTTCTTCATCGACCGCCCGATCTTCGCGTGGGTGATCGCGCTGTTCGTCATCGTGGTGGGCGCCGTGTCCATCACGCAGCTGCCGATCGCGCAGTACCCGCCGGTGGCACCGCCGGCCATCGTCGTCAACGTCGCCTATCCCGGCGCCTCGGCCCAGACGCTGGAGGACAGCGTGCTCTCGGTCATCGAGCGCGAGATGAACGGCTCGCCGGGCCTCATCTACATGGAATCGGTGGCGCAGGCGGACGGCACCGGCACCATCACCATCACCTTCGAGACTGGCACCAACGCCGATCTCGCCCAGGTGGACGTGCAGAACCGGCTGTCGCGCGCCACGCCGCGGCTGCCGGCGGCCGTGACGCAGCAGGGCGTGCGCGTCGACAAGTCGCGCAACAACTTCCTGCTGTTCACGATGCTGTCCTCCGACAACCCGGCGATCGACACCACGGCGCTGGGCGACTACGCATCGCGCAACGTGGTGCCCGAGCTGCAGCGCGTGGCCGGGGTAGGCCAGGCCCAGCTCTTCGGCACCGAGCGCGCGATGCGCATCTGGATCGACCCGGCCAGGCTGCAGGGCTACAACCTGTCGGCGGCCGAGGTCAACGCGGCGATCCGCGCGCAGAACGCGCAGGTGTCCTCCGGCACCATCGGCGACTTGCCCAACGTGGCGGGCCAGGCGATCGCGGCCACCGTGGTGGTCAACGGCCAGCTCACCACGACCTCGCAGTTCGGCGACATCGTGCTGCGCGCCAACACCGACGGCTCCGCCGTCCGGCTCAAGGACGTGGCGCGCATCGAGCTCGGCGGCCAGGGCTATGCCACCTCAGCACGCCTCAACGGCGAGCAGGCGGTGGGCATCGGCGTGCAGCTCGCTCCCGGCGGCAACGCGCTGCAGTCGGCCAAGGCGATCCGCGCCAAGATGACCGAGCTCGCGCGCTACTTCCCGCAGGGCGTGAAGTGGACCATCCCCTACGACAGCTCTCGCTTCGTTAACATCTCCATCACCGAGGTGGTGAAGACGCTGTTCGAGGCGGTGGCGCTGGTGTTCCTGGTGATGTTCCTGTTCCTGCAGAACTGGCGCTACACGCTCATCCCGACAGTGGTGGTGCCGATCGCGCTGCTGGGCACCTTCGGCATCCTGCTGGCGCTGGGCTTCTCGATCAACGTGCTGACCATGTTCGGCATGGTGCTGGTGATCGGCATCGTGGTGGACGACGCGATCGTGGTGGTGGAGAACGTCGAGCGCATCATGAGCGAGGAAGGCCTCTCGCCGCTGGAAGCCACGCGCAAGGCGATGCGCCAGATCTCCGGCGCCATCATCGGCGTGACGGTGGTGCTGATCTCGGTGTTCGTGCCGCTGGCCTTCTTCGCCGGCTCCACCGGCAACATCTATCGCCAGTTCTCGGCGGTGATGGTGGCCTCGATCGGCTTCTCGGCCTTCATGGCGCTGTCGCTCACGCCGGCCCTGTGCGCCACGCTGCTGAAGCCGGTGGAGGCCGGCCACCACCACGAGAAGCGCGGCTTCTTCGGCTGGTTCAACCGCAGCTTCGCCCGCACCGCCAAGGGCTATGAGAGCCTGGTGGCGCGCATACTCAAGCGCGCGGCGCGCTACCTGGTGATCTACGTGGCCATCATCGGCGCGGTGGTGCTGGTGTACCGGCAGCTGCCCACCTCCTTCCTGCCGCAGGAAGACCAGGGCTACATCATCGTCAACGTGCAGCTGCCGCCGGGTGCGACGAAGGAGCGCATGCTGTCGGTGATGCAGGATGTCGAGAAGTACATCCTGAAGCAGCCCGAGGTGGAGAGCATGGTCGGGGTGCTGGGCTTCAGCTTCTCGGGCCAGGGCCAGAACGCCGGCCTCGCCTTCGTGACCCTGAAGGACTGGGAGCAACGGCACGACCCGAGCCATTCGGCCGAGGCGGTGGCCGGCCGCGCCTTCGGAGCGCTGTCGGGCATCCGCGATGCCTTCATCTACCCGCTGTCGCCGCCGCCCATCCCCGAGCTCGGCAACGCCAGCGGCTTCAGCTTCCGCCTGCAGGACCGTGGCGGCGCGGGCCACGAGGCGCTGGTCAACGCGCGCAACCAGCTGCTCGGCATGGCCGGCAAGAGCCCGATCCTGACGCAGGTGCGCCCGGACGGCCTGGAAGACGCGCCGCAACTGCAGATCGACATCGACCGCGACAAGGCGAACGCGCTGGGCGTGAGCTTCGACGCCATCAACAGCACGATGTCGACGGCGCTGGGCTCGACCTACGTGAACGACTTCCCGAACCAGGGGCGCCTGCAGCGGGTGGTGGTGCAGGCCGACGCGCCGGCGCGCATGCAACCTGACGACCTGCTCAGGCTCAACGCCAGCAACACCAAGGGCGAGCCGGTGCCGCTGTCGGCCTTCGCGAGCACGCGCTGGATCACCGGCGCGCAGCAGACGGTGCGCTACAACGGCTACCCCGCGGTCCGCATCTCGGGCTCGGCGGCGCCGGGCTACAGCTCGGGCGCCGCGATGGCCGAGATCGAAAAGCTCGCCGCGCAGCTGCCGCCGGGCTTCGGCTACGAATGGACCGGCCAGTCGCGCGAAGAGAAGCTCGCCGGCGCGCAGGCGATCATCCTCTACGCCTTCTCGATCCTGGCCGTGTTCCTGTGCCTTGCCGCGCTCTACGAGAGCTGGACGATTCCGCTGTCCGTGATCATGGTGGTGCCGCTGGGCGTGCTGGGCGTGCTGCTCGCGACCTTGCTGCGCGCCTATTCGAACGACGTGTACTTCCAGGTCGGCCTGATCACCATCATCGGCCTGTCGGCGAAGAACGCGATTCTGATCATCGAGTTCGCCAAGGACCTGCAGGCGCAGGGCAAGGGCGTGGTCGAGTCGGCGCTGGCCGCCGCCCATCTGCGGTTCCGCCCGATCATCATGACCTCGCTGGCCTTCGGCCTCGGCGTGCTGCCGCTGGTGCTGGCCACGGGCGCAGGCTCGGCGAGCCAGCGCGCGATCGGCACCGGCGTGATCGGCGGCATGGTGACCGGCACCGCGCTCGCGGTGATTTTCGTGCCGGTGTTCTTCGTGGTCGTGCGCAGCCTGTTCAAGGGCAGCGAGCGCCAGCACGAGGTCGACAAGCGCCACGCGCAAGCCGCGGGCATCGAGGAAGCCCCAGCCCATGACTAAAAAGAAATTCGTCTCCACCGCGCTGGCCGGCGCCGCAGCCATGGTGCTGGCCGGCTGCTCGCTCATCCCGGCGTACGAGCGCCCTGCCGCGCCCGTGCCGGCTGTCTACCCGGGCGCGCAGCCCGCCAGCAGCGCGCAATCGCCCGCCTCCACGCTCGCCTGGCAGGACTTCTTCACCGACCCGCGCCTCGCCAAGCTGATCGAGACCGCGCTGGCCAACAACCGCGACCTGCGCGTGTCCGTGCTCAACATCGAGCAGGCGCGCGCGCAGTTCCAGATCCAGCGCGCGGCCCAGTTTCCCGCGCTCGATCTCACGGCCAGCGGCTCGCGTTCGAGCCCGAACGCGCTCCAGGCGATAGGCGTGGGCGGCAGCGTGGCATCGAGCTATTCGGTCAACCTCGGCATCACCGCCTGGGAACTCGACTTCTTCGGCCGCGTCGCCAGCCTCAAGGAGCAGGCGCTGGCGCAGTACCTCGCCACCGAGGAATCGCGCAAGGCGGCGCAGATCAGCCTGATCGGTGCGGTCGCCAGCGGCTGGCTCACGCTGATCGCGGATGACCAGCTGCTCGAGCTCACGCGCCAGACCCTGGTAACGCGCGAGGAGTCGCAGAAGCTCACGCGCATGCGCTTCGACAGCGGCGTGGTCTCGGAGATCGACCTCCGCTTGGCCGACACGCTGGCCGAGTCCGCGCGTGCGTCCTACGCCGAGCAGCAGCGCCTGCGCATGCAGGACGAGAACGCACTGGCCCTGCTGCTCGGCGCGCCGGTGCCGGCTGCGGCCACCGAAGGCGGCCGCGGTCTCGATGCGATCGCGCCGATGCCGGACCTGCCGGCCGGCCTGCCCTCCGACCTGCTGGGCGAGCGGCCCGACATCCGTGCCGCCGAACAGCAGCTGATCGCGGCCAATGCCAACATCGGCGCGGCGCGCGCGGCCTTCTTCCCGCGCGTCACGCTGACCTCGTCGATCGGCACCGCGAGCAGCGAGTTCTCGGGCCTCTTCGACAAGGGCTCCAAGGCGTGGTCCTTCGCACCGCAGATCACGTTGCCGATCTTCGATGCGGGCCGCAACCAGGCCGGGCTGGATTCGGCACGGGCCGGGCGCGAGATCGCGGTGGCGCAGTACGAGAAGTCGATCCAGACGGCCTTCCGCGAGGTCGCCGATGCGCTCGCCGGCCGCGCCACGCTCGGCGAGCAGCTGCGGGCCCTGCGCGCGCAATCGAACGCCGAGGAGGTCCGCTTCAAGCTCTCCGATTTGCGCTACCGCAACGGCATCGCAAGCGCACTCGACCTGCTCGATTCGCAGCGCTCGCTCTACAGCGTGCAGCAGGCGGCGGTGCAGACCCGGCTGCTGCAGTTGCAGAGCCAGGTTGCGCTCTACAAGACACTGGGCGGCGGCTGGGCTACACGATGAGAGGGTCAGAGAGGCGCCCCCGGGGCGCCTCTCTATAATCGCCGGTTGATTTCGAAAACGCCCCCGAAGAGCCCCCGATATTGAGGACGCCAATGAGCGACGACCCGCACTACCAGGCCACAGAAGACGCCCACACCGGCCCGATCAAGAACCCGAAACAGCTGCTCCTCGCGGTCTTCTTCTCGTTCATCGCTCCCATCCTGATCATCGCGGGCCTCGTCTCCTACGTGGTCTCCGGCACCCATCCCTCGGGCGATGCGCAAGGCGACAACATGTCGCTCTACGGCGTGTCGAAGGAAGCGCGCGATCGCGAGATCGCCGAACGCCTCAAGAAGGTCGGCTCGATCGAGATCCGCGATGCCAACCGGCCGCTCGCCGCCGGCGAAGCCGTGTTCAAGGCGCAATGCGTGGCCTGCCACGGCGCGCCCGGCATCCCCACTGCTCCGCACCTCAACGATGCCGCGGCCTGGGGCCCGCGCATCGGCCAGGGCTACGCCACGCTGCTCGAGCATGCGCTCAAGGGCAAGGGCGCCATGCCCCCGCAGGGCGGCGGCGACTTCGAGGATGTCGAGATCGGCCGTGCGGTGGCCTACCTGGCCAATTCGGGCGGCGCCAAGTTCCCGGTGCCGGACCGTCCCGCGGCAGCGGCACCCGAGGGCGCGGCGTCCAATGCCGCGGCCGCACCGGCGGCTGCAACAGCGGCCAAGTAAGAAAGTCCATCTCCTCGAACAAAGAGCCCGCATGCGGGCTCTTTTTCATTGGCGCGCGAGATGGATTCAGCGCGCCGGCTGCTTGACCGGCTGGCCCGCGGCCGGGCTCATGACATGGCCGAAGCGCGCAGGCAGTTCCGCGGCGCGCACGTTCTCCGGCGCCCAGCGCCCCGCTTCGACCGCCTCGGCCGCCACGCCCACGTCCTGCGTATGGACCAGCCCGAGGCCGAGCGGCGCCACCAGGTAGAGCTTGCCCTCCTCGTCGAGCAGGCAGGCCGAGGGCTCTACGCCCAAGCCGCTGTGCGAACGGACCGAGAAGTCCTCGGCCACGCGCCAGATCCACGGCGCGGCTTCGAGCTCGACGTACACGCGCTGCGGGCCGTTCTGGAAGAACCACTGGCCGCGCTCGTCGTGTTCATAGTTGCGCTGGATGAAATCGATCAGCTTGTCGTGCTTGAGCAGCGAGCCCTTGGCCACCGGAAAAGGCCCCATGGCCTGCGTGCGGTCGTCGCGCATGTACCAGTTGCCGCGCGCGTCCAGGCCGAGCCAGCCGTAGCAGTGCGGCACGTTGGGCCACTTGGCGAGCGCCTGTTTGACGATGTCGTCCATGGCGCTCATTCTGGCGCGGATCGGGCCGCGCGGCTGTAGTTCAAGCGCTCAAATGCTGTGCAAGCCAGCCGCCGACGCGCTCCGGCATGCCGCGCACATGGCCGGGCGGCGCGCCCAGCGGAAAACCCACATGGCCGCCATGGGCCGGCTGCCACAACGTGACGTGGCGGCCGACCTCGTCCTGGCGCGGCAGGCTGGCCGCCGGCACGAAGGGGTCGTTGGTGGCATTCACCGCCAGCGCGGGAATGCGGATCGCGTGCAGATGCGGCTTGGCCGAGCCCCGCGTCCAGTAGTCGTCGGTGTCGCGAAAGCCGTGCAGCGGCGCGGTGAACACGTTGTCGAAGGCGTAGAGATCCTGGGCCTCGAGGAGCTTGTCGCGGTCGAACAGGCCCGGATGCTGGGCCAGCTTGGCCAGCGCCTTGGGCTTCATGGTCGACAGGAACATGCGCGTGTAGACCAGCCGGTTGAAGCCGCGGCCGATCGCCATGCCGCCGGCGGCCAGATCGAGCGGCGCCGAGATCGAGGCCACGGCGCTGACCAGCTTCGAGGCCTCGTCACCCGCCTCTTCGGTCCAGCGCAAGAGCGCATTGCCGCCAAGCGAGACACCTGCCGCCAGCATCGGCCCGCCATGCTGCGCGTGCAAGCGCCCGAGGATCCAGCCGATCTCCTCATAGTCGCCCGAGTGGTAGGCGCGCGGCGCGAGATTGAGTTCGCCGCTGCAGCCGCGGAAATGCGGCACCGCATAGTCCCATCCGCGGACCATCGCAAAGGCCGCGAAAGCCTCGGCGTAGTGGCTCTTCGACGAGCCCTCGAGGCCGTGGAACAGGATCAGCAGCGGCTTCGGCCCGGAACCGGCCGCATCGAGAAAATCCACGTCGATGAAGTCGCCGTCCGGCGTGCCCCAGCGCTCGCGCCGATAGGCCGGCAAAGGGGCCTCCACGCGCCGTGCATAGAGCGCGGGCCAGATGGTTTGGAGGTTGCCGCCCGGCAGCCAGAGGGGTGCGACGTATTGCATGTCAGTGAAGCGTCTGGGGGGCAGCGTCGTCCTCGTCTTCGGGCGCGTGCACGCTGCCCGGGCTTGCATGGTGCGCCACCATGCGCCAGCCCTGGGCGGTCTTGTGATAGACGTTGGTGGCCAGCACGAAGGCATGGCGCGGCCCCTCGGCGGTAAGCACCTCGATGCGCTCCAGCACGTTGTGCACCGCGCTCGCGAGCGATTCGACCCGGCGCACGCGTGCCGGCGTGGCGTGGATCGCGCCGTTGGCGAACATGTGCTCGAAGGCGGCGCGGATCGCCTCGGTGCCCACCAGCCGCGGGCCGCCGGGATGGACGCAGAACACCTCGTCCTCGTCGGCCCAGCAGACCATCAATGCATCGATATCGCCGCGCTGCAGCGCTTCGTAGAAGGCGGCCTCGACGTCGTCGGCGGTGCCGCCGACGGCAGCGGCGCGGAGTTTGGTCTTGGGCATGGCAGAGGAAACAGGCAACTGACGGTGATTGTGCGGGGTCCTTGCACCAAGGCCGGCCACGACCGCACAGACCAAACGCTCCATTTTGGACCATTTGGTCCAACTTCTACCGACGGAAACCTGCAAGTGGTTGATTTTAAAAGACTTAGCCAAATGGCACGGCCTATGCATAAGACCGTCGGCGCGCGTCCTTCGGCGTTGCGCCCACAGCCCATCCCTCACCTTCGGTCCAGGAGCGCAACGCATGAACGTCGGCATCTTCATCCCCATCGGCAACAACGGCTGGCTGATCTCGGAGAACGCTCCGCAGTACAAGCCGAGCTTCGAACTCAACAAGCAGATCACGCAGAAGGCCGAGCACTACGGCGTGGACTTCGCGCTCTCGATGATCAAGCTGCGCGGCTTCGGTGGCAAGACCGAGTTTTGGGATCACAACCTAGAAAGCTTCACGCTGATGGCCGGGCTGGCCGCCGTCACCTCGAAGATCAAGCTCTTCGCCACGGCGGCCTCGCTGGTCATGCCGCCGGCCATCGTGGCGCGCATGACCTCCACCATCGACTCGATCTCCAACGGCCGCTTCGGGCTCAACCTCATCACCGGCTGGCAGAAGCCCGAGTACTCGCAGATGGGCATGTGGCCCGGCGACGAATTCTTCGCGACCCGCTACCGGTACCTGTCGGAATACGTGCAGGTGCTGCGCGAGCTGTGGACCACCGGGCAGTCCGACTTCAAGGGCGAGCACTTCAAGATGGACGACTGCCGCGTGAGCCCGAAGCCGCAGGCCGACATGAAGGTGATCTGCGCCGGCCAGAGCGACGCCGGCATGGACTTCTCCGCGAAGTACGCCGACTACAACTTCTGCTTCGGCAAGGGCGTCAACACGCCCAAGGCCTTTGCGCCGGCGGCCGAGAAGCTCATCGAGGCGACGAAGAAGACCGGCCGCCACGTGACCTCCTACGTGCTCTTCATGGTGATCGCCGATGCCACCGACGAAGCCGCGCGCGCCAAGTGGGAGCATTACAAGGCCGGCGCCGACCAGGAAGCGCTGGCCTGGCTCACGCAGCAGAGCGCGGCCGACACCAAGTCGGGCGCCGACACCAACGTGCGCCAGATGGCCGACCCGACCTCGGCGGTCAATATCAACATGGGCACCCTCGTCGGCTCCTATGCGACGGTGGCGCGCCTGCTCGACGAAGTCGCCGAGGTGCCCGGCACCGAAGGCGTGCTGCTGACCTTCGACGACTTCGTGCTCGGCGTGGAGGCTTTCGGCGAGCACATCCAGCCGCTGATGAAAAGCCGCACGCACATCGCGAGCCCCGTGCCTTCGCGCGTCGCCGTCGAGCGCCTGGCCGCCTGATTCGAAGTGACCCCGCCATGAAGAACACCACCATCGCCTCCAGCACGCCGGTGGGCGTGCCGAACGCACCGGGCGCGCCCGCGCCGCTGGTGCTGCCCGCCCGGCCCGAACCGCTGGCGCTGCATGCCGCCAACTCGGCGCTGATCGTCGTCGACATGCAGAACGCCTACGCCTCGATCGGCGGCTATGTGGATACCGCCGGCTTCGACATCTCGGGCGCGCAGGGCGTGATCGCCAACATCGCGCGCACCATTGCCGCCGCGCGCGCGGCCGGCATGCTGGTCGTGTTCCTGCAGAACGGCTGGGACGCCGATTACGTGGAAGCCGGCGGCCCCGGCTCGCCCAACTGGTACAAGTCCAACGCGCTCAAGACCATGCGCAAGAAGCCCGAGCTGCAAGGCAAGTTCCTCGCCAAGGGCGGCTGGGACTACGCGCTCGTCGATTCGCTCCGGCCGCAGGCCCGCGACATCGTCATTCCCAAGACCCGCTACAGCGGCTTCTTCAACAGCACGCTCGACAGCAGCTTGCGCGCGCGCGGCATCCGCAACCTGGTCTTCACCGGCATTGCCACCAACGTGTGCGTGGAGTCCACGCTGCGCGACGCCTTCCACCTCGAGTACTTCGCCGTGATGCTCGAAGACGCAACGCACGAGCTCGGCGGGCCCGCTATCCAGCAGGCCGCGGTCTACAACGTCGAGACCTTCTTCGGCTGGATCTCGAAGGTCGACGATTTCTGCAGCACCTTCGCGCCCGAGGCCGCCACCCAACCCGCAGCGGCCGAAGCGGCCACTGCCTGATTTCACTTTCCCGAAAGGAGCAACGAACCATGCCCAAGCAAGCCATCATCCCGCCCGGCACCGGCGTGCCGCTCGCACCCTACGTTCCCGGCACGCTCGCCGACGGCGTGCTCTACGTGTCGGGCACCCTGCCCTTCGACAAGGACAACAACGTGGTCCATGTCGGCGACGCGAGCGCGCAGGCGCGCCATGTGCTCACCACCATCCAGGGCGTGGTCGAGGCCGCCGGCGGCACCATGGACGACGTGACCTTCAACATGATCATGATCAAGGACTGGGCCGACTACGTGAAGATCAACGCGGTCTATGCCGAGTTCTTCCCCGGCACCAAGCCGGCGCGCTACTGCATCCAGTGCGGCCTGGTGAAGCCCGACGCCTTGATCGAGATCGCCTCGATCGCGCACGTGGGCAAGAAGGCCTGAGCATGCCGCTGCACTACGAGGTGCACGGGCCGGCCGAGGGCGAGGCCGTGCTGCTGTCCTCGGGCCTCGGCGGCTCGGCGGGCTTCTGGCTGCCGCAGCTCGCTGCACTGATCGGGGCCGGCCACCGCGTGATCGCCTACGACCAGCGCGGCACCGGCCGCAGCCCCGCCGACCTGCAGGCCGACTATGCGATCGCCGACATGGCGCGCGACCTGATCGAGATCCTCGACGCCACCTCGACGGCGCGCTGCCACCTGGTGGGCCACGCGCTCGGCGGCCTGGTCGGCCTGCAGCTCGCGCTCGACGCACCCTCGCGCGTGGCCAGCCTCGTGCTCGTCAACGCGTGGTCGAAGCCCAATCCGCATTCGGCCCGCTGCTTCGACGCGCGCCTGGCGCTGCTCGGCGCCTGCGGCCCACGCGCCTATGTCGAGGCGCAGCCCATCTTTCTCTACCCCGCCGCCTGGTGCGCCGCCCACGCGCAGCGCGTGGCCGACGAAGTCGAGCATGCGCTCGCGCATTTCCCCGGCGAGGCCAACATGCGCGCGCGCATCGGTGCGCTGCGCGCCTTCGATGTCGACGCGCGGCTGGTCGAGATCGCCGCGCCCGCGCTGGTGGCAGCCGCCACCGACGACGTGCTGGTCCCCTGGACCTGCTCGCAGCGCCTCGCCGAGGGCCTGCCTCACGCGAGCCTCGAGTGCGTGCCCCATGGCGGCCATGCACACAGCGTGACCGAGGCCGAGCTCTTCAACCGCAGCCTGCTCGCCTTCCTGGCGCGCGTGGGCGCACCTGGAGTCCCCGCATGAAACCCTCCCTGGACGACGCCGCCCTGGCACTTCTTTTCACCGAGGCCCGTTCGCACAACGGCTGGCGCCCCGAGCCGGTCTCCGATGCCTTGCTCGAACAGGTCTACGCGCTGGCGCGCACCGGGCCGACCTCGGCCAACTGTTCACCGGGCCGCTTCGTCTTCGTGCGCACGCCCGAGGGCAAGGCGCGCCTGGCGCCGGCCTTGTCGAAGGGCAATCTGGCGAAGACGATGAGCGCGCCGGTCACCGTGATCGCGGCCTGGGACAGCGCCTTCTACGACAAGCTGCCCACGCTGTTCCCGCATGCCGACGCCAGAAGCTGGTTCACCGGCAGCGTCGAGGCCGCCCGCGAAACCGCCTTTCGCAATGCCACGCTGCAAGCCGCCTACCTGCTGCTCGCCGCGCGCGCGCTGGGGCTGGATGCGGGGCCGCTGTCCGGCTTCGACAGGGCGAAGATCGACGCCGCCTTCTTCACCGGCACGCCCTGGACCACCAACTTCCTGATCAACCTGGGCCACGGCGACCCCTCGAAGCTGTTCGGCCGCCTGCCGCGCCTGGACTTCGCAGAAGCCTGCGCGCTCGCCTGAGGAAAGCACCGCCGCCATGAACGCCTTGCCCAAGAGCGACTACCGCGATGCGATGGCCCGCCTCGGCGCGGCCGTGCATGTCATCACCACCGACGGCCCCGGCGGCCGCGCCGGCTTCACCGCATCGGCCGTGTGCAGCGTGACCGACGAGCCGCCGACGCTGCTGGTCTGCCTCAATCGCTCGGCCTCGGTCTACCCGGCCTTCCAGGCCAACGGCGTGCTCTGCGTGAACGCGCTGGCCGCGGGGCAGCAGGCGCTGTCGGGCCTGTTCGGCGGCAAGACGCCGATGGACGAGCGCTTCGCCGCGGGCCGCTGGAGCCGCAAGCGCACCGGTGCGCCGGTGCTCGAGGACGCGGCCGTGTCCTTCGACTGCCGCGTGTCGCAGGTGACGCGGGTGGGCACCCACGACGTGCTGTTCTGCGAGGCCGTTGCGATCGCGATCGGCGGCACCGCGCACGGCCTGATCTACTTCGACCGCCGCTACCACGACATCGTCGCCGCGCCGCACTGAGCGCGCGGCGCGCTCAGCGCGTGGTGATGCCGCTCAAGACGATGCGCTGCACGTTGTCCACCGTCTCTTCGAAGAACTCCGGGTCATCCAGCGTACGACCCGTGATGGCCTGCACCTGCACGCCGAAGTCGGCGTAGTGCTGCGTGGTGGCCCACAAGGCGAAGATCAGGTGATGCGGATCGACCGGCGCGAGCTTGCCGGCGGCCACCCAGGCGCGGATCACTTCGGATTTGCGCGTCACCAGGTCGCGCAGCTCGCGATCGAGTTCGTCGCGCAAGAGCGGCGCGCCCTGGATCATCTCGAGGCAGAACAGGCGCGAGGCATCGGGCTGGTCGCGCGAGATCACCAGCTTGCGCCGGATGTAGTCGCCGATCGCCTGCCGCGGGTCCTGCTCGGCGCTGAAGCCGCGCAGCGGCTCCAGCCACACGGCGAGCAACTCGCGCAGCACCGAGACGTAGAGCTCCTCCTTGTTGGCGAAGTAGTAGAGCAGGTTGCTTTTCGAGACATCCGCACGCGCTGCGACCTGGTCGACGCTGGTGCCGTGCAGGCCGAAGCGCGAGAAGAGCCCGAGCGCCGCGCGCAGGATCGCCGCGCGCTTGTCCTCGATCTGGCGCAGCCGCCGGTTCACCGACGTGACGCTGCGCGCCACGGGCGCGCGCTTCGGATGCACGCGCTTGGATGGCGGCGCTTCGACGGCCAGCACGGACGGCGGCTTGATGCTGCTGCGAGTTTTCGGCATGTGTTGCTTTGCTTCTTTCTCCACCCGGGATTCTCGTTGTCTGCGATGCAGCCCGCATGCACGAGCCATACCGCCCATGGTACGCACCATGGCAACACCCGGCGCACGCATTCGCCGCGCCGCACCGCTGCCCGCGCACCACGCCGATGCAGTAAAGCGCATTTGTCCATTTGGTCCAACTGGCATGGACGTTGCATGTCGAAGCGCCGCCACCGTCACACCGAAGGATTGAAAGCATGACCCTGCTGTCCGTACCGATCATCGATCTGGCGCCCTTCTTTTCCGGAACGCCCGAAGGCAAGGCCGAGGTGGCGCGCAAGGTCGACGAGGCCTGCCGCAGCATCGGCTTCCTGGTCATCACCAACCACGGCATCGCCCCCGAACTCATCGCGCGCGTCTCCGCGGTCTCGCGTGAATTCTTCGCCTTGCCGCTGGCCGACAAGCGCAAGGTCGATCGCCCGCGCGACGACGCGGTGCGCGGCTACAGCGCGGTGGGCGAGGAAGGGTTGTCGTACAGCCTCGAAGAAGCGGCGCCGGGCGACCTGAAGGAGTCCTTCTCCATCGGTCCCTCCAATGTGCCGGCCGACGACTACCACCGGGGCGCTGCGGCCGGCCCGCACTTCGAGCCCAATGTCTGGCCCGATCTGCCGGGCTTCCAGCCGGCCTTCGACGAATACTTCGAGGCGATGAGCGATCTCTCGCGTTCGCTGATGCGCATCTTCGCGCTCGCGCTGGAACTTCCCGAGACCTTCTTCGACGACAAGATCGACAAGCACATCAGCATGTTCCGCGTGCTGAGCTACCCGCCGCAGACCGAGGCTGCATTGCCCGGCCAGCTGCGCGCCGGCGCGCACAGCGACTACGGCAGCCTCACCGTCGTGCTGCCTGACGACAAGGGGCTGCAGGTCTTCAACAAGGCCGGCCAATGGGTCGACGTGCCGATGGTCGAGGGCGGCCTGGTGGTGAACATCGCCGACCTCATGATGCAGTGGACCAACGACCTGTGGGTCTCGACCCTGCACCGCGTGGTCAACCCGCCGCCGGATGCGGCCGCCACCAACCGCCGGCAGTCGCTGGTGTTCTTCCACCAGCCCAACTACGACGCGATGGTCGAGTGCCTGCCGAGCTGCCTCGCGCCGGGCGAGGCGCCGAAGTACGCGCCGATCTCTTCCGGCGACCACTTGAAGTCGAAGTTCCTGAAACAGACGACCTTCGGCGGCACCAAAGTGACAGCCTGAACATGCCTCATCTTTCCTACGTCAACGTCTTCGCGAAAGACGTCGTCGCGCTCAGCGGCTTCTACCAGCGCGTATTCGGCTTCCCCGAGATCGAGGCCATCCGCTCGCCGATCTTCCGCGGCATCGACGCGGGCAAGGCCAAGCTGGGCTTCAACGCCTTCGATGCCTACGAGCTCTTGCAGCTGGCCGAGTTCTCCGACACGCGCGGGGTCAAGTTCCTGCTGAACATCGATGTCGATTCGCAAGAGGAAGTCGACCGCATGGTGCCGGTCGCCGTCGCCGCCGGCGCCACGCTCGTCAAGGCGCCCTATGTCACCTACTACCACTGGTACCAGTCGGTGCTGCTCGACCCCGAGGGCAATGTGTTCCGTATCAATTTCATGATGAAAGGTCCGAGTGATGTTGCGTAAATCGATTCCTTGCGCGGTCGCAGCGCTTGTCGCGGGCGCCGCGCTGATCGGCCCGGCGGTGGCCGCCGACGGCTTCACCCTGAAGGGCAAGCCGAAGATCGCGATGCTGTACTTCGGCCCCAAGAACGACGGCGGCTGGACGCAGGCCTTCGACGAGGCGCGCATCAAGGTCGAGAAGGAAACCGGCGAGAAGATCCAGTTCGTCGAGAACGTGCCGGAAGACGCATCCGCCATCAAGCCCGCGGCCGAGAAGTTCATCCAGCGCGGCGCCAACATCATCATCGGCACCGCCTTCGGCTATTCCGACAGCTTCAAGGAGCTCGCGGCCAAGTACCCCGAGGTGGCCTTCCTCAACGGCTCGGGCACCAGCAACGGCGCCAACCTCGAATCCTTCTACGGCCGCACCTACGAGAGCCAGTACCTCTGCGGCATGGCTGCAGGCGCAGCCTCGAAGACCGGCAAGCTCGGCTTCGTCGCGGCCAACCCCTTCGGCGTCGTCAACTGGACCATCAACGCCTTCGCGCTCGGCGCGCAGAAGATGAACCCGAATGCCACGGTGAACGTGATCTACACCGGCTCGTGGAACGACCCGGTCAAGGAACGCGCCGCCGCGGCCGCGCTGATCGACCAGGGCGCCGACGTGATCGGCCAGCACGTCGACAGCCCGACGCCGCAGATCGTGGCGCAGGAGCGCGGCGTCTACGGCACCGGCCATCACCGCGACCTGCGGCAGTTCGCGCCCAAGGCCACGCTGTGCTCCTCGGTCTGGGTGTGGGACAAGTTCCTCACGCCGGAGCTGAAGAAGATCATGGCCGGCAACTGGAAGCCGGCGCAATACGGCGCCTTCATTCCGATGAGCGCGGGCGGCACCGACATCGCGGGCTTCGGCCCCGGGGTGCCGAAGGACAAGGCCGCCGCGATCACAGCAGAACGCGACGCGCTGCTCAAGGGCAAGCAGATCTATGCCGGCCCGCTGGCCGACCGCGACGGCAAGGAACGCGTCGCCAAGGGCGCCGTGCTGTCCGATGCCGATCTCTGGAAGATGGACTGGTTCGTCAAGGGCGTCGTCACGCAGAAATGACCACGGCGCTGCAGCTCCAGGGCATCCACAAGTCCTTCGACGGATTTGCGGCGCTGACCGACGCGCACTTCTCGGCGCGCTGGGGCGAGGTGCATGCGCTCTTGGGCGAGAACGGCGCGGGCAAGTCCTCGCTGATGAACATCGCGGCCGGCCTTTATGCGGCCGAGGCCGGCACGATGTCGGTCGACGACAACCCGGTGCGCTTCAGCGGGCCGCGCGATGCGGCGAAGGCGCGCATCGGCATGGTCCACCAGCACTTCCGGCTGGTGCAGCCCTTCACGGTGGCGCAGAACATCCTCCTGACCGCGCCGCGGTCCGAGCGCTTCGAAAGCCATGGCACGCGCCTGCGCCGCGTCGAAGAGGCGATCCGCGACAAGGCGCGAGAACTCGGCTTCGACATCGACCCGGCGCAGCGCGTGGACCGGCTGTCGGTGGCCGAGCAGCAGCGCGTCGAGATCCTCAAGGTGCTCTTGGCCGGCACGCGCATCCTGATCCTCGACGAGCCCACCGCCGTGCTGACCGACCAGGAGGCCGAGCGCCTGCTCTCGACCGTGCATGGGCTCGCGCGCCGCGGCGCGGCGGTGGTGCTGGTCACGCACAAGATGGCCGACGTCAAGCGCCATGCCGACCGCGTGACCGTGATGCGCGGCGGCCGCACGGTCGCGACGGTCGACCCGCAGCAGATGCCGGTGGGCGAGCTGGTCCGGCTCACGGTCGGCGAATCGATCACCGCGCCCGCCGCCGAGTCGACGCGCGCGAGGCCGGGCCCGGTGCGGCTCACGGTGCGCGGATTGCGTTCGCCCGAAGTGCAAGGCCGCCGCGTGCTCGACGGCATCGACCTCGACCTGCGCGCGGGCGAGATCTACGGGCTGGCCGGCGTCGGCGGCAACGGCCAGGGGGAACTGGCGGGCGCGATCATGGGTCTGCCGGGCCGGACCGAAGGCGAGATCGCGCTTGATCGCCATGGCGATCTCAAGGCGACGCCGACGACGGCGCGCCGTGCACTGGGGCTGGCGACCATTCCCGCCGACCGCTACGGCCTCGCGCTCGCAGGCGGCCTCTCGGTTTCCGAGAACTACGGCATCGGACAGGTCCACAGCGGGCGCTACGGCTCGGCCTGGCGCCTGAAGCGCCGCGAGATGGATCAGGACGCGCAAGCCGCCGTCGCCGCCTTCGACGTGCAAGGCGTGCGCTCGATCGCGCAGAAGGCTGCGCTGCTGTCGGGCGGCAATGCGCAGAAGCTGGTGCTGGCGCGCGAGTTCAGCAAGTCGCCGCGGCTGGTGCTGGCCCACAGCCCGAGCCGCGGGCTGGACGTGCGCGCCGGCGCCGAAGTGCATGCGCGGCTGCGCGCCGCGCGCGATGCCGGCGCGGCCGTGCTCCTGATCAGCGAAGACCTCGACGAGGTGCTCGCACTGGCCGACCGCGTGGGCGTGATGACGCGCGGCCGCATCGTGGCCGAGTTCGCGCAGCCGGCGGACCGGCAGGCCATCGGCCAGGCGATGGTGGACCATGGCTGAGCCCTCGCTCGCGATGCCCATTACGCACCTCGCGGACACACCGGCGGCGGCATCCGCGCGCCAGCCCTGGGGCGCGCGCCGCTATGCGCTCGAGATCCGCCAGCACATGGCCTGGCATTGGCAGGCGCTGATCCTCGCCGCCGCCATCGGCGTGGGGCTCCTGCTCTCGGCCGCCATCCTGGTGGCCGCGGGCGTGCCGGCCGGCGAGTTGCTCAACGAGTTCATCGTCCAGACTTTCCTCGATGGCCAGAACTTTTGCGCCGTGCTGTTCCAGGCGGCGCCGATGATCCTGGTCGGGCTGGCCGGTGCGATGGCCTTTCGCGCACGCTTCTGGAACCTCGGCCTCGAGGGCCAGATGATCTGGGGTGCGATCGGCGCCACGGCCGTTTCCCTCTTCGAGATCGGCCCGCCTTCCTTACGCCTGCCGCTGATGTTCCTTGCCGCGTTGGCCGCCGGATTGCTGTGGGTACTGGGCCCGGCGCTGCTCAAGCTCAGGCTGGGCGTCAACGAGATCATCTCGACCTTGATGCTCAACTACATGGCGGCCAACTTCCTGCTGCACCTGGTGTACGGCAGCTGGAAGGACCCGAAGGACAACTTCCCCTATTCGCCGCAGTTCCGCGCCTTCGAGCGCTTGCCCGATCTCTTCTCGGGCGTGAACAGCGCGATTCTGCTGGCCGCCGTCGTTGCGTTGCTGGGATGGTGGCTGGTCGGCGTGAGCCGCGCCGGCCTGTACCTGCGCTTCGTCGACGCCAACCCGCGCATGGCGCATGCAGCCGGCGTACCGGTGGCGCGCGTCATCTACGGCGCGGTGCTGCTCTCCGGCGCGATGGCCGGCCTCGCGGGCTTCGCCGTCGCCGCGGGGCAGGAGGGCCGGCTCACGCAGGCCTTCTACCAGGGCTATGGCTTCTCCGGCATCCTGATCGCCTTCCTCGCGCGCAACAACCCGCTGGCCGCCAGCGTGGTCGCGCTGATGGTCGCGGCGCTGTTCGTGACCGGGCGCAGCCTGCAGGTGTTCTACCAGGTGCCCTTCTCGATGGTGCAGCTGATCCAGGCCGTGATCGTGGTGTGCGTGGCATCGAGCGACTTCTTCATCAGGCATCGCCTGCGCCGCGTGGGCACCGGAGCAGCGTGATGGACATCGTCCTCAACTGGCTCGCCAACACGCCGGATTTCGCAGTGCCCTATGCGCTGGCCGCGCTGGGCCTGATCGTCTGCGAACGCGCGGGCGTGCTCTCGCTAGGCGCCGAAGGGCTGATGCTGGTCGGCGCGCTGGCCGGCATCGGCGCGCAGCTGGCCTTCGGCGAGCCGGCGGTGTCGCTGCTGCTGGCCATGCTCGCGGCTGCCGTCGTCTCGCTGCTGTTCGCGGTGATGGTGATCTGGCTGCGCGTCAACCAGGTGATCGCGGGTCTCGCGCTCGTGTTCTTTTGCCAGGGGCTCACGGCACTGGTCGGCACGCTGGCCCAATGGACCAACCAGGCCACGCCCGGCATCGGCACGATGGCGCTGTGGCCCTTCTCCTCGCTGCCCGTCGTCGGGCGCCTGTTCCAGCAGAACGCGATGGTCTGGCTCACGCTGCCGGTCTTCGCCGCCGTCACCTGGTTCCTGCTGCGCACCGATGCGGGCCTCAGGCTGCGCGCCGTGGGCGAGAACCCGCAGGCCGCCGATGCGGCCGGCCTCTCGGTTTCGGCCTGGCGCTTCGCGGCGGTGCTGGCCGGCTCCGCGCTGGTCGGCCTGGCCGGCGCCTACATCTCGGTGGTCAGCACCAAGCTGTGGATCGCCGGCATGACCGGCGGGCGCGGCTGGATCGCAGTGGGCCTGGTGATCTTCGCGCGCTGGTCGCCGTGGAAGGCGCTGGCCGGCGCGCTGCTCTTCGGCTGCATCGAGGCGCTGATCCCGCAGCTGGCCGCGGCCGGCGTGCAGCTGCCGCAGTACTTCGTGCTGATGACGCCCTATGCAGTGACGCTCGGCGTGATGGTCTGGGTGGCGCTCGCCCGGCGCGGCGGCGACGGCGAACCGGGCGCCCTGGGCGTGCCCTATGTGCGGGAGGAAAGACGATGAAGGCCTACGTCTACGAGCAGCCGCGCGAGCTGGGCGAGGGCTTCGAGGACTATCTCGACGCGGCGGCCACCGCCGTGATCTCGATCGACATGCACCGCGGCCATCTGGATGACGGGCCCGACTGCCCCTGCCCGGCGCCGCGTGCACGCGAGTTGGTGGCGCCGATCGACGCCTTCCACGACCTAGCCCGCGCGCTGGGCATACCCATCGTGCACGTCAAGTCGGTGCTCCGGCCCGGCGGCGCCGACGACCTGCGCGGCATCCCGGCCGCATGGCGGCGCACCTTCCCGCTGCATGTCGGGGAAATTCCGAATGCCGATGCGCACGCGATCGAGGGCAGCCGCTGGACCGAGTGGGTCACGCGCGTCGATCCCGGCGACCTGCGGGTGGAGAACAAGCGCCGGCTCTCGGCCTTCTATCCGACCGACCTCGACTTCCTGCTGCGCAACCAGGGCATCCGCACCGTGGTGCTCAACGGCGGCTTCACCGACTGTTGCGTGCTCAACACCGCCTTCGACGCCAACAACCACAACTACCGCGTGATCGTGCTGCGCGACCTGGTGCGCGGCACCGACGCGCACCTGGAGGCCGCGGCGCTCAGCATGGTGTCGCTGCACCTGGGGCTGGTGGTGGAGGCGGCGGACCTGCTGGCGCACTGGCAGCAGTACTCCTCGTTCGAAGTTCATCCATGACATCCATTCCCCTCATCGATCTACACGGCAACATCGACTCCGAGGCGCCTCTTGCGCGCGAGACTGCGGCGCGTCTGTACGAGGCGCTCAGCACCATCGGCTTCGCCTACATCGCGGGCCACAACGTCGCGCCCGCCTCGCGCGACGCGGCCTTCGCGGCCTCGCGCGAGTTCCATGCCTCGCCGCTCGAACGCAAGCAGTCGATCGCGATCAACGGTTTCCATCGCGGCTACATGGGCATGGCCACTTCCACCATCGTCACCTCCTCGGTGGCGAAGGTGACGCGGCCGAACATGAGCGAGTCGCTGATGCTCATGCACGAGCTGCCGCCGGACGACCCGCGGCTGCTCGCCGGCCTGCCGCTGCAGGGCCCCAACCAGTGGCCCGGCTGGGTGCCGGACTTCCAGGTGCGCATCGAGCGCTACATCGCCGAAGTCGACGCGCTCTCCCGCTACCTCGTGCAGCTGATCGCCATGAGCCTGGGGCTGCCGGCGCATGCGCTGGATCATCACTTCGAGAAGCCCACCACCTTCCTGCGCCTCTTGCACTACCCGCCGCAGCCGCCGCTGGAAGACGAGCAGATCGGCTCGGCCCCGCACACCGACTACGGCGTCATCACGCTGCTGGCGCAGGACGACGCGGGCGGCCTGCAGGTACGCCCGCGCGGCGGCGACTGGATCGAGGCGCCGCCGATTGCGAACACCTACGTGCTCAACGTCGGCGACATGCTCGCGCGCTGGACCAACATGCGCTTCGTCTCGACGCCGCACCGCGTCATCAACCGCTCCGGCGGCGACCGCTATTCGCTGCCCTACTTCTTCGACCCGGGCATGGACGCGCTGATCGAATGCCTGCCGACCTGCACCGGCGAGGCGAACCCGCCGAAGCATGCGCCGGTGCGCTACGGCGACTACCTGCTCGACCGCCTGAACCGCAACTACGACTACCGCCGCACATCGGCCGGCGATTCCGTCACCGCCTGATCCTTCCACTGCCGCCCGAAAGTCTTCCCATGCTCGCTCTTCAAAATCGCCGCGACCTCCTCCTGCGCAGCCTCGGCGCCGCCGCCGGCTTCGCGCTGCCCGCCCTGCCCTCCTTCGCCGCCGCGCCGCTGGTGGTCAACACCTACGGCGGCCGCTGGGAGAAGTTCTGGCGCAGCGACCTGCTGCCGATGCTCGACAAGACGAGCGGCGTGCAGCCCACGCTCGACGTCGGCCTGGGCAAGAACTTCATCGCCAACCTGCGCGCCGCCGGCATCGAGAAGCCGCCCTACAGCGTGCTGATGGTCAACGAGAACATCGCGAGCGTGGTGCGCGGCGAGGGCTACTTCGAGCCCATCCCCGCGGCCAAGGTGCCCAACCTTGCGAACGTCTACCCCAACCTGCGCAACCCGGGCGACAACGGCGTGCGCGGCATCGTCTCGACCATCGGCATCGGCTACCGCAAGGACCTGGTGAAGACGCCGCCCAAGTCCTGGACCGACCTCTGGAGCAACCCCGAGTTCAAGGGCAAGATCGGCCTCTACCAGATCGGCAACACGGCCGCGATGCTGTTCCTCCTGATGACCGCCAAGATCTACGGCGGCTCGCAGGACGCGATCGACCGCGCCTTCGTCGAGATCAAGAAGCTGCTGCCCTTTACGCAGGCCGACTGGAGCGGCACGCTCTCGACCATGCTCACGCGCGGCGACGTGACGGTGGCGGTGATCGACTTTCCCGAGATCGTCGCGCTCAAGAAGAAGGGCGTGCCGGTCGAGATGGTGGTGCCGAGCGAGGGCGTGGTGGCCTTCGAGCAGTCCTTCAACATCCTCAAGAACGCGCCCAACAAGGAGGATGCCTACAAGTACCTGAACTTCATCCTGCAGCCCGAGGTGCAGGAGATGATGGCCAAGGAATTCTTCACCTCGCCCACCAACACCAAGGTGCAGCTGGCATCGGCGATGGCGGCCGACGTGCCGGTCAGCGGCCAGGCCATGGCCTCGATCGTCGGTTTCGACTGGAGCAAGGTCAATCCGCAGCTGCCGGCCATCACCGACCGCTGGAACCGGGAGATCAAGTGAGCGCGGTGCTGCCTGCCGGCACGCGGCCGGCGGATTCGGACGCGGCCGCCGCGGTGCGCGCGCGCCGCATGACGCGGCTCACGCTGCAAGGGCTCTGCAAGAGCTTCCAGGCCACGACGGCGCTGCACGCGCTGGAGCTTCACACCGAGCCCGGCGAGTTCATCTCGCTCCTGGGCCCGAGCGGCTGCGGCAAGACCACCACGCTGCGCTGCGTGGCCGGCTTCGAGTACCCCGACGAGGGCGCAGTGCTGCTCGACGGCGAAGATATCACCGGCCTGCCGCCCGAGCGCCGCGACATCGGCATGGTGTTCCAGAACTACGCGCTGTTCCCGCATCTCACGGTGCGGCGCAACCTCGCCTTCGGCCTGGAGATGCGCAACGTGCCCAAGGCCGAGATGGCGCGCCGCATCGACGCGGTGCTGGCGATGGTGCAGCTAACGAGCATGGCCGAGCGCTATCCGCGCCAGCTCTCGGGCGGCCAGCAGCAGCGCGTGGCGCTGGCCCGCGCGCTGGTGATCGAGCCGCGCCTGCTGCTGCTCGACGAACCGCTGGCCAACCTCGACGCGGTGCTGCGCGAGGACATGCGCGTCTTCATCCGCGAGCTACAGAAGCGCGTGGGCATCACCACGCTCTACGTCACGCACGACCAGGCCGAGGCGATGGTGATGTCCGACCGCGTGGCGGTGATGCTGGGCGGCCGGCTGCAGCAGTTCGACGTGCCCGAGGCGATCTACCTGCGCCCGCGCAGCGTCGATGTCGCGCGCTTCATCGGCCGCTCGAACCTGATCGAAGGCCGCGTCGAGTCGAAGCTGCCCGACGAAGGCGCGTGGCTGCGCTTTCGCATCGAGACTGCGCTCGGCACCGTGGAGGCCGACCATGACCAGCCGCTCGCGCCCGGCCAGGTCGTGCACGTCACGATCCGGCCCGAGGCGATCCACTTCGACGGCCGCGGCCCCTACCAGGGCCTGGTGGCCACCAGCTACTTCCTCGGCAGCAGCGTGGAGCACACGGTGCAATGCGCGGGCGGCCAGACGCTGCTGGTGCAGACCGCGCCGGGCCAGCGCGTCGCGGCCGGCGCCTCGAGCGGCATGCGTTTCGAGCCGGGGCACGCCTGGACCATCGCGGGGCCGGAATGAGCGCCATCGCCTCCGCCGCACCGGTGCCACGCGCGATGCAGGCCGTGCCGCTCGCGCGCCGCGCCTTCTGGCTGATCGCGCCGGCGCTGCTGCTGATCGGCGTCTTCCTGGTTCTGCCCTACCTCAACATCGTGCTGATGAGCCTGCGCCCGCCGGCCGTCGGCGCACCCTACGGCGCGGGCCTCACGCTCGCCAACTACGGCCGCGCGCTCTCCGACGGCTACCTGCTCGGCGTGCTGGGCGACACGCTGCTCCTGGGCCTCACCGTCACGCCGATCTGCCTGCTGCTGGGCTACCCGGTGGCCTACCACCTCGCGCGCACGACTTCGCGCTGGGGCAGCGCGCTCTACGTGCTGGTGCTCTCGCCGCTGCTGGTGGGCGTGGTGGTGCGCAGCTTCGGCTGGCTGATCCTGCTGTCGGGCAACGGCGTGGTCAACCGCGTGCTGCTCGACCTCGGCCTGGTCGAGACCGGCCTGCAGCTGATGAACAACCGGCTCGGCGTGACCATCGCGCTGGTGCACGTGTTCCTGCCCTTCATGATCCTGCCGCTGGTCGGCGTCATTCAAAGCATCGACCCGTCGCTCGAAGCGGCCGCGCGCTCGCTCGGCGCTTCGCGGCTCAAGGTGTTCTGGCGGCTCGTGCTGCCCTTGTCGTGGCCCGGCATTCAGGCCGGCACGATCCTGGTCTTCGTGCTGGCGCTGAGCGCCTACGTGACGCCGGTGATGCTCGGCGGCGCGCAGGTCAAGACCATGTCGGTGCTGGTGGTGCAGAACCTGATCGACAACTTCCAGTGGCCCTCCGGCGCGGCACAGGCGCTGGTGCTCACGGCATGCGGCATGGCGGCGGTGGCGCTCTATGGGAAGCTGACTGGCCGCTTCATGAAGGGCCTGGCATGACGCGCCGCGCACCGCTGTCGTATCGCATCGCCGACGGCTTCGGCCTCTTCTACGTCGGCGCCGTCTACGCCTTTTTGCTGCTGCCGATCGCGATCATCGTACTGATGTCGCTCAACGCCGGCGAGTTCATGACTTTCCCGCCGCAGGGCATCTCGCTGCGCTGGTTCGGCGCGCTGTTCGTCAACGAGGCCTTCATGCGCGCCATCCGCAGCTCGCTGCTGCTGGCGGCGATCGCGACGCTGATCTCCTCGGTCATCGGCATCGCCGGCGCGCTCTACGTGGTGAGGTATGCGCAGCGGCTGCGCGAGCCGCTGCGCATGCTGCTGATGATGCCGCTCATGCTGCCCGAGATCCTGACCGCCATCGCGCTGCTGTTCTTCCTCTATGCGAGCGGCATCGGCACGCGCACGATGTTCGGTCTGGTGGTCGGCCACGTGCTGGTGACCCTGCCCTACGTGTTCACCAACGTCGCGTCGGCGCTCTACAACCAGGACGCCTCGCTCGAGCAGGCGGCGCGCAGCCTCGGCGCCTCGCCCTGGCGTGCCTTCCGGCGCGTGACGCTGCCGCTGATCAAGCCCGGCATCATCACCGGCGCGCTGTTCGCCTTCGTGATCTCCTTCGACCTCTTCAACATGTCGCTGCTGTTGAAGGGCATCGGCATGACGACGCTGCCGCTGCAGCTCTTCGACTACCTGCGCTGGGACTTCGACCCGACCGCGGCCGCCGTGTCCACGGTCAGCATCGTGCTCACGCTGGCGGTGGTGGTGTGGGTGGACCGGACGGTGGGGCTGCGCTCGCTGCGCTTCGGCTAGCGCGCACGCAGCCAGCCCTCCGCCACCGCGCGCAGCTCGCCCTGCGCCGCCTGCCACACCAGCTCGGGCGCGGCCACGTGCACGCCCGGCGGCGCGATGCGCAGCGCGACGTCGACCAGCTCCGCCACCTTGGTCGCGCGCACCGGCTGCTCGCTGGTCGGCACCATGAAGCGCGCGATGGACAGCATCCAGGCCGCCAGCCGCTCGGCCGGATTCGCGAAGCGCGCCGCGGCGGGCTTCTGCGCCGAGCGCACGATGATCACGCGCTCGAAGCCCAGAGCGACCACCGCCTCTTCGTCGAGGCTGGCGAGGCCGCGCTTCAGCGCCTCCGGCAGTCGGCCCTGGTCGTGCGGCTGCACGATGGCCAGCGTGCGCACGCCGCAGGCCCGCAGCCAACGGGCGAGCGCGGGCAGCTGCGCCGGCTCGGGCGTCCACAGCGCGCGTTCGCGGTCGTAGTAGAGACGCGGCGGCTCGAACAGGACCAGCGCCGTATCGGCCGCGACGAGCGGCCACTGCGCGATCTCCGCAACCGGTGCGAGCAGCGTCTCGACGCCGCGCAGGCCGTCGCGAATGGGTTCGCGTGCGAGCACGCGCGTGTGGTCGAAGCGATGCCGGCCCGCCAGGCGCCGCACCAGTTCCTGCCCCAGCGCGCCGGTGGCGCCGGCGATCAGCAGCGTGCCCTCGCCCGATGCGATGGGCTGCGCTCCACGGCTCGCGGCCTGCAGGGCTTGAAGAGGGTCGGCCGACATGCATCTATGCTAACTTCGCCTACTTCGCACCTCAGAGAGTTCGACATGGTGAAACGCTGGCTCTTGATCATCCTCACGGCGCTGTCGCTCGCAGGCTGCGGCTACAACGACTTCCAGCGCCTCGACGAGGCCAGCAAGTCGGCCTGGAGCGAGGTGCTCAACCAGTACCAGCGCCGCGCGGACCTGGTGCCGAACATCGTGGCCACGGTCAAGGGCGAAGCCAACTTCGAGCAGGAAACGCTGACCAAGGTGATCGAGGCGCGCGCCAAGGCGACCTCGATCCAGGTCACGCCCGAGACTCTCAACAACCCCGAGGCCTTCAACAAGTTCCAGCAGGCACAGGGCGAGCTCTCCAGCGCACTGTCGCGCCTGATGGTGGTGGCCGAGCAATACCCCAACCTCAAGGCCAACCAGGCCTTTCGCGACCTGCGCGTGACGCTGGAAGGCACCGAGAACCGCATCACCGTGGCGCGCAACCGCTACATCCAGACGGTGCAGGAGTACAACGTGCTCGCGCGCAGCTTCCCCACCAACATCACGGCCAAGGTGTTCAGCTACGACGCGAAGCCCAACTTCAGCGTCCAGAACGAAGCCCAGATCTCGACGCCGCCGACGGTGGATTTCGGCGCACCCAAGAAGTAACTTCCTAGATGACGGCCGCCCGCATCCGGCGCGCGCTGACAGCCCTCTTCCTGGTGGCCGTCGGACTCGCCGGCGCACAGGCCCAGGACCTGTTGCCGGTGCCGGCGCTCAGCGCGCGGGTGATCGACCAGACCGGTACGCTCGATGCCTCGCAGCGCCAGACGCTCGAAGCCAAGCTCCAGGCCTTCGAGCAGCAGAAGGGTTCGCAGATCGTGATGCTGATGGTCGCGACCACGGCGCCCGAAGACATCGCGAGCTACGCCAACCGCGTCGGCAATGCCTGGAAGATCGGCCGCAAGGAGGTGGGCGACGGCATCCTAGTCATCGTCGCCAAGAACGACCGCAAGATGCGCATCGAGGTCGCGAAGACGCTCGAAGGGGCGGTGCCCGACATCGCGGCGGCGCGCATCATCGACCATGCGATGAAGCCGCGCTTTCGCGAGAACGATTTCGCGGGCGGACTCGACGCGGCGGCCGACCAGCTGATCGCGCGCGTCAAGGGCGAGGCGCTCCCCGAAGTCGACAACAAGAGCGGCGACTTCGGCAACGATGCGCGCGACGACACCGGATTCGACTGGCAGGACCTCGCCATCTTCCTGTTCTTCGGCGTGCTGATCGGCGGACCGATCGCGCGCGCCATCCTCGGCAAGGTGCTGGGCCCGCTGGCGCTGGGCGGCGCGACGGGCGTGCTCGTGATGGTGCTGACCTCGAGCCTGGTGGTCGCGGTGCTCGCTGGCCTTGGCGCGCTGCTTTTCACGCTGCTGTCGACGGCCTTCGGTGCCGGCGCCGGCCGGCGCGGCGGTGGCTTGGGCGGAGGCGGCCTCGGCGGCTGGGGCACGGGTGGCGGCGGCTGGAGCGGCGGCTCCTCGGGCGGCGGGGGCTTCAGCTCCGGTGGCGGCGGCGATTTCGGGGGCGGCGGCGCCTCGGGGGACTGGTAGCGATGGCCGGCCCATCCTTCTTCCCGAAGCTCGCGCGCCTCTGGCGCCATCGCTGGATCGACGCGGCCGACGTGCGGCGCGCACTGCCGCCGGAAGCACTCGAGCGCCTGAGCCGACGGGTCGCGGCCAGCGAGCGCCGGCACAGCGGCGAGGTGCGCATCTGCGTCGAGGCAGGCCTGCCGATGTCCTACCTGTGGCGCGGCGCGCCGGCACGCGAGCGCGCGATCATGATGTTCGGCAAGCTGCGCGTGTGGGACACCGCGGACAACAACGGCGTGCTGATCTACCTGCTGATGGCCGAGCACGCGATCGAGATCGTGGCCGACCGCGGCATCGATGCGCACGTGAGCGCCGAGGAATGGGCTGCGATGGCGCGGCGCATGACAGCCGCTTTTCGCGAGGGCCGTTTCGAGGACGGGCTCACGCAGGCGTTGGAAGAGATGTCGGCGCTCTTGGTCGCGCACTTTCCGCTGGCCGAGGGCCAGGCCGACCGCAACGAGCTGCCCGACGAGCCGGTCATCCTGATCTGAGGCTCAGCGACGGCCCTGCGCATCGAGCAGGCGGCGGTTCACCGCATGCGCTGCATCCAGCTCCGACTGCAGCGCACGCGTGACCCGCGACAGCGTGCGCAGCCGCCGGTTGCCCTCGCGCAGCCGCTCGGCCAGGCCCTTGGCAACGCCCAGCATCAGGCGGGCCGCGGCGCCGGGGTGCGTCTCGATCAGCTCCAGCAGCGAGGTACGCGACAGCACGCCGAGCTTGACGTCGGTCAGCGCCGTGCAGCTCGCGGAGCGCGGCCCGCCGTCGATCACGCCCATTTCACCGACCAGGCTGCCCGGGCCGATGACCGAGATCACGACCTCGTCGCCGGGGACGCCGTTGCTGCTGACCACACGCAGCTGGCCATCGAGCACCAGGACCATGTAGTCGTTGTCGACCGCATCGCCTTCCTCGAACAGCAGGGTGTCGGCCAGCAGGTGCAGCGGCCGCATCGCATCGACCACGACCCGCGCCTCGTGCAGCCCCATACCGGCCAGCGGTGCGGCCTGCATCAGCAGATGAACGGCGTGCTCGCGCAGGTCGACGCTGGGACGAGGGTTACGGTGATCGTGCATGGATGAGAGTGCCGAGTTTCTCAGAACTGCGTCATTGGGTCCTGCAGTTTGCCGCGGTGCGCTCAGGTAGCGGCCGAGGCCGAGAACTTCTTCTCTTCTGCGCGATGCGTCTTCATGCCGGCAGCAGCGCTGCCAGCGTCTGCAAGGTATCGGCCTCCTGCACCGGCTTGTCCTCGCGCCAGCGCAGCATGCGGGGAAAGCGCACCGCGATGCCGCTTTTGTGGCGCGTGCTCTTCGCGATGCCTTCGAAGCCGAGCTCGAACACCAGCGTGGGCTCGACGCTGCGCACCGGCCCGAAGCTCTCGATGGTGGTCTTCTTGATGACCGCATCGACGCGCGCCATCTCGGCATCGGTCAGGCCCGAGTAGGCCTTGGCGAAGGGCACGAGCTTGCGTTCTGGCGCTTCGGGCGGCCCGTCCCAGACGGCAAAGGTGTAGTCGCTGTAGAGGCTGGCGCGGCGGCCATGGCCGCGCTGCGCATAGACCAGCACCGCATCGACGGAGAGCGGATCGATCTTCCACTTCCACCACAGGCCCACGTCCTTGGTGCGGCCGACGCCGTAGTGCGCCTCGCGCTGCTTGAGCATCATTCCTTCGACGCCCATCGAGCGCGCGGCTTCGCGCTGGCGCGCCAGGTCCTGCCAGCTCTCGCCGTGCAGCATGGGACTGGCAACGAGCGAAGGGTGCTGCGCGGCGGTCAGCAGATCGTCGAGCAGCACGCGGCGCTCGGCCTGCGGCAACGCGCGCAGGTCGCGGCCCTCCCATTCGAGCAGGTCGTAGGCCAGCAGCACCGCGGGGATCTCGCGCAGCAGCTTCGGACTGAGCGTCTTGCGGCCGATGCGCTTCTGCAGTTCGGCAAAGGGCTGCACGCGACCCTCGCGCCAGACCACGATCTCACCGTCGAGCACGCATCCGTCGGGCAGCGTCTCGCCCATCTGCGCGAGCTCGGGGAAGCGCTCGGTCACCAGCTCTTCGCCGCGCGACCACAGCCAGACCCGGCCGGCGCGCTTGACCAGCTGGGCGCGAATGCCGTCCCACTTCCACTCGACGAGCCATTGCGAAGGCGGCCCGAGCGCCGCATCGAACTGTTCGAGCGGCAGGTTGAAGGGATGCGCGAGGAAGAAGGGATAGGGCTGGCCGCTCGTCTGCTGGTCGAGCTCGCCGCTGCTCTCGGGCGCGATCAGCGCGGCGTAGTCGGCCGCGGTGGGCTGGCCGGCGATGTGCGTGTAGCCCATCAGCCGCTGCGCGACGCGCTTGGGGTCGAGCGCACCGACCGCGGACAGCGCCTGCGTGACCTGCAGGCGCGAGACGCCGACGCGAAAGCCGCCGGTGATGAGCTTGAAATAGACCAGCCGCTCCTCCGGCGCGAGGCGGCGCCATTGCGCACGCAGCGCGTCGGAGAGCTGCTCGGGCGCCATGCCGCGCAAGGGCAGCAGGTGCTTTTCGACCCATACCGCGAGCCCCAGGTCGTGCGCATCGGTCGGCGACGGCAGCAGCAGCGAAATGGTTTCGGCCAGGTCGCCGACCGCCTCGTAGCTTTCGACGAACAGCCATTCCGGCAGGCCGGCGGCCTCCTGCGCGAGCAGCCGCAGCAGCTTGGTGGGCACCAGCTGCCGCGGTTTGCCGCCAGCCAGGAAGTACACGGCCCAGGCCGCGTCGGCCGGCGCGGCGCTTAGCAGATAGCGCTGCAGCGCGGCCTGCTTGGCCAGGCTCGAGGTGCTCGCATCGAGCTCGCGGTAGAGCGCGGCGAACTGCTTCATGGGAGAGCTGTTTCTCCTTCCCCTTCCGGGGGAAGGCCGGGATGGGGGCCCGCGGCCGTCGGAGCACCCTCCATGTCCTCATCTCCGTATTCGGTCTTGAAGCCCTGCGCCTGCAGCCCGTTCTCCGAGAGCCAGCGCACCATCACCGCCACGCTTCCGTGCGTGACGAACACGCGCTCGGCCCCGGTGCCGGCGATGGCCTGCTGCAGCCCCGGCCAGTCGGCATGGTCGGACATCACGAAGCCGCGATCGACACCGCGCCGCCGGCGCGTGCCGCGCAGCTGCATCCAGCCGCTCGCGAAGCCATCCGAGTAGTTGCCGAGGCGCCGCATCCACGGCGTGCCATGGGCCGAGGGCGGCGCGAGCACCAGCGCGCGCTGGAGCAGCGCGGCATCGACGCCGGGATCGGTCACGCGCAAAGTCGGCGGCAGCGCCACGCCGGCCGCGCGGTAGACCGCATTCAAAGGTTCGACCGCGCCGTGGACCACGATCGGCCCGATGCCCGCATCCACGCCGTGCAAGATGCGCTGCGCCTTGCCGAAGGCATAGCACAGCAGCACCGAGGCGCGGCCCTGTTCGGCGTTGGCGCGCCACCAGACGTTGATCTCGGCGAACAGCTCGGCTTGCGACGGCCAGCGGTAGATCGGCAGGCCGAAGGTGGATTCGGTGATGAAGGTGTCGCAGGGCACCGGCTCGAAGGCCGTGCAGGTGCCGTCGGGCTCGGTCTTGTAGTCGCCCGAGGCGACCCAGACGCGGCCGCCGTGCTCGAGCCGCACCTGCGCCGAGCCCAGCACGTGGCCGGCCGGATGCAGCGAAAGCTTCACGCCCTGGTGGGCGATGGCCTCGCCGTAGTCCAGCGTCTGCAGCGTGATCTCGCCCAACCGCGCGCGCAGCGTGCCGGCGCTGTCGCGGTGCGCGAGGTAGTGGCCGTGGCCGGCGCGCGCATGGTCCGAGTGCGCATGCGTGATGACGGCGCGGTCGACCGGCTTCCACGGATCGACGTAGAAATCGCCCGGCGGGCAGTAGAGGCCTTCGGGGCGGGCGATGACCAGGTCGTCGGGCATGGCGCAGATCGTAGGCCGATGCCCGGCCCATCATGCAGACGGGCCGACGCGAAGCGCTGTCGGCGGCAGCCTACTTCTTCTTTTGAGCGCCCATCATGTCCAGCACGTTCATCTTCATGCCGTTCGACATCACCATGTCACCCGGCTTCTGGCCCGCCTTGCAGGGCCCGACCCACTTGGCCTCGATGATGGCCGTGCCCTCCTTGCGGCCCGCGAGCGGCGGGTTGTAGCTGGAGCGGCTTTCCATGCGGTAGCCGGTGCCCATGTCGCCCGAGACGACCGAATGCGTGGTGGCGGTGCTGGTGCCGATCTTGCACACCGAGTCGACCACCATCTTGCCGCCCTCGGTGCGCATGTCCTGCTTCGAACAGGCTTGCTGGCCTGTGCTGCTGCCCATCTCGCGCATGGCCTTGTCGGTGGCGGCGTCGATGCATTGCTGGGTCTGCATCGGGGGCGCCTTGGAGGCACCGTCGTCCGACTGGATCGTCATTTCCCACAGGCCGGGCTTGCGCGGCGGATAGTCGAGTGCGCTCGCCGCGCCGGCGTACAGAAGGCAGATCGCAGCGGCGACGCTCAAGCGGGTGGGAATTCTCATCGTGTGCTCCAGCAAAGACGGATTGGAAATGAAGGCCAGCCGCTTTCTAACCCACACGCCGGAACGGCGGAATAGAGCAATCGGCCGGCAGCCCCCAGCCTTCAGCGAGGTTGACGCGGCGGGCAGTCCCGTGGCCTGATTTCCTACAAGCGGGAGATGGTGCATCTCCTAGGGTGCGACAACCGACAGGAGCAAACGAGATGAAAAAAGCAGCCATAGCAGGCGGCGGCATTCACTCCGACCGCATCGACATCAGCACCGCCCGCGAGCTCGACAAATGGTCCAGGAAACTGGACGTCACACACGATCGCCTGCGCGAAGCCGTCCGCGCGGTGGGCAGTCGCGCCTCGGACATCGAGTGGCATCTGCGCGGAAGCCGCCAGGCCGGCGCCGGACGGCATTCCAGCGCATCGCACTGACATCCGCCCTCAACCGGACTCGGGAACCCGCCTTAGATCCTCCAACCAGACCTCCGCTTCCGAATCACTGGGCGCGCGCCAGTCGCCGCGCGGCGAGAGCGATCCGCCCGAACCGACCTTGGGCGCGTTCGGCACGCACGAGCGCTTGAACTGGCTGATCTTGAAAAAGCGGTAGAGGAAGGTGCCGAGGTGGCGCTTGATGTCGGCCAGCGCGTACTCGTTGCGCGCCGGCTGAAGCTCGTCCTCGGGCCAGCGGCCGCGCGTGCGGTCGCCCCAGGCCGCATGCGCGAGGAAAGCGACCTTGGTCGGCCTGAAGCCGTAGCGCAGCGTGTAGTAGAGGTGGAAGTCCTGCAGCTCGTAGGGGCCGATGACGTCCTCGGTCCGCTGGCCGGGCTGCGCCGACGCCTCCGCGCCGTCGGCGGCAGCGGTTGGAATCAGCTCGGGGCTGACCTCGGTCTCGAGGATGTCGCGCAGCACCGCGCTGCCCTCGGCGCCCAGCACCTGGGTTACAGCAACCCAGTGCACCAGGTGCTTGATCAGCGTCTTGGGCACGCTCGCATTCACGTTGTAGTGCGACATGTGGTCGCCGACGCCGTAGGTGCACCAGCCCAGCGCCAATTCGCTCAGGTCGCCGGTGCCGACGACGATGCCGTTGTGGTGGTTGGCCAGGCGGAACAGGTGGCTGGTGCGTTCACCGGCCTGCACGTTCTCGAAGGTGATGTCGTACTGCGGGACGCCCTGGTCGAAGGGATGGCCCAGGTCTTCCAGCATCTGGCGGCAGCTCGGACGGATGTCGATCTCGCGCGCCGTACAGCCGATGCTGGCCATGAGCCGGTGCGCCTGCGCCAGCGTGCGCCCGCTGGTCGCGAAGCCGGGCATGGTGAAGCCGAGGATGTTGGCGCGCGGCAGGCCGAGCCGGTCCATCGCCTGCGCACAGACCAGCAAGGCATGGGTCGAATCGAGCCCGCCCGAGACGCCGATCACGAGCTTGTCGATGCGGCTGGCCTCCAGCCGCTGCACCAGCGACTGCACCTGGATATTGAACACCTCGCTGCAGCGCTCGTCGCGCCGCGCCGGATCGGCGGGCACGTAGGGAAAGCGCTCCACCGTGCGCAGCAGGCCGCGCGGCACTTGAGGCGGCGGCGCGAGGTCAAATTCGACGGTGCGCCAGTTCGCCAGCGCGCTCTTGTGCTTCTGGACCGAGGTGCCGAAGCTGTTCTGCCGCATGCGCTCGCGCGACAGGCGCTCGAGGTCGACGTCGGCCGCGATGAAGTGCGAGCGGTTGCTGAAGCGTTCGCTCTCGGCCAGCATGTCGCCGCTCTCGCAGATCAGCGCCTGCCCGTCCCAGGCCAGGTCGGTGGTCGATTCGCCGATGCCCGCCGACGAATAGAGGTAGGCCGCGAGGCAGCGCGCCGACTGCAGGCTGACCAGCCGATGCCGGTAGTCCGACTTGCCGATCGTGATGTTGGAGGCCGAAAGATTGACCAGCACCGTCGCACCGGCCAGCGCCGCGTAGCTCGACGGGGGAATGGGCACCCACACGTCTTCGCAGATCTCCACGTGCAGCTTGAAGAGCGGCATCTGCCGCGACCGGAACAAGAGCTCGGTGCCGAAGGGCACGCGTTCGCCGCCGAGCTCGACCTCGGTGGAGAGCGCGCTGTCGGCGCCGTTGAACTGCCGGCCTTCGTAGAACTCGCCGTAGTTCGGCAGGTAGGTCTTCGGCAGCACGCCCAGCACCCGGCCGCCTGCGACGACGGCGGCACAGTTGAAGAGGCGGTGGTCCACGCGCAGCGGCAGGCCGACGACGGCGACGGCGCCGATGTCGCGCGAGGCCGCGGCGACCTCCAGCAGCGCGCGCTCGCAGGCATCGAGCAGGGCCGCCTGGTGGAACAGGTCGTCGCAGGTATAGGCCGAGAGGCCCAGCTCGGGGAAGGCGACCAGCACTGCGCCGTCGGCCGCCGTCTCGCGGTACATGCGGATGGTCTCGGCCACGTTGAACACCGGATCGGCCACGCGATTGCGCGGCACCGCCACGGCGAGGCGCGCGAAACCGTGGGTGTAGGGATTGAGGAACTCGTGTTCGGTCATGGGCCGGATTGTGGGCCTTGTGCCAGCGCCTGCCCGGCAGGCTCGGCAAAAGCCTTGGCCTTGGCCCGAATGCCGGCGCTCTTGCGACGAGGCCGCGCTAGAGCGAAAGCAGGCGCTGCAGGAAGGCGCGATAGCGCCGCAGCGCCATGCGCAGCTGCTCCGTCGACGCCTGCTCCACCTGGTCCGTCTGCCCCTCGAGCGCGCCGCGCTGCTTGGAGAAGGTCTGGCTCAGGTTGTCGAGGACCTGGCGTACCAGCTCGTCGGCCTTGCGCACTGCCTGCTGGGGGTCGTCGACGAAGCCGATCTGGACCGCATCCCAGCTGGCGCGAAAGTCGCGCGCCGCGTCGGGAGAGAAAAGCGGATCCAGCGACTCGTCGCTGCTCCCGGCGGGCGCCTGCTTCTCGGCCGCGGGCTGCTGCAGGTCGTCCGGCGCGATGCCTCGCTGCCCGTTGCGCTCCTCCACCGCCGCGGCTGCGTCTGCCGTGCCGCGGCCTTCCTGGGTCACATCGCGATTCATGATCGTGCCTCGACCGGCGTCGCCGGCATGCGCTCACGCGGGTCGGCTTCCGGCCTCACCTCGAGCAACTCGTCGAACAGCGCCCGGTAGTGCACCACCGCCTTGCGCAGTTCCTCGGTATCGGCTTCGCCGCGCAGGTTGCGCGCGCGGATCTCCTGCGCCGCGCGGTAGTTTCTCACCACGTCGGGATGGTCGACCGAGATGTCGGCGGCGCGGTGCTCGAAGTCGCCCATCGGATAGCCGCGCTGTTGCATCAGCTCCCGCACCAGTTGATCCGCCTGGCCGACCACCCCCGCCGGGTTGTCGACGAACTCGGCCTGCAAGCGCTTCCAGTCCCGGCTGAACCTGGCGGCTTCGCCCGGCGCGAGCGCCACGATGTCCAGGGCTTCGACGCGCGCTTCGCGCCGCCTGAGCTCGGCCTCGGCCTTGCTGCGGCTGCCGAGCTCCTCGACGGCATGACCGTACTCCGAGCCGAAGCGGTCCGCGAGCCGGCGCGACTGTCGTCTTCGATAGGAAAAATAAGCGGCCAGCGCGGCCAAGACGAGGATCACGACGATCCCGAGGGCCAGCCATGCCTGCGTGTTCGTGGCATCCATACGCATCTCCCTTCGCATCGGGACACTCGCGGTCCACCGCGATCGGCGGTCATCGCGGGCGTCTCCTTGGGGATGCTGTCCCGGCGGCCGCGCCAAGTCAGCAGCGCAGCGGACATTCAACTGTGGGCGGGTACCTCCAGCGGCAGCGCGGCATGCGGGGCGCGCGCATGCAGGCTCACCAGGCCGTCCACTTCGCCTCGCTCTTCGCGGAAGCCACCGTGCGCTCGATGAAACGCACGCCGCGCGCGCCGTCCTCGACGCGCGGGTAGTCGGCTTCCAGCGGATCGGCCGCAAGGCCCGCGAGCCGCGCGCGGATGTCGGCCACGACGCCGCCGTACACGTTCGCGAAGGCTTCGATGAAGCCCTCGGGGTGGCCGCTGGGCAATCGGCTCGCGCGCTTCGCCGCCTCGCCGAGCCAGGGCGATCCGCGTGTCAGGATGCGGCGCGGTCCGTCGTGCGGCAGGTGCAGCAGTTCGCTCGGCTGCTCCTGCCGCCACACCAGCGTGCCCAGCGTGCCGGAGACGCGCAGGCGCAGGTCGTTCTCCAGGCCGGTGTTGACCTGCGAGGCGATCAGCACGCCGCGCGCGCCGCCCTGGAAGCGCAGCAGCAGGCTGCCGTCGTCGTCGAGCGTACGGCCCGGCACCAGCGCGCTCAGGTCGGCGCAGAGGCTCTCGATCTCGAGGCCGGTCACGGTCGCGACCAGGTTCTCGGCGTGCGAGCCGATGTCGCCGACGGCGCCGGCCGCACCGCTCATGGCCGGGTCGCTGCGCCAGGCGGCCTGCTTGTTGCCTTCGCTCTCGAGCTGGGTCGAAAGCCAGCCCTGGTTGTATTCGACCACCACCTTGCGGATCTCGCCGAGCCGGCCCGAGCGCACGATCTCGCGCGCCTCGCGCACCATCGGGTAGCCGGTGTAGTTGTAGGTGACCGCGAACATCGTGCCCTTGCGCGCCACCGCGGCGACCAGGGCATCGGCCTGCGCGCGCGTGTGGACCAGCGGCTTGTCGCACACCACGTGGAAGCCGGCTTCGACGAAGGCCTGCGCGACCGGGAAGTGCACGTGGTTGGGCGTGACGATCGAGACGAAATCGATGCGCTCGTGTTCCGGGCGCTTCAGTTCGTCGTCGAGCAGGCTTTGCCAGTCGCCATGGTTGCGGTCGTCCGCCAGCAGCAGGTCGCGGCCCGAAGCCCGGGCCTTCTCGGCGCTCGACGACAGCGCACCGGCCACCAGCTCGGCCTGGCCGTCGAGCGCGATCGCCTTGCGGTGCACCGCACCGATGAAGGCGTCGCGCCCGCCGCCGACCATGGCGTAGCGCAGCTTGCGAGAAGGGATCTCGGTCATCGGCCTCAGAACGGTGAATTCGGGTGGTAGAAGTCCTTGGCGTTCTCCTTGGTGATCAGCACCGAGGGAATGATCGTCGTCGCCGGCAGCTTCTCGCCCTTCAGGCGCGCTTCGGTCGTGAGCTTGATCGCGTCGTAGATGAACTTGGGCGAGTAGCTCACGTCGGCGTCGATGCGCTTGTCCTTGCCGTCGAGGATGGTCTTGACCATGCCCTTGGCGCCGGCGCCGCCGAAGATGATCTTGATGTCGTCGCGCTTGGCCTGCTCGATGGCCTTGAGCACGCCCACCGCCATGTCGTCGTCGGCGGCCCAGATGGCATCGATGTTCTTGAAGCGCGTGAGGTAGTCCTGCGTGACCTTGAAGGCATCGTCGCGATTCCAGTTGGCGTACTTGGCGTCGAGCAGCTTGATGTCGGGGTAGTTCTTCATCACGCCGTTGAAGGCGTCCATGCGCTCGTTGTCCAGCGTGGTCGCGATGCCGCGCAGCGCGACGACGTTGCCCTTGCCATTGAGCTTCTTCGCGATGTACTCGGCCGGAATCTTGCCGAAGGCGGTGTTGTCGCCGGCGACATACGCGTCCTGTGCGCTGGTGTCGGTCAGGCCGCGGTCGACCACGGTGACATAGGTGCCCTTGGCCTTGACCTGGGCCACCGGCTTGGTGAGCGCGGCCGATTCGAAGGGGAAGATCACCAGCGCGTTGATCTTGGTCACCGTCGACAGGTCCTGCAGCTGGTTGGCCTGCTCGGGCGCGTTGGCCGCCGTCTTGATCGTGATCTTGAGGTCCTTGTGCTGCTTCTCGAGATCCTTCTTCGCCTGGTTGGCCCAGTAGTTGATGCCGCCCATGAAGCTGTGCGTGGCGGCGGGGATCGAGACGCCGAGGTTGACCTTCTCGGCGGCGAAGGCCGGGAAGGCCGCAAAGCTCGCGGCTGCGACGGCAGTGAGTGCGATGCGTCGGGTGATGAGAGTCATGCTTGTTGTCTCCGTGGTTGAAAAAGGGAAATGAAAAGCCGGGGGCTCACCTTCTGCCTCGCTGAAGAAAGGCGACGACGATGATCACGATGCCCTGCACCGCGGCGTTCAGGTACACGCTGATGATGCTGGTGAGGTTCAGGATGTTGCTGATGACCGAGAGCAGGATGGCGCCGATCACGGTGCCGGTGATGCTGCCCGCGCCGCCCTTGAGCGCGGTGCCGCCGACGATCACCGCGGCGATGGCTTCGAGCTCCCACAACAGGCCGGTGGTCGGCGACGCAGAGCCGAGGCGCGGCACGTAGAGCAGCGTCGCGATGCCGACGCAGACGCCGAGCAGCACGTAGGTGAGGATCTTCACGCCGTCGACGCCGACCGCGGCATAGCGCGCGACCTGCTCGTTGGAGCCGATGGCCTGCACGTAGCGGCCGTAGGCGGTGCGGTTCAGGATCAGGCCGCCGATGACGGCGACGATGAGGAACACCCACACCGGCACCGGGATGCCCAGCAGGCTCGCGTAATAGACCGGCGCGTAGAGGTCCGACAGATCGTTGTCGAGCGTGAGCGCGCCGCCGTCGGCGAAGTAGGTCAGGTAGGCCCGGAAGATGCCGAGCGTGCCCAGCGTCACGATGAAGGGCTCGATGCGCCCCTTGGTGATGAGCAGGCCGTGCGCGAGCCCGAACGCCGCGCCCAGCGCCACGGCGAGCACGGCGCCGAGCACCACCGCGAGGAGCGGCGAGCCGAACATGGGTCCCATCGCGTTGATGAACATGATCACGCAACCCGCGATCAGCGCCGCCATCGAGCCCACCGAGAGGTCGATGCCGCCCGAGATGATCACGAAGCACATGCCGACCGCGATGATGCCGATGAAGGCGGTGCGCGTGAGCACGTTCATCGCGTTGTCAAGCGTGGCGAAGTCGCCGTTGAGCAGCGTGCCGGCGATGCACAGCAGCACCAGGCCGATGACCGGGCCGAGGCCGTGCAGGCGCTCGGTCCAGCGCGGCTTGCTTTCGCTGCGGTGCGCTGCGGCGGCGGCCGTAGCGGCTTCAGGCGTGGCTTGTTGCGGTTCCGGTGGCATGAGCGATGAGCTCCTCTTCGGTCAATTGATCGGCATCGAGCGTCGTGACGAGCCGGCCCGCGCGCATCACCGCGACGCGATGGCACAGGCCGATCAGCTCCATCAGCTCCGACGAGACGACGATCACGGCCAGCCCCTCGCGGGCCAGGCGCTGGATCAGGAAATAGATATCGCGCTTGGCGCCGACGTCGACGCCGCGCGTCGGCTCGTCGAGCACCACCACCTTGGGCTGCGGCTGAAGCACCTTGGCGAGCGCGAGCTTCTGCTGGTTGCCGCCCGAGAGCGAGGAGGCGCGCGCGTCGAGGTCGCCGGTCCGGATGCCATAGTCCTTCACGGCCGTGGCCAGCGCGCTGCGCTCGGCCTCGGGGTGCAGCCAGGGCGTGGCATAGCGCTCGAGCGCCATCAGCGTGAGGTTCTGGCGCAGGCCGAGGTGCACGTGCAGGCCCTTGCCCTTGCGGTCTTCGCTCAAGTAGGTGAAGCCGTGCTTGGCGGCATCGCGCGGGTTGCGCAGCTGCACGGGCTTGCCGCCGATCTCGACACTGCCGCTCGCCGGCCGCAGCCCCATCAGGCCTTCGAAGAGCTCGGTGCGGCCGGCGCCGACCAGGCCGGCGAAGCCGAGGATCTCGCCGGGGCGCACCTCGAAGCTCGCATCCTCGGCCCAGCCGGGCACGCTGAAGTGGCGCACCTGCATCGCAGGCGCCGCGTCCGCGACCACGGCATCGCGCGGCGGATACAGGTCGGCGAGTTCGCGGCCTACCATCAGGTTGGCCATCTGGTGGCGCGTGAGTTCGGAGGTCGGCGCGCGCGTCACGAAGCGGCCGTCGCGCATCACGATCACTTCGTCGGTGATGCGCTCGACCTCGTCGAGCTTGTGCGAGATGTAGACGACGGTCACGCCGTCGGCGCGCAGCTGCGCGATCAGCTTGAACAGACGCTCGGTCTCGCCGGGCGTGAGCGTGGCGGTCGGCTCGTCCATGACGAGCAGGCGCGCGTGGCGCGAGACCGCCTTGGCAATCTCGACCAACTGCTTCTCGGCGACGATCAGGCGGCGCACCTTGGTGCGCGGGTCGACCTGGAGGCCCACTGCGGTGAGCGCAGTCGCCGCTTCGCGCTCCATCGCAACGTCGTCGAGCAACCAGCCTTTTCTCTTTTCGTGGCCGAGGAAGATGTTCTGCGCCACGCTCAGGTCTTCGGCCAGGTTGAACTCCTGGTGGATCAGCACGATGCCGAGCGCTTCCGCATCGCGCGAACTGCCGAAGTGCTGCGGCTCGCCGTTCACGCGCACGACGCCGCCGGTGATCGATTCGTAGCCGGCGAGGATCTTCATCAGCGTGGACTTGCCCGCACCGTTCTCGCCGAGCAGGCCGTAGACGCGGCCCGGTTCGATGGCGAAGCTCACGCCGTGCAGCACCTGCACCGGGCCGAAGGCCTTCACGACCTTGTCGAATTCGACGGCGACGCTGCGCTTGGGCTGCTGCTGCGTCATGGCGCGACCCCGCGAACCTTCAGCGTCTCGTGCATGGCCAGCACGCCGGCGCCGATCAGCCCGGCCTGCGTGCCCAGCGGCGTGTACTGGATCTCGAGATGCCGTGTCGAGAGCGCGAGCGAGCGCTGGTACACGCTCTGGCGCAGGGCCGCGAGGAACAGCGGTCCGATGTGCGTGATGCCGCCGCCGATGAACACGTGCGAGGGATTGAAGAAGTTCACGATCGACGCCAGCATCTGGCCGATCAGGTTGCCGGCGCGCTGCACGATCGCGTTGGCCGCCGCATCGCCGGCACGGCTGGCCTGGCCGACATCGATGGCATCGATGCGGCCCTGCGCGCGCAGCCGCTCGGCCAGCGCGGCGCTCTCGCCGGCTTCCGCAGCCTGTACCGCCATGCGCGTGATGGCCGGGCCGGCCGCCATCGCCTCGACGCAACCGACATTGCCGCAATGGCAGCGCGGGCCTTCCTGGTCGACGCAGATGTGGCCCACGTCGCCGGCTGAGCCCGCGGCACCACGGTACACCTCGCCGTGGCACACGATGCCGCAGCCGATGCCGGTGCCGATCTTGATGACGAGGAAGTTGGAGAGCGAGCGCTTCAGGCGCCAGAGTTCGCCGAGCGCCATCAGGTTCACGTCGTTGTCGACGAAGACCGGCGCCGCGTAGTCCTCGCGCAGGTAGTCGCGGATCGAGAAGCTGTCCCAGGCCGGCATCAGCGGCGGGTTCACGAGCTGGCCGATCTCGAAGTTGACCGGGCCCGGCACGCCGATGCCGATGCCGATCACCTGCTTCGCGTCGAAGCCGCATCGGCCCAGCAGCTCGCGCATCAGCACGCGCACGCGGGCCAGCACCACGCCGGGGCCTTCGCGCACGTCGGCCGGCTCCGCATGCTGGGCCAGCACCGTGAGGTCGGGCCGCAGCACCGCGACGTCGAGGCTGGTGGCGCCGATGTCCACCCCGACCAGCACGCCGAGGCCCGCATGGAGCTGGAGGTTCTCGGCCCGGCGGCCACCGGAGGAGCGCTGCAGGCCGGCCTCGGCCAAGAGGCCCTGCTCGACCAGGCCGGCGATCAGCGCGTTGGCCTTGCTCTTGGAGAAGCCCAGCTTTTCGGCCATGCCATGGCGCGAGCCGCCGGCCGACCAGAAGGTCGTCTCCAGCAGCCGCATCTCGTCGGCAGTGAGGCCGCTCCAGGTGCCCAAGCTTTGTCTCCAGTGTTCGTTCTTCGTTACCCTGCGGCCTCTACGGACCGGGGCGAAGGCGAATACTAGGCGCTGGGCTTCAGCCGAACAAGATTGAACTTCGACCTGATTAAGACCGAAGGACGTGAAAAAAGCCGCCCGAAGGCGGCTCTTTCGAAGGACAGCACTGCTGCCTTACTTTTTTTGGCGGTATTTGCGGAGTGCGGCGATCTGCGCGGCCATCACGGCCAGTTCCGATTGCGCCATCGCGATGTCGATGTCGCTCCTGGCATTCTTGAGCGCTTCCTCGGCGGCGGCCTTGGCCACGTTGGCCTTCTCGTCGTCGAGGTCCTTGCCGCGGATGGCGGTGTCGGACAGCACGGTCACCGTGCTGGGCTGCACTTCCAGGATGCCGCCGGCCACGAAGACGAATTCCTCGCCGCCGTCGGCCGTCTCGATGCGCACCGCACCCGGACGGATGCGCGTGATCAGCGGCGTGTGGCGCGGATAGATGCCGAGCTCGCCGGCTTCGCCGGGCAGCGCGACGAACTTGGCCTCGCCCGAGAAGATGGACTCCTCGGCACTGACCACGTCGACGTGAATGGTGTTTGCCATCTGGATTCCTATGCCGCCTTAGGCGACCTTCTTGGCCTTTTCGAACGCCTCGTCGATCCCGCCCACCATGTAGAACGCTTGTTCCGGCAGGTGGTCGGCTTCGCCGTTCACGATCATCTTGAAGCCGCGGATGGTTTCGGCCAGCGGCACGTACTTGCCCGGCGAGCCGGTGAACACTTCGGCCACGTGGAAGGGCTGCGACAGGAAACGCTGAATCTTGCGGGCGCGGGCCACGGCCAGCTTGTCGTCCGGAGCCAGTTCGTCCATGCCCAGAATCGCGATGATGTCGCGCAGTTCCTTGTAGCGCTGCAGCGTGCCTTGCACGGCGCGGGCCACGTTGTAGTGCTCTTCGCCGACCACGTGCGGGTCGAGCTGGCGCGAGGTCGAATCGAGCGGATCCACGGCGGGGTAGATACCGAGCGAAGCGATGTCGCGCGACAGCACCACGGTGGAGTCCAGGTGGGCGAAGGTGGTGGCGGGCGAGGGGTCGGTCAAGTCGTCGGCCGGCACGTACACGGCCTGGATGGAAGTGATCGAGCCGACCTTGGTCGAGGTGATGCGTTCCTGCAGGCGGCCCATTTCCTCGGCCAGCGTCGGCTGGTAGCCCACGGCGGAAGGCATGCGGCCCAGCAGAGCCGACACTTCGGTACCGGCCAGCGTGTAGCGGTAGATGTTGTCGACGAAGAAGAGCACGTCGCGGCCCTCGTCGCGGAAGGATTCGGCGATGGTCAGGCCGGTCAGCGCCACGCGCAGGCGGTTGCCCGGGGGCTCGTTCATCTGGCCGTAGACCATGGCCACTTTCGACTCACCGAGGTTCTCGAGGTTGACCACGCCCGAGTCGGACATCTCGTGATAGAAGTCGTTGCCTTCGCGGGTACGCTCACCCACGCCGGCGAACACCGACAGACCCGAGTGGGCCTTGGCGATGTTGTTGATGAGTTCCATCATGTTCACGGTCTTGCCGACGCCGGCGCCGCCGAACAGGCCCACCTTGCCGCCCTTGGCGAAGGGGCAGACCAGGTCGATCACCTTGATGCCGGTTTCCAGCAGGTCAGTCGACGGCGAGAGCTCGTCGTAGGCCGGCGCCTTGCGGTGGATCGAAGCGGTGACTTCCTGGCCGACCGGCCCGCGCTCGTCGATCGGGCGACCGAGCACGTCCATGATGCGGCCGAGCGTCGCCTTGCCGACGGGCACGGTGATCGGCGCGCCGGTGTTGGTCACGACGAGGCCGCGGCGCAGGCCGTCGGACGAGCCGAGCGCAATGGTGCGCACCACGCCGTCGCCGAGCTGCTGCTGCACCTCGAGGGTCAGCGTGCCGCCTTCGTATTGCAGCGCGTCGTACACCTTGGGCATCTGGTCGCGCGGGAATTCCACGTCGACCACGGCCCCGATACATTGAACGATCTTGCCTTGCGCTGTATTTGCTTGAGCCATCATCTGCTCCGGTAAAAATTAAATCTGGTTGAGGTCGAAGGACCGAAGGTCTTCAGACGCCTGCGGCCGCCGCAGCGCCCGAAACGATCTCCGACAGCTCTTTGGTGATGCCGGCCTGGCGGGTCTTGTTGTAGACCAGCTTGAGCTCGTCGATCACGTTGCCGGCGTTGTCGGTGGCGGACTTCATGGCGACCATGCGCGCCGACTGTTCCGACGCCATGTTCTCGGCCACGGCCTGGTACACCAGCGACTCGACGTAGCGCACCAGCAGTTCGTCGATCACGCTCTGGGCATCGGGCTCGTAGATGTAGTCCCACGAGTGCTGGCCCTTTTCCATCTTCATCGACTCGGCGGCCAGCGGCAGCAGCTGCTCGACCACCGACTCCTGGCGCATCGTGTTGATGAACTTGGTGTAGCAGAGGTAGACCGCGCTGAGCTTGCCCTCGGCGTACGCGTCGAGCAGCACCTTGACCGGGCCGATCAGCTTGTCGAGGTGCGGCGTGTCGCCCAGCTGGGTGACATGCGAGACCACGCGGGCGCCGATGCGGTTCAGAAAGCCCAGGCCCTTGTTGCCGATCGCCACCGCCTCGACGGCGACGCCGGCCGACTGCTGCTCGCGCAGCTTGGTCGTCACGACGCGCAGCACGTTGGTGTTCATGCCGCCGCACAGGCCCTTGTCGGTCGTCACGACGATGAAGCCAGCGGCCTTCACGTCGTTGACCTTCATGAAGGCGTGCGTGTACTCCGGGTTCGCCTGGCCGAGGTTGGCCGCGATGCTGCGGATCTTCTCGCTGTAGGGGCGGGCGGCGCGCATGCGTTCCTGCGCCTTGCGCATCTTCGACGCGGCCACCATTTCCATGGCCTTGGTGATCTTCTTGGTGTTCTCCACCGATTTGATCTTGCCGCGGATTTCCTTACCAGCTGCCATTGGGGCTCCTTGCGTGGTCGATCAGGCGAACGACTTCTTGAACGCCGTGACGGCGGCCGTCAGCTCGGCCTCGGTGTCCTTGTCGATCGCCTTGGCCTGCTCGATCTTGTCGAGCAAGGGGGCGTGGCTGGACTTGAGGAACTGGTGCAGGCCGTGTTCGAACGACAGCAGCTTCTTCACGTCGATGTCGTCCAGGAAGCCCTTGTTCACCGCGAACAGCGAGGCACCCATCAGCGAGATGGGCAGCGGGCTGTACTGGGCCTGCTTCAGCAGTTCGGTCACGCGGGCGCCGCGGTCGAGCTGCTTGCGGGTGGCTTCGTCGAGGTCGGAAGCGAACTGCGCGAAGGCCGCGAGTTCACGGTACTGCGCGAGGTCGGTACGGATACCGCCGGACTGGGCCTTGATGACCTTGGTCTGCGCTGCCGAACCCACGCGCGACACCGAGATACCGGCATTGATGGCGGGACGGATGCCGGCGTTGAACAGGTTGGTTTCCAGGAAGATCTGGCCGTCGGTGATCGAGATCACGTTGGTCGGAACGAAAGCGGACACGTCGCCGGCCTGGGTTTCGATGATCGGCAGCGCGGTCAGCGAACCGGTCTTGCCCTTGACTTCACCTTTGGTGAAATCTTCAACGTACTTTTCGTTCACGCGAGCGGCACGTTCGAGCAGACGGCTGTGGAGATAGAACACGTCGCCGGGGTAGGCTTCGCGGCCCGGCGGGCGGCGCAGCAGCAGCGAGACCTGGCGGTAGGCCACGGCCTGCTTGGACAGGTCGTCATAGACGATCAGCGCGTCCTGGCCGCGGTCGCGGAAGTACTCGCCCATCGTGCAGCCCGAATACGCGCTCACGTACTGCATGGCGGCCGATTCGGAAGCCGAGGCGGCCACGACGATGGTGTAGTCCATCGCACCGGCCTGTTCCAGCGCGCGCACCACGTTCTTGATCGAAGAAGCCTTCTGGCCGATCGCGACGTAGACGCAGGTCATGTTCTGACCCTTCTGATTGATGATCGCGTCGATCGCCACCGCGGTCTTGCCGGTCTGGCGGTCGCCGATGATCAGCTCGCGCTGGCCGCGGCCGATCGGCACCATCGAGTCGATGGACTTCAGGCCGGTCTGCATCGGCTGGTCGACCGACTTGCGGGCGATCACGCCCGGGGCGACCTTCTCGATCACGTCGGTCATCTTGGCATTGATCGGACCCTTGCCGTCGATCGGCTGGCCCAGCGCGTTGACCACGCGGCCAATGAGCTCGGGGCCGACCGGCACTTCCAGGATGCGGCCCGTGCACTTGACGGTGTCGCCTTCCGAGATGTGCTCGTACTCGCCCAGAATCACGGCGCCGACCGAGTCGCGCTCGAGGTTCAGCGCCAGGCCGAAGGACGGCGTGCCGTCCGCCGTGGGCGGGAACTCGAGCATTTCGCCCTGCATCGCGTCCGACAGGCCGTGCACGCGCACGATGCCGTCGGTCACCGACACCACGGTGCCCTCGTTGCGGATGTTCGCGCTGACGCCGAGGCCTTCGATGCGGCTCTTGATCAGTTCGGAAATTTCTGCGGGATTGAGTTGCATGACTCTTTCCTTCTTTCTTTGTAAGGGGCTGACGGCCTCAGGCTGCCAGCGCAACTTTCATTTGTTCGAGGCGCGCCTTGACGGAGGTGTCGAGCACCTCGTCACCCACCACCACACGAATGCCGCCGATGAGGGCCGGCTCCTGCTGGACCGTGACCTGCAGCTTGCGGCCGAAGCGCTTCTCGAGCGCCGCAGCAACGCCATTCAACGCTGCCGCATCGATCGGGAAGGCGCTGTACACCACGGCGTCGGACGAACCGCTTTGCGCATTCGCCAGGGCCCGGAACTGCTTTGCGATTTCCGGCAGCGCCGAAAAGCGCCCGTTCTCGAGCAGGGCCGTCAGGAAGTTGTTGGCGGCAGCCGGCAACTCAGCGCCGTAAGCGCCGGCGATGACGCCGAGCACCTGCTCGGGCGTGACCTTGGGGTTGTCCGCGAACTGCTGGAGTTCGGGGCTGGCGGCGATGGCGGCGACTTTTTCGAGCCAGGCGCCGGCGCCTGCCAGGTCCGACGACGACGCCTTGAAAAGCGCTTCGGCGTAGGGACGTGCAATGGTGGCGAGTTCTGCCATGGCTTTGATCAGAGTTCGGTCTGCAGGCGGGCGAGCAAATCGGCGTGCACGGCCGGATTCACTTCCTTGCGCAGGATCTGCTCGGCGCCCTTGACGGCCAGCGCGGCCACCTGCTCGCGCAGCACCTCGCGCGCCTTCACGGCCTGCTGCTCGGCTTCGGCGCGAGCGGCGACGACGATCTTGTTGCCTTCTTCCGTGGCGCGGGCCTTGGCCTCTTCAACGATGGCCTGCGCACGACGTTCGGCATCGGCAAGACGTTGCGCGGACTCGTTGCGCGCCTTGCCCAGTTCGACTTCCACCCGCTTGTCCGCATCGGACAGCGCGGCCTTGGCCTTGTCGGCAGCGGCCAGGCCATCGGCGATCTTCTGGGCACGCTCATCCAGCGCCTTGGCGATCGGCGGCCACACGAACTTCATCGTGAACCCGACAAGAATCAGGAACACGATCATCTGGACGATCAGGGTACCGGTAATGCTCACTTTTTACCCTCTCTGTGGGATTGAATCCGAAGCCGCTCCCCGAGGAACGACAGGGGTTCGATGAGAAAGCCTGGACCCGATTACTTCGGCAGGTTGGCGATTTGCGAGAGGAACGGGTTGGCCGTTGCGAACCACAGCGCGATACCGGTACCGATAATGAACGCGGCGTCGATCAGACCGGCCAGCAGGAACATCTTGGTTTGGAGTTCGCCCATGAGCTCGGGTTGGCGTGCGGCCGACTCGAGGTACTTGCTGCCCATGATGCCGATGCCGATACATGCGCCCACAGCGCCCAGACCGATGATCAGGCCGGCGGCCAGTGCAACAAAGCTAATAACTTCCATGATGACTCCTAGAGGACTTTGGTTGAAGAGAAAAGAAAAAACGAAAAACTAAAAGAGCGGATCAGTGGTGATCGTGCGCCTGGCCCACGTACACCAGCGCCAGCATCATGAACACGAAGGCCTGCAGCGTGATGATCAGGATGTGGAAGATGGCCCACGCGGTGCCCGCGATGATGTGGCCGAGCGCCAGGAACACGCCCGTGGCCGACAGCGTCCAGGCGCCGCCCATCAGTGCGATGAGCAGGAAGATCAGTTCGCCGGCGTACATGTTGCCGAACAGACGCATGCCGTGCGACACGGTCTTGGCGATGAACTCGATCAGCTGCATCGCGAAGTTGAAGGGATAGAGCGCCCAGTGATTGCCGAAGGGCGCCGTGAACAGCTCGTGGACCCAGCCGCCGAGGCCCTTGATCTTGATGTTGTAGTAAAGGCAGATCAGCAGCACCGAGAGGGACAGGCCCATGGTGACCGACAGGTCGGCGGTGGGAACGACGCGCAGGTAGGCATGGTGCGGGTCGCCGCCGGCCACGCCGAAGATCCAGCCCCAGATCGCCGGGAACAGATCGACCGGGAACAGGTCCATCGCATTGAGCATGAAGATCCACACGAAGATCGTGAGCGCCAGCGGTGCCACGAACTTGCGGCTTTGCGCGTTGTGGACGATGCCCTTGGCCTGCTGGTCGACCACTTCGATCAGTATCTCGACCGCCGCCTGGAAACGACCCGGCACACCCGAAGTGGCCTTGCGGGCGGCCAGCCAGAGCACCCAGCAGCCCAGCACACCCAGCGCAATCGAGAAGAAAAGCGAGTCGAGGTTGAAGACCGAGAAGTCGGCGACGCCGTTCGGCTTCGAGCTCTGAAGATGCGTCAAGTGGTGAACGATGTATTCACCAGCGGTCTGACCATGTTCCGCAGCGTTTTCAGCAGCCATCCGTTACTCGTCTTTAAGTTTCAAGCGCCGGGGAGCCAGCATCACTGCCACCCACGCCGCCTTCATTGTCACCACCAGTCCGACCAGCATCGCCGGCCAGCTCAGCGCCGTTACCAGCCTTGGCGCGGCGATCAGCATCGCCACCGTCAAGGCCATCTTGACCATTTCCCACAAGAAGAATCCGAACACCGCAGTGCCCGGATTCAGGGAAGAGAACCTTCCGGTGAGCCCCCGCGCGAACACCGCAGCGGGAATGACCACTGCCAGTGCGCCGTATCCGGCGGACCACCCCAGATTTTGCCTCCCTGTCAGGCCCCAGGCGGCCAACGCCACCAGCAGCCCCGCTCCGACCTGAACCGCGATCACGCGCCAGGGCGAGATCGACGGCTTCTTTTCGCGCAGCCGCTGGGCCTCTTCGGCGGTCAACGGCTTGAAGTCAGCATCCGGGTCTTGAGCGTCCTCTCGGACTTCCCTCTCTCTCACATCGCGGGCGATTGTTTTCATTTCGAATGAAGCCCGGATGACGACCCAGAATTTCTACAAAGCCATTGATTATAAGTAAAAACCCATGGCTCTCCGCCATGTTCCGGGCCGAGCTCGCAAAACATCCTTGCCCCGCGCTGCGGCAAGCGCGAGACGTTGGAAAGCACAGGAGTGCCCCCACCATAATCTCTTATGCACCCGATCACCGACGCCCTCCCCGACTCGCTCTGCTACCTCGACGGCAGCTACGCGCCGCTGCGCGACACCAAGGTCAGCGTGCTCGACCGCGGCTTCATCTTCGGCGACGGCGTCTATGAAGTGGTGCCGGTCTATGGCGGCGTGCCTTTCTGCTTCGAGGAACACATGGCGCGGCTGGACCGCTCGCTGGGCGAGCTGCGCATCGCCAATCCGTTGACGCATGGGCAGTGGCACGCGATTGCGATGCGTCTCGTCGAGGCCAGCCCGCCTTCCGAGCGCGCGGCCGTGCAGGCCATCTACATCCAGGTCACGCGCGGCGTGGCCCCGCGCGAGCATGCGATGGTGCAGGGTCTCGTGCCCACCGTCTTCGTCATGCTGAACCCGATGAAGCCGGTGTCCGACGCGATGCGCGCCAGGGGCGTTGCCTGCGTGAGCGCGCACGACTTCCGCTGGCAGAAGGCGCACATCAAGAGCACCAGCCTGCTGGGCGCGGTGCTGGCGCGGCAGATCAGCGTCGAGGCCGGCGCGGCCGAGACCATCATGTTCCGCGGCGACTGGCTCAGCGAGGCCTCGTCGAGCAACGTCTGGGTGGTGAAGGACGGCACGGTCTACGGACCGCCCAAGGACGAGCTGGTGCTGGCCGGCATCCGCTACGGGCTGATCGAGCACATCTGCGCCGAGGCGGACATCCCCTTCTCGCTGCGCCGCATTGCACGCGACGAAGTCTTCGGCGCCGACGAACTGCTGCTGTCCTCGGCCAGCAAGGAAGTGCTGCCGGTGGTCACGCTCGACGGCCAGACGATCGGATCGGGGCGTCCCGGCCCGGTCTTCCAGGCGCTGCATGCGGGCTACCAGCGAGCCATCGAACGCAGCGCGCAAGAGCAAGGAGTTCCCGCATGAGCACAGCCCCCGACACCCCACCGATCGACGCACGCAAGGAATCGCTGATCGAGTACCCCTCGCAGTTCCCGATCAAGGTCATGGGCGTCAAGGCCGATGGCTTCGTGCATGCGGTCACGCTGATCGCCGAGCAGTTCGATCCGAACTTCGACGCCAGCACCATCGAACTGCGCAACAGCAAGGCCGGCAACTACCTCGGCGTGACCATCACCGTCACTGCCACCAGCCGCGAGCAGCTCGACGCCATCTACATGGCGCTGTCCGCGCATCCGATGGTCAAGGTGGTGCTCTGAGCAAAGCGCTCGAGGCCGTGTGGCTCGGCCGCGTCGCCTACGCGCCGACCTACGCGGCGATGCAGCAGGCGACGCGGGAGCGCACGCCCGACACCGCCGATACGCTCTGGATCTGCGAGCACCCGCCGGTCTACACCCAGGGCCTGGCCGGCAAGGCCGACCATGTGCTGAACCCCGGCGACATCCCCATCGTGCAGACCGACCGCGGCGGCCAGGTGACCTACCACGGCCCCGGCCAGGTGGTGGCCTATCCGCTCGTCGACCTGCGGCGCGCCGGCTACTACGTGAAGGAATACGTCTTTCGCATCGAGGAGTCGGTGATCCGCACGCTGGCGCACTTCGGCGTCACCGGCCACCGCGTGGGCGGCGCGCCGGGTATCTATGTGCGGCTTGACGACCCGTTCTCGCATGCCGCACTGACCGGCCCGACGCAACCCGCCGACCCCTTCCGCGGCCTGGGCAAGATCGCCGCGCTGGGCATCAAGGTCAGCCGTCATTGCACCTACCACGGCGTCGCGCTCAACGTCGCGATGGACCTGGAACCCTTCTCGCGCATCAACCCCTGCGGCTACGCAGGGCTCGAAACCGTCGATCTTTCTACAATCGGCGTTCAAACAACCTGGGACGAAGCCGCGCAGGTGCTGGCCAACAAGCTGGCCGCCTACCTCGCGCCTTGAGCCCCACTCAAGAGAAGCCATGAGCACCCTCGAAGTCGTCCGCGATGCCCAAGGTCCCGACAGCTACAACCCCCTGGCCAAGCAGAAGGCCGCGGCCAAGCTGTCGCGCATCCCCGTCAAGGTGATCCAGCAGGGCGAAGTGCTCAAGAAGCCCGACTGGATCCGCGTCAGGGCCGGCAGCCCGACCACCCGCTTCTACGAGATCAAGCAGATCCTGCGCGAGAGCAACCTGCACACGGTCTGCGAGGAAGCCTCCTGCCCCAACATCGGCGAGTGCTTCGGCAACGGCACGGCCACCTTCATGATCATGGGCGACAAGTGCACGCGGCGCTGCCCCTTCTGCGACGTCGGCCACGGCCGGCCCGATCCGCTGGACAAGGACGAGCCGCTGAACCTCGCGAAGACCATCGCCAAGCTGCGCCTCAAGTACGTGGTGATCACCAGCGTCGACCGCGACGACCTGCGCGACGGCGGCAGCCAGCACTTCGTCGACTGCATCCGCAACATCCGCGAGCTCTCGCCGCAAACGCAGATCGAGATCCTGGTGCCCGACTTCCGCGGCCGCGACGACCGCGCGCTGGCAATCCTCAAGGCCGCGCCGCCCGACGTGATGAACCACAACCTGGAGACCGCGCCGCGCCTCTACAAGGAAGCGCGCCCGGGCAGCGACTACCAGTTCAGCCTCAACCTATTGAAGAAGTTCAAGGCCCTGCATCCCGAGGTGCCGACCAAGAGCGGCATCATGGTCGGCCTCGGAGAAACCGACGAAGAGATCCTGCAGGTCATGCGCGACATGCGCGCGCACGACATCGACATGCTGACCATCGGCCAGTACCTCGCGCCCAGCAGCAGCCACCTGCCGGTGCGCCGGTACGTGCACCCGGACACCTTCAAGATGTTCGAGGAAGAGGCCTACAAGATGGGCTTCAGCCATGCGGCGGTCGGCGCGATGGTGCGCAGCAGCTACCACGCCGACCAGCAGGCGCACGCGGCCGGGGTCTAGGCCTCGAGCGCAAGCCTCTGCCCGGGGGCTTCAGCGCGCGAGCGCACACGCCTCACACGCCAGTGCCAGCAAGTGCCCGCAAGTGCCTTGCGCACTCGGCCTGCTCAACGTAAAAAACCCACTGCGGATTCTCGAGGCGCGAGCAGATCGCGTGCGCCGTGGCCTGTGCGTGCGCGCCTCGTTTTTCGTCCATCTCGCAGGCCTCGAAGGCTGCGCCATTTCACTCGCCCCGCCCAGGCGTGAACTTGTGCGCGAAAAGCCTGATCGCCGAATGTGAATTTTTCACATTGTTACCATACAGTCACCGTTTTGACTTTCTGGGCGCTCGAAGGGATTGGCCTCCATGCATCAGTTTCTGGAACTGCCGTCGACTGCATTCACGCTGCCAAGCCGGCGTGCGCGCTGCAATGGGCAAATGCAATCGCGTGGCTTCACCCTGATCGAGTTGATGGTGACGGTGGCGATCGTCGCCATCCTGGCAGCGATCGCCTATCCCTCGTACACCAATTACATCGTTCGTTCTAATCGATCGGCCGCCCAGGGCTACATGCTCGAGCTCAGCAACCTGCAGCAGCGCTACCTTTTGGACGCGCGGATCTACGCCCCGAATCTGGCTGCGTTGAACTATCCACCTCCGTCGAATGTGTCGTCCAACTACACCATCGCGACGGCCCCCAAGGCCGGCACGACACCGCCGGGATTCACGATCACCGCCACGCCGATCGGCGGTCAGCTCGCCAGGGACTCCGCCTGCGCGAATCTGAGCATCGACGAAGCGGGAGCGAAGGGCGCGTCTGGCACCAGCGGAGCTCCGGGATGCTGGTAAGCCGTCGCCGCACGCGCCGCCACGTGCGCGGCTTCACCCTGATCGAACTGGTCACCGTGATCACGGTGATGGGCGTCCTCGCTGCTCTTGCGCTGCCCTCGTTTCGCGCCTTCGTTGCGAACCAGCGCATCCGCAACGTTTCCTTCGACTTGATGGCGGCGCTCACGCTCGCTCGCAGCGAAGCCGTGACCCGCAATCGCAGCGTCGATCTGGCAAAGAAAGTCAGCGCCTGGGACGAAGGCTGGGAAGTGAAGGACAGCGCCAACGTCTTCCACAGCCAGCTGGCCTACAAGAACCTCGCCATCAGCGACTCGAGCGACCTTGACGTCATCACCTATGGCAAGGACGGCCGCACCGTGACCACGAGCACCAAGTTCACCATCGCGCCGTCGCCCGCCATGGCAGGCGTCAATTCGCGCTGCATCTCCATCGGGCTGAGTGGCCTTCCAAGCAGCAGCATGGGGGCTTGCTAGATGCCGCCACGCATTCCGGCTCGCGCGTGCCGCATGGCCGCCCCCCAGCATGGGGTCGCACTGATCGAAGTCCTGATCACGCTCGTGATCCTGCTCTTCGGGTTGCTCGGCCTGGCAGGCGTGAGCAGCCGCGCCAACGTTGCCGAGATGGAGGCCTACCAGCGGATCAAGGCCTTGCAGCTCGTGCAGGACATGGCCGATCGCCTCAATGCGAACCGGAAGGTCGCGAGCTGCTATTCGAATGGCGCCACCGGCGTGCAGTTGAGCGCGACCAGCACCACCGTGCCGGCCTGCACCGCCGGCAACGTGCAGCAGCAAACCCAGGTTGCGGCCGATCTCACGGCCTGGAAAGACTTGATCAACGGCCAGGCCGAAACCCAGTCGGGCGCCAAGCTCGGCGCCATGATCGGCGCCGTCGGCTGCGTGACCCTCGACGACGCCGCCAACAACATCTATCTGATCGCCGTGTCGTGGCAAGGTCTGGCCAAGACGGCCGCGCCGACCCTGGCCGATGGCAGCACCGCCTTTCCCTGCGGCAATGGAGCCTACGGCGACGAAAAATTGCACCGAGTGGTCACGACCAAGGTGCGGATCGGGGCGTTGTCGTGAGAGCGCGCATGCATTGCGGCTACCGGCGGCACAACCGCGGCTTCACGCTGGTCGAGCTGATGGTGGCCATCACGCTCGGCCTGTTCCTGATGATCGGCCTGATCAGCCTGCTGGTCTCCACCGTGGGCTCGCGCTCCGAGCTCGACAAGACCGGGCGCCAGATCGAAAACGGCCGCTACGCACTCCAGGTGCTCAGTGAAGACATCCAGATGGCCGGTTTCGTCGGCGCTTCCTCGAGCACCGCTTTCGCGACCGTGGCGCCGGTGGCCTGCCCCACGAACATCGCCGCCCTCGGCTACTTTGCAATGACGAGCCCGGGCACCTCCACCGTTCCCTTGCCGATCCAGGGACTGAGCAGCACGCCGAGCTGCATCAGCAATGTCATGGCGGGCACCGCGATGTTGATCGTCACGCGCGTCAGCACCACCGCCGTGACTCCCGCATCGGCAGTCGCGGCCGAGGCCTATCTGCAGGTTTCGAGCTGCGCGAACGACACGCTGCCCTTTGCGGCCGCAGCGGGCGCCTCCGCGGCCAGCTTCCCGCTGATGCAGAAGGACTGCCTGCCGAGCAAGCTTGCGCCGCTGCGCAAGATCGTGCAGCACGTGTACTTCGTGAGCACCTGCAATGTGTGCGGCACCGACACCATTCCCACCCTCAAGATGGCCGAGTACCTGGACGGCGAGATGAAGATCACCCCGCTGGTGGAAGGCATCGAGAACCTGCAGCTCGACTACGGGGTCGACATGGACGCCAACGGCTCCCCGGACTGCTACACCAGCAATCCGGCCAGCCCGCCGGCGGCGGAAATTGCCGTCGCGGTGTGCCCGCAAACCACGCCGGCCTACGACTGGACCGTGGCGCTGACCAACTGGGCCAACGTGATGGCCATTCGCATCCACGTGCTGGCGCGCAACACCGAGCCCAGCGGCGGCTGGACCGACGCCAGAACCTACGACATGGGCCTGGCCGTGCCGGCCGCAGGCCCCTTCAACGACCGCATCAAGCGCCACGTCTACAGCACGGTCGCGCGCCTGTACAACAGCTCGGGCCAGAGGGAAACACCATGAACCGCTCCAGGCGCAGCGCCGCGCCGCGCATGCAGGCAGGCGCCACCTTGCTGGTCTCGATGATCTTTCTGACGGTGATCACGCTGATCGTCGTTTCGTCCATCAAGGCCGTTAACGTCAACACCAAGCTGGTCGGCAACATGCAGACCCAGAAGGAGGCCGGCGCGGCCGCGCAGCAGGCGATCGAAAGCACGATCAGCGCTGACTTCACTTCGCTGCCGGTGGACAGCACGTCGGTGATCGACATCAACAACAGCGGCCAGGCCGGCTCGGCCTACACCGTTGTCGTGCCGGCACCGCTTTGCACCGGCGTCAAGGCGATCAAGCTGAGCGAGCTGGACGCCACCAACACGGACGACCAGCCCTGCTATGCCAGCGGCGCTGCGCAGAACACGGGCATCGTCGGCTCGGGCGCGGGCGGCAATTCGCTGTGCTCGCACTCGAACTGGGAAGTCAATGCCACCGCCACGCCGCCCGGGAGCACGGAGCCGGCCCCGACCGTGCACCAGGGCATCGCCGTGCGCGTGGCCGTTGGCGCCGCATGCTGATCAATCAGGAGTAGGACCGATGCGCCCCTCGCAATTTTCACAACTGGGTGCCTTGGCCCTGCTGACGCTGGCCAGCGCCGCGGTGCGGGCCGAGGACATCGACATCTACCAGGGCACGTCCGGCGGTGGCGCCCCGAACATGCTGATCATTCTCGACAACGCGGCGGCGGCGAGTGCCAGCTCGAGCTTCACCTGCCCATCCCTGACGGTCAACGACCCGAACAAGAACCTCGGCTTCGAACAATGCGGCCTGCACAGCGCGGTCTCCAAGATCGGGACCAACGCCGCACTCAACGGCAACATCAATCTGGGCCTGATGTACTTCCCGGGGGGCCCCACCGACGGCGGCACCTTCGTCCAGCCCCCCGCATCGCCGGCGCCCGGCTCGCTGCTTCTCATGGACGGCGCCAGCTCCGACAACAGCAAGGGCGTCGGCAAGATGCTGCGGCGCATCGAGGCGCTGAGTCTCAGCGACGACAAGGGCAACAACAACCAGATCGCGCAGGCGATGCAGGAAGCGTGGGCCTTCTACCAGGGCAAGACCGGCCTCTCGGGCACCAGCTACCCGGGGCTGGCGAACCAGCAAGCCTGCGGCAGGAACTTCGTTCTCTACATCACGCTCGCCACCAGCAACCAGAAGCCGCAGGACGGCGGCAACCTGGGCGGCACGGCCTTGCAGGCCGCAGCAGGCCTGAGCGCACTGCCTGCGCAATTGGCGCTGCCGGGCTGGAAGTCGCAGCTTTCCTCCAAGACGGCCTCCGGCAAGTACCGCAGCGACTATGCGGACGAATGGGCGAACTTCATGTACACGGGCAGCTCGCCCAATCTTGCGACGACGTACCCGGGGATCACGACCTACACCATCATCCTCAGCGATGGCAGCAATCCCGACTACGAACAGCTCATGGTCAGCATGGCCAACCAGGGCGGCGGAAAGTATTTCCTGGTCGAGCTCGGAAACGTCCAGGCCCTGATCGACGCCATCGGCCAGGTCTTCAACGAGGTGCAGGCCGTCAACAGCGTGTTCGCGGCGCCGGTGCTGCCGGTGAGCGCCAACACGCAAGGCACCTACCTCAACCAGATCTACATGGGCATGTTCCGCCCCGACGGCGACGTCAACCCGCGCTGGCAGGGCAACCTCAAGCAATACCAGTTCGGCGTCGACATCAGCGACCCGACGGCGCCGCAGTTGTTCCTCGCCGACGCCTCCTGGGGCACGTACTCGATCGGCACCAACGCCAACCGGGCACTGAGCGCGGCGGGCACGGGCTTCATCTCGCCCTCGGCAGTGAGCTTCTGGACCTCCAAGTCCATCGCTTCCCTGCCCGACTCCCAGGGCGGCTTCTGGCTCAACGCCTTCAAGGAGCAAGGCGCCAAGGACGGGTACGACTGGGAGGATGGGCAGGTCGTCGAGAAGGGTGGCGTCGGGCAACAGATTCGGCTCAAGTACCTGACAGACAGCTATTCGGCCACCGCGGCCGTCACGACGCCCACCACCGCGCGCAACGTATTTACCTGCATCGGCACCGGTTGCGGCACCAATGCGGCCCTGAGCACGATGCCCTTCAAGGCCGACAACACGAATCTCAGCTCGACGGCCCTGGGCATCACGGACAGCAAGGTGACCCCGGCCAACCTGATCAACTGGGTCCGCGGCGAAGACACCTACGCGGCCGGCGACGCCGCAGCGGGCCGGGAATCGAGCAGCCCGCCCGACGCCAGCATCAAGATCCGCGGCTCCGTCCACGGCGACGTCCTGCATTCCCGCCCCGCGGTGATCAACTACGGCGGCACGACCGGCGTGGTGGTGTTCTACGGCGCCAACGACGGCATGTTCCGCGCCATCAACGGCAACCAGCCGAACAACCCCACCGACACCAGCAAGCCCAAGGGCAACTGCACGGTGTCGTCGACCTGCGCCCTCACCATGAAGGACGCGACCGGCGCCACCACCAGCATCCCGCCGGGCGGCGAGCTGTGGAGCTTCGTGCCCTCGGAGTTCTACCCGGGCCTGCAGCGGCTCTACCAAAACGGTCCGACCCTGAAGCTGGGCACCTTGACCACCGGCACCCCGAAGAACTACTTCTTCGACGGCGCACCCAGCGTCTACCAGAACAGCGCCACCGGGAAGGCCTACATCTTCCTCTCGGCGCGCCGTGGCGGCCGCCTGCTCTATGCGCTCGACGTGAGCGATCCCACGAACCCCAAGTTCATGTGGAAGCGCAGCAATGCCGACACAGGCTTCGCGGAACTCGGGCAGACATGGTCGCAGCCGAAGGTGGCCATGATCAAGGGCCATGCCAACCCCGTGCTGATCTTCGGTGCGGGCTACGACACCAACGAGGATGTCGAGCCGCCCAACGCCGACACCATGGGGCGCGGGATCTTCATCGTCGACGCGGTGACCGGCAACGTGTTGTGGCAGGCCGGCCCGGGCGGCGCCGGCAGCAGCTGCACGGGCAACCCTTGCAAGCTGGCCGAGATGACCTACTCGATCCCCGCCGACGTCACGCTGGTGGATCGCGACTTCGATGGCCTCATCGACCGGCTCTATGCGGCCGATACCGGCGGCAACATCTGGCGCGTGGACCTTCAGCCCACCGGCAGCGGCGACATGAGCACCTGGCAGGCCACCCACCTCGCCGCCCTGGGCGGAAGCGGCGCCACCAAGCGCAAGTTCTTCTTTCCCCCGGACGTGGTGCTGACGAAGACCTACGACGTGGTGCTCGACATCACCGGTGACCGGGAGCACCCGCTGCTGTCCCACAAGGCCATCGGCATCGTGAACCGCTTCTACATGATCAAGGACACCAAGGTCGGCATGAGCGCGAGCGGCTGGACACCGGTGCGCGACGACACCAGCAGCAGCGCCGACATCGCGCCGACGACGCTGTTCAAGGCCACCAACACGACCGCGTACGACGGCTCGCTGAACGGTTTCTACGTCACCCTGGCCGGGGCTGGAGAAAAAGGCGTGAACGCGCCGACGACCGTCGGCGGCCTGGTCTACTTCGGCACCAACCAGCCCATCGTTCCCAGCGCCACCACCTGCCAGGCCAATCTCGGCACGGCACGCAGCTATTCGGTGAACTTCCTCACCGGCGCGTCGAGCTTCCGTGTGCTCGATGGCGGCGGGCTGGCGCCGTCGCCCGTGTTCGGCATCGTCACGGTCAACGTCGGCGGCACGGACCGCCAGCTGCCCTTCCTGATCGGCGGCGGCGGCGGCTCCGGCGCCGACGGCAAGTCCGGCCTGGGGGCGCAAAAGCCGGTCATCCCGATCAAGAACGTACGCAAACGGACCTACTGGTATCGAGAGACGGACCGCTGAGGCGGCGGATGCCGAAGCCGGCGTCCGATCACCTCCTGCCGTTGGCATCCTTGGCCGCCAGGACTTCGGTATCCTGTGCGTGCCACATCCTTCTCTCCACGTATGACCGACTTCCAGGCGGCGATGGACCGCGACTTCGGCGTCATCGCCGAGCTGATCCGGCTCCACGCGCATGAATCACCCGCGCGGCCCGCGCTGATCGACGGCACGCGCACGCTGAGCTACGGCGCGCTCGACGCGCTGATGGACCGCATCGCGGCCGGCCTTCAACGCGACGGCCTGCGCGCAGGCGATGCGATCGCGATCTGCGCCGCATCGAGCGTGAACTATGCGGCGGTGTTCCTGGGCGCCCTGCGCGCGGGCATCGCGGTCGCGCCGCTGGCGCCCGGCTCCACACCCGCCAGCCTGGCGCGCATGATCGAGGACGCCGAGGCGCGCATCCTGTTCGTCGATGCGGCCGCGGCCGAGGTGATCGGCGACGCGGCAGCAGACGTTCCGCGCATCGCACTCGACGGCTGCGCGGCCGCTCGCGCGCTCGAGGCCTGGCTCGCGCCGGCCGGTACGCGGCCCGCGGCCGTCGAGCCGCAGCCCGCCTGGGCCTTCAACATCATCTATTCCTCGGGCACCACCGGCGAACCCAAGGGCATCGTGCAGGGCCACGGCATGCGCTGGGCCCATGTGCGGCGCGGCGCGAAGTACGCATACGGCCCCGACACGGTGACGCTGTTGTCGACGCCGCTCTACTCCAACACCACGCTGGTGGTGTTCTTTCCGACCATCGCGTACGGCGGCTGCGTGATCCTGATGCCGAAGTTCGACGCGCCCGGCTACCTGTTGCTGGCCGAGGCGCATCGCGTGACGCACACGATGCTGGTGCCGGTGCAGTACCAGCGCCTCATGGCGCATCCGGCCTTCGATGCGCACGATCTCTCGAGCTTCCGCTTCAAATTCAGCACCAGCGCGCCCTTCAACGCGGCGCTGAAGGCCGACGTGCTGAAGCGCTGGCCCGGCGGCCTGATCGAGTTCTACGGCATGACCGAGGGCGGCGGCACCTGCATCCTCGAGGCGCACCTGCATCCGGACAAGCTGCACACCGTCGGCCAGCCGGCCGAGGGCAGCGACATCCGCTTGATCGACGAAAGCGGCCGTGAAGTTGCACTCGGCGAGGCCGGCGAGGTGGTGGGCCATTCGGCCGGCATGATGGTCGGCTACCACCGCCAGCCGGAGAAGACGCGCGAAGCCGAATGGTTCGACCCCGCGGGCAAGCGCTTCATCCGCACCGGCGACGTCGGACGCTTCGACGACGAAGGCTTCCTCACGCTCTTCGACCGCAAGAAGGACATGATCATCAGCGGCGGCTTCAACATCTACCCGAGCGACCTCGAGGCGGTGCTGCGCGGCCATGCGGCGGTGGCCGATGTCGCAGTGGTCGGCGTGCCTTCCGAGCAATGGGGCGAGACGCCGGTGGCCTTCGTGGTGCGGCGCGCGGGCGACGACACCGACGCCGATGCGCTGCTGCAATGGGCCAATGCCCAGCTCGGCAAGACGCAGCGGCTCGCGCGCCTGCAGCTCATTGACGAGCTTCCGCGCAGCGCGATCGGCAAGGTGCTCAAGCGCGAGCTGCGTGAGCGCGATACCGCGCGCTGAAGCCGCGCCCGTGCACGGCGGCGGCAACACGCTGCTGTGGGTGCTGGCGCTGGTCGCCATCGGGTTCGCGGTCGCACGCCCGCGCGCGCCGCTCGACTATGTGCGCCTGGTCGACTGGCAAACCATCGGCGCACTGGCCGGCCTGCTGGTCATCACCCAGGGCGTGGAGAAGAGCGGAATGCTGCAGGCCGCCGCCGCGCGGCTGCTCGCGCGCACCACCGAGCTGCGAAGCCTGGTCTTTCTGCTCACCGCGAGCGCGGCACTGCTCTCGGCGCTGGTCACCAACGACGTGAGCCTGTTCCTCCTGGTGCCGCTCACGCGCGTGCTGGCGGCCCAGGCGCATCTGCCGCTGGCGCGGCTGGTGGTGCTGGAAGCGCTGGCCGTCAACGCGGGCTCCGCGCTCACGCCGATCGGCAATCCGCAGAACCTCTTTCTCTGGCATCGCTCGGGCGAGAGCTTCGTCGGCTTCATGGGCATGATGGCGCCGACCGTGGCGCTGATGCTGTTCTGGCTCTTCCTCGCCATCCGATTCCTGGTGCCGCGCGCGCCGATCCTACTCAAGCCGGCCGGCGATGCGGCGCCCATGCAGCCTCGGCTGCTTGTGTTGTCTGCCCTGCTCTTCATCGGCTTCGTGATCGCGCTCGATCGCCATTGGCTCACGGCCGGGCTGGCCGTGGTGTTCGGCGCCTTCCTGCTGCTGCGCCCGCGCGTGCTGCTGGGCGTCGACTGGGCGCTGCTCGCGATCATCGCGCTGATGTTCGTCGATTTGCGGCAGCTGGCCGAGCTGCCCGCCGTCGCATCGCTGCTGGGCCAATGGACCATCGGCGAAGGCGGGCGCGCCTACCTCGCCGCGGTCGTTACGTCGCAGTTCATCAGCAACGTGCCGGCGGCCATCCTGCTGGAGCGCTACGTGCACGACCTGCCGGCGCTGGCGGCCGGCGTCAGCGTGGGTGGCTTCGGCTGCGTGCTGGGATCGCTGGCCAACCTGATCGCGCTCAGGCTGGCCAAGGTGCCGCACGGGCTGCGCGAGTTCCATCGCATCAGCATTCCCTTTCTGCTGGTGTGCGCGGCCTCGGCGCTGCTGCTCAGGCTCGGCTAGACAGAATGGCTTGAGCCGTTGAGGTGGCCCGTCTCCAGGACTACCGTGGGTTGCGCACCGTGGGTGCGCCGAGCCACAACGCTGCACCCCGAGGGGCGGACAGCGTGTCAACGAGCAAGGAGACGGGCCATGAGTCAATCTACCACCACTGCGGCCACCGTTTACGTTGGCCTAGACCGAAGTTCCCCGCCTCTGTAGTCACTCCATCGACGGCAAGTACTTGTCGCCGCTGATGAATCCTCCTCTCTGGAGGATTTTTTTGGGCGATACATGTAGTCACTAAATTGCATTGCAAATTTCACGTTAGTGGACTAGATTGATTTCCATGGCATCCCGCACCGGTACCGCTCATGTCGTCACTACGACGCGCACCTACAAGGACCAGGTCTATCGCACCCACCTGCTGCGGCGCAGCTACCGCGAGGACGGCAAAGTCAAGAACGAAACTCTGGGCAACCTGTCGCACCTGCCCGATGAACTCATCGAGATCATCCGGCGCTCGCTGCAGGGCGAGACCTTCGTGCCCGTGGCCTCGGCGTTCCAGATCACGCGCTCGCGCCCCCACGGCCATGTGCAGGCGGCAAGCGCCGCGATGGCCAGCCTGGAGATGGCCTCGCTGCTGGCCTCCAAGCCGTGCCGCGAACGCGACCTGGTGCTGGCGATGGTGGTCGCGCGCATCGTCGCCCCGCACACGAAGCTCGCCACCACCCGCTGGTGGCACACCACGACACTGGCCGAGGACTTCGGCATCGCAGAGGCCGACGAGGACGACCTGTATGCGGCGATGGACTGGCTGCTCGAGCGCCAGGATCGCATCCAGAAGAAGCTCGCCTCGCGCCATCTGAGCGCTGGCGCCCTGGTGCTGTACGACCTGTCCTCCAGCTATTTCGAGGGCAGCTGCTGCCCGCTGGCCAAGCTCGGCTACAGCCGCGACGGCAAGAAGGGCATGCTGCAGGTCAACTACGGCCTGCTCACCGATGCGCGCGGCTGCCCGGTAGCCGTGTCGGTGCACGAGGGCAATGTCGCCGACAGCCTGACTTTGCTGCCCGAGGTCCAGCGGCTGCGCGAGGACTTCGGCGTCGAGCAACTGGTGATGGTGGGCGACCGCGGCATGATCTCCAACAAGGCGATCCAGGAGCTGCGCGAGACCGAAGGCGTGGGATGGATCAGTGCATTGAAGAGCGTCTCGATTCGCGCGCTGGTCGAGCAGGGCCACCTGCAGCTTGGTTTGTTCGACGAGCGCAATCTGCTTGAACTGAGCTCGCCGGACTACCCGGGCGAGCGCCTGGTGGCGTGCCGCAATCCCGAACTCGCCAAGCTGCGCACGCACAAGCGTGAGGAACTGCTCGTGGCCACCGAGGCCAACCTCCAGAAGATCAAGGCCCGGGTGGATGGCGGCAAGCTCGCCGGCCAGGACGAGATCGGCTTGCGCGTGGGCAAGGTCGTCAACCAGTACAAGGTCGCCAAGCACTTCGAGCTGGTGATCGGCGACAACGCCTTCACCTTCGCACGCAAGACAGACGCCATCGCTGCCGAGGCGGCACTGGACGATATTTACATCATCCGCACCTCGGTGCCGCCGGCGCAGATGGACGCGTCCCAGTGCGTGCGCAACTACAAGGCGCTCGCCAACGTCGAGCGCGCGTTCCGCTCGCTCAAGACGATCGACCTGAAGGTGCGCCCGATCCACCACCGCACCGCCGATCGGGTGCGCGCGCACATCTTCCTGTGCATGCTGGCCTACTACGTCGAGTGGCACATGCGCGAGGCCTGGCGCGAGCTGATGTTCGCCGACACCGACCAGCAGGCCAAGGCCACGCGCGACCCCGTGGCACCGGCCACGCGTTCCAAGACGGCACTGACCAAGGCAGCCCGCCACACGCTGGATGACGGCACGCCGGCGCACAGCTTCTCGACCCTCATGGCCGAGCTCGCCACCATCGTGCGCAATACCTGCCGCACCCCACAGGCCGGTCCCGAGGCACCCACCTTCGAGCTCCTCACCAACGCGCAGCCACTGCACCTGCGCGCCCTCGCGCTCGTGCAAAACATCAAGCTGTAGACAGAAAACTTCCTCGCCAACTCAAGCAAGTGCTTGAGTCACAAAGGGATCTCGTCAACTGCATCGGGGAACTTCGGCCTAGACGTCCACAAGGACAGTATCGACATCGCCCTGGCCGAGGCCGGCCGTGACGGCGAAGTGCGCCATCTGGGCGCGGTTGCCGGCGGCGTCGTTGCCGTCACCAAGGCCCTGCGCCGCCTGGTCAGCCGGGGCCATTGCCTACATGTCGTCTACGAAGCGGGCCCCTGCGGCTTCGTGCTGCAGCGCCACCTCGCCGCGCTGGGCTATCACTGCGAGGTAGTGGCGCCCTCGTCCATCCCCAAGCGCTCGGGTGATCGGGTGAAGACCGACCGCCGCGATGCCTTGATGCTGGCGCGCCTGGCGCGCGCGGGTGAACTCAATGCGGTGCGCGTGCCCGACGCCGTGGACGAGGCGCTACGCGACCTGGTGCGGGCCCGCGAGGACGCGGTGCGGGAACAGCGCAACGCGCGCCACCGGCTGAAGGCGCTGCTGCTGCGCAGCGGCGTGGTGTACTCGGGCAAGAGCGCCTGGACGGCGGCGCATCTGCGCTGGCTGGCCAGCCTGGCGCTGCCGCACGCCGCGCAGCAGATCGCCTTCCAGGAGTACCTGCACGCGGTGAGCGAATCGGGAGCACGCATCGCAAGGCTGGAGCAGTCGCTGCGCGATGCGTTGGCGGGTTGGTCGCTGGCACCGGTGGTGGCCGCGCTTCAAGCACTGCGCGGTGTGCAACTCATTGCCGCGGTCACGCTGGTGGCCGAGATCCAGGACTTCCACCGCTTCGCCAACCCTCGCCAGTTGATGGCCTACCTGGGCCTGGTACCCAGCGAAGCCTCCAGCGGCCAGCGCCGCCGCCAGGGCGCCATCACCAAGGCCGGCAACTCGGCGGCGCGGCGCATGCTGGTGGAAGTGGCGCACCAGTACCGCTACCCGGCGCGGGTCAGTGCGGTCATCGCCAGGCGCCAGTCGGAGTTGCCCAAGGCCGTGACCGACATCGCCTGGACGGCGCAGTTGCGGCTGTGCGCGCGCTTCAAGCGGCTGGCCGCGCGGCGCATGCCGCACAACAAGATCGTGGTGGCCATCGCGCGCGAACTCTCGGGCTTCGTGTGGGCCATTGCGCGCGAGGTGACGCCGCCTGCCTCGACGTGAACCCGCGATGACATGGCAAGCAACGCGAAGGAGGCGCCTATCGAACAACCTCTTTGAGGCCGGATCGGGAACGCGGCGCAGCCACGGCCACAGGGGAATCCTCGGCGCGGCTATTGCGCAGCCACGCAAGTGACCAACCGCAGACCCTAGAAAGCAGGCAGCCCCGCGACGAATACATGAACTGTCGGTAGCCAATCCACGCATATCAGCATGATCAACCGTCGCTCACGCACCCGGCTCCGTCGCGTTCCCCATCCGGCATTCGCGAACGAATTCTGCAATCCGGAACCCGGAGAGATGGGCTTGCGCTCTTGACAGGATCAAGCCATATCAGCCGCCGGCTTGCCTGGAAGCCCGGCCATCGCCGACGGATCGACCAGCCGGTCGTAGTCCGCGGCACTCAGGAAGCCCAGCGCAACAGCCGCATCACGCGGGCTCATGTTCCGTTCCAGCGCGGTCACCGTGATCTGCGCGACCCGGTCGTAGCCCAGCACGGGATTGAGCGCGGTCGCCAGCAGCAGCGCGTTGTCGACGTAGCCGGCCAGGCGTTGCCTGTCCACCTCGATGTCCTTCACCATACGCTCGGAGAACACGCGGGCGCTGTCGGCCAGCACGCGGATCGACTGCAGCAGGTTGTGGATCAGCACCGGCTTGGCAACGTTGAGCTCGAAGTTCCCCGACGCACCAGCCATCGTGATGGTGACGTGGTTGCCCATCACCTGCAGGCTCGCTTGCACCACCACTTCAGCGATCGTCGGATTGCGCTTGCCCGGCATGATCGAACTGGTCAGCCCGTCGTCCGGAATCACGAGTTCGCCCAGTCCGCAGCGCGGCCCCGAGCCGAGCAGGCGGATGTCGTTGGCGATCTTGACCAGCGAAGCCGCGACGACGTTGAGCGCGCCCGAGACCTCGACCAGCGCGTCGTGCGCCGCCATGCCTTCGAACTTGCTGGGATTGGGCGCGAAGGCCATGCCGGTCAACGCGTTCAGCTCCTCGCAGAAGGCGGCATCGAAGCCCAGCGGTGCATTGAGCCCGGTGCCGGCCGCGGTGCCGCCCTGCGGCAGCAGGCACAGGCGCGGCAAGGTGGCATCGATGCGGTCGATGCCGTGGCCGACCTGGCGCGCGAAGGCATCGAAGGCCTGTCCCATGGTCATCGGCACGGCATCCATCAGGTGCGTGCGCGCGATCTTCAGCACATCGGCGAAGGCCGCGGCGCGTTCGTCCAGCCGTCGACGCAAGAGCGCCAGCGCGGGCCGCAGGCGCTGCGCGAGCTCCAGCAGCGCCGCCATGTGCATCACGGTCGGGAAGCTGTCGTTGGACGACTGCGATGCGTTGACGTGGTCGTTGGGATGCACCGGCGCGCGCGTGCCCAGCGGCTGGCCCAACAGCTCGTTGGCGCGGTTGGCGATCACCTCGTTCGCGTTCATGTTGGTCTGCGTGCCCGACCCGGTTTGCCAGACGGTGAGCGGGAAGTGATCGTCGAAGCGGCCGGCGCTCAGCTCCTCGGCGGCGGCGGCGATCTTCTGCGCCAGCGCCGCATCGAGCGCACCGCAGCGCAGGTTGGCGCGCGCGGCCGCCATCTTCTGCAAGCCGAAGGCGTGGACCAGGCAGGCCGGGAAGCGCTCCTCGCCGATCTCGAAGACGCCCAGCGCGCGCTGGGTCTGTGCGCCCCAGTAGCGGTCGGCCGCAATCTCGACCGCACCGAAGGCATCGTGCTCCACCCGCAGGGCCGGCATGGGGTTCAGTCCAGCGAGATGTTGGTCTTGGCCGCGACCGCTTTCCAGCGCGCCACCTCCGCCTCGGTGTGCTTGCCCAGCGCGGCGCCGGTGTACTGCTCGGTCGGCAGCATCTGGATCGCCTGCGCGCTCATCTTGTCGGTGAAGGCCTTGTCCGTCATGACCTTCAGATAGGCCTGCTGGACCTTGTCGAGCGCGGCCTTGGGCGTTCCCTTGGGCGCGTAGATGCCGTACCAGGTCGACGCCTCGAAGCCGGGCAACACGGTCTCGGCCAGCGTGGGCACGTCCTTCAACTGCGGCAGGCGCACCTTCGAGGTGACGGCGAGCGCACGCACCTTGGACTCGGTGATCTGCGGCAGCGCCGTGTTGGTCTGGTCGAAGATGCCGTCGACCTGGCCACCGATCACGTCCACCAATGCCGGGCCCGCGCCCTTGTATGGCACCAGCGTGACCTTGACGCCGGCCGCGCTCGCGACCAGCGCCGCGATCAGGTGCGAGCTGGAACCCACGCCGGCATTGCTGATGAATAGCTTGTCAGGATTCTTCTTGCCAAAGTCGATCAGCCCCTCGATGTTCCTGGCCGGATGCTCCTTGCGCACCATCAGCACCAGCGGCGTATCGGGAAAGCGGAACACGGGCTCGAAGTCCTTCACCGGGTCGTAGTTCAGCTTCTTGTAGAGCGCGGGCGCGGCGCCCATGTAGCCCATGTGGCCGACCAGCATGGTGTAGCCGTCGGGCGCGGCGCGCGCGGCCTTGGCTGCGCCGATGGTGCCGCCTGCGCCGGGCGCGTTGTCGATCACGATCGGCTGGCCCACCTCGCGCGCCACGCGCTCGGCGATGCTGCGCGCCAGCGCGTCGGTCGGGCCGCCCGCGGCGAAAGGCACGATCCACGTGATCGGCTTGGCGGGGTAGGCCTGGGCGTGCGCGGCAGCCACGGCGGCGGCGGCCGCGAGCGCGCACAGAAGAGTCTTGATGAAACGCATGCTCATGTCTCCTGGAATGGAATGAAGGGTGGGGTCGGGAGAATTCAGTGCTGCGCCTTCGCCGACAGCGCAAGCGCGCGGTCCACCATCTGCGGCGCGAGGCCGAGGTAGTTGGCGGGGTCGGTCAGGCGGTCGATCGCGGCGCGGTCGAGGTGCTTCGTGACTTCGGGTAGCGCGGCCAGCGCGTCGGCCAGCGTGCCGCCCTTCTCGTTCACCGTGCGGCAGGCGTCGTAGACGAGGTCATGCGCCTGCTGGCGGCCGGTGCGGGGCGCGAGGCCCATCATCACCGCCTCGGCCACGATCAGGCCGCGGCTGATGCCGAGGTTGTGCTTCATGCGCTCGGCATCGACGACCAGGCCGCCGAGCGCGAACTTGGCCTGGTGCAGCGCACCCGCCGTGAGGATGAAGCTCTCGGGAATCGCGATCCACTCGGCATGCCATGGGCCGGTGGCGCGCTCGAAGTCCTGCACCATCGCGTCGACCATCAGCCCGGCGTGCTGCCGCACGGCTTTCGACGCGGCCAGCATCAGTTCGCTGGAGATCGGGTTGCGCTTCTGCGGCATCGTGCTGCTGGCGCCGCGCCCCTTCACGAAGGGCTCGTAGACCTCGGCGAACTCGGTCGAGGCCATGATCATGATGTCGAGCGCAATCTTGCCGAGCGAGCCGGTCACGAGCGCCAGCAGGTTCACTGCCTCGGCGAAGCCGTCGCGTGCCACATGCCAGGTGGTGGCGGGCACGCCCAGGCCGAGCTCTTCGGCCATCGCCCGCTGGACCTCGAAACCCTTGTCACCGAGCGAGGCCAGCGTGCCCGCGGCGCCGGCGAACTCGACGAGCGCGACGCGCGGGCGCAGCTCGGCCAGGCGCTGCTGGTGGCGATCGAACATCGCGAGCCAGATCGCGACCTTGTAGCCGAAGGTCACAGGCAGGGCCTGCTGCAGGTGGGTGCGGCCGGCCATCGGCGTGTCGCGGTGCTTCTTCGCGAGCCCGCCCAGGATGGCGCGCAATTCGCAAATGTCGGCGTCGATGCTGTCGAGCGCATCGCGCACCTGCAGCGCCACCGCGGTGTCCATGATGTCCTGCGTGGTCGCGCCCCAGTGCACATAGCGGCCGGCCTCGCCGCACATTGCCACCAGTTGATGCACCAGCGGCAGGATCGGGTAGCCGACGATGTCGGTCTCCTCCCGCATGTGGTCGAAGTCGATGCGCTCGATGGTGGATTCGCGCGCGATCGTTTCGGCCGCCTCCTGCGGGATCACGCCGACGCGTGCCTCGGCCTTCGCGAGCGCGACCTCGGCATCGATGTAGCGCTGGATCAATGCGCGGTCGGAAAAAAGCGCTCGCATCTTCGCGGTGCCGAAGGCGTCGCGGAACAGGATCGAATCGACGACGGTGCTGGCCATCGGCATGGATGAAGAGGACATGTGGACCTTCATATGTTCGGACATATTTAACTTTAATATGTCCGAACATAATCGCAACTCGGTGTTAACCCTGAGCCTCAGAATCACGCCCACGATGAACAAGCCCCGCTTCTCCGATATCGCGCGACACCTCAAGGAAGGCATCACTTCGGGCCACTACCCCGTAGGCACGCTGCTGCCGACCGAACTGGAGCTGCGCGACCACTACAAGACCAGCCGGCACACGGTGCGCGCCGCGTTGCAGGAACTGCAGCAACTGGGCCTGGTGTCGCGCCGCAAGAACGTCGGCACGCGCGTGGAGTCGGCAACGCCGCAGGTCGGCTTCCAGCAGTCGCTGGCCTCGGTCGAGGACGTGGTGCAGTTCGGAGCGACGCACGTGCGGGTGGTACGCGAGGTCGAGACGGTCGAGGCCAAGGGCGCCTTGGCGCGCCTGCTCGGCTGCGCGGAAGGAACGGCGTGGCTGCGCATCTCCAGCCTGCGGATGGACGAAGAGCAGCCCGAGCTGCCGATCTGCTGGACCGACCTGTACATGGACCCGGCCTACACCGACCTGGTGGAGCGGGTTCGCGATTCGCCGGAGACGCTGGTCAGCACCTTGATCGAGCAGCAGTACGGCCGGCGCGTGGTCGAGATCGTGCAGCAGCTGCAGGCACTGGAAGTGCCCGCGGCGATGGCACGGCAGTTGGGCGTGGAAACCGGCTCGGCGGCCATGCAGATCGTGCGCCGCTACCTCGATGCCAACGGCGAAACGATCGACGTCACGGTCACCCTCCATCCGGCGGACCGCTTCTCGCTCACCATGCGGCTGCAGCGCTCGGCCGGCTGAACGGGAGGACAATCGGCGCCCCGTCCATGCAGTTCAACAGCACGTCCTCATCGCCTCCGCACGGTCTCTCGCTGCGGCGCTACGGCGCCTCGCGCGGCAGCCATGCGCACGACCATTTCCAGGTGCTGGTCGGGCTCGATGGCGTGCTGGACCTGGAGATCGAGGGACGCGGCCGACGCATCGGCGCGGGCGAAGGCTGGGTGGTGACGCCGGGCGACCGGCACGACTTCGAATCGCGCGCCGGCAGCCGCTGCCTCGTGCTCGACACCACGCAGGACCTGTGGGCGCAGTGCGCGGGACGCTCGCCGATGACACCGCAGCTGCTCTCCCTGGCGCGCTACCTGGCGCTGTGCGTGACGCAGGCTTCGCCGCCCGCGGCCGCGCTGCACCATGCGCCGGCGCTGCTGCTGGAGGCCTGGGGGCCCGTGGTGCCGAACGGCCGCAGGCGCGCCATCGACTGGCCGGCTCTCGCCGCGTGGGCGCAGTCGCGCTGGCATCGGCCTCTGAGCGTCGCCGATCTCGCGGCGGTCGCGTGCCTGAGCCCCAGTCAGTTCGCCCAGCGCTGCCGCGACGAGCAGGGTGTAGCTGCGATGCAATGGCTGCGAAGCCAGCGCCTGCTGCAGGCGCGGCAGTTGCGCAGCGGTGGCATGAGCGTCGCGGAGACCGCGCGGCGCACGGGCTACCGTTCGCCTTCGGCGCTCACTGCCGCCCTGCGAAAGAGCTGAAACGCCGTCATTGCTCGACGACGAACCGTCGTTGCGAGACGATCGCGCCGCTTAAGCTCGGGCGCATGTCCGCCACGCTGTACGCACTCGCCGCCATCGCCCTCTGGGGCACGCTCGCCTCGTTGGGCACTTCGCTCTCGCACCTGCCGCCCTTCCTCCTGACCGGGCTCGCGCTGATGATCGGCAGCGTGATGAGCTGGCCCGCCGTGCTGCGCGACCGCCGGGCCTGGACAGTCCCGCCGCGCACGCTGGCGCTGGGCGTCTACGGGCTGTTCGGCTTCCACTTCCTGCTCTTCATCGCGCTGCGGCACGCGCCGCCGGTGGAGGCCAACCTGGTCAACTACCTGTGGCCGCTCTTCATGGTCGTGCTGGCGCCGGCGCTGCTGCCGGGCGTGTGGCTGCGGCCGCTGCATGTGGTCGCGGCCCTGCTGGGCTTCGCGGGCGCCGCCATCGCGATCCTCGGCACGCGCGGCGCTGGCGCGGCCTCGGCCGGCAGCGCCTACTGGGGCTTTGCGCCGGCCCTGGGCTCGGCCTTCATCTGGGCCAGCTATTCGCTGTGGACCCGGCGCGTGCCCGCGTTCCCGACCGCGGCCATCGGGCTCTTCGGCCTGGTGTCGGGCGCGCTTTCGCTCTTGTGCCACGCCCTGCTGGAGCCGGCCGCGGCGCTCACTTCGCGCGACTGGCTGCTGGTCGCGCTGTGTGGCCTCGGCCCGCTGGGCGCGGCCTTCTTCCTCTGGGACATGGCGCTCAAGCGCGGCGACGTGCGCCAGATCGGCATCCTGAGCTACATCACGCCGCTGGCGTCGACGGCGCTGCTGCTGGTGGTCATGGCGCGGCCACTGAGCTGGACCATCGCGCTCGCGGCGGCCCTGATCATCTCCGCGGCGGTCATGGGGTCGCGCGCCCGCTGAGCTCAGCCCGGCGCCGGGCCGCCCCAAGGCGGGCTGCGGCCCCCTCGGGGGGCAGCGAGTACACGCAGTGACAGAGCGTGGGGGCCATTTACTCTGCGACCTGGAGCACCAGCTTGCCGAAATTCTGGCCCGTGAACAGGCGCGTCAACGCTTCCGGGAAAGTGTCGATGCCTTCGACCACGTCCTCGCGGCTCTTCATGCGGCCGTCCTTCAGGTAGACCGCCATCTCGGCCACGGCCAGGTGGTAGCGGTCGGCATAGTCGAACACCACCATGCCCTGCATGCGCGCCCGGTTCACCAGCAGGCTCAGGTAGTTCTTCGGGCCCTGCGCAGGTGCGCTGTTGGCGTTGTTGTACTGGCTAATCGCGCCGCAGATGATGATGCGCGCGCCGCGCGCGAGCCGCGCCAGCGCGGCGTCGAGGATCTCGCCGCCGACGTTGTCGAAGTAGATGTCGATGCCCTTGGGGCAATGGGCCTTCAGGCCGTCGCGCACGGCCGAGGGGCCGGCCTTGTAGTCGATGCAGGCATCGAAGCCGAGCTCCTTCACCACCCAGTCGCACTTCTCCTGGCCACCGGCGATGCCGACCGCGCGGCAGCCCTTGATCTTCGCGAGCTGGCCCACCGTCTGGCCGACCGCGCCGGCGGCGCCCGAGACGACGACCGTCTCGCCGGGCTTCGGCTGGCCGATGTCCATCAGGCCGAAGTAACCGGTCATGCCCGGCATGCCGAGCACGTTGAGCCACTGGGTGATCGAACCCGCACGCAGGTCGATCTTGGTGAGCCCGCTGCGCTTGATGTCCTCCTGCGGAATCAGGATGTATTCCTGCACGCCGAGCGTGCCGTAGACCGTGTCGCCGACCGCGAAGGCCGGGTTGCGCGAGGCCGTCACGCGGCCGATGCCGCCGGCGCGCATGACGGCGCCGATCTCGACCGGCGGGATGTAGCTCTTGCCCTCGTTCATCCAGCCGCGCATCGCGGGGTCGAGCGAGAGCGACAGGGTCTTGACGAGGACGCCGCCTTCGGCCGGCTCGCCGACCGGCTCGGTGGTGAACTGCCAGTTGTCGCGCGTGGCCGCGCCTTCGGGGCGCTTGGCGAGGCGGACCTGGCGGTTGGTGAGGGTGCTGCTGCTCATGGGCGTGTCTCCTGCTGCTTGTCTGCGGGAGCGCATCGTAGCCCCGCCCCCCGCGCAAGCCGGTAGCGCAGGCGACACGACGCGTAGCCTAGAACGGGTAATGCCGCGGCGTGGTCTGTACTGTGAGCCAGCGCAGCTCGGTGAAAGCCTCCACGCCGGCCTTGCCGCCGAAGCGCCCGTAGCCCGAGGCCTTGACGCCGCCGAAGGGCATCTGCGCCTCGTCGTGCACCGTGGGGCCGTTCACATGGCAGATGCCGGCCTCGATGCGGCGCGCCACGTTCCAGGCCCGCGCGACGTCGCGCCCGAACACGGCCGATGAGAGGCCGAACTCGTTGTCGTTGGCGGTGGCGACCGCCTCCTCGACGCCGCGCACGCGCACGACCGCCTTCACCGGCCCGAAGGATTCCTCGCGGTAGATCAGCATCTCGCGCGTCACATGGTCGAGCACCGTGGCCGGCATCAGCGTGCTGTCGGCGCGGCCGCCGCACACCAGCGTGGCGCCCTTGGCCAGTGCGTCGTCGATGAGCGCGTTGCAGCGCGCCACCGTGCTCTTGTCGACCACCGAGCCGAGCACCACCGGCCCCTCGCGCGGATCGCCCAGCGGCAGGCTCTGCGCCTTGGCCGCGAACTTGGCGACGAATTCGTCGGCGACGGCCGCGTCGACCACGATGCGTTCGGTCGACATGCAGATCTGGCCCGAGTTGGCGAAAGCGCCGAAGGCGGCCGCGTTCACCGCCGCATCGATGTCGGCATCGTCCAGCACCACCAGCGGCGCCTTGCCGCCGAGTTCGAGCACCGCCGGCTTCAGGTATTTGGCGCAGGTCTGCGCAATGATCCGGCCGACCTTGGTCGACCCGGTGAAGTTGACGCGGCGCACCGCCGGGTGCGCGACCATGGCCTCGACCACGGCGCCCGCATCGGCCGGCGCGTTGGTGATGAAGTTCAGCACGCCGGGCGGCAGCGCGGCCTCGTTGAGCGCTTCCACAATCAGCGCATGCGTCTGCGGGCACAGCTCCGAGCCCTTCAGCACCACCGTGTTGCCGCAGGCCAGCGGCGTCGCGATGGCGCGCACGCCGAGAATCACCGGCGCATTCCACGGCGCGATGCCGATCACCACGCCGGCCGCCTGCCGCACGCCCATCGCCAGGCTGCCCGGTACGTCCGAGGGAATGACCTCGCCGCCAATCTGCGTGGTCAATGCGGCGGCCTCGACCAGGATGCCGGCCGCGAGATGGACATTGAAGCCGGCCCACATCGCCGAGGCGCCGGTCTCGCGCGCCATGGCCTGCACGAAGGCATCGGTGCGCGCCTCGAGCGCCTGCGCGGCCTTCAGCAGCAATGCGCGACGCTCGCCGGGGCCGGTCTGCGACCAGCTTGCAAAGGCCTGCGCCGCGGCATCGACCGCGGCGATCGCATCGGCGGGCGTGGCCGCGGGCGCGACGGTGGCGACGCTGTCGTCCAGCGGATTGCGGCGCTCGAAAGTGGCGCCGCGCGCGGCCGAGCGGCGTTCGCCATCGACGAGCATCGAAATGGTGACGGTCATGCGAAGGTCCTCCAGAAAGGAAAGGGGTTCAGGCCACGCCGAGGTAGGCCTGGCGAATCACGTCGGAATGGAGCAGCGTCTTCGCGTCGCCCGAAGCGACGACGCGACCGCGTTCGAGCACGTAGCCGCGGTCGGCGGCCATGAGCGCCTTGCGCACGTTCTGCTCGACCATCAGCACCGTCACGCCCTGGGCCGCGATGCGGCGCACGATGGCCAGCAGCTCGTCGACCATGCGCGGCGCGAGGCCGAGCGAGGGCTCGTCGAGCATCAAGAGGCGCGGGCCGCTCATCATCGCGCGCGCCACCGCCACCATCTGCTGCTCGCCGCCGCTCATGGTGCCGGCCAGCTGCGTGGCGCGTTCCGCGAGGCGCGGGAAGTCCTCGAAGGCACGCGCCAGGCGCTCGCTGCGCAGCCGCGCGGGCGCGAGCCAGGCACCGAGTTCGAGGTTCTCGGTCACGCTCATCTGCGGGAAGAGCTGCCGGCCTTCGGCGACCAGCGCGAGGCCCTGGCGCACGCAGGTCGTGGCATCGTTCGAAGGCAGTGCCGCGCCATCGAGCAGGACTTCCCCCGCGCGCGGCAGCAGCCCGGCGAGCGCCTTGAGCAGCGTGGTCTTGCCGGCGCCGTTGGGGCCCAGCACGACGGTGATCCCGGGCAGCACATCGAGATCGAGGCCCTGGATGACCTGGAAGCCGTGGTAGCCGGCCGCCAGCCCACGCACGCGCAGTTCAGCGGTGCATGTCGCCCCCACGCTCGGCACTCGCGTGTCCTCGCTGCCCCCCGAGGGGGCCTTCGCGCCTTGGGGCGGCCCGGCGGCGCTCACTGCGCCTCCATCTCGTCGCCCAGATAGGCCTCGACCACTTCGGCATTGCGCACCACATCGGCCGGCGATCCGTCGGCGATCTTGCGGCCCTGGTGCAGCACCAGCACGCGCTCGACGTAGCGCAGCAGCGTGGTCACCGCATGCTCGATCCAGACGACGGTGAGCCCGTGCGCGTCGCGCAGGCTGCGGATGCGCCGCGCCATCGCATCGACCTCGGCTTCGGTGAGCCCGGCTGCCACTTCGTCGAGCAACAAAACACGCGGCCGCGTGCCGAGCGCCATGCCGATCTCGAGCAAGCGTTGCTGCGAAGGCGTGACGTCCGCCGCCATGCGACCGGCCAGCGCACCGAGGCCCAGCATGTCGAGAATGTCGCCCTCGCTCTGCAAACCTGCGAGCGGCGTGCGATGGCGCCCCGCGAACTGCATGCCGAAGCGCACGTTGTCGGCCAGCGTCATCTCGGCCATGACACGCGGCGTCTGGAAGGTGCGCGCGATGCCGTGCGCCGCGTAGTGGTGCGGGCCGCGGCCGGTGAGATCGACGGTGCCCTGCACCAGCAGCTTGCCGGAGGTCGGCGCGATGACGCCCGAGATGGCATTGAAAAAAGTGGTCTTGCCCGCGCCGTTGGGCCCGATGATGCCGACCAGCTCGCCCGCATGCAGCCGCGCGCTGACCGCGTCGACGGCCGTCAGTCCACCGAAGCGCACGGTGAGCTCGCGGGCTTCGAGCAGGGGAATCACCGCGTCATTCATTTCTCTGCCTTTGCCACAGCGTCGCGAGGCCGTTGGGCAGGTACATCACGCACAGGATCAGCAAGAGCCCCAGCACCATCATGTAGCCGTAGGGCAGTTGCAGCCGCAGCGTCTCGGCCAGCAGGCTGAAGACGATGGCCGCGACGATCGGCCCGCCGATGCTGGCCGCGCCGCCGATCAGTGCGATCAGCACGGTCTGGAAACCGATGAAGGGGCTGAACACCGCGGCCGGCTCGATGTAGGTCCAGCGCACCGCCATCGCGGCGCCGGCCGCGCCCGCGAAGGCGGCGGTGAGTGCGAAGCCCGCGATCTTGATGCGCCGCGTGTCCACGCCCAGCGTCTGTGCACGCTGCTCGTCGGCGCCGATGCCCGCGAGCGCAAGGCCGAAGCGGCTGCGCTTGACGAGGATCGCCGCCGCGATCGCGGCGCCGGCGATCGCGAGCACCGTGAGGTACACCGTCTCGTTCGACGGCACCACCGTCAGCACGCGGCCCACGGTGCCCGAGACCTGCTTCTCGACGAAGGTGACGGCATGGCGGATCAGCTCGGTCATGCCGAAGGTCAGCACCGCGAAGTAGGTGCCGCGCAGGTGCAGCACGGCCGTGCCCATCGCCACCGCGACCACGCTGGCGAGCGCAGCGCCGCAGAGGATCACCAGGGGCCAGGGCAGCACGCCCAGCAGCGTCGCGCTGGCGTACGCGCCGAGCCCGAAGAAGGCGGAGGTCGCCAGCGACAGGTAGCGCGTCGCCCCGCAGAACAGCGACCAGCTGCAGGCGAGTGCGATGTACATGAGGCAGCTCAGTGCGACCGCGCTCACGAAGTCCGAAGCCACCCGCGGCACGCCGGCCGCGAGCAGCAGCCCGATGGAGAGCCAAAGCCAGGGCCTGTTGGCGAATGCGGCCTTCATCGCGAGAACAACCCGTTGGGGCGCCAGATCAGGACGCCGATGAACACCGCATAGGACAGCAGCATCTTGAACGAGGGGCTCGTGAAGTGCATGCCCAGCGCCTCGACCACACCCAGCAGCAGGCCGCCGACCAGGCTGCCCGCGATGCTGCCGAAGCCGCCGAGCGTGATGACGATCAGCGCGGTCACGGTGTAAGGCTCGCCCATCGAGGGCGAGATCTCGTAGGTCATCGACAGCAGTGCGCCGGCCACGCCCGAGAGCCCGAGGCCGATGCCGAACATCAGCGGATGCAGCCGCTTCGTGTTGATGCCCACCAGCTGCGCGCCGACGGGCGACTGCATCAGCGCGCGCACCGCCTTGCCCAGCAAGGTGAGCCTGAGCAGCGCGATGAGCACGAGGCTCAGGGCGAGCGCGATGCCGAAGAGCACCAGCTTGTTGACGGTGAAACGCATGTCCGCCACCTGCACAGGCTCGGCCAGGTAGTCGTAGCCGCGCAGGTCGCCGCCCCAGATCAGGAGCGCCGTGTTCTGCACGAAGAACATCAGGCCGAAGCCGACCATCAGGCTGCGCGCCTCGAACACTTCGACGCTGGGCGCGCGCGCCGCGACCTGGCGAAAGCACAGCCGGTGCACCGCCATGCCGATCCCCATCAGCACCACGAAGGCGACCGGCAGGAACACCAGCGGCGAGATGCCCCAGGCGGTATGCGCCCACCAGGTCAGGAAGGCGCCGAGCATCAGGAACTCGCCGTGCGAGATGTTCATGATGCGCATCAGGCCGTACTGCAGGTTCAGGCCGATCGCGACCAGCGCATAGATGCCGCCCGTGATCAAGCCGCCGGCCAGGAGCTCGGCCCATCCAGTGAGGGACACGCTATTTCCAGGCCGGCTTCGGCATCAGTTGCGCGGTGGCGCGGTTCTTCGGCCATACCACCTCGAACTCGCCGCTCTGCCATTGCGCCACGGTGCCGGGGATCGAGGCGTTCTCGCTGCCCTCGAAGCGCATCGACCCCAAGATGGTCTTGAACTCGTTCTTCGCGATCTGCTCGCGCAGCGCCTTGCGCTCCAGGCCCACCTTGGCCACTGCCTGCTGCAGGATCTCGAGCCCGGCCCAGCAATGGCCACTGGCCCAGCGGTCCGGCTCCTTGCCGAACTTCTTGGTGTGCGCGTCGAAATACGCCTTCGCCTCCGGGCTGGTCTTGGCGTTCCACGAACCCATGCCGATCACGCCCTCGGTGTTGGCCGCCATCACGTTCTTGTAGAGCTGGAAGGCGGTGCCGACCGAGGCGTAGAAGTACTTCGGATTGAAGCCGACCTCGCGCGCCTGCCGGCTCGCGAGGATGGTGTCGGGCGGGTAGGTGATGCCGATGAAGGCATCGGGGTTCAGGTCCTTCATCGTGCGCAGCACCGGCGCCAGGTCCTTCACGCCGAGTGGGTAGCTCTTGCGCTCCAGCACCTGGATGCCCGTCTTCTTGAGCGCGGCATTGAGGGCGGCGAAGTTCTCCAGCCCGAACAGGTCGTCCATGTAGACGATGGCGATGCTCTTCACGCCGTTCGCGACCAGCATGTCGACCAGCGCGCCCATCATCTTGTCGGGCTGCTGCAGCAGCGAGAAGAAGTACGGCAGCTGCATGTCGATCAGCTTGCGCGAGAGCGCGGTGGGCGCCAGCATCGGATAGCCGAAGCGGTTGGCGAGCGGCGCGACGGCGAAGTTGGCGCCCGAGCCCCAGGGCGGCAGGATGAGGTCGACCTTGTCGCTGCCCATCAGCTTCTCGAAGGTGCGCACGCAGGTCTCGGTCTCGCTGCGGTCGTCGTAGCCGACGAGCTCGATGGGCCGCTTCGCGCCCTTCACCGACAACCCGCCGGCCGCATTGACCTGCTCGGCCCACAGCAGGTAGTTGGGCTCCTGGCTGACCTGCGCGCCGGCCGCCCAGGGGCCGGTGCGGGCGATAGCATAGCCGATCTTCACCGGCGCGCCCTGCGCGAACAGGTGCGGCGCGACGGCGGCGGCGCCGACGGCGGTGGCGGCTTGCTGGATCCAGCGGCGGCGATGGGCGTCTGTCATGGCGAGTCTCCTTGCGGGCGTCGAGCTGCGTCCGATGCCCCGATCGTAGGAAGCGCGACTCTGCGCCGCTGTGCCGCCTGCGCACAAAGCATTTGACGCAGCGCGCACGCCGCTAGTGGTTAACCCGCAAAGCCCGCCAGCCGCAGCCCGCCAGACAATAGGCGCATGACCGCCTCCCTGCAGCTGTCGACCGACGAAGTTCCGCCGCGCGAGCGTGCGCCGGTCTGGCGCGAATGGGTCTGGCGCCATTTCGGCGGCCTCGATTCCGAGCTCTACGGCGACAGCGAGTTCGACGGCCACATCGCAGCGTCGCATGCCGGCGACGTGATCCTCACGCGGCTGGAAGCCAATCGCCACCGCGTGCTGCGCACCCCGCAGATGGCGCGCAGCAGCGAGGCCGCGTACCTGAAGATCGTCGCGCCCTGGCAGGGGTCAGCGGCGGTGACGCAGCGCGGCCGCGAGGCCTCGGTGCGCACCGGCGGCTGGACGCTCTACGACACCACCGCCGACTACACGGTGGCCAACCCAGAGCGCAGCGACCACCTGATCGTGATGCTGCCCAAGGACCAGCTGGCGGTGCCCGACCTGCCGCTGGGCGAGCTGGTGGCGCGCCGCGTGGGCGGCGCAAGCGGCATCTCGCGCGTGGCGCTGGAGACCATGCGCAACACCTACCTCGAGCTGCCCTACATGAGCGAGGCGGCGGCGCGCGGCGCGGGCGAGCTGATCATCCAGCTGGTGCGGCTGTCGCTGATGGAGCTGGCCGGCCAGGAAACGCCGCGCACCCAGCGCGAGGCGCTGAAGGACCGCATCCGCCAGCACGTGGCGCAGCATCTGCGCGATCCTTCTTTGTCGATCGACGGCATTGCGCAGGCGCTGCGCTGCAGCAAGCGCCATCTGCACAACGCCTTTGCCGGCGACGAGGACACGCTGGCCGGCTACATCCTCCACCAGCGCCTGGCCTGCTGCATCCGCGACCTGGTGGATCCGGCGAATGCGGCACGGCCGATCACCGACATCGCACTGGCCTCGGGCTTTTCCAACCTCTCGCATTTCAGCCGCGTGTTCCGCGAACACACCGGCGGCAGCCCGAGCGAGTTCAGGCGCCAGGCAGCACGACGCTGACCGCGAGGCCCGGCTGCGCGTTGCGCACGCGCAGCGTGCCGCCGTGCGCTTCGGCCACCAGCCGGCACAGGTACATGCCGAGCCCGACGCCGCCGGTCGCGCGCTGGCGTGCGCTGTCGGTGCGGTAGAAGGGCTCGGTCAGGCGCTCGAGCTGCGCGGGCTCGACGCCGGGCCCGAAATCGCGCACTTCCAGTTCGATGCCGCCCTGCCCCGCCGCGCGCAGCGCGATGTGCGGCGGCTCGGCGGCTTCGGCACCGTAGCGCAGCGCGTTGTCGAGCAGGTTGCGCACCAGCAGACGGATGCGCAGGCGGTCCAGCGCCAGTGTCGGCAGCTTGGAGGCCAGGTCGAGCACGACGCGCTCGCCTTCCGGGTGTTCGCCCGCCACCTCGCGCACCAGCGCCGCCAAGTCCACCGGCTCGCGCTGCAGCGCCGCATGCGGGCTGGCCAGGCGCTCGCTTTCGAGCAGGTCGCTGATCAGGTCGCGCATCTCGGCCAGGTCGCGCAAGAGCGCGGCGCGTTCGGTCTCGCCTTCGGGCGTGGCCGGCAGCAGCTCGGCGTTGAGCCGGGCGCGCGTCAGCGGCGAGCGCAGCTCGTGGCTCAGCGCCAGCAGCAGCGCGCGCTTGGCATCGAGCATGGCCTGGATGTCGTGCGCCATGGTGTTGATGCGCTGCGCCAGGTCGCCCAGCTCGTCGCGCCGGCGCAGCGGGATCGGCTGGTCGAAGGCGCCGCGGCCGAAACGCTCGGCGCCGGCACGGATGTCGTCGAGCGGCCGCAGCAGCCGGCGCACATAGACGTAGGCGAGCACGATCAGGCCCAGCAGCAGCGCCAGCGTGATCCAGCCGATGCCGTGCGGCTCGCGCTGCCACGGCAGGGTGCCGAGGCCGAAGCTCACGCGGTGGCCATCGGCGGTGCTGCGCGTGAGCCAGTCGCCGCTGCGCGGGCCGAAGCCGCGCCAGCGGCGCTGGGGATGCGAATCCCAGTTGACCTTGGGGCCTTCGATGCGGATCGAGATCGGCAGCCGCACGACCATCGCCTCGGCGCGCGCGACATCGGGCGGCGTGCCGAGCTCGGCCACCAGCCGGTCCATGTAGTCGGCGACCAGCGGCTGGGCCGCCTCGCGCCAGCCGCTGGAGAACGCACGCTGCATGCCGCTCAGGAACACGGCCGCCATCGCCATCGCGAGCAGCACGAACACCGTGATCAGCCGCAGCCGCAGCGAATGGCGCCACCGATGGCCCCACTGGCGCGGCGTGCCGTGCTTGCGCCTCACGGCGGGCCCTTGCCGACGGCGAGCGTGTAGCCCGCGTTGCGCAGGGTCTTGATGCAGTCCAGCGGCTCCAGCTTCTTGCGCAACCGGCTCACGACGATGTCGACCGCGCGCGTGTAGAGCTCGGCCTCGTGGCCGCGCAGGCGGTTGAGGATGTCGTCGCGGCTCCAGACCTTGCCGGGCTGGTCGGCCAGCAGCGCCAGCAGTTCGAACTCGGTGCCGGTCAGTTCCACGCGCTCGCCCTGGCGCAGCACCTCGCGCTTGTCGAGGTCGATGGACAAACCCTCGAACACGCGACGCTGCGTGGCCGCGGCCGGCGCCGGCGCGCGCTGGCGGCGCAGGATGGTCTGCACGCGCGCCACCAGCTCGCGCGGCTCGAAGGGCTTGGGCAGATAGTCGTCGGCGCCGAGCTCGAGGCCCACCACGCGGTCCATCACGTCGCCGCGCGCGGTCAGCATCACGATAGGGATGTCGCTCTCCTTGCGGATCTCGCGGCACAGCGCGAAGCCGTCCATCTCGGGCAGCATCACGTCGAGGATGGCGGCGTCGTAGTGGCCGGCGCGCAGCTTCGCGAGGCCTTCGCTCGGGCGCGTGACGCTCTCGAGCGCGCAGTCAAAACGCGCGAAGTAACTGGCCAGCGGCGCCGCGAGGTGCTCGTCGTCGTCGATCAGCAGGATGCGGGGCATTCCGCGATTGTGCATACCGGCAAACACATAGCTCGGGATCAGCCCCGCCGGCATCGGATCGCCGTGCTCACCATGGGTCGGCGCGCCCGATGCGGCCAAGGTGCGTGGCACCGAACTCGTTGCCGTACTTGAGCCCATAACCGAGCGAACGGTCGAGGCCGATGTGTGCGCACCAGATCAGCCCGAGGGCCAGTGCGGCAGGCACGTCGCCGACGAAGCCCAGCACCAGCAGCGCGACCGGCCCGATGTACGAGTGCGCAGCGTTGTAGGCGATGGCGCCCACGCGCGGACCGCCGAGGTAGCCGAGGAAAGACAGATCGGGCAGCAGGAACAGCATCGCGAAGGCGCCCCAGCCCGCGCCCAGGTGCATGTAGGCGGCCACAGCCGCCGCGAGCACAACGAGGCCTTCGAGGCGCAGCACGATGCGCACGCCGCCCAGCGTGGCGCCGGACGACGAGCCTTCGATCGGGGCTTGCCGGGCCCAGGGCGCGCTCGGCGCCCGCGGCGCGACGAAACGCGGCGCAGATGCTTCAGCCATGGCGCCCCCAGCGACCGCGACGCTCCATGAACTCGCGCACCTTCTGCTGCTGTGCCGGGTTCAGGTTGTCGAAGAAGTCGGCCGCGGCCGCGATCACCTCGGGGCTGCCGACCTGGATGGCGGCGGTCTTGTCTTCCACCAGCTTCTTCGCTCGCTCCTGGTCGAGCTTGGCGCCGGCGAACAGGGCGCGGAACTCGGCGCGCGGATCGCCGCCGCCGCGCAGCGCGGCACGCTGGGCCTGCAGCTTCTCGGTCAGCACCGTGAGCTTCTGCTTCTGCGCGGCATCGAGATCGAGCTTGCTGCCCACGCGCTCGACCATCCTGGCGCGGAACTCGGCGCGGTCCTGCTCGGAAGCGCCGCTCCAGCCATGGCGATGACCGCAGCCGACCAGGCTGCCCGCGACGAGTGCCGCACCGGCGAAACCGAAAAGTGAACGTTTGAACCAGGGTTTCATGAGAGTCTTCCTTGAGAACTGATCGGACGTCGATCAGGAAGACTCGATGGTGCGATTCAGGCGCCGCGAAGTCCTTTCGCGGCGGTTTCGCCGTGTTTCGTTTTATTGCGGCGCAGCGGCCGGCGTGAGCGCGGCGGCCGGCTCTTCGGCCTCGAGCACCTGCTGCGCCCAGGCTTCGAGCTTGCTCGTGTCGGCGCGCAGCACCTCCTGCTTGACGGCCAGGATCTGCGAGGGGTGCATCGAGAAGCTGCGCAACCCCATGCCCAGCAGGAGCCGCGTGAACATGACGTCGCCCGCCATTTCGCCGCACACGCTCACGCCCTTGCCCTGGCGCCGGCACTCGGCGATGGTCTCGGCCACCAGGCGCAGCACCGCGGGATGGGCCGGGTCGTAGAGGTGCGCCACCGACTCGTCGGCGCGGTCGATGGCCAGCGTGTACTGGATCAGGTCGTTGGTGCCGATCGACAGGAAGTCGAAGTACTTCAGGAAGGTCTTGAGCGTGAGCGCCGCGGCCGGGATCTCGATCATCGCGCCGAGCTTCACGTTGCCGTGCACCACGCCGCGGTTGTCCAGCTCGGCACGCGCGAAGTCGATCAGCGAGAGCGTCTGGCGAATCTCGCTCGCATGCGCGAGCATCGGGATCAGCAAATGGATCTCGCCGTGCGCGGCGGCGCGCAGGATGGCGCGCAGCTGCGTGAGGAACATGGCCGGATCGGCCAGGCTCCAGCGGATCGCGCGCAGGCCCAGTGCCGGGTTCAGATGCCCGTCGTCGCGCACCGACTTGCCGTCGAGCGGCTTGTCGGCGCCGACGTCGATGGTGCGGATCGTGACCGGCATGCCTTGCATGCCCTCGACCGCGCGCTTGTAGGCCTGGTACTGCTCTTCCTCGTCGGGCAGGCGCGTGAGGCGCTGCGCTTCGCGGCCCATGAACAGGAACTCGCTGCGGAACAGGCCGACGCCGACCGCACCGGCCTTGACCGCGCCGATGGTGTCCTCGGGCATCTCGATGTTGGCCAGCAGGTCGACGCGCTGGCCGTCCAGCGTGACGGCCGGCTTGTGGCGCAGGCGCGAAAGCCGCCCGCGCTCGAGGTCGTTCTGGCGCTGCTTGAAGCCGTACTCGGCCAGGATGATCGGTGAGGGGTCGACGATCACCACGCCGCCGTCGCCATCGATGATGACCCAGTCGTCCTGCCGAACCAGCTGGCTCGCGCTGCGCGCGCCGACCACGGCCGGGATGTCCATGCTGCGCGCGACGATCGCGGTGTGCGAGGTGCGGCCGCCGACATCGGTTACGAAGCCGGCGAACACGCTCTTCTTGAACTGCAGCATGTCGGCCGGCGAGAGGTCGTGCGCGATCAGCACCAGCGGCGCGTCGATGGCGTCGTTGGCGGTCGGATCGGCGTCGTCGTCCTCGGCCCTGCGCTTGCGCCGCGGCGGGGTCGGGGCCAGCACGGCGGCCGTGCCTTTCATGCGGTGCAGCAGGCGTTCGACCACCTGCTCGAGGTCGGCCTTGCGCTCGCGCAGGTACTCGTCCTCCATTTCGTCGAACTGGCGCGCGATCACCTCGAGCTGCGTGGTGAGCGCCCATTCGGCGTTGTAGAGGCGCTCGACGATCCAGTGCTTGACGCCGCCGGTCAGCACCTCGTCCTGCAGCAGCATCTGGTGCACTTCGAGCAGCGCCGCGAGTTCGTGCGGCGCGTCGTTCGGCCCCATCAGCGCGACGCTGGCTTGCAGCTTCTGCAGTTCCTCGGCCACCGCGTTGCGCGCCGTGCGCACGCGGTCGATCTCGGTCTCGATCTGCTCGGGCTTGATGAAGTAGTGAGCCACATCGATGCGGCTCGAGACCACGAGCACGGCACGTCCGATCGCAATGCCACGGGCGACCGGCAGCCCATGGACGGCAAAGGTCATTCGCCTTCTCCGAATTTGTCGTTCATGAGGGCAACGATGGCGTCCAGCGCCTCCTGTTCCCGTTCCCCGTTGGTTTCGATATCGACCGTCACGCCGATGCCCGCGGCCAGCATCATCACGCCCATGATGCTCTTGGCATTGACGCGGCGGTCGCCGCGCGCGAGCCAGACCTCGCACGGATAGCTGCCGGCGAGCTTGGTGAGTTTGGCCGAGGCGCGCGCATGCAGCCCCAGCTTATTGCTGATGGTCACGGATGTCTTCGTCACTGTGCTTTCTTCTTGCCTGATTCTGGGGTGCCGCCACCGCCACCTGCATCACGCCCGCGGTGCCGCCGGTGAGCGCGCGCTGCACCAGGGTTTCGAGCGGCTCGTTGCGGTAGCTCACCGCGCGCAGCAGCATCGGCAGGTTGACGCCGGCCACGAGGCGCGAGCGTACGCCGTCGACCAGCTTCTGCGCCACGTTGCAGGGCGTGGCGCCGAACACGTCGGCCAGCACCAGCACCTGCGAGCGCGGCGTGCGCTGCAGCTGGGCCAGCGTGATGCGCGCCGCCGCCAGGGTTTCGTCCGGCGACACATTGGGCAGCACGTCGAGCGCGACGACCGAGGCCTCGCTGTCGGGGAACACATGCAGCGCGCACTGCCGCAGCGCCTGGGCGAGCGGCGAGTGGGCGATGATGAAGATGCTGTTCATGCGGGTCGGAGGGCAGTCCGTCGATTATGCGGGGGCGCCCACAGGAAGTAGAAATAAGACAACAGACAGCATCCCAGAAACAGGCCCAGCGCGCCACGGAAGGCGCCCACGGTGTCGAGGCCGGCGCGACCGAACAGGTCGACCAAGAGGCCGACGCCCCACTGAACCACGAAAACGCCGAGAAACACCACCAGGTTGTACGCCGAGAGGGCGCGCCCCGCCAGCGAGGCGGGCAGCGCCATCGCGACCGCGGGCTGGGCCAGCGCCACGACGGTCGAGCTGCAGAGGAAAATCGCCCAGGCCACGGTGCCCGCCGCGGGGCCGAGCACCAGAATGGCGGCCAGGGCCGCCATGGCGAGCGGCAGGCCCCAGCCGATCAGCCGGGCAGCGGCGATGCCGCGGCGCACCAGCCACGGGTTGGCGGCACCCCAGAGCCAGTAGGTGACGAGCATCGCGATGCTGATCCAGAACAGTGCATCCGCGGCCTGGGCCGACGCATAGCCGGCGACACGCGTGAGCCACGGGACGACCCAGAGCGTCAGCATGGCGACGAAGCCGCCGTAATTGAAGAAACCGATCGGCATGAGCTTGCGGAAAAAGGGATCGCGCCACACGGCGGCGTAGCCGGCGTCCTGGCGAGGCGTCGCAACTTCCTGAACGTTCGCGGCGTGGGCGGCGTTGTCCCAGGTCGGCGCCGCCCAGGCGATCACCAGCATCGAAACCAGCACGCCGGCCGCGAGCAGCCAGAAAAGCGGCCGCCAGCCCACCAGCGGCATCAGCCATTGCACCGGCAGCGTGGCGGCGACCAGGCCGAGCGAGCCGATCATGAGCATCCAGGAGTTGCTGCGCAGCTGCAGCGCCGGGTCGAACCAGCGGCGGTAGCCGGTCAACGGCGCCATGAGGCAGGCGCTGACGCCTACGCCGGTGAGCACGCGCGCCGCCAGCAGCAGCCAGAACTGCGTCGCCACCGAAAACAGCAGGCAGCCGGCGACCGCCACCGCCAGGAAGCAGAGGATCACGCGCTTGGGGCCGTGGCGATCGAGCCAGTTGCCCATCGGCAGTTGCGTGAACGCGAAGCCGAGGAAATAGCCCCCCGCGAGCAAGCCGAGGTCGCGCGAATGGAGCTCGAAGTCCGCCGTCAGCGTGGGCGACAGCGTGGCGGTGATGGCACGCACCAGCGTCGAGAGAAAGTAGGCGAAAGCAAAGGCCAGGAAGACCGCGGCGATCCGGCCGCGGCCTGCAAGAACGCCGCTCACGGAAGACGCAATCCCTCGAAAAAGATGGCGCGCGCCTCGGGCGAAGAAGGCTTGCCGAGCACGGTCGCCTGGTAGAGCGCCATCTTTCCGGCGCGCTGCTGGGCGAACCAGAGCACGTGGGTCGGCGCGCTGGCGCCGGCCTGGGTTTCGAGCCGCATGGGCCCGGGCGAGTCGGTGGCCCGGGGCAGCACGGCCGGCGCCTCGGCCATCGGGGCACCGGCCAGCTGCGTGCGCGTTGCCGCACGCCAGGCGTGCATCCAGGACTCGGCCTGCGCCGCATCGCTGGCCGCGGCATGCGCGACGGCGAATGTGGCGCCGCCGGCCTCGCAACCGGTCACGTCGACGCTGATCAGCTCGGCGCCGAGCGGCAGCATGCGCGTCGCGCGGTCGGCCTTGCAAGGCAGGAGCGCGATCAAGCCGTCGTCCCCGATCGGGACTTCGCGCCAATTGAAGACCGGGCTGCAGGCGCCGAGGGCGGCAGCGGCCAGGGCGAGCGCCGCGAATCGGGGACGGAACGAAAAGAGCATCAACGCAATGCGCCGAACACCTTCTGCAGAATGGCGCTGCCGCTGCCGACCGGGTCCTGGCGGATCTTGCGTTCTTCCTCGCCGATCATGAGGTAGAGCCCGTCGAGCGACTTGCCGGTCACGTAGCGCTGGATGTTGGCGTCTTCCTTTTTCACCAGGCCGTAGCCGGCCGCCTTGCCGGCGATGTGGTTGTATTTCTCGGCCAGCTTGACCTTGACCGTGGCGTAGGTCACGACGGGCAGAAATTTCTCCGTGAGCGGCGCGCGGGTCTTGTTGGCGAAGAACTGGGTGACCGAGGTGTCGCCGCCGACCAGGATGCCCTTGGCATCGGCCACGCTCATGGTGCGCACCGCATTCACCAGCAGGTCCTTGGCGGCCGGGACCGCCTGCTCGGCAGCGCGGTTCATCGCGGTCACGAGTTCGTCGATGCGGCCGCCCTGGCCCACCACGCGCAGCATCTTGGCCGCGTCTTCGAGGTAGCCGGGCAGCGGAATGCGGACCTTGGGATTGCCCAGAAAGCCGTCCTGCCGCCCCAACAGACTGACCGCCGCGGTGGCGCCCTTCTCGAGCGCGGCCTTGAGCCCCTTCGAGGCGTCGCCGGCGCTGAGATCGTCGATCGCCAGCGCATGAGCGTGCCGCATGGCCAGCAATGCCAGGGCGGCGGGCGCGGCCAGGAAGGCGGAACTAAAATCTCGGCGGTCCATCCATCGTTCTCCCATGAAAAAAATCATCTACGCCGCCGCCATCGCGATCGCCCTGGCCATCGGCGTGGGCGTGTACCTGAGTACGGGAGTGTCGGCGGCGCCGGCATCGACCTTCGTGCTGCTCGACGGCAGCAAGAAGAGCACGGACGATCTTAAGGGCAAGGTCACGCTGGTCAATTTCTGGGCCACCAGCTGCGTCACCTGCGTGGCCGAGATGCCCAAGGTGATCGCCACCTACGACAAGTACAAGGGCCGGGGCTACGACACGCTGGCGGTGGCCATGAGCTACGACCCGCCGAGCTATGTGGTCAACTTCGTCGAAACCCGCAAGCTGCCGTTCAAGGTGGCGATCGACAACACCGGCGCGGTGGCGCAGGCCTGGGGCGACGTGAAGCTCACGCCCACCACCTACATCGTCAACAAGCGCGGCGAGATCGTGAAGCGCTATGTGGGCGAACCCGACTTTGCCGAGCTGCACAAGCTGATCGAGAAGCTGCTGGCCGAGGCCTGACCGGCCTGATCAGTCCTTACGGAAAGTATCGTGGCACGACTTGCACGTGTCACCCACCGATGCCATCGCGGCCTTGAGCGTATCCAGGTTGCCGGCAGCGGCCGGGAGCTTGCTGGTCTCGGCCATCAGCTTCTCGTTGAACTCCTTGAATTTCGGCTGTTCCTTCCAGATTTCCGGCTTGGCCTTGCCGCCCTCGGTCCCGGGGCCGAAGCCGGCCCAGGGCAGCTTGGAGATCTCGGCCACCACCTGGGCATTGGCGACCGCTGCCGCCGCGTCATAGGGTGCGCGACCGCTGGCCATGGCGCCAAGGCGGGTCACGTGCTGGCTCTGGATGAACATCGCACTCTGGCGATACTTGATGGCGTCTTCTTTCTTGGCAAACTGGGCGATCGCAGGCAGGCAGAGCGCGGCACCGGCCGCAGCCAGGGTGAACGAGGCAAGGCGATTCATCGTGTTTCCTTGTTAGAAAGCGCCATAGGGCTGGCGCCGCGACAAGTGTCCAGGGGCTGGGCGAGCGCCGTGCATAGAGACAACCCGAAGGCGCGACGGCCGCGACTTTGCTAATCTGCGTTTCCCGCAGCCTCGCGCACCCCATCCTCCCGATGTCCGACACCTTCGAGCCCAGCACGCGCCGCGCGAGCCTGGGTGACGCCAGCGCGACCCGTACGCGGGTCTGGGACCTGCCGACGCGCGTGTTTCACTGGGCGCTCACGGCGGCGGTGATCAGCCAGGTCGTGACCGGCTTTGCCGGCATCATGGAGTGGCACTTTCGCGGGGGCTACACGGTGCTTTCGCTCCTGCTGTTTCGCCTCGTCTGGGGCTTCATCGGCGGGCGCTGGTCGCGCTTCGCTGCCTTCATCTATTCGCCCGGCTCGGTCATGAACTACCTGCGCGGGCGTGCTCACCCGGACCACCTCATCGGCCATTCGCCGCTCGGCGCATTCTCGGTTTTCGCGCTGCTTGCGATCCTGGCGCTGCAGGTCGCGAGCGGCCTGGTGGCCGACGACGAAATCACCGCGTCCGGCCCGCTCACACGCTTCGTCTCCGGCGCGACGGTGAGCCTGGCCACAGGGTGGCACACCACGCAGGGCAAATGGATCGTGATTGCACTGGTCGGCCTGCATGTGCTGGCGGTGCTCTATTACGTGCTCATCAGGCGCCGCCGCCTGGTGCGGCCGATGATCTCGGGTGACAAGCTGCTGGTGGACGGCAGCGCCGCACCGAGCCGCGACGATGCCGCCTCGCGGCTGCTGGCCCTGGTGGTGTTCGCGGTGTGCGCGGCCTTTGCGGCGTGGATCGCGTCGCTCAGAGCATGAGCTTCTCTGCTTCACGCCCCCTGCCCCTGGCGGACACGCCGGACATCGTGCTGATCACGCCCGACGAAAGGCAGGAAATCGAGGCGACGCGCGCGATCTTCAAGGACTACGCGGCCTCGCTGGGCATCGATCTGTGCTTCCAGAACTTCGACGAGGAGCTCGCCAATCTGCCCGGCGATTACGAGGAGCCGCGCGGCGCGCTGCTGCTGGCGCTGGTCGACATCAAGGACGCGGCCGCGATGGCCGATGTGCCTCTGATTCAACGGGCGCAGGGCGGCCTGGCCCATGTCGCCGGTTGCTGCGCGCTGCGCCCCCTGGACACGTCCGACTATCCGAACGCGGCCGAAATGAAGCGGCTCTACGTGCGGCCCGCCTTCCGTGGCCTGGGGCTCGGCCGCCAGTTGGCCGAAGCCATGCTGGACGCGGCACGCGGCGCTGGCTACGCCTGCGTGCTGCTGGACACGCTCGACGACATGGAATCGGCGCGGGCCCTCTACGAAGATCTGGGCTTCGAAGAGGTGCCGCCGTACTATCACAACCCCATCGCGGGGTCGCACTACCTCAAGGTGGATCTTTAAGCTCGCGAGCGCTCAGCCGCGTGCTTGTGCGAGCAGCGTGTCGGCGTCGCTGACCTCGAACTTGCCGGGCGCTTCGACGTTGAGCGTCGCCACCTTGCCGTCCTTCACCAGCATCGAATAACGGTTGCTGCGCACGCCCATGCCGCGCGCCGTCAGGTCCAGCGTCAGGCCAGTCGCATTCGCGAAGGCGGCGCTGCCGTCGGCCAGCATGCGCACCTTGGCGCCGGTCTTCTGGTCGCGCGCCCAGGCGCCCATGACGAAGGCGTCGTTGACGCTCACGCACCAGATCTCGTCGACGCCGGCGGCCTTGAAGTCCTCGAAGTGCTGCACGTAGCCCGGCACGTGCTTGGCCGAGCAGGTCGGCGTGAAGGCGCCGGGCAGCGCGAACAGCGCGATGGTCTTGCCTGCGGCCGCCTTGGCCACGTCGACCGGATTCGGCCCGATGCTGCAACCCTCGCCTTCGACTTCGGAATACTCCTGCAGGGTCGCGGGAGGAAGGGTGTCGCCGACTTTGATCATCTGAACTGCTCCTGAAAAAGAAAAACGGCCCACATTGTGGGCCGCTTTTGCTTTGGCTGTATCGCCGGGGGATCAGACCAGCACGGCCTTTTCGACCAGGCGGGTCACGACCCAGTTCTTCGACTTCGAGATCGGCCGGCTTTCGGTGATCTCGATGGTGTCGCCCATCTTGTACTCGCCCTTTTCGTCGTGGGCGTGGTACTTGCTCGTCTTGGCCACGATCTTGCCGTAGAGCTCGTGCTTCACACGACGCTCGACCAGCACGGTCACGGTCTTCTCGCGCTTGTCGCTGACCACCTTGCCGATCAAGGTGCGCTTGAGGGATTTTTTAGCTTCCGTCATGTTCACTCCTTACTTGGCGGCTTGAGTTTCTTGCTGCTGCTTCTGCGCAAGAATGGTCTTGGCACGAGCGATGTCGCGGCGCGTGACGCGCAGCGTCGACGTGTTCGACAGTTGTTGCGTAGCCTTCTGCATGCGCAGGCCGAAATGGGCCTTCTGCAGATCCTTGATTTCGGTCTGCAGGCCGGCGACGTCCTTGTCGCGCAGCGCTTGCGCCTTCGACACCTTGGCCGGCGTGGCCGCGGCGTCCTTCTTCTTACGTGTTGCCATCAGTGTTCTCCTCGATCAGGCGCCGAGCTGGCGCGCGACGAAGGTGGTGCGCAGCGGCAGCTTGGCGGCAGCCAGGCGGAACGCTTCGCGGGCGAGTTCTTCGGGCACGCCGACGATCTCGTAGATCACCTTGCCAGGCTGGATTTCGGCGACGTAGTACTCGGGGTTGCCCTTGCCGTTACCCATCCGCACTTCGGCGGGCTTGTGGGAGATCGGCTTGTCGGGGAACACGCGAATCCAGATGCGGCCACCGCGCTTGACGTGGCGCGAGATCGCGCGACGAGCGGCTTCGATCTGGCGCGCCGTCAGGCGGCCGCGGTCGATCGACTTCAGGCCGAAGTCACCGAAGGACACCGCGTTGCCGCGGGTCGCGATGCCGGTGTTGCGGCCTTTTTGTTCCTTGCGGAACTTTCTGCGTGCAGGTTGCAGCATGTTTGTTACTCCGTGGATCTAAGAACGATCACTCGTTCTTGGCACCGTCAGCTGCTGCAGCTGGCGCGGGCTTGCGCACGCGCTTAACGGCGGGTTTCGAGTCTGCACCCGGTGCTGCCGGGGCACCACCAGTGGCTTCTGCGGGCTTGTCGCTGCCGTCGGCCGGAGCGACGTTGCCGCCGATCGGACCACGGGCACCGGCGCGCGGGCCGGGGCCGCGGCGGTCGGAACCGGGACGGTCGCCACCGGGGCGGCCATCGCGGCGCGGGCCACGCGGGCGGCGCTCTTCTTCGGGACGCGGCGTTTCGACGGCCGGCAGGTCGTTACGACCCAGCGTATCGCCCTTGTAGACCCAGACCTTGACGCCGATGACGCCGTAGGTGGTCTTGGCTTCCGAGGTGCCGTAGTCGATGTCGGCGCGCAGCGTGTGAAGCGGCACGCGGCCTTCGCGGTACCACTCGGTGCGGGCGATTTCGATGCCGTTCAGGCGGCCGGCCGACATGATCTTGATGCCCTGGGCACCCAGACGCATGGCGTTCTGCATGGCGCGCTTCATGGCGCGGCGGAACATGATCCGCTTCTCGAGCTGCTGCGTGATGCTGTCGGCGATCAGCTGCGCATCGATTTCGGGCTTGCGCACTTCTTCGATGTTCACTGCGACCGGCACGCCCAGCTGCTTGCCGAGTTCGCGCTTGAGGTTTTCGATGTCCTCGCCCTTCTTGCCGATCACGACGCCCGGACGTGCCGAGTAGATCGTGATGCGTGCGTTCTTGGCGGGACGCTCGATCAGCACGCGCGACACGGACGCGTTCTTGAGCTTCTTTTTCAGGTACTCGCGCACCTTGATGTCTTCGGCCAGCATGCCCGCGAAGTCGCGGTTGCTTGCGTACCAGCGGCTGGACCAGTTACGGCTGACCGCGAGGCGGAAGCCGGTGGGGTGGATTTTCTGTCCCATATTTCTTCCAGCCTCTTAGTTGCCGACCGTCACGTACACATGGCACGTCGGCTTGCTGATGCGATTGCCGCGACCCTTGGCGCGCGCGGTGAAGCGCTTGAGCGTGGCGCCCTGTTCGACGTAGATGGTCTTGACCTTCAGTTCGTCGATGTCGGCACCGTCGTTGTGCTCGGCGTTGGCGATGGCCGACTCGAGCACCTTCTTGACGATCACAGCGGCCTTCTTCTGCGTGAACTGCAGGATGTTGAGCGCTTGATCGACCTTCTTGCCGCGGATCAGGTCGGCGACCAGACGGCCCTTGTCGACCGAAAGGCGGACGCCGCGGAGGACTGCACGTGTTTCAGACATGGTCGTTCCTTACTTCTTCTGGACTTTCTTGTCCGCGGGGTGCCCCTTGAACGTGCGCGTGAGCGCAAATTCGCCGAGCTTGTGGCCGACCATCTGGTCGGTGATATAGACAGGCACGTGCTGCTTGCCGTTGTGCACGGCAATGGTCAGGCCGATGAACTCGGGCAAGACCATCGAGCGGCGCGACCAGGTCTTGATCGGCTTCTTGTCCTTGGTCGTCACGGCCTTGTCGGCCTTGGCCACCAGGTGGTGGTCGACGAACGGACCCTTTTTGAGAGAGCGAGTCATTGTGCTGTCCCTTATTTCTTGCGACGCGACACGATGAAGACCTGCGTGCGCTTGTTGTTGCGGGTGCGATAACCCTTGGTGAGATTGCCCCACGGATCGACAGGATGACGGCCTTCGCCGGTCTTGCCTTCGCCGCCGCCGTGCGGGTGGTCGACCGGGTTCATCACCACGCCGCGAACGGTCGGGCGGATACCCATCCAGCGCTTCACACCGGCCTTGCCGAGCTGGCGCAGGCTGTGTTCTTCGTTGGCGACTTCACCGATGGTCGCGCGGCACTCGACGTGCACGCGGCGAACTTCACCCGAGCGCATGCGGACCTGGGCGTAGACGCCTTCGCGGGCCAGCAGCGTGGCCGAGGTACCGGCCGAACGGGCGATCTGCGCGCCCTTGCCGGGCTGCAGTTCGATGCAGTGGATCGTCGAACCCACGGGAATGTTGCGGATCGGCAGCGTGTTGCCGGCGCGGATCGGGGCTTCCGCCCCGCTCAACAGCGTTGCACCGGCTTCCAGGCCGCGCGGGGCGATGATGTAGCGGCGCTCGCCATCGGCGTAGCACACGAGCGCGATGTGGGCGGTGCGGTTCGGGTCGTACTCGATGCGTTCGACCTTGGCCGGGATGCCGTCCTTGTTGCGCACGAAGTCCACCACGCGGTAGTGGTGCTTGTGGCCACCACCCTTGTGACGGGTCGTGATGTGACCGTTGTTGTTGCGGCCGGCCTTCTGGAACTGGGGTTCCAGCAGGGCAGCGTGCGGCGCACCCTTGTAGAGGTGGTCCCGCGAGATCTTCACCGCGCCGCGCTGGCCCGGCGAAGTGGGTTTCATCTTGATGACGGCCATGATTAAGCGCCTTCCCCAACGAGATTGAGCTCTTGACCGGCCTTCAGCGTCACATAGGCCTTGCGAACGTTGTCGCGGCGGCCGACGGACTTGCCGAAGCGCTTGGTCTTGCCCTTGGTGTTGAGCACCGACACGCCCTGGACTTGGACCTTGAACATCAGTTCGACGGCGGCCTTGATCTCGGGCTTGGTGGCGTCCTGCAACACCTTGAAAGTGACTGCGTTCGACTTCTCGCCGACCATCGTGGCCTTTTCGGACACGATCGGGGCGACCAGAACGCTCATCAGACGACCTTCGTCGAACTGACGCTGCTGCGGAGTCGGGTTCATGCGGCTCATGCGAACATCTCCTTGAGCTTGTCGACGGCGCCCTTGGTGACCAGCACCTTCTTGTAGTGGACCAGCGACACCGGATCGGCGTAACGCGGCTCGACGACGAGCACGTTCACCAGGTTGCGCGAGGCCAGGTACAGGTTCTCGTCGACTTCCTCGGCGATCACGAGCACGGACTCGAGATTCATCGCCTTGAACTTGGCGGCCAGCGCCTTGGTCTTGGGCGAGTCGACCTTGATCGAATCGACCACGGCCAGACGGCCTTCGCGAGCGAGCTGCGAGAAGATGGAGGCCATGCCGGCGCGGTACATCTTCTTGTTGATCTTCTGCGAGAAGTTTTCGTCGGGCATGTTCGGGAAAATGCGGCCGCCCCCGCGCCACAGCGGCGAGGAAGTCATACCGGCACGGGCACGGCCCGTTCCCTTTTGCTTGAAAGGCTTCTTGGTCGAGTGCTTGACCTGTTCGCGGTCCTTCTGGGCGCGCGTGCCTTGGCGTGCGTTGGCCTGGAATGCGACGACGATCTGGTGAACCAGGTCTTCGTTGTAGTCACGGCCGAACACGGTCTCGGGGGCGTCGTACTTCGACGCGGCCTGGCCTTGTTCGTTCAGGAGTTCGAGTTGCATTTACTTCGCTCCTTCAGCCGCTTGCGGCTTGGCCTTGACGGCCGGACGCACGGTGACGAAGCCACCCTTGGAGCCCGGGATCGCGCCCTTGATCAGAAGCAGCTGGCGTGCTTCGTCGATACGGATGACGTCGAGGTTCTGGGTCGTCACGGTGACGTCGCCGAGATGGCCCGTCATGCGCTTGCCCGGGAACACGCGGCCCGGATCCTGCGCCATGCCGATGGAGCCGGGGACGTTGTGCGAACGGCTGTTGCCGTGCGACGCCCGCTGCGAGCTCATGTTGTGGCGCTTGATGGTGCCGGCGTAGCCCTTGCCAATCGAGGTGCCTTGCACGTCGACCTTCTGGCCCACCGCGAACACGCTGGCCGCGGCAATCACGCCGCCGGCCTTGTGCTGACCTGCCGTATCGGCCGTCACGCGGAATTCCTGAATGATTTCGCCGGCTTCGACGCCAGCCTTGGCGAGGTGACCTGCTTCGGGCTTGGTGACGCGCGATGCCTTGCGCGAGCCGAACGTCACTTGCAGTGCGACGTAGCCATCGGTCTCTTGGGTTTTGATCTGGGTCACACGGTTGTTGGACACATCCACCACCGTGACAGGAACTGCATCCCCGTCATCGGTGAAGAGACGCATCATCCCCACCTTGCGGCCCAGCAACCCGAGGGAGTTGCTCAGACTCATTGGTTTTTCTCCAAAACTCCCGCCGCTGCCACTTCAATTGGCGACAGCGTTTGGTATGCGGAAGAAGGTTAATAAAGCTCTGCGCAACGAACACCAAAAAGGCGCAAGTTAGGCAGAGCCAAATATTATAGCCCGCGGACGGCCGCAAGAGCAAGCGGCCGAAAGGAATCGCGCAGCGGGCCCTATTTCACCGGCATCGACCGGATCTTGTCGCCGTCCGGCGTCTGCTTGAGCGTGTCGCTCGCGGGCATGGCGGAAGCGGCCTTGCCCACCTGCACGGGGACCGAGGTGGCGCTGGTGGCGCCGCGCTGGGTCGTGAACACATGGAGATAGCCGACGCCTTCGGCGCTGGGCACGACCTGGACCGTCAATGTCGTCGCCTGGCCGGCCGGCAGCGCCTGCGTTCCTCCGGCGCCGACCAGCGAGAGCCCCCCTTCGGCCGTCAGGCGGACCGAGGCGCCGGCGGGATCGGTGATGCCGTCGAAGCTCAGCACGACGGAAACCGCACTCCCGGCCTGCGGCGTGCCGTCGACGCGGTACTGGACGGAAACGCCGGAGCCGTTCGACTTTGCCGGCGCCGCGGTCATCTTGGGCGCACTGCGCTCCGGCTTGCTGTCGGCGCAGGCTTGCAAGGACACGCCCATCGCCAGCGACGCGACGACGATGGCTGCCAAGCTGCGATATGCACGCATGGATGCGCTCCTCAATTGATGGTGACGGTGAAGCATGTGTTCGACGACGAGTTGTTGAAGTCGTTCAAGACCAGAACGGCCTCGCCACCGGGGAGGCTGACAGTGGCGGTTTCGCTCGCACCTAGGCCGTCGGCCTCGGCGATTTGGCGTCCCGCGTAAACGACGAAATCCGGATCCGCGGCGGGAGGCCCTGTAACCGTGATCGGGTGATTGCCCGCCGGGGCGGTAAACCGCAGGTAGACGTAGCTGCCCAGCTTGTTGCCCGCCCCCGCCTGGTTGGTCACGCAAGCAGACGTGGCGCCCCCAACAGTGGCCGCTTTGTACATAGGCAAGGCAAAACTCTGGAGTCCAACGACGGTGCTGCCGTTCGTTTCCTGCACCCCGAAAGGATCGTTCGAGGCTGCATTGATACTCTGACCGGCGAGCAATGCGTTCAAGGCTCCGACGCTGCCTGGCGCCGCAGAATTGAAGGCGCCAGTGAACGGATGAATAGAGGTAACCGCGACGCCGTTCTTGAACGATGTGGCGGTCAGGGTGTCATGAATCGGCTTGAAGCCGACCTGGTTGTTCAGGTTCCAAAGGATCGAATGAATCGACGCCTCCCGGAACCAGCCAGGATTGGTCGGCGTGCCCGCGGTCAGGTTGAGGTTGCCCCCCTGCGCCTGGCCCGGGCCGGTGGAATCGGTGTAGTTGCTGCGTCCCAGCGCGATACCCGACCAAGCATTGCCCCAGCCCTCCGAAAACGCCAGCCGCCGGTCGAGCAGCTCGCTCAAGGAATGGCTGCCGCCTGGCGAGTCGTCGCGGCTGAAGGCCGACTGGTAGTAGTGCCCCCACTCGTGCGCCACGACGGGGGCGTCGTATTCGTCGGTATCGACATTCTCCTTGCCCAGCACGTAGATGGCGCGGCCCGTGCTCCTGTTGGTGAAGAAGGTCGTTCCGATCTGCCCCAGCGCCAGATTGCCCGTCGCCGGTACGTTGTTGACGCTCCAGAACACGCGCAGCAGCGGGAAGGCAGTGCCCGGCGCCACCGAGAGAACTTTGGCCTGAGTCGTATAGATCGTGTCGAGCAGCGCGAACGGCCCGCCGACGCGGGTCGAGGCATAGCTCGTGCCGTCCCAGCCGGAGGGTGCGTGGACGTCGCGCGTGAGCGTGGCCACCACGCCGGTGGGAAACGCGGGCGTTTCCATCGCGTAGATCGCGTCGGACTGGGTGTTGTCGCGGACTGTGACGTCCCAGCTCGCGCCCGAGCCGGTTTGCAGCATCTGGGCCTTGACCCGCACCACGACGGTTGTGTTGGAAGGCACGGAAACGGAATAGGCGCCGCTGGCGTCGGTGCTCGCCGTCGCCACTACCGCCGATGCGCCGTTGACGACTTCGACCACAGCGCCACGAACCGGCTTGATCGCGATGGCCGAATAGTTCAGCGTCCCTGTCGCATTCGGCACCGAATCGAAAGTAACAGTGCCGTTCAGCGTGACGGTCGTCGCGCCCGGCAGTCCCGCGATCGGAAAACCGCCGCCGCCCCCGCCTCCGCCGCCACATGCGCCAAGCACCACCGCGACAGCCACCGCAAAGGCCCGCAAGAGCCATGTTCTAGTCTTCATCTTCGCCCTCTGAGCGTTCACGTCCCGGCCAATCGCCGCCCCCCCGGAGAATGCCACAGCCAAGTGTCAAAAAACAAAGCCCGCCGGCATTTCTGCGGGCGGGCTCTTGTGAAGTAACCGAAGTTTCTTATTGAAGCTTGATCTCGACGTCCACGCCGGCCGGCAGGTCGAGCTTCATCAGCGCGTCCACGGTCTTGTCGGTCGGGTCGACGATGTCCATCAGGCGCTGGTGCGTGCGGATCTCGAACTGGTCGCGGCTCGTCTTGTTGACGTGCGGCGAACGCAGGATGTCGAAACGCTTCATGCGGGTCGGCAGGGGCACGGGGCCCTTGACGATCGCGCCGGTGCGCTTGGCGGTGTCCACGATCTCGGCGGCCGACTGGTCGATCAGCTTGTAGTCGAACGCCTTCAGGCGGATGCGGATTTTTTGCTTGGTGGCCATGGTGATTCCTTTGTGCGCTCGAATCAGATATCGAGGATCTTCGCCACCACGCCCGAGCCCACGGTGCGGCCGCCTTCGCGGATCGCGAAGCGCAGGCCTTCTTCCATGGCGATCGGGTTGATCAGCTTCACGGTGATGCTGACGTTGTCGCCGGGCATGACCATTTCCTTGTCCTTGGGCAGCTCGATCGCGCCGGTCACGTCCGTCGTGCGGAAGTAGAACTGCGGGCGATAGTTGTTGAAGAACGGCGTGTGACGCCCGCCTTCGTCCTTGCTCAGCACATACACCTCGGCGGTGAAGTGCGTGTGCGGCTTGATCGAGCCGGGCTTGCACAGCACCTGGCCGCGCTCGACTTCTTCGCGCTTGGTGCCGCGCAGCAGCACGCCGACGTTGTCGCCGGCCTGGCCCTGGTCCAGCAGCTTGCGGAACATTTCCACGCCGGTACAGGTGGTCTTCACCGTCGGGCGGATGCCCACGATCTCGATTTCCTCGCCGACCTTGATGACGCCGCGCTCCACAGCGCCGGTCACCACCGTGCCGCGGCCGGAGATGGAGAACACGTCTTCCACGGGCATCAGGAAGGTGCCATCGACCGCGCGCTCGGGCGTGGGGATGTAGGTGTCCAGCGCGTCAGCCAGCTTCATGATGGCTTCCTCGCCCAGCTTGCCCTTGTCGCCTTCCAGGGCGAGCTTGGCCGAGCCATGGATGATGGGGGTGTCGTCGCCGGGGAATTCGTACTTGTCCAGCAGCTCGCGCACTTCCATTTCGACGAGCTCCAGCAGCTCGGCGTCGTCCACCATGTCGCACTTGTTCAGGAAGACGATGATGTAGCCCACACCGACCTGACGGGCCAGCAGGATGTGCTCGCGGGTCTGGGGCATGGGGCCGTCGGCGGCCGAGCACACGAGGATGGCGCCGTCCATCTGGGCGGCACCGGTGATCATGTTCTTGACGTAGTCGGCGTGGCCGGGGCAGTCGACGTGGGCGTAGTGGCGGTTGGCCGTTTCGTATTCGACGTGGGCGGTGTTGATGGTGATGCCGCGCGCTTTTTCTTCAGGCGCCGCGTCGATCTGGTCGTAGGCCTTGGCTTCGCCGCCGAACTTCGTCGACAGCACCGTCGCAATCGCCGCCGTCAGCGTGGTCTTGCCATGGTCCACGTGACCGATCGTGCCCACGTTCACGTGCGGCTTCGTGCGGGTGAATTTTCCTTTTGCCATTTTCTATCCTTGAAAGAGCAGTGCCCGTGTATGGTTTAACGTCTGCACCATGTTGCTGGTTCTCTCGCCACGGGCAACGAGAGGCACACGGTCGCAGACAGAACTTCTTACTTGGTGCGGGAAGCGACAATGGCTTCGGCCACGTTGCGCGGAGCTTCGGCGTAGTGCTTGAACTCCATCGTGTAAGTGGCGCGGCCTTGCGACATCGAACGCAGCGTGGTCGAGTAGCCGAACATTTCCGACAGCGGGACCTCGGCCTTGATGGCCTTGCCGCCGCCCATCATGTCTTCCATGCCCTGCACCATGCCGCGACGTGAAGACAGGTCGCCCATCACGTTGCCGGCGTAGTCTTCAGGCGTCTCGACTTCCACGGCCATCATCGGCTCGAGAATGACCGGGCTGGCCTTGCGGCAGCCTTCCTTGAAGCCGAAGATCGCGGCCATCTTGAAGGCCATTTCGTTCGAGTCCACGTCGTGGTACGAACCGAAGTGCAGCGTGACCTTGACATCGACCACCGGATAACCGGCGAGCACGCCTTGGCCCAGCGCTTCGATCACGCCCTTTTCGACCGCCGGGATGTATTCGCGAGGAACCACGCCGCCCTTGATCGCGTCGACGAACTCGAAGCCCTTGCCGGCTTCCTGCGGCTCGATCTTGAGCACGACGTGGCCGTACTGGCCCTTGCCGCCCGACTGGCGCACGAACTTGCCTTCGGCATCTTCGACCGTCTTGCGGATGGTTTCGCGATAAGCCACCTGCGGCTTGCCGACGTTGGCTTCCACGCCGAACTCGCGCTTCATGCGGTCCACGATGATTTCGAGGTGCAACTCGCCCATGCCGGCGATGATGGTCTGACCCGACTCCTCGTCGGTCTTGACGCGGAAAGACGGATCTTCCTGCGCAAGACGCTGCAGCGCGATGCCCATCTTTTCCTGGTCGACCTTGGTCTTCGGCTCGACGGCCTGCGAAATCACCGACTCCGGGAACACCATGCGCTCGAGCGTCAGGATGGCAGCGGGGTCGCACAGGGTTTCGCCCGTGGTCACTTCCTTCAGGCCAATGCACGCGGCAATGTCGCCGGCGCGGATTTCGCTGACTTCCACGCGGTTGTTGGCGTGCATCTGCACGATCCGGCCGATGCGCTCCTTCTTGCCGCGCACCGGGTTGTAGACGCTGTCGCCCTTGGTCAGCACGCCCGAGTAGACGCGCACGAAGGTCAATTGGCCCACGAACGGGTCGGTCATGAGCTTGAAGGCCAACGCCGAGAACTTTTCGCTGTCGTCGGCTTTGCGGGTCGTCGGCGTTTCGTCTTCGTCCATGCCTTTGACCGGCGGAATGTCGGTCGGCGCTGGCATGTATTCGACGACGGCGTCGAGCATCGCCTGCACGCCCTTGTTCTTGAACGCGGAGCCGCACAGCATCGGCTGGATTTCGCCGGCGATGGTGCGCTGGCGGATGCCGGCCTTGATTTCGACCTCGGTCAGCGCGGTGCCTTCGAGGTACTTGTTCATGAGCTCTTCGCTCGATTCGGCGGCGGCCTCGACCAGCTTCTCGTGGTACTCGGCGCAGACGGCGGCCAGGTCGGCGGGGATCTCGCCATACTTGAAGGTCACGCCCTTCTCTTCGTCCCAGATGATCGACTTCATCTTGACGAGGTCGACGACGCCCTGGAAGCGGTCTTCGGCGCCGATCGGGATCTGGATCACGACGGGATTGGCCTTCAGGCGGTCCACCATCATCTGGCGCACGCGCAGGAAGTCGGCGCCCGTGCGGTCCATCTTGTTGACGAACGCGAGGCGCGGCACCTTGTACTTGTTGGCCTGGCGCCAGACGGTTTCGGATTGGGGCTGCACGCCGCCGACGGCGTCGTACACCATCACGGCGCCGTCGAGCACGCGCATCGAGCGCTCGACTTCGATCGTGAAGTCCACGTGGCCCGGGGTGTCGATGATGTTGATGCGGTGTTCGTCGAAGTTGGCGCCCATGCCCTTCCAGAAGCAGGTGGTGGCAGCGGACGTGATCGTGATGCCGCGCTCCTGCTCCTGCTCCATCCAGTCCATCGTGGCGGCGCCATCGTGCACTTCACCGATCTTGTGATTCACACCGGTGTAGAACAGGATGCGCTCGGTGGTGGTGGTCTTGCCGGCGTCGATGTGCGCAGAAATACCGATGTTGCGGTAGCGCTCGATGGGGGTCTTGCGGGACATGAAAATTACTCCGTTAACGGATGAAAGCCCGCCCACCGCATTCGGTGGGTCGGGCTTCCAGCCTGTCTGACTAGTGGGCTGTTGTTAGAAGCGGAAGTGGCTGAAGGCCTTGTTGGCTTCGGCCATGCGGTGCACTTCATCGCGCTTCTTCATGGCACCGCCACGGCCTTCCGTGGCTTCCATGAGTTCGTTGGCCAGACGCAGGGCCATCGACTTCTCGCCGCGCTTGCGGGCGGCTTCCTTGATCCAGCGCATCGACAGCGCCAGGCGACGCACCGGGCGCACCTCGACCGGAACCTGATAGTTCGCACCGCCGACGCGGCGCGACTTCACTTCGACCATCGGCTTGACGTTGTTGATGGCCATGGTGAAGGCTTCGACCGGGTCCTTGCCCGGGTTCTTCTTCTCGATCTGGTCGAGCGCGCCATAGATGATGCGCTCGGCGATCGCCTTCTTGCCGCCTTCCATGATCACGTTCATGAATTTGGACAGCTCGACATTGCCGTACTTGGGATCCGGCAGGATTTCACGTTTGGGGACTTCGCGACGACGTGGCATTTTTCTAACCTCTTTGCTTCAGTTGGCACCGTTTCCGGCACCGCGAGAGCCAACAAGAACTCTCACTTACTCGACCCAACAGCGGGTCACTTCGTCCGATGCGCCTGCCAGGGCACGCCGAACACCGTTGAACGACAGAAAGCCTTAAGCCTTCTTGGGGCGCTTCGCGCCGTACTTGGAACGCGACTGCTTGCGATCCTTCACGCCTTGCAGGTCCAGCGAACCGCGCACGATGTGGTAGCGCACACCGGGCAAGTCCTTGACACGACCGCCGCGAACCAGCACGACGCTGTGTTCCTGCAGATTGTGGCCTTCGCCGCCGATGTAGGAAATGACCTCGAAGCCGTTGGTCAGGCGCACCTTGGCGACTTTCCGCAGCGCCGAGTTCGGCTTTTTCGGGGTCGTGGTGTAGACCCGGGTGCAGACGCCGCGACGCTGCGGCGAGTTCTGCATGGCAGGGCTCTTCGACTTGATCTTTTCGACCTCGCGACCCTGACGCACCAGTTGATTGATGGTTGGCATGAATGAATAAGTCCCAAAACACCCCGGCAAGAATCCTTGTCGTGACACAAGGGGCCGGGAGATGACGAAAACGTGAATCCCTTCGGATTTTTCCGAAAAGCCCACGAGTATAGCAGTGCGGCCGTGACGCCGCAATTTCAGCTGCGCAGGGGCGCCGACCTCACTTGATCCAGAGCCGGACGGCGTCCCAGGCGCGGCCCAGCACGCCAGCTTGCTCGACCGGCTCCAGCGCCACGAGCGGCACTTCGGCGACCGGTTGGTCGGCCAGCGTGATCTTGAGCGAGCCGATCGGCTGGAAGCGGGAGAACGGCGCGACCAACGGGTCTGGCCGTGCCACTTGCGTCTTGATCTTGCTCGCCGAGCCGGCCGGGACCGCTACCACGATCGCCTCGGGACGGCCCAGCTTGACGGTGTTTTCCTTGCCCTTCCAGACCGCCGGCGTCGCCACCGCCTGGTTGGCGTCGAACAGGCGAACCGCGTCGTAAGCGGTGTAGCCCCAGTTCAGCAACTTCTGCGACTCGTTGGCCCGTGCGTTCTCGCTCGCCGCGCCCAGAACGATCGACAGCAGGCGCCGGCCGCCGCCGAGGTTCGGGAAATCGCGCTTCGAGGTCACGATCATGCAGTAGCCGGCCGCATCGGTGTGGCCGGTCTTGAGGCCGTCGACGGTCGGGTCGCGGAACAGCAGCAGATTGCGGTTGGTGTCGTTGGTCGAGGGAGTGCCGGGATAGCGGTACTTCTTGATGGCGTAGTAGTGCACATACTCCGGAAAGTCGCGCATCAGGCGCGTCGCCAGGATGCTGAGGTCGCGCGCCGTGGTGCTATGGCCCGGCGCCGTGAGGCCTTCGGGATTCTTGTAGCTGGTGTTCTTCATGCCGAGCGCCTTGGCTTGCTCGTTCATGAGTTCGACGAAATGCTCGACCGTGCCGCCCACGCCTTCGGCCAGCGCGACGGTGGCGTCGTTGCCCGACTGGACGATCAAGCCCTTGACCAGGTCTTCGACCGGCACCTGCATCTTGGGGTCGATGAACATGCGCGAGCCGGGCATCTTCCAGGCGCGCGGGCTGACCGGCAAGGTCTGCTGCAGGCTGATCTTCTTGGCCTTGAGCGCGTCGAACACCAGATAAGCCGACATCAGCTTGGTGAGCGAGGCCGGTTCGACCGGGCTGTCGATGTCCTTTTGCGCGAGCAGCTGGTTGGCCGTGATGTCGAGCAGCAGGTAGCTGCGCGCCGCGACTTCGGGCGGCGCCGGCACCTGGGCGTGGACGACCATGCAGAAGGATGCGGCAGCGGCCACCGCGAGCGCGCGCAGCGCGTCGAGAAAACAATTCATGGGGATGCGAAGAGACGAAAAACTAGCCCGCGCGCAGGTGGCGGACGACCAGACTTTTGAGCAGCGGCAATTGTCCGTGAAAGAAATGACCGCCTCCGGGAACGACTGTGACAGGAAGTGACTGCGGCCGCGCCCAGTCCATCACGGCAGCGAGCGGCACGGTGTCGTCGTGCTCGCCGTGCACGACCAGCGTGCGTTCGTGCGCCTCCGCCGGCAACGTAGCAACGGAAAAGCGCGAGGCGGCCGTGCCGACCAGCACCAGGTGCCGGATGTCCCTCGTCGCCCAGAGCTTCTCGGCCGTGCAGCTCGCCACGAAGGCGCCGAACGAGAAGCCGGCGATGGCCAGCGGCCCCTCGGGCGCCAACTGCTCGACGACGGCCAGCATGTCGTCGCGCTCGCCGCGCCCTTCGTCGTGCGCCCCTTCGCTGGCGCCGACACCGCGGAAGTTGAAGCGCACGGCGGTCCATCCGCACGAAACGAAGGCGCGCGCCAGCGTCTGCACCACCTTGTTGTCCATGGTGCCGCCGAAGAGCGGATGGGGATGGGCGATCACCGCCACGCCGAGCGCCGGCGAGCCCGCGGCCGCCGCGTCGCGCAGCACTTCGATGGCGCCCGCGGCGCCTTTCAGCTGGATTTTTTCGGTTCTGGAATTCATCAGCGCCCCACCCCGGGCGGCAACAGCAGCCGCTCGACCACTTTGCCGTTCTTCAGATGCGATTCGACGATCTCGTCGATGTCGTCCTCGTCGACGAAGGTGTACCAGACGGCTTCCGGATAGACCACCGCCACCGGCCCGCCCGCGCAGCGGTCGAGACAGCCCGCCTTGTTGACGCGCACCTTGCCGGGCCCGGCCAGTCCGGCCTCCCTGATGCGGGCCTTGCAGCGATCGAAGCCCGCCTGGGCGTTGTGCTTCGAGCAGGAGTCCTCTTCGTTCTTGCGTTCGTTCAGGCAGAAGAAGATGTGCCGAGCGTAGTAGCCGCGCGGCGGCGGGATGCTGGAATTGGACATCAAACCATTCTATTGAGCGTGCGACGCGAACACTGGGCGCCGGGGTATGGACTACGCCGGCCGCGTCCGGCGCGACAGCGCGGCCAGCACGTAGGCCAGCGTGGCGAAGGGCCAAAGCCAGCCCAGCCACTGCGCGAGCCCGTGGAAACGGATGAAGCGCCCCTGCTCCCAGGTCGCCAAGGTTTGTGCGAAATAAGCGCTCTCGGGCGCCTGGTTGAGCAGGCTCAGGTGAACCACGAGCGCGATCAGCAGCAAGCCTGCACAGAACCGGCGCGGCGCGGGCAGCAGCAGCACGCCCAGAACCAGCGCGGCCACGATGCCGACCTGCACCGGCAGGCTCAGCCAGGCCCAGGCGTGCTCGGGGCCGTAGCTCAGCGCGGCCGACAAGGCAGTGGCCGCCATCCCGGCCACAAGCACCAGCGGCAGCAGGACGGCCCGGCGAGAGATCGAGCGCGTGACCAGGAAGGCCAGCAGGCAGGGCACCAGCGCTCCCAGCATGACGCACAGCAGTTCGACGCCGGGCACCAGCGGCTCGAGCTCGAACTGGCGCACCGGCATCCAGTCGATGAATGGGGTGTCGAGGAGCCATTCCGAGATCGCCGCCTCGAGCCGTTCGAACACCTGGCCCAGCCCGAAAGTGACCGCTGCCGGAAACAGCAGTGCCAGCGGCCACAGCGCCAGCAGCACCAGCGCGCCGCGCGACTCCTCGACGAACCAGTTGGAACGGGTCCGGTGCCAATGCGCCACGGCACCGAAGCGCTCGAGCGCCGCCGCGAGCACGGCGCCCGCCAGCGCACCCGCACTGTTCAGTCCGAGGTCGACATTGGAGGGAATGCGCGAGGGCAGGTAGCTTTGCAAGGTCTCCATGGCGAAAGCGATCGCGGCGCCGGCCGCCGTGGCGCGCAGCACCGCGCCCGCCACGCCGACGCCCGGCCGAGTTCGCAGTACCGCGATCGCCGCCAGGAAACCGAAGGGCATGTAGCCCGCGACGTTGACCCCGAAGTCGAAGCCGGTCCAGTACTTGGGCCACGGCGCCGCCAGATAGGCCCAGGGCGCGATGCCCTGGTCGCGCCAGTCGGCGAAGGGATAGAGACTCGCGTAGACGATCAGCGCCGCATAGGCGAGCGCGAGAGGCAGTGCGGCGGACTTGTGCTGGGTTCCCACCGTGCTCAGAACGGCTTGACCACGACCAGCACCACGATCCCGAGCAGCAGCAGCACCGGCACTTCGTTGAACCAGCGGTACCAGCGCTCGCCGCGCCGGTCTGCGCCCGAGACGAACTTGCGCAGCAGCACCCCGCAGGCATGGTGATACCCGATCGCGAGCAGCACCAGGGCCAGCTTGGCATGCATCCAGCCGTTGCCCGGACCGCGTCCGATGCCATAGCCGAGCCAGAGCCAGAGCCCGAAGCCGAGCGCCGGCACGGCCAGGAAAGTGGTGAACCGGAACAGCTTGCGCGCCATGAGAACCAGCCGCGCGCGTTCGGCCACGGATTCGGGCGCCACCATCGCCAGGTTCACGAAGATGCGCGGCAGATAGAACAGTCCCGCGAACCAGCTCGCAATGAACACGATGTGCAGTGATTTGACCCAGAGCATGGCGGCAGTTTAGTGGCGCGCCCCATTGGCGCAGGGCGATTGAAAGGGGCAAAAAAAAAGCCCGGCGTCAAAACGCCGGGCTGGGAAGCCCTTTTGCTGTCACACATCAAGGCACCCGCTCAGGGAGGAAAAGCGGGGGGCGGCAAGCCGCCCAACGCGGAATTTAGCAAAGGCATTACAACCTATCAAGCGAGTTCTAATCTTTTTCCCCGAATTGGTAGAGCACATAGTTCCAACGTATTACTGCACCGAAGCCGCGGAAAGACCGCTCGAGGGGCTGTATCAGAGGGCAATCCCGGCACTTCAGGCACAATTTTCCGCATGACCCTCCACGCTCCTTTTCCTGCGGGCCGACCGCGCCGGCTGCGCCGCGATGCCTTCACACGCAATCTCGTACGTGAGCACACGCTCAGCGTTCACGACCTGATTTACCCGGTGTTCGTGCAGGAAGGCCAGAGGCGGCGCGACGCCGTGCCCTCGATGCCCGGCGTCGACCGGCTCAGCCTGGATCTGTTGCTGCCGGTCGCCGAACAGTGCGCGGCGGCAGGCATCCCGGTGATGGCGCTGTTTCCGGTGATCGATGCCGGCCTCAAGACGCCGGCCGGGGACGAGGCTTTCAACCCCGAGGGCCTGATCCCGCGCGTGGTGGCCGCCCTCAAGTCACGCTTCCCGGAACTGGGCGTGATGACCGACGTGGCGCTGGACCCCTACACCAGCCATGGCCAGGACGGCCTGCTCGACGACACCGGCTACATCCTGAACGACCCGACCGTCGAGGTGCTGGTCAAGCAGGCGCTCGTGCAGTCGCAAGCCGGCGTGGACATCGTGGCGCCTAGCGACATGATGGACGGCCGCATCGGCGCGATCCGCAGCGCCCTCGAGTCCGCCGGCCAGATCCACACGCGGATCATGGCCTACAGCGCCAAGTACGCGAGCGCCTTCTACGGCCCCTTCCGCGACGCCGTCGGCTCGGCAGCCAACCTCGGCAAGAGCAACAAGAAGGTCTACCAGATGGACCCCGGCAACAGCGACGAGGCGCTGCGCGAGGTGGCGATCGACATCGCCGAGGGCGCCGACATGGTGATGGTGAAGCCCGGCATGCCCTACCTCGACATCGTGCGCAGGGTGAAGGACGCGTTCCAGGTCCCGACCTTCGCCTACCAGGTCAGCGGCGAGTACGCGATGCTCAAGGCCGCGGCGCAGAACGGCTGGCTCGACCACGATGCCGTGATGCTCGAAAGCCTGCTGGCCTTCAAGCGCGCCGGCGCCGACGGCGTGCTCACCTACTTCGCGCTCGATACCGCCCGGCTGCTGCAGCAACAGTAGCGGACCGGTCGGGCACCATGCGCGTCTTCGAAATCAGCGGCTCGCGAATCACCGAACACGAGGCGCTCGCGCCGATGGCCGTGCCCGGCGCCTGCGCCAGCGGCTATCTGTGGATTTCGCTCACGCGGGACGAATTCCGCAGCTCGCTCGCCGAGGTGCAGGGCATCCTGCAGTCGCTCTGCGGCACCCAGCTGGTCGACCTCCATGTGGCCGACCTGGTCAACGACCAGTTGCCCTCGCACTACGACTACACCTCGCAGTACGACGTGCTGGTCTTTCGCCGGCTCGCGGCTGCCAACGGCACGGCGCCGAAGAGCGCCGAGCCGACGCTGGCGCGCGGCGGCCCGCCGGTGCTGCGGCGCGTCGATACGCGGCCGGTCGGCTTTGCGGTCTTCGACCGCGTGCTGCTGTCCGTCCATCCGGAAGACGGCGCGGTGCGCGATGCCTTTGCCGCCCGCCTGCTGGCCGCTGCGGCCTCGGAGGGGCGCGGCGGTGCGGCTGCCCCGGCGCTCGACGTCCGCGCCGTTTCCACGCGCGTGCCGCCGAATCCTGCCGACCTGATGCTGCGCGTGGTGAACCTGATCGTCGACGCCTACCTCGACCTGCGGCGCGAGCTGACGCGGCAGCTGGACCACTGGCAGGCCGAGCTGATCGACCCCCGCAGCCGCTTCACGAACTGGAGCGCGCTGATGGATGCGCGCCAATCGCTGCACCACCTGGACGAGATTTGCGAAGACCAGCGCGCAGCCATCCAGGACTGGATCGATGCGCTCGAAACCCTGCCGCCGCCCGAAGGAGCGGCCGCGTTGCGCGAACGCGAACTGATCATGGTGCGCAGCCGCGACGTGCTCGAGCACATCCAGCGCGTGGTGCACCACGTGCGGCGGCTCGAACAGAACGCCGAGACCGCCGTGCAGATGCACTTCAGCGTGCAGAGCCACCGCGCCAACGACATCATGCGGGTGCTCACGGCGCTCACGGCGATCTTTCTTCCGCTCAACCTGATTGCCGGCATCTTCGGCATGAACTTCGAGTTCATCCCGCTCGTGCACAAGGCCGACGGCTTCTGGATCGCCATGGCCTCGATGGCCGTGATCGCGCTGCTGCTGGTGGTCGTGTTCTGGCGCAAGCGCTACCTGGCCCGAAGCAGATAAACAAAAAACCGGGCAGCGCACTAGCGCTGCCCGGTCCTTCTGTGGGGTCGGCGAATTTACTTGGCCGCGGGGGTGCCTTCCTTCTGCGCTTGCTGGAGCGTGGCGGCGCGGTTGGGCATGGTCGAGATCACGCGGCTGTTGACGCGCGAGCCGCTGGTCACGTTCTGGTCGGGCGCATTCGCCGTGGCGACGGCTTGGGCACGCACAGCCGCCGAATCAGCCACCGAGGTGAAGGGATCGGCGCCACGCGAACCGCGCGTCACGTTCTGGTTGGGAGCGGCAGCCGCACGGACGGCTTCGGCTTCGACGTCGGCGCGGTTCATGCCCGACACCGACTTTTGAACGCCTTCGTAGCTTTCGGCCTGGGCGCCGGCAGCGGCCAGAAGGGAGAGAGCGGCGGCGGCGATGATTTGCGAGGTCTTCATTTCAGGTCCTTTGGAATTCGTCGGAGTGGTTGCTGACCAGGCTCGCGGGATGGCTGGCCTGTGCGACGAAGTTTCCGGTGGAATGACCTCGGGAAATTACCTAGAAAAGAGACACCGCGTTTCCGGGATCGAAACAATAAAAAACCGAGCCCATGCTTTCGCATGGCCCGGCTTTGTCGCTCGTCGCGCGAGCTGGCGAATTACAGCCCGGCTTGGCGCGTCGTCACGAAACGCGGGTTCGAGAACTGCGACGGAATCACGCTGCCGGCGAAGGATTCGCGGCGCACGTTCTGGTTCGGCCTATGGGCATGGGCCACGGCTTCGGCGCGAACCTCGGCACGGTCACGAGCGCTCACCAGAACCGTCGTGGGACCCGCGACGTAGCCTTCGGCATACGGGTTTGCGCTGCGGGCAGCGACGACCGCCTGGGCATTCACTTCGGCGCGGCTGTTGGCCGATACCAGCGAGTGCACGCCGTCATAGGTTTCGGCCTGTGCGCCGGCAGCGGCGAGAATCGAGAGAGCGGCGGCGGCGATGATCTTCGAGGTCTTCATTTCAATCTCCTTTGGTTGGTGTGGGATGAAGTTTGCGCCTGAATCTAGGTAAAAACCCTTGGCTTTCTGAACCACCGCATTCACGAAATTGAAACAATGGAAGCCCGATGGACGGCCTGGACCTGCTGAAAGCCTTTCGTGAAGTTGCCGAACGCGGCAGCTTCTCCCGCGCTGCCAAGGTGTTGGGCACCTCGAAGGCCACCGTCAGCAAATACGTCGCGCAGCTCGAAGAGCGCTTCGGGGTGCGCCTGCTCAACCGCTCCACGCGCTCGGTCAGCCTGACCGATGCCGGTCAACTGCTGCTCGAGCGCAGCAAGCCGCTGATGGAGATGGTCGAGCTCACGCAGAGCGAGCTGCAGGAACATGCGGGCCATCCGCGCGGGCGGCTTCGCATCACGGCGCCGCACGGGTTCGCCCAGAGCGCCTTTCCGGACATCCTGAGCGAGTTCATCAAGACCTATCCCGACGTTCATGTGAGCCTGCACCTGAGCAACCGCGTGATCGATCTGGTGGAGGAAGGCGTGGACATCGCGCTGCGCCTCGGGCGTATCCGCGACGAGAACCTGATCGTGCGGCGCCTGCGCCAGATGGACCTGGTGCTGTGCGCCGCGCCTTCCTACTGGGCCCGGCGCGGCCTGCCCAAGAAACCCGACGACATGCGCAGTCACGACGTGCTGACCTACTCGCTCGCCGAGGGCGCGCCGCACCTGCCCTTCGAGGTCGACGGCAAGCCCTACATCGTGCCGGTGCAAAGCCGCATGGATGCCAACGATGCCGCGCCGCTGATCGGCGCCGCGCTCGCCGGACTCGGCGCCGTCTGCGTGCCGGCGATGATGGCGCAGTCGCATGTCGAGCGCGGCGCGCTGGTGCCGGTGCTGAAGGAATACATGCCGCGCGACCTGTGGCTCTACGCGGCCTATTCGCAGCGCCGCCACAACAGCGCGGCGCTGCGCGCCCTGCTGGATTTCCTCGAGGACCGCGTGCGGAAATCGGCAGCGGCGCTGGCTCCTCCCGAGGCCGCCGCCGTCAAGCCTGCCAGGCGGGTGCGTCAGCCGGTGAGCGCCTGACGACAGGGTTCAGCGCAGACCGAACAGCGCCGCCGCGTTGCCCCACGCGATGCGCTGCGCCACCTCGGGCGGCACGTCACCCAGCCATCGGCGATAGCCGCCCATGATCTCGTCGTAGGCGCTCCAGCGCTGGTTGACCCAGGTGTCGGAGCCGACCAGGAAACGCTCCGGATACTTGAGGATCAACGCGCGCCACTCGGGGCACAGCGTGCCGCCCTCGCAGGTGAGGCCCGGCCGGTAGGAGAGCTCGCCCATCAGCAGCGGATAGCGCTCCAGCAGGGCCTGCACGCGCGCCACCGGCGCGCCGCCGATGCCGGTGTGGGCCCAGATGAGCCGCAGCGCCTTTCCCTTGGATGGCGCGTGCGCCATCAGCAGATCGATCGCGACGTCGTCGACATGCGCCAGCACCGCGAGCTTCTTTTCTTCCGCCAGAACGATCAGCTTCCTGGCGACCGGCCCGTTGGCGTTGGCGCTGTCGTAGAGATGGAACTCCCCCAGCCCCCGGTAGGGCCCGCTCGCCGTGCCGCGCGCCAGTTCGGCCTGCACCATCTCGTAGATGCTCTCGTCGCGGAACCAGTTGCCGTAGTCGTCGCGATTCCGGTAGAGCCGCACGAAGGGCACCACGGTCACGCCGGCCTCGCGCGTCTCGCGCGCCGCGGCCAGCGTCTGCGTGCCGGCGTTGGGCCGCGAGTTGGCGATGATGGCTTTCACGCCGTTGCGCTGCATGCGCGCCAGGGCTTCGGAGGGCGGGTACGGGCCGGTGTCGCCGTCCCAGGCTTCCTGGTTGTAGTGCAGGTGGGTGTCGAACAGCGGGCCGCCGTAATCGGCCGCCTGCGCGCCGAACGCGGCAGCCGCCAGCAAGGCCGGCACCCAACGCATCAGATGCCGCGTCACGCCATACCCCCGCTCAGCCGACGTGCTTCGCAAAAAAGGCCAGCGTGCGCTCGCGCGCCAGCTTGGCGGCCTCGGCGTTGTACGAGCCCCGCTGGTCGCAATTGAAGCCGTGGCCGGATTCGTAGACATGCACCTCGACCTCCGGGTGGGCCTTCTTGAAGGCCTCGATGGTGTCGAGCGGAATCCAGTGGTCGTTGTTGCCGAAATGGGCGAGCACCGGCACCTTGGGCTGGATCGCGCTCTCCTCCGGCGCCGTCATCCCGCCGCCGTAGTAAGGCGCCGCCGCCGCAAGGCCGGAGACCTTCGCCGATGCGCGCCACGTGAGCAGGCCGCCCCAGCAGTAGCCGACGATGCCGACCTTGCCGGCACGGGCCGCGTATTCCACCGCCGCCTGGATGTCCTGCAGCACGCCCGGTGCCGGCAGCGCCTCGACGGCGGTCTTGAGCTCGAAGCCGGCCTTCATGTCCTCGTCGCTGTAGCCCAGTTCGACGCCCGGCTTGACGCGATGGAAGGTCGAGGGCGAGACCGCGAGATAGCCGTCGGCCGCATAGCCGTCGGCCACCGATCGGATGTGCGAGTTGACGCCGAAGATTTCCGGCACCACGACGATCGCGCCCTTCGGCTTGCCCGCGGGTTCCGCCACGTAGGCCGGAAAGCCAAAGCCGTCTTTGGCGGTGAGATCGATGAACTGGCCCATGGTCATGCTCCTGAGGTGGATGGTTGTTGAATCAATGCGCGTTCGACGAAATCCAGCCGGTCCTGGCCCCAGAAGATCTCGCCGTCGATCACGTAGCTCGGCGCACCGAACACCTTGGCGTCGATGGCCTGCTGCGTGTAGTCCTCGTAGCGCTCCTGGACCGTCTGGCTTTGCGACTGCTCGCATCGTTTGGCCGGCAAGGCGCATTCGCCGACCAGCACTTCGAGCACCTTGGGATCGGCGATGTTGCGCTCCTGCACCCAGACCGCGGCGAACACGGCGCCGCAGAGCTTCATCGCGGCCTCGGTGCCGTCGTGCAGGTCGACCGCGATGATGAGCTTCGCCGCGTCGTCGGCAGCGACCGGAAAGAACTTGGGCTTGGGGTTCAACGGAATGTCGAGGTGGCGCGAGAAGCGCGCCAGCTCCAGCAGCCGGTAGGCCTGGCGCTGCGGTGCGCGCTTGCCGAGCGGCAGGCCGCCCGAGACCGGATACACGGCGCCGAGATCGACCGGCCGCACCCGCACCGTGGCGCCGTTGGACTTGGCGAGCGCAGCGAAGCGCGCATGCCCCAGGTAGGCCCAGGGGCTCTGGGGCGTGAAGTAGTAGTCGATGGTGTGGGTCACAAGCCGCTCCCGATGATGTAATCGTGCGCACGGTTTTAACTGAGGCACGGCTTTCGTGCAGGAGGTGGGATTTGGACCAGGTGCTCTTGATCACCGGCGGCAGCCGCGGCATCGGTGCCGCGACGGCACTGCTGGCCGCGCAGCGCGGTTTCGCGGTGGCCGTCAACTATGCCAGCAACTCGCTGGCCGCCGACGAGGTGGTGCGCACGATCCGCGACGGCGGCGGCCGCGCGATCAGCGTGCAGGCCGACGTCGGCGACGAGGCGCAGGTGCTCGCGATGTTCGAGAAAGTCGATGCGAAGTTCGGCCGCCTCACGGCGCTGGTCAACAACGCCGGCGTGGTCGACGTGCAGGCGCGCGTCGACCAGATGAGCGTGGCGCGGCTCGACCGCATGCTGCGCATCAACGTGATCGGCAGCTTCCTCTGCGCACGCGAGGCGGTGCGGCGCATGAGCACGAAGCACGGCGGCAGCGGCGGCGCCATCGTCAATCTCTCCAGCGCCGCCGCGCGCCTGGGCTCGCCGGGCCAGTACGTCGACTACGCGGCCAGCAAGGGTGCCATCGACAGCTTCACGATCGGGCTGGCCAAGGAGGTCGCCGACGAAGGCATCCGCGTCAACGCGGTGCGACCGGGCCTGATCGACACCGAGATCCATGCCTCGGGCGGCCTGCCCGACCGCGCCGCCCAGCTCGCCCCCACCGTGCCGATGAAGCGCACCGGCAGCGCCCAGGAGGTCGCCAACGGCATCGTGTGGCTGCTGTCGGAAGAAGCGAGCTACGTGACGGCCACCTTTCTCGACGTGACAGGCGGAAGGTGATGGCAACACCGACGATGGACCTGGTCAAGCCGATGATCACGCTGCTGGCCATCGTGAATCCGCTGGCGATCGTGCCTTTCTTCATCCACTACACGCAGGGCTATACCGAGGCCCAGCGCAAACGCACCGCGTGGGTGTCGGCCTTCAGCGCCTTCGTGGTCATCGCGGTCTGCGCGCTGCTCGGGCTTCAGTTGCTGTCCTTCTTCGGCATCTCGATCGCGAGCTTCCAGGTCGGCGGCGGCATGCTGCTCCTGATCAGCTCGCTCAGCATGCTCAACGCGCAGCCGGCCGAATCCAAGACCAACAAGGAGGAGATCCGGGCCACGGAAGTGAAGGCCTCGCTGGGCGCCTCGATCGCGGTGGTGCCGCTCGCCATTCCGCTCCTGACCGGGCCGGCCACCATGTCGACCGTGGTCATCTATGCCGAGAAGACGCAGCACCTCTGGGAGCTCGCGGTGCTGGTCGGCTACGGCATGGTGATCGGGCTGGCGACCGGCCTCACCTTCTCGCTGGCCGAGCCGATCGCACGCGTGCTCGGCAAGACCGGCATCAACGTGATGACGCGCTTGATGGGCCTGATCCTTGCGGCGCTGGCGGTCGAGGTGATGGCCGACGGGCTCGGCACGCTGTTTCCGGCGCTCGCGCGCGCGCCCTAGCCCTTCACCAGTTCGACGATGCGCGGCGTGACCACGCCGTCATCGATCTTCAGCTCCGCCGCCGAAATCGGCAGCCTGAAGCGGCGCGGGCCGGCGCTGCCGGGATTGACGTAGAGAACCCCATCGCGCTCTTCGGTCCGCGGCCGATGCGAGTGCCCGGACACCACCACCCGGACGCCCGCGGCGGCCGGGTCGATGTCGAGCTGCGCGAGATCGTGGATCGCATAGAGACGCAGGCCGCCGAACTCGACCAGCGCCGTGTCGGGCACCGCCTCGGCCCACGCCCCCCGGTCGTTGTTGCCGCGCACCGCCGTCAGCGGCGCGATGGCGGCCAGCGCTTCGAGAATGCTCGCATCGCCGATATCACCGCCATGCACGATGTGCTCGCAACCGCGCAGGAACGCGAGCGCCTCGGGCCGCAGCAGGCCATGCGTGTCGGAGATGAGACCGATGCGGTGCATGCGGCCGGCCTCTGCTCAGCGGGGCTGGTCCACCCATGTCACCAGTTCCGCCACCGCCGCATCGCTCGCCGCTGCCAGCCCCTTCACGCCGCCGGGCGCGTCGGCGCTCGGCGCGGGCCGCTGCACCATGAAGCTCTGCTGCGCGAGCACGCGGTCGCCGCCGGCATTGCTGCGGATCAGGGTCGCGCGCAGGCGCACCAGGCCCACGCTCCGGGTCGGCGATTCGAAGTAGTGGCTGAATTCCTCGAGCGACACCCTGAGCGTGTCGGGCACCTTGCCCTCGCTGCGCGCGATGGTGGCGCTCTCTTCCGGACCGAGCACGGTGCGGCGCGCGGCCAGCGCGTCGCGCAGGCGCTGGTGCAACAGCTGCGCCGGCGCCAGGCTCCAGCGCGATTGGCCATAGGGCCGCAGCTGGTTGGCATCGGCATAGCCCAGGCGGTAGAGCAGCTGCGTGCCCTCGAGCCGCGTGCCGGCCTCGATCTCGGCCAGCGCGATGAGCGGCAGCGCGTGCGGATTGACAGGTGCCGGCGCCGTGGATGCGGCGAGGTTGGGGCCGAAGTCGTACAGCGTGGCGCGAGCGGGCTTGTCGGGCAAGGCGCCGCAGCCCGCCGTCAGCAGCACGGCGGCGATGCCTGCGACGGCCGAGAGGCGCGCCCGCGCTGCGCGAGCGGCCATGTTCTGGAGTACGTCGTTCATGGTCGTCACTTTCAAGGCCGCGCCGGCGCGGCGGCCGGCGCGGAAAATCCGGGCTCGCCCGGCCCGGCGACCACGCCGCCGCTGCCGAACAGCAGCGATTGCGGGTTGTCGTTGATGCCGTCGGCCGCGCGGCCGAGGCGGCGCACCGCGCGCGAGGTGTCCTCGGCGACGCGGTTCACGCGCGGCAGCGTGGCGCTGTTGAAGGAGTCGACCGCCTGCGCCAGGGACTTGGTGCCGTCGCCCAACCGGTCGATCGGGCCGTCCTTCGCATTCAGCCGGTTCACGGTGCCGTTGAAGTTGTTGGCCACGCGCGAGACGTCGCCGGCGGCCGTCTTGAGCGAAGCCATGGTATCCCTCGTGCGGTCCACCAGCGGCGGCAAGGTGGCCAGCGTCGGGTTGAGCCCGTTCTTCACCGTGTTGTCGAGCGAGCGCGTGAGCTGGTTGGCGCTGGCCGAAGCCTGCGCGATGTTTTCCAGCGCGTCGGCGATGCGTTTCTGGTTGTCGTCGCCCAGCAGCGTGTTGGCCTTCTTCGTCACCTCGTCGATCTGGTTGATGATGGCCTCACCGCGGTCCTGCAGCTGCGCCAGCACCGAGGGCTTGAGCGGGATGCGCGGTGGATCGTCGTTGTTCGGCGTGAGCGCCACCTGCGATTCGCCCTTGTCGTCGATCGCAATGAAGGCCAGGCCGGTCACGCCCTGGTAACTCAGCGTGGCATAGCTCGAGGTCGTGAGCGGCACGCGCTCGTCGACCGTGATGCGCACGCGCACATTGCCCTTCACCTTGGGATCGAAGTCGATCGAGGCGACCTTGCCGACGGCGATGCCGCGGTAGCGCACCGTCGCCTGCGGCTGCAGCCCGCTCACCGGGTCGCGGGTCGAGAGTTCGTAGATGTTGCGCACCGTGTTGTCGCGCGTGAACCAGACCACCAGCGCGATGATCGCGGCGATCAGGCCGAGCACGAAGGCGCCGGCGGCGATGGCATGGGCCTTATTTTCCATGGCAGCTACCTTTCAGTGAGTGGGGTCCGGCCGGCGCCGGCAAGCCCCGAGACGGTCGAGGGCGGCACGCCTTCGTGGAGCGCCTCCATGGCGCGCTGGCCGCGGCCGCCGAGAAAGTATTCGTGGATGAAGGGATGCGGGTAGGCGATGACGTCGCGTGCCGTGCCGGCGACGATCACGCGCTGATCGGCCAGCACCGCGATGCGGGTGCTGAGGTCGAACAGCGTGTCCAGGTCGTGCGTGACCATCACCACCGTGAGCCCCAGTTCGCGATGCAGCCCGCGCAACAGGTCGCAGAAGCCGTCGGCGCTTTCGGGGTCCAGGCCGGCGGTGGGCTCGTCGAGCAGGAGCAGCGGCGGATCCATGATCAGCGCGCGCGCCAGTGCCACCCGCTTGATCATGCCGCCCGACAAATCGGCCGGGCTCTTGGTCGCCTGCTGCGGCTCGAGCCCGACCATCTGCAGCTTGACCAGTGCGGCATCGCGGATCAGGTCGTCGGGCAGGAGCTTGAGTTCGCGCAGCGGGAACGCGACGTTGTCGAGCACGCTGAAGGCCGAGAACAGCGCGCCGTGCTGGAACAGCATGCCGACGTTGGCGGCGCCGGTGGCGCTGAGCCGGCCCGGCGGATGACCGAGCACGGAGACCTCGCCCCTCGAAGGCCGCTCGAGTCCCAGGATCTGGCGCAGCAGCACGGTCTTGCCGGTGCCCGAGCCGCCCACCAGCGACAGCACCTCGCCTTTGCGGATCGTGAGGTCGAGGTCGCGGTGCACCACCTGGTCGCCCTCGGGCGACTCGAAGACGGTCCACAGCTTGCGGATTTCGACCATGTTGGTCTTCTGATCTTCGCTCATTGGACAACCTCCGCGCTGCGCGCTGCGGTATTCGCCTTGGGAGCGGCCCGGCGGCTCATGCCCTGAACCCCACGCCCTTGAAGAGCACAGCGAAGAGCGCGTCGACCAGGATCACGACCGTGATCGAGGCCACCACCGAGGAGGTGGTGCCGCGCCCGAGGCTTTCGGTGTTGGGCTTCACCTTCATGCCGTAGTAGCAGCCGATCAGCGCGATCAGGACGCCGAACACGGCCGACTTGGACATCGCGAGCCAGATGTTGGTCATCGGCACCGCGCGCGGCAGCGCCGACAGGAAATAGGCCGGCGAGATGTCCAGCGTGAGATCGGCCGCGACCATGCCGCCTAACAGGGCCGCCGCCGAAGTCCACATGCTGATCAGCGGCATCGCGATCGCCAGCGCCAGCACGCGCGGCATCACGAGCCGGAAGCCATGCGGAATGCCCATCACGCGCATGGCATCGAGTTCCTCGGTCACGCGCATGACGCCGATCTGCGCGGTGATGGCCGAGCCCGAACGGCCCGCAATCAGCACCGCCGCGAGCACCGGGCCGAGTTCGCGGATCAGCGACAGGCCGAGGATGTTGACGATGAAGGCTTCGCCGCCGTACTGGCGCAATTGCTGCGAGGTCAGGTAGGCCAGCACCACGCCGATCAAGAGGCCCACCAGCGCGGTGATGGGCAGCGCGGTGGCGCCGAAATGGTAGAGATGGCCCGAGAAGTCGCGCCAGGGCGCACGGTGCGGCGCGCGCAGCAGCGTGCCGACGTCGAGCGTGAGCTGGCCGACGAGCGCCAGGAAATCGCGCGCCACCATCATGATGCGCGCGCCGTTGTGGGCGAAATCGTGGAAATGCTCGGCCAGCGTCTTGCCGGGCTCCGCCGGCGCGCTGCAGGTGTACTGCGCCACCTGGTCCAGCACGGCCTTGTGCTGCGAGTCCATTTCGAGCCGCGCCGGCCAGGCCTGGCGCCAGTGGTTCCAGAGCAGCTGGGCGCCGATGTGGTCGAGCTGCTCGACGGGGCGCAGGTCCCAGGCCCGGTCGTCCTGCGGCGGCACGGCATCGAGATTCTTCGCCAGGGCCTCCCAGGTGCGCCGCGACGACATCGAGAGCGCGGTCCAGCAGCCGCTGGCGACGGCCCATTTGCCGCCCTCCCCGTCGCGTTGCTCGACGCGCGGACGCAAGCGGTCTGCGTTTTGCGCGTCGGCGGTCGGCAACGATGCGATCGACATGGATGGAGCGGGCGGGCGGTCTGCGAGATGGAGGACGCAACATCGTAACCGTGTGCGTCTGCAGCAAACCGCCCGATCGGCGCCCGTTCGCGTAGGCCATCGGCGCAAGGCACGGGCGTTTGCCACAATCGACCGTTCGGTGCCGCATTGCAGCACCCCTTCACAAGAACGACCAGAGACAGACAAACAAGGCGCGAATGAGCGACACCACCTTCGACTACATCGTCATCGGCGCCGGCACCGCCGGCGCGCTGATGGCTAATCGCCTCTCAGCCGACAAGCAATGCCGCGTGCTCCTGATCGAGGCCGGCCGCAAGGACGACTACCACTGGATCCACATTCCGGTCGGCTACCTCTACTGCATCGGCAATCCGCGCACCGACTGGCTCTACAGCACCGAGCCCGACGCCGGCCTCAACGGCCGCACGCTGCGCTATCCGCGCGGCAAGACGCTGGGCGGATCGTCTTCCATCAACGGGATGATCTACATGCGCGGCCAGTCGCGCGACTACGAGCAGTGGGCCGCGCTCACCGGCGACGACACCTGGCGCTGGGACCAGGTCCTGCCCGCCTTCAAGAAGCACGAGGACCACTACCTCGGCGCCGACGAGATGCACGGCGCCGGCGGCGAATGGCGGGTCGAGAAGCAGCGCCTGCGCTGGGACATCCTCGATGCCTTCGCCGAGGCCGCGGTGCAGGCCGGCGTGCCGCACAGCACCGACTTCAACCGCGGCAGCAACGAGGGCGTGGGCTATTTCCAGGTCAACCAGAAGAACGGCTGGCGCTGGAACACGGCCAAGGCCTTCCTGCGCCCGACCTGCTACGGCCGCCCCAACTTCGAGCTGTGGACCGGCGCCCAGGTCTCGCGCCTCGTCGTCGAAACCCGGCCCGACGGCAGCCGGCGCTGCACCGGCGCCCAGGTGTGGGACGGCCACGAGATGGTGCTGGCGCATGCGACACGCGAAGTGATCCTCTGCGCGGGCAGCATCGGCTCGCCGCAGATCCTGCAGCTCTCGGGCGTCGGGCCGGCCGAGCTGCTGCGCCAGCATGGCATCGACGTCGTGCTCGATGCGCCGGGCGTCGGCGCCAACCTGCAGGACCATCTGCAGATCCGCGCGGTCTACAAGATCAAGGACGCGCCCACGCTCAACGTGCTCGCCTCCTCCTATTACGGCAAGGCGAAGATCGGCCTCGAATACCTGTGGAAACGCAGCGGCCCGATGAGCATGGCGCCCTCGCAGCTCGGCGCCTTCACGCGCAGCTCGCCCGAGCACGAATGGCCGAACCTCGAATACCACGTGCAGCCGCTCTCGCTCGATGCCTTCGGCGAGCCGCTGCACGCCTTTCCGGCCTTCACCGCCAGCGTGTGCAACCTGAACCCGACCAGCCGCGGCACGGTGCACATCAAGAGCCACCGCTTCCAGGACGCGCCCGCGATCGCGCCGCACTACTTGAGCACCGACGAAGACCGCAAGGTGGCGGCCGATTCGCTGCGCGTCACGCGCCGCATCGCGGCCCAGCCGGCGCTCGCGAAGTACGCGCCTGAAGAATGGAAGCCGGGCCTTCAGTACCAGAGCGACGAGGAGCTCGCGCGCCTGGCCGGCGACATCGCGACCACCATCTTCCATCCGGTCGGCACCACGAAGATGGGCGCCGACGGCGACCCGATGGCGGTGCTCGATTCGAAGCTCCGCGTGCGCGGCATCGACGGCCTGCGCGTGGTCGATGCCGGCGCGATGCCCACCATCACGAGCGGCAACACCAACAGCCCGACCTTGATGATGGCGGAGAAGGCAGCCGGCTGGATTCGGGATCAGCCCTGAAAACTGGAGATACGCGCAGCGCGGCCTGTTCGGGAAACACCGCGGAACCGGCTTTGCCGGGCCGCTGGTGTTGCCCCCGGTGAGGGGGTTGGCGAAGCGACACGAAGTGCGCGAAGCCTGGGGGAGCGCCTATTTCTCGATGGTCTTGTTCCAGCGCGCGTTCCAGGCGGGCCGGTTGGCGTTGATGCTGTCCCAGTCGATGGTCACGGCGTTCTTCATCCACTTGTTGATCTCGGCCACCTGCGCCGCGCTCTCGCCCACCGCCGGCGCCTTGGGGTTGGTCGGGATCTGGCTGCCGAACTGAAGCACGTTGGCCTGCGCCAGCGGGCTCAGCAGGAACTCGGCCAGCTTTTGCGCCAGCTCGGGTTCGCTGTTGTTGGCGATCACGCACTGCCCCACCATCAGTACCACCGAGCCCTCCTTGGGCTGCGCGTACTCCACCGGGATGCCCTTGGTCTTCAACGCGGCCACCGCGGTGGGCGTGAGCGGGAACAGCGCGGCCTCGCCGGTCTGCACCATCTCGGAAATCTTGGCCGAGCTGGGGATGTACTCGAGCACGTTGGGGCCGATGGTGGTGGGCCAGGCCTTGAAGCCGGGCTCGACGTTCTTGTCGTTGCCGCCCTGGATGCGGTTGAACATCAAAAAGCCGTGCAGGCCGAAGGACGAGGAGGACATCGACTGGAACACCACCTTGCCCTTGAACTTCGGGTCGGCCAGGTCCATCCACGAGGTGGGCGCGGCCCAGCCCTTCTCCGCGAACATCTTCTTGTTGTAGGCCAGCCCGGTCATGCCCAGGCTGACGCCGCTCGCCATGTCGTCCTTGAAACGGGCCGCCGGATAGATGTCGTTGAGCGCCGCGCTCGGGCGCTGCTTCTGGCACAAGCCCATGCCGATGGCGCGCACCATGATGCCGTCGTCGAGGAACATCACGTGCATCTGCGGCCGGTCCTTGTTGGCCTGCGCCTTGGCCAGGATGTCCGACGAGGTGCCGGGCACCACCACCACCTTCACGTTGTTCGCCTTCTCGAAGGCCGGGAACACGTACTGCGTGTACGCCTTCTCCATGGTGCCGCCGTTCATGCCGATGTACAGCGTCTTGGTCTGGGCGCTGGCCGCGCCGCCGCCGGCCAGCGCCGCGGCGGCAGCCACGGCGAGGAGTGCACGGCGGATCGATTGGGGTTGGCGAGAACGGGACATGGTGGGTTCCTTTGAGAGTGGGGTCAGGGAGACTTCAGTGAGCCGTTGCGGGCACGGCGGCTTCGACGGAAAGAAAACGTTCGATGGCAAAGGCTTCGATGGGCGTGCTGCTGTGCCCGTCGCGCGCCAGTTCGGCCAGCACCTCGCCCACGGCCGGGCCGATCTGGAAGCCGGCGCCGGCAAAACCGAAGCCGTGGATCAGGCCCGGCGTGGTCGCGCTCAGGCCCAACACCGGCTGGCGGTCGGGCAGGTAGCCCTCGGTACCGCTCCAGGTGCGGATGAAGCTGGCGTGGCGCAGCGCGGGCAGCAGCTCGATCGCCTGCACCGACAGCGCGGCGATGGCCTCGCGCCCGGAGCGCGCGCGGTCGGCGTCGAGCGCGATGCCGGCGCCGCCGCCCAGCACCAGGTTGCCGCGCTTCACCTGGCGGCAGTAGACGCCGCCGCCTTCCACGCCGAGGCTCCAGTCCATGAAATAGGGCAGCGGCTCGGTGACCGCCATCGCCGGATGGCTGGACTGCAGCGGCACCGTCTCGCCGAAGCGGCTGGCGATGGCACCGGCCCAGGCGCCGGCGCAGTTGAGCATCACCGGCGCGCGCACTTCCAGCGCGTTTCCCGAACGCAGCATGAAGGCCTCGCCGTCATGCGCCACCTCGTCGAGCGGCGTGCGTTCGAAGATTTGCGCGCCCGCGCGCCGGGCCGCCAGCGCGAAGGCCGGCGACACCAGGCGCGGATTGGCCTGCCCATCCTCCGCGCACAGCGAGCCGCCGACCGCGCGGCTGCCCAGCCACGGGCAGCGCTCGCGCAGCCGCTGGCCCGACAGCAGTTCGAGGCCGAGATCGAAGTCACGGCTGGCCTCGCGGTAGTGCTCCAGCGAGGCCAGGTCTGCCTCGCTGCGCGCGATCTTGAAATGGCCGGAGCGGAGGTACTCGCCGTCGGTGCCGATCAGTTCCGGCAGCCGGCCCCAGATGCGATGCGCGCGCTGCGCCAGCGGCAGCTGGTTGAGCGGCCGGCCCTGGCGCCGCACGCCGCCATAGTTGACGCCGCTGGAGCGCGAGCCGCAGAAGTCGCGCTCCAGCAGCGCCACCTGCAGCCCCATGCGCCGCAGCGCCAGCGCGGCGGAGGCGCCGACGATGCCGCCGCCGACGATGGCCACGTCGGTCTTCAGCGTTTGCTTCATGCGGCCGCTCCTTCGGCCGGCGCGCTCGCCAGCTGGATCGGGATCGGCTTGATCGGCGCCTGTCCGCGCAGCCGGCCCACCTGCGCGAGCGGCCGGCCGCTCGCGTGCGCGAGGATTTCGGCCGCCGCCGCGCCGCACATGCGGCCCTGGCAGCGGCCCATGCCGACGCGGGACAAGGCCTTGAGGCGGTTCATCTCGTCGGCGCCGCAGGTCCGCACGGTATCGCGCAGCTCGCCGGCCGTGATGTTCTCGCAGCGGCACACCACCAGCGCGTCGGGCGCATGGGAGGCCCAGTCCTGCGGAAAGGGAAAGGCGCGTTCCAAACCGGCGCGGAAACTCTTGAGCTTGTCGAGCTTGCGCTCCAACACTTGCGCACGCGCGGCATCCACCTTCACACCGCGGTCGGCCAGGAGGGCCAGCGCAGCGCGCTCGCCGGCCCATTCGGCCGCATCGGCGCCCATGATGCCGGCGCCATCGCCGGCCAGGTAGACGCCGGCCACGCTGGAACGGCCGGCCGTATCGCGCTCGGGCAGATGCGCGCGCTGCATCGGCGCAAAGGCGAAGCGGCAGCCCAGCAGGTCGGCCAGCTGCGTTTCGGAGCGCAAGGCATAGCCGAAGCCGACGGCGTCGCATTCGAGCGTTTGCTCGCGCGTGCCGTCGTGCCAGGAGATGGCGCTCACGCGCGCATCGCCCAGCACCCGCAGCGGCCGGACGCCGCCATGCAGCGCCACGCCGCGGGCGCGCAACCAGGCGACGTAATAGAGGCCCTTGAGAAACACGGCCGGCTGCGAAAGCATCGCGGGCACGGCCGCGAACTGGTCGGCGAAGCGGGCGGTGTCGAGCACGGCCGCGACCTCGACGCCGGCCTTCGCGTATTGGTAGGCCACCAGGTAGAGCAGCGGGCCGGTGCCCATGAAGACCACGCGCCGGCCGATCGCGCAGCCCTGGAACTTGAGCGCCACCTGCGCGCCGCCCAAGGTGTACACGCCGGGCAGCGTCCAGCCGGGCACGGGCAGCACGCGGTCGGTCGCGCCGGTCGCCACGATGAGCTGGCGGTAGGGCACGCTGCGCGTCGTGCGGCTCGGGCCGTGCAGCACGTCGAGCAGGCCGCCCTGGGCGTTCCACACCAGGTTGTCGGGCCGGTAGTCGATGCGGTCCTGCAGCCCGTCCAGCGCGGCGTGCACGGCGGTGGCGCGCGCTGCTTCGAAACCGTACAGGGTCTCGGGGGAACGCTGAAAGTTCGCCGGCGGCCGGCGGTAGATCTGGCCGCCGGCACGGCCGGCTTCGTCGATCAGCACCGGCCGCAGGCCGTGCGCGACCAGGGCCTGGGCCGCGCGCACGCCGGCCGGGCCGGCGCCGACGATCACGGGTTGCGGCAAGGCCTCTGCCGTCATGCAGGCTCCCCGCCGGTGAGCAATGCCATGCCGGCCTCGATGAAGGTGGAGCAGGCGCGCAGCCGACCGCCATCCGCCGTCAGGATCCAGCAGTCCTGGCAGGCGCCCATCATGCAGAAGCCGGCGCGCGGCGTGCCGCTGAACTCGTTGCGGCGCAGCTGGCCGCACTGGGTCAGCACCGCGGTGAGCACGGTGTCGCCGGCCAGGGCCCGGGCCGGCTGGCCGTCGAGCGTGAAGGCCACGGCAGCGCGGCCAGCCTCGGCCACGCGGTGCAGAAGTGCTTTGCTGGTGCTGCTCATCGGCGCCCCACCAGCACGCGGTCCAGCCCGTAGACGCGGTCGAGCAGCACCATGGCGCAGGCCGTCACCGCCACCATCAGCGCCGACACCGCGGCCATCAGCGGATCGATGGATTCGGTGGCGTACATGTACATGCGCACCGGCAGCGTCACGGTGCTGGGCGCGGTCACGAAGATCGACATCGTCACCTCGTCGAAGCTGTTGATGAAGGCCAGCATCCAGCCGCCGGTCACGCCCGGCAGGATCATCGGCAAGGTGATGCGCCTGAACATCGTGGCCTGGCTCGCGCCGAGCGACAACGCAGCCTGCTCGGCGCTGCGGTCGAAGCCGACCAGCGCGGCGATCACCAGGCGCAGCGTGTAGGGCGTGACGATCAGCGCATGCGCCAGCACCAGCCAGCCGAAGCTGCCGGTGCCGCCGACCAGCGCGAACAGGCGCAGCAGCGCCACGCCGAGCACCAGGTGCGGAATGATCAGCGGCGAGAGGAACAGGCCGTTCAGGAAGTCGCGCCCCGCGAAGTCGTAGCGCGTGATCGCCATGCCGGCCGGCACCGCCAGCAGCGTGGCCAGCGTCGCCGAGGCGAGCGCCAGCCACAGGCTGTTCCAGAACGACTGCATGAAGTCGGGGTGCGCGAACACCGCCTCGAACCAGCGCAGCGAGAAGCGCGTGGTCGGGATGGTGAGCGTGTTCTCGGGCGTGAAGGCGACGATGCACACCACCAGCAGCGGCGCCAGCATGAAGGCGATGACGAGCGCGTTGAACGCGAGGGCGAGGGGGCCGTTCTTGCTCATGGCCCTACCCCAGCGCCTTCTTGTAGCGGCCTTCGACCAGCCGGTTGTAGCTCAGCATCACCACCAGGTTGGCCGCCAGCAGCGTCAGCGCGATCGCCGCGCCGAGCGGCCAGTTGAGCTCGTGCAGGTACTCGTCGTAGACCACCGTCGCCACCATCTTGAGGCGCCGCCCGCCGAGCAGGCCCGGAATGGCGAAGGAACTGGCCGAGAGGCCGAACACGATCAGGCTGCCCGACAACACGCCCGGCATCACCTGCGGCAGCACGACGCGGCGCAGCGTGGTGAAGTGCGAGGCCTTGAGCGAGAGCGCAGCGTTCTCGACGCCCGGGTCCAGCTTCTGCAGCGAGGTCCAGACCGGGATCACCATGAAGGGCAGCATCACGTGCACCAGCGCGATCACCACCGCGGTCTCGGTGTAGAGCATCTTCACCGGGCCGAGGCCGATCATTCGCAGCGTGCCGTTGACCAGCCCTTCCGGCCCGAGCAGCATGCTCCAGCCGAAGGCCCGTACCACCACCGATACCAAGAGCGGCGCCAGCACCACCAGCAGCAGCACCGAGCGCCACGGGTTGCGCATGCGGCTCAGCACATAGGCCTCGGGGGTGCCGACGAGCACGCAGATCAGCGCCACCAGGCCGGAGATCCAGAAGGTGCGCCAGAAGATGCCGTGGTAGTAGGCGTCGGTGAAGACGTGGGTGTAGTGCTCCAGCGTGAACTCGCCGGCCCGGGGCCCGGTGGCCGGGTCGTAGACGTTGAAGGACAGCACCGCGGTCAGCACCAGCGGCACCAGCAGCAACGCGGCGAACAGCAGCAGCGCCGGCCCGGACAGCCACCAGGGCGATGCCTTCTTCATGCGGCCACCCGTTCGGCAGCCGCGCCCTCTTCGGCGGGCAGCAGGCGCGTGCAGTGGTCGGGCCAGGCGATGCCGGCGGCGTGGCCTTCGTCCAGCGCGGGCCGGCCGTCGTTGGGCGACAGCACCATCAGTTCGCCGACCGGCGTCGTCATCGCGTAGAGCCACTGGCTGCCGAGGAAGAAGCGCTCGCGCACCGTGGCGTCGAAGCGGCCGCGGCCCGCGTCCACCAGTTGCAGCTTTTCCGGCCGCACGCTGAGCAGCACCTGTGCGCCGGCCTGGAAGCCGACGTCGTCCACGTCGACAGCGAGCGGCCCCAGGTCAACGCGGCTGCGGGTCCCGTTCGCCACCACGCGCCCGGCGAGCAGGTTGGCCTTGCCCACGAAGGTGGAGATGAAGCGGGTGCGCGGGTGTTCGTAGACCCGGTGCGGATGGTCGATCTGCGTCGCGCAGCCGCCTTCCATCACGACCACGCGGTCGCTGATCGACATGGCCTCGCTCTGGTCGTGCGTGACCATCACCGTGGTGGTGCCCACCTTGCGCTGGATCTGGCGCAGCTCGAACTGCATCTCCTCGCGCAGCTTGGCGTCGAGGTTGGACAACGGCTCGTCCAAGAGCAGCACCGGCGGCTCGATCACCAGGGCGCGCGCCAATGCCACGCGCTGGCGCTGGCCGCCCGAAAGCTCGCGCGGGTAGCGGTTGGCATGTGCCTCCAGGTGCACCAGGGCCAGCGCCTGCGCCACGCGCTCGCGCCGCTCGGCCTTCGGCATCTTGCGCATTTCGAGGCCGAAGCTCACGTTGTCGGCCACCGTCATGTGCGGAAACAGCGCATAGGTCTGGAACACGATGCCCAGGCCGCGCGTGTTGGCCTTGACGTGCGTGATGTCGCGCCCGGCCAGCTCGACGCGGCCGCTGCTCACCGCCTCGAAGCCGGCCACCATCTGCAGGGTGGTGGTCTTGCCGCAGCCCGAAGGCCCCAGCAGCGAAACGAATTCGCCTTTCTCCACCGAGAGGCTCATGGCCGACACCGCGCAGGTGCCGCCGTAGAACTTGGTCAGTTCGGTGAGCTTGAGAAATGACATGAACAGGCCTTTCGTGGGGCGCACCCCGATGGGGCAGCAACTGAAGTCTTTCGTTGGAGTCGATTCACTCTATTGCAACGAACGCGCCAGACCACACAGGGTATTTCACTAATCAGAATCTTTTTCTTATTTATTCCGTTCAATGGAATTTATGGCGTAGACTGGCCGGACAACATTCCACCCGGCACGGCATGAGCACCCCTTCCCCATCCACCAGCGGCGTGCCGCGCGTCTTCGCCGTGATCCGGGCCCTCGCCGCGGTGCAGGCCGAAGGCGGCCGCGTGACAGAGATTGCACGCGCCGTGGGCCTGACCCAGGCCACCACGCACCGTTTGCTGCAGTCGCTGCTGGCCGAAGGCATGGTCGAACAGGACGCGCGCAGCAAGCTGTACCGCCTCGGCATCGACTTCTTTGCGCTGGCGGCGCACGCCGGCAACCCGGGAGACCTGCGCTCCCTGTGCCGCCCGGTGCTGCTGCGCCTGTGTGCCAGCCTGGGCGACAGCATTTTTCTGCTGGCGCGCAGCGGCTTCGATGCGGTGTGCCTCGACCGCAGCGAGGGGCCTTTTCCGATCCGCTCTTTCACCGGCGACGTCGGCGGGCGCATCGCGCTGGGCGTGGGCCAGGGTGCGCTCGCGATCCTGGCCTTCCTGCCAGAGGCCGAGCGCGAAGAGGTGATCCGCTTCAACCTGTCGCGCGTGCGCGAGTACGGCGTCTACGACGAGGTCTATCTGCGAACCGAGATCGAACGCGTGCGCCAGGCCGGCTATGCGGGCCGCAGCACCGGCCTGCTCGAAGGCATGGCCGGCGTGGCCGTGCCCATCTGCGACCGCGAGGGCCGCGCCGTGGCCGCGCTGAGCGTGGGCACCATCGCCGACCGGCTCAACGCCGACCGCATGCCCACGGTGGTGGAGCTGCTCAAGCGCGAAGCCGCGGCCATCGGCCCGAAGATCAATCCCTTCGACGCGACACTGCGCCGGCCTTTGCAAAGCCTGGCGAGCTCGCCCGCGGCGCAGCGGATCGGTCATGCACCGGAGGAATGACCTGACGCCCCCTGAACGCCATACCCTGGACCGCATGCCATTCCAGTTGCGCATCAAGTCTTTCCGTTTTTTTGCTATGCAACCGGCCCTGCGTGGCGGATATTGATGCCCCTCCTGTCTTCGAACCTGCAACCCATGCCGCAAGCCCCCGCCCCCTCCCCCGTCGCCACCGAAGTCGATCAGCTGCTGCAGCGCCTGGGTGTGCCGCGCAGCGCCTACACCGGCGGCGATCTGCCGGTGCGCTCCCCGATCACCGGCGAATCGATCGGCACCGTGCCGCAGACCACGCCAGCCGAAGCCACGCAGGCCATCGGTCGCGCGCATGCGGCCTATCTGGCCTGGCGCAGCGTGCCGGCGCCGCGCCGCGGCGAGCTGGTGCGCCTCCTGGGCGAGGAGCTGCGCGCGGCCAAGGCCGACCTGGGCCGGCTGGTCACGCTGGAGGCCGGCAAGATCCCGTCCGAAGGCGCGGGCGAGGTGCAGGAGATGATCGACATCTGCGACTTCGCGGTCGGCCTGTCGCGCCAGCTCTACGGCCTGACGCTGGCCACCGAGCGCGCCGAGCACCGCATGATGGAAAGCTGGCATTCGCTGGGCGTCTGCGGCGTGATCTCGGCCTTCAACTTTCCGGTGGCCGTGTGGTCCTGGAACGCCACGCTGGCCCTGGTCTGCGGCGATGCGGTGGTGTGGAAGCCGTCCGAGAAGACCCCGCTCACCGCGCTGGCCACGCATGCGATCGCCCAGCGCGCGCTGGCGCGCTTCGGCGACGCGCCCGAGGGCCTGCTGGAACTGCTGATCGGTCAGCGCGCCGTCGGCGAGGTGCTGGTGGACGACCACCGCGTGGCGGTGCTGTCGGCCACCGGATCCACCGCCATGGGGCGCCAGGTGGCGCCGCGGCTGGCGGCGCGTTTCGCGCGCGCGATCCTGGAGCTGGGCGGCAACAACGCCGCCATCGTCGCCCCCTCGGCCGACCTCGACCTGACGCTGCGCGCCATCGCCTTCGCCGCGATGGGCACGGCCGGACAGCGCTGCACCACGCTGCGCCGCCTTTTCGTGCACGCCAGCGTATACGACGCGCTGGTGCCGCGGCTGGCCAAGGTCTACGCCGGCGTGCAGGTGGGCGACCCGCGCACGCCGGGCACGCTGGTGGGACCGCTGATCGACGGCGCCGCCTTCGAGGGCATGCAGAAGGCGCTGCATGAAAGCCGCGCCGCGGGCGCCACGGTGCACGGCGGCGGTCGCGTCGACGGGATCGCCGGCGACGGCGCCTTCTACGTGCGTCCGGCCCTGGTGGAACTGGCCGCGCACGCCGGCCCGGTGCTGCGCGAGACCTTCGCGCCCATCTTGTATGTGCTGCGTTACGAGGCGCTCGACGAAGCGATCCGCTGGCACAACGAAGTCGGCGCCGGCCTGTCGTCCTCCATCTTCACCCTGAACGTGCGCGAGGCCGAGCGCTTCATCTCGAGCGCGGGCTCGGACTGCGGCATCGCCAACGTCAACATCGGCCCGAGCGGCGCCGAGATCGGCGGCGCCTTCGGCGGCGAGAAGGAGACCGGCGGCGGGCGCGAGGCCGGCTCCGACAGCTGGAAGGCCTACATGCGCCGAGCGACCAACACCATCAACTACTCCACCACCCTGCCGCTGGCCCAGGGCGTGACCTTCGACATCGAAGGCTGAACGCCTGGGCCCGGGCGTGATCGAATTCCGCGAATGTTTCCTTTTGTTTCAGGGTGACGGGTAATCCCCGATGCACTGGCACGGTGCGCACCCTAAAGTCTCGCCACTCGCAAACGGGCCTGCCCGCAGCGCGGGGGACCGAGGAGACATTTCGAAGAATCAAAACATGCTTGCTACACAAGGCATCCGAACGAGATGCCGTTTTTTTGAACAAGGCGCCGCTGGTCGGCGCCTTTTCTTTGGGCGCTCGTCACTGGACCAGCTTGCCGCCGGCGCCGAACATCGCGAAATCCACGTAGCGCGATGCGGTCTGGCCTCTTGCACTGAAGTCGAGCGTATAGCCGCCGACGTCGATCGCCTTCGCTGAGGCCAGCGCGGCGCCCACACCGGCCGCGTTGAGGGTGCTGGCGCTCTCCATCACCTTGACCAGCGCCTTGGCGGCGATGAAGCCTTCCATCGAGCGCGCCGAAATATCCGGATCCTTCGATGCCTGGCGCAGCTGCAGGTACTCGCGCACCACGGCACGGTCGCCCTGCTGCGGCAGAACGACCGAGAAGGCGTAGCCGCGCGCACGCTGCGGCCCGAGCGCCTTGAGCAGCGCGTCGGTGTCGATGATCGACATGCCGTAGAGCATGCTGCCGGCACCGCCGGCGGCCGCATACTGCTTGACGAACTCGATCCCTGCGGCCGTGGTCGCGCCTAGAAAGACGACCTGGACCTTGGCCTTGGCGATCTCGGCCACGGCCTTCTCCACGGCCACCGTGTTGCGCGGGTAGCCGGCGCGCACCACGAGCTGGATGCCGTGGGCCTTGGCAGCCGCTTCGGCGCCGGCCAGCACATCCTGACCCAAGCCGTCGTCCTGGTAGAGCAGACCCACGCGTTGCACGCCGACGGTGGCCAGCTGGCTGAACAGCCGCGCGACCTCGTCGTGGTAGCTGGCCTTGACCACATAAATGCCCGGCGCCTGCGCCACGCTGCTCGCGCCCGAGACGGCGCCGATCATCGCGACCCCCTTTTGCGCCAGCACGCCGTCCTTGGCGATGGCCTCGAGGTTGGTCGTGCCCACCGTTCCCATCAAGGCCACCGGCGATTCGGCCGCGATGATCTCCCGGGTCAGGCGCACGCTTTCCTCCGCTTTTTGCGCGTCGTCGCGCGTCACGAGCTTGATCGGCCGGCCACGCACCCCGCCCTTGGCGTTGACGGCGTCGAAATACAGCTTGGCGCCGGCATGGATGGCTCGGCCGGTGACCGCCTGCGGACCGGTGAATGGCGCAACCTGGCCGACGACGATGGGCTCACCAGGGGCAGCAGCACTCCAGTGAGCGCTCGCCAACAAAAGTACAGCCGTGCAGGCATTGCGCCAACGCGCGAAACGGCGCCCGCCCTGATTCCCGATGCTCATGAGACCTTTCCGGCGTAGCCGCCGATACCGTTTAGTAACGATTGTTTACAAAGGTCTAGAGCGTACAGGAGGGGCGAATCACCCTCGAAAACCTAGGGTTAACCCGCAAATCGATCGAGACCGTCAGGGCGCCGTCGCGGCAGCCGGACCGGAGACGATGGGCCAGGCCATCTCGCTCGCCACGCGCGGCTTGCCCATCGGTGGGCCGGCCTTGCCGGCCTGCACCGCGACCAGGTCCTGCTCGTTGGGATACTGGTCGGCCAGCCAGTAGTCGAACACGCGGCGCACGATCGGGGCCGCTGCCGCTGCACCGAAGCCGGCGTTCTCGACGATGATCGCGACCGCGATCCTGGGCGCCTCCGCCGGCGCGTAGGCCGCGAACAGCGAGTGGTCACGCTGGTGCTCCTCGAGCGCCTTGGCGTTGTACTTCACGTTCTGGCCCATGCTCACGGCCTGCGCCGTGCCGGTCTTGCCGGCCGAGCTGTAGGGCGCCCCGGCGAACACGCGCGTACCGGTGCCGCCCTTGTTCACCGCGACCAGCGCGTTGCGCACGATCTCCACGTTCTTCGGCGCGTAGCCCAGGTCCACGCCCGGCGGCTGCGGCATCGGGACGGTCTCGCCGCTCACCGTGTTCTTGATGCCGAGCACCAGGTGCGGCTGGTGCTTGATGCCGCCGTTGGCCAGCGTGGCTTCGGCCGCCGCGAGCTGCAGCATCGTGAAGTTGTTGTAGCCCTGGCCGATGCCGAGCGAGACGGTTTCGCCGGGGTACCACTTCTTCATCTCGGGACGCTTGTAGGCGTCGCGCTTCCAGGTCGTGCTAGGCAAGAGGCCACGCACCTCGCCCTGGACGTCGATGCCGGTGATCTGGCCGAAGCCCAGCGGCTTCATGAAGTCGTGGATGGCGTCCACGCCCATGTCGACCGCGAGCGAATAGAAGTAGGTGTTGCTCGAGAACTGGATGGCGCGGTGCATGTCCATCCCGCCCAGGCCGCCCTCGTGGCTCTTGAAGGTGTGGCCGCCGAAGGTGTAGAAGCCCGGGTCGTTGATCACCACGCTCGGCGCGCGCTTGCCGAGCTGCAGCGCGGCCATCGCCATGAAGGGCTTGTAGGTCGAGCCCGGCGGGTAGGTGCCGCGCAGCGCGCGGTTCAGAAGCGGCTTGTCCAGCGACTCGTTGAGCGCCTGCCAGCTTTCGTTGTCGATGCCCTCGACGAACAGGTTCGGATCGAAGGTGGGCTTGCTCACGAAGGCCAGCACCTCGCCGCTGTTGGGATCGATCGCCACCAGCGCGCCGCGGCGCTCGCCGAACATGTCTTCCACCAGCTTCTGCAGCTTGATGTCCAGCGAGAGCTTCACCGTGTTGCCGGGCGTCGCCGGGTGGCTCGAGAGCCGGCGCACCGCGCGGCCGCCGGCCGAGGTTTCCATCTGCTCGACGCCGGTGTGGCCGTGCAGCGTCTTCTCGTAGCTCTGCTCGATGCCCAGCTTGCCGATGTAGTCGGTGCCCTTGTAGTTGGCCTGGTCTTCCTCGCTCCAGTCCTCCATCGCGGTCTTCTCGCGCTGGTTGATGCGGCCGATGTAGCCCAGCACATGGGAGGCGAGTTCGCCGTTGGGGTAGTTGCGGAACAGCCGGGCCTTGATTTCGACACCCGGGAAGCGGTAGCGCTGCGCCGCGAAGCGCGCGACCTCCTCGTCGCTCAGGCGCGTGCGGATCGGGATCGAATCGAAGCTGCGCGAGTCCTCGCGCAGGCGCTTGAAGCGGCGGCGGTCGCGCTGCGAGACTTCCACCACCTCGCCGAGGCTGTCGATGGTGCCTTCCAGGCTGCCGACCTTCGAGGGCGTGATCTCGAGGGTGTAGGCCGAGTAGTTGGAGGCCAGCACGATGCCGTTGCGGTCGAGGATCAGGCCGCGGTTCGGCACCACCGGCACGACGGCCGTGCGGTTGCTCTCGGCCTGCTCCGCGAGATCGTCGTGGCGCACCACCTGCAGGAAGAACAGGCGCGTGCACAGGAGGCTGAAGGCGGTGAGCACCACGAGGCCGATCACGATCACCCGGCGCTTGAAGCGCGCGAGGTCGGCGGCGACGTTGCGGAGTTCGGTCATGGCGCGCGCGAGCCTACGCTCGCCGGAGCTGCAGGACAAGCCGGATCAGCATGTCTTCACAGGGGGCGGTTGGCATCGGGCTCGGGCGTGCGGCGCTGCGGCGCAAGGAGCGCCAGGCTCACCAGCGGCCACAGGGCGGTCTCGATGGCCGGCGAGATCAGGATCGTCCAGCCCGGGAAGATGCCGCCGCCGATCATCCGGATCGCGACTTCGATCAGGTGCGAGAGCGCGAACAGCGGCAGCACCTGCAAGGCCTGCGAGACCACCGGGTACCAGAGCAGGCGCCGGTGGATCATGATCGCGAAGAAACCGAGCGTGGTGTAGGACAGCGCATGCTGGCCCAGCATGGCCGTCTGATGCACGTCCATCAGGAGACCGAACATGAAGGCCGCGCCGATGCCGATGCGCGCGGGCTGGTGCACGCTCCAGAACACGATCACCAGCGCCAGCAGGTCGGGCGTCCAGGCGGCGCGACCGATCGGAATCATGTTGACGAGCAGGGCCGCAATGAGGCTCGCCCACATGAAGAGGGGACTGACGGGCAGCAGGAGCTGCTGCTGGCCGGGACGCATGATCATCGGGTTCGGCCCTCCTTCTTGTCAGGCTTGGCGGCGGACTTGTCGCCCTTCTTCTTGCCCGCCGCGGCATCCGCCGGTGCGGCCGGCACCGGCTTCGGCGCCTGCACGCCCGTGGGCGCCAGCACCAGCACGTAGCGCGCGGCCGTCACATGGGCCAGCGGCACGCAGTGGATGCGCGCGAAAGCGGTGTCGGCGCGGCGCTCGATGCGGTCGATCCTGGCGACCGGCAGGCCCGGCGGGTAGACGCCGTCGACGCCGCTGGTGGTGAGCAGGTCCCCTTCCTGCAGGTCGGCATTGGCCGCCATGAAGCGCAGTTCGAGCCCGCCGCCGTGGGCGCTGGCATCGCCGAAGGCCACGCTGCGCGCGCCGGTGCGCACGTTCTGCACGGGAATCGACAGGTCGCGGTCGATCACCAGCGTGATCTCGCTGCTGAAAGGCTGGACCTGCGTGACCTGCCCGACCACGCCGTGCTCGTCGATCACCGGCGAGCCGGCTGCGATGCCGTTGGTGAGCCCCTGGTCGATGACCAGCTTGCGGGTGTAGGGATCGGCAGCGTCGTAGAGCACCTCGGCCGCGCGGCCCGGCGTCTGCGTGGCCTGGCGCAGTTCGAGCAGGGAGCGCAGCCGCGCGTTCTCCTGCGCCAGGGTGTCGGCCTGGCTCGCGCGTTCGGACTGCAGCGCGAGCGCCTTGCGGGCCTCCGCCTCCTTGCTTTGCGCGGTCTGCAGGTCTTCCAGGTAGCGGCCGCCGCCCATCGCGAGCTGCACCGGCTTGAGCGCCAGCCACTGGATGGGATAGAGCACCGCGCCGATGCCCGCGCGCAGCGGCTGCACGATGTTGAAGCGCGCGTCGGCCACCATCAGGAACAGCGCGAGCGCGCTGAAGAAGATCAGCTTGCTGAGCGCCGAAGGCCCCTGGTTGAACAGGGGTGGCGCGGTGCGATCCAGCGTGCCCAGGGGCATGGTGTGAGCTGCGCGTTAGATGGAAAAAAGCCGGCCGATGCTGACACGGGCCGGCCAAATGTGCAAAGTGTGCATCACTCGCTGGTGAAGATGCTTCCCAACCTGTCCATGCGCTCCAGGGCGATGCCGCAGCCGCGCACCACGCAGGTCAGAGGGTCTTCGGCCACCAGCACCGGCAGGCCGGTTTCCTCGGCCAGCAGGCGGTCGAGGTCGCGCAGCAGCGCGCCGCCGCCGGTCAGCATCATGCCGCGCTCGGCGATGTCGGCGCCCAGCTCGGGCGGGGTCTGCTCCAGCGCGTTCTTGACCGCCGAAACGATGTTGTTGAGCGGATCGGTCAGCGCCTCCAGCACTTCGTTGCTGCTGATGGTGAAGCTGCGCGGCACGCCTTCGCTGAGGTTGCGGCCCTTGACTTCCATTTCCTTGACTTCGGAACCGGGGAAGGCCGAGCCGATGCTCTTCTTGATGACTTCGGCCGTCGGCTCGCCGATCAGCATGCCGTAGTTGCGGCGGATGTAGTTGATGATGGCCTCGTCGAAGCGGTCGCCGCCGACGCGCACGCTGCCCTTGTAGACCATGCCGCCGAGCGAGATCACGCCGACCTCGGTGGTACCGCCGCCGATGTCGACCACCATCGAGCCGCTGGCTTCGGACACCGGCAGCCCGGCGCCGATCGCGGCGGCCATGGGTTCCTCGATCAGGTAGACCGAGGTGGCGCCGGCGGCTTCGGCGGCGTCCTTGATGGCGCGGCGCTCGACCTGGGTCGAGCCGCAGGGCACGCAGATGATGATGCGCGGGCTGGGCGTGAGCAGCGAGCGCGGGTGCACCATCTTGATGAACTGCTTGATCATCTGCTCGGTGATCACGAAGTCGGCGATCACGCCGTCCTTCATCGGGCGGATGGCCTCGATGTTGCCGGGCACCTTGCCGAGCATGGCCTTGGCTTCGCGGCCCACGGCCTGGATCACCTTCTTGCCGTGCGGGCCGCCTTCGTGGCGGATGGCCACGACCGAGGGCTCATCGAGCACGATGCCCTTGTTGCGCGCAAAGATCAGGGTGTTCGCGGTGCCGAGGTCGATCGCGAGGTCGGTAGAAAAGTACCGACGAAAAGCTCCAAACATTGTGGAATCCTCTGGAGCACGGCATGCGCGTCGGCATGTCGTCGCCCTCTTGCTGGGTCGTTTTTTGACGGGGTGGTTGGATCGTTTTTGCAGCAAATGCCGTCGCGTTCGCGGGGGTTGCGGCAAAGGCGGGATAATACCCGAATCCCCTCTGTATCCCAGCGCTGGCGCACCCTTCCGACGTGTGGCGGCCTTCTTTTTTCGATGTCACTCACTTCCTCCGATATTGCGCGCATCGCATCGCTCGCCAGGCTGGAGCTTGCCCCCGACGAGAGCGAGCGCATGCTGGGCCAGATCAATGGCTTCTTCGAACTGGTGGAGCGGATGCGCGCGGTCGACACCGCCGGCCTGGAGCCGCTGGCCCACCCCGTGGCCGCCTTCGAGGATGTGACGCTCCGGCTGGCCGAGGACGTGGCGAGCGAACCGAACCGGCGCGAGGCCAACCAGCGCAGCGCGCCGGCGGTCGAGAACGGCCTGTTCCTGGTGCCGAAGGTGATCGAATGAGCGCCGCCGACCTGCACCAGATGGGGGTGGCCGAATTGGCCGCGGCCCTGCGCGAGCGCAAGGTGTCGGCGGTCGAGGCCGCCGAACACCACTTGGCGCGCATCAAGCAGCACCAGGATCTTGGCAGCTTCGTCGCCCTCGACGAGGACGTGACGCTGGCCCAGGCCCGCGCCGCCGACGCCCTGCTCGCCGCCGGCAAGGCCCCGGCCCTGGCCGGCGTGCCGATCGCGCACAAGGACATCTTCGTCACCGCCGATTTCCCGACCACCGCGGGCTCGCGCATCCTGGCCGGCTACCGCTCGCCCTTCGATGCCACCGTGGTGCGCAAGCTGGCCGAAGCCGGCGCCGTCACGCTCGGCAAGCTGAGCTGCGACGAATTCGCGATGGGTTCGGCCAACGAGAACGTCGCGGTGCCGGCCGTCGGCTTCGACCGCGCGGTGCCTGTGCGCAACCCGTGGGACATGACGCGCATTCCCGGCGGCTCCTCGGGCGGCAGCGCTGCCGCGGTAGCCGCGCGCCTGGCGCCGGCCGCGACCGGCACCGACACCGGCGGCTCAATCCGCCAGCCGGCCTCCTTCTGCGGCGTGACCGGCATCAAGCCGACCTACGGCCGCGCCTCGCGCTACGGCATGGTCGCCTTCGCCTCCAGCCTCGACCAGGCCGGGCCGCTGGCGCGCTCGGCCGAAGACTGCGCGCTGCTGCTGTCGGCCCTGTGCGGACCCGACCCCGAGCGCGATTCGACCTCGCTGGACAAGCCAGCCGAGGATTTTTCGCGCACCCTCTCCGATTCGCTCGAAGGCCTGCGCATCGGTGTGCCGAAGGAGTTCCTGGGCGAAGGCGTCGCCCCCGGCGTGCGCGCGGCCATCGACGCCGCGCTGGCGGAATACGAGAAGCTCGGCGCCCGCCGCGTCGAGGTCACGCTGCCGCGCACCGAGCTGTCGATCCCGGTCTACTACATCATTGCGGCGGCCGAAGCGTCCAGCAACCTGAGCCGCTTCGACGGCGTCAAGTTCGGCCATCGCGCCAAGAACTACCGCGATCTGGCCGACATGTACGCCAAGACGCGCGAGGAAGGCTTCGGCGACGAGGTCAAGCGCCGCATCATGATCGGCACCTACGTGCTCTCGCACGGCTACTACGACGCCTACTACCTTCAGGCGCAGAAGGTGCGCCGCATGATCGCCGACGATTTCCAGCAGGCTTTCGCGCAGTGCGATGTGATCGCCGGCCCGGCCGCGCCCACGGTCGCCTGGAAGCTGGGCGAACACGGCGGCGACCCGGTGGCCGACTACCTGGCCGACATCTTCACGCTGCCGGGCTCGCTCGCCGGCCTGCCCGGCATGAGCCTGCCGGTGGGCTTCGACGGCGGCATGCCGGTCGGCCTGCAATTGATCGGCAACTATTTCGGCGAGGCGAAGCTGCTGAACGCGGCGCACCGTTTCCAGCAGGCGACCGACTGGCACCGCCGCACGCCGGAGGGCTTTTGACATGAACTCCTTCGAACAGATGCAGGAAGGCCGCCCGACCGGCCCGCTGGTGCAAGGCTACGAAGTCATCATCGGCTTCGAGACCCATGCCCAGCTCTCGACCGCGAGCAAGATCTTCAGCCGCGCCTCCACCGCCTTCGGCGCCGAGCCCAACACCCAGGCCTCGGCGGTCGACCTCGCGCTGCCCGGCACGCTGCCGGTGATGAACAAGGGCGCGGTCGAGCGCGCCATCAAGCTCGGGCTCGCGCTCGGCTCGCACATCGCACCGCGCAGCGTGTTCGCGCGCAAGAACTATTTCTATCCCGACCTGCCCAAGGGCTACCAGATCAGCCAGTACGAGATTCCGGTCGTGCAGGGCGGATCGGTGTCGTTTTTTCTCGGCGACGAGAAGAAAACCGTGCGCCTCGTGCGCGCCCATCTCGAAGAGGACGCCGGCAAGTCGCTGCACGAGGACTTCGTCGGCCAGTCGGGCATCGATTTGAACCGCGCCGGTACTCCTCTGCTGGAGATCGTGACCGAGCCCGACATGCGCTCCACCGCCGAGGCCGTGGCCTATGCGCGCGAGCTGCACAAGATCGTGACCTGGATCGGCATCTGCGACGGCAACATGCAGGAAGGCAGCTTCCGCTGCGATGCCAACGTCTCGGTGCGCCGGCCCGGGCAGCCGCTGGGCACGCGGCGCGAGATCAAGAACCTGAACAGCTTCAAGTTCATGCAGCAGGCGATCGACTACGAGATCCGCTGGCAGATCGGCGAGATCGAGGACGGCCGCGCGATCCAGCAGGCCACGGTGCTGTTCGATCCCGACACCGGCGAGACACGCGCCATGCGCACCAAGGAAGACGCGGCCGATTACCGCTACTTCCCCGACCCGGACCTGCCGCCGCTGGCGATCGCGGCCGAATGGATCGAGCGCGTGCGCGCCGACATGCCGGAGCTGCCGCGCGCGATGGCCGAGCGCTACGTGCGCGAGCACGGCCTGTCGGACTACGACGCCACGCAGCTCACCCAGAGCCCCGCGCAGGCCCGCTACTTCCAGAGCGCGGTGGCCGCCGGCGCCAACGCCAAGCTGGCGAGCAACTGGATCACCGGCGAGATCGCGCGCCGCCTCAACCTGCAGGACATCGCGATCGGCGAAGCACCGGTGACGGCCGCGCAACTCGCGAAGCTGATCGAGCGCATCAGCGACGGCACGGTGTCGAACAACGCCGCGCGCCAGGTCTTCGATGCGCTCTGGACCGGCGAAGGCGATGACGCAGACCGGATCATCGAGGCCAAGGGCCTGAAGCAGATGAGCGACACCGGCGAGCTCGAGAAGATCATCGACGGCGTGCTGGCCACCAACCAGAAGAACATCGACGAATACCGCGCCGGCAAGGACAAGGCTTTCAACGCGCTGGTCGGCCAGGTCATGAAGGCCAGCCAGGGCAAGGCCAATCCGGCGCAGGTCAATGCGCTGTTGAAGGCGAAGCTGGGCTGAACCAGGAAGCCGATGCCGGGCGGGCTCGACGGTCGCCTGCGGCCCCGCTACTCATCGAGGAAGCCTGCTCGGTAGAAGCTCCATGCAGTACCGTCGTGCAGGTAGAAGTGGCCGTCCGTGCAGAAGTCTTTGCCCGGGAAGAACTCCCGGTATGCGCGCGGGACCAGGCGCTCCAGCTGCTCGTCGGACAGTTCTTCGAATTGTTCTGGCGTGATGGGCTGGCCTACTTTGAGTCTGGTGGGTTCCATGATTGTGAATTGCGCTCAGACTTGAGTGATGGGTGGCGTGCGGCACGATCGGCCTGCGCGCCCACACGAAACGTTCGATTTGCGACGCAGTATGGTCCGGCTCCGCATCACTGCGAAAACGCGTGCATTGCAACGCCATGAATCTTGGAAACCGCGCGCGGATGCGCGACTCTTCATTCGCCCTGTTGCCGGACAAATACGGCCTCGACAGCTGTCTCTTCACGATGATGTCGACACACGTCTCCAAGTCGAACGCTGGTAGCAGAAGCGCGGTCAGCGCGTCGGATTCGATGGAACTGCGAAGCGCCGGGTATCGCGTATCGACATCCGCTGGATACGTCATGAAACCAGATGAAAGCGCACACACAGCGGGTGCTGCGAGGGCGCTCTTCGTCTGGAGGTAGGTAGATACGTTCCGCCTGGCATAGCCCGCGTAGCCGTGTGCCTCGATGCAGGCGGTGATGTCGCCTTCACATGCCATGATGCGCTGGTCGAGGTCGACAAAGTGCCAGCCCAGCCGCCCTGCCAGGGAGATCCCAACGGACGTCTTCCCGGCGCCCCAGGGGCCAACGAGGTGAACAACAGGTATCACTGCTTGTGCGCGGTGACGAAGGTCAATGCGCAGTCATCGTGCCCGCCCGGTTGCGCACCGGCTCAGCGCGCCGTGGTCGCAGGCGCATTGCCCGCCCACAGCGGCTTGAGGCGCCCGCGCTCCTCGTCGAAGCGCGCGTTGACGCGCCTCTTCTCGTCTTCCTGGTCGCCGATGAAGCGGTTCTGTACCGCGACGCTCTTGCCGTTGTCGTCGAGCTTGCGGCGCAGGGAATCCGGCGCCTTGCTGACATCCTTCTTGTAGAACTCCAGCTCGTCGTCGATCTTCTTGCGCTCCTCGGCCAGCTCGCCGAGGCGCTTCTTGGCGGCGTTGATCACTGCATCGATCTGGACCAGCGCCTCGGCGCGTTCGCGGTCGTGCGCGGTGGCGTTGGGATAGCGGATCAGGAGCGCGCGTTCGCGGCGGCGCTCTTCGATCAGACGCGCCGCCTGCAGCTGCGCCTGGCGCTCGCGGTCCTCGCGCTCGGCCAGCTCGCGTGCCGTGTAGGTGGGCTCGATCTTGCGCCGCACGGAGCCGCTCGGGCTCAGTTCGCGTTGTTCGCGATCGCTGCAGTCGGCGATCGGGCGGTCGGAGGTGAGGGTGCGCCCCCGGGCGTCGACGCAGCTGTAGATGCCGGAGCTCGCGGCCGGCGCCGGTTGCGCAGGGACCACACCGGCCCCCGCCAGCAAGAGGGCCAGAGAAGCGATGCGAGTGAGGATGCGCGCCAACGTCGGTCCTTCAAACAGTGGAATCAACCCGCGCCGTAGCGCGCCCTGTATGCCAGCACTCCCTCCCGGTGGGCGCGCAGCTCGTCGTCCGCGCGGCCCGAGAGGTAATGTAACAAGTCGTCAAGCGTCGCGATCGCCACCACCTGCAGCCCGAGCTGGTTGCGGACATATTGCACGGCGCTGTGCGCCACATCGATGCCGTTCTCGGTCGCCTTCTCCTGCCGGTCCAGCGCGATGGCCACCGCGTGCGGGGTGGCGCCGGCGCTCTGGATGGCGGCGATGGACTCGCGCACCGCAGTGCCGGCCGACATCACGTCGTCGACGATCAGCACCCGGCCCTTGAGCGGCGCGCCGACCAGCGTGCCGCCTTCGCCGTGGTCCTTGGCTTCCTTGCGGTTGTAGGCAAAGGGCACGTTGCGGCCGCGCCGGGCGAGTTCGGCAGCCACCGTGGCGCCGAGCGGGATGCCCTTGTAGGCCGGGCCGAAGATCATGTCGAAGTCCAGGCCGCTCGCGATCAGCCGGTCTGCATAGAATCCAGCGAGCCGCGCGAGCTTGGCGCCGTCGTCGAACAGGCCCGCGTTGAAGAAGTAGGGGCTCATGCGGCCGGCCTTGGTCTTGAACTGGCCGAAGCGCAGCACCCCCGATTCGAGCGCGAACTGCACGAAGGCCTGCGCCAGCGCACCGCCCTCTCCCACCTCTGTCACCTCTTCAGCCATCGGGAACGTCCTTGTGTTCAAACTGACCAGCCTCAACCTCAATGGCCTGCGCTCGGCCGCGACCAAAGGCGTCGCCGACTGGGTTGCCGAACTGGCGCCGGATTGTATTTGCATGCAGGAAATCCGCGTCCAGGCCAGCGATATCGAAGGCCGGTTCGAGGCCATGGCCGGTCTCAAGGGCCACTTCCATTTTGCGGAGAGGAAGGGCTACGCCGGCACTGCGGTTTACACCAAGCACGAGCCCAGCGAGGTCGTGGTGGGCTGGGGCGACAAGGAGTTCGATGCCGAAGGCCGCTACCTCGAACTGCGCTTCGATACGGCCAAGCGCAAGTTCTCGGTCATCAGCTGCTACTTTCCGAGCGGCTCCTCGGGGGAGGAGCGGCAGGCGGCGAAGTACCGTTTTCTCAAGGGCTTCTTCCCGCACCTGATCGCGCTCAAGGCCGAGCGCGAGTTCGTCCTCTGCGGCGACATCAACATCGCGCACAAGGAGATCGACCTCAAGAACTGGCGCGGCAACCAGAAGAACAGCGGCTTCCTGCCCGAGGAGCGCGCCTGGATGACGAAGCTGCTCGACGCCGGCGCGGAGGGCGCCGGCCTGGTCGACGTCTACCGCATGCTCAAGCCCGACACCACCGACGAGGCCTACACCTGGTGGAGCAACCGCGGCCAGGCCTATGCCAAGAACGTGGGCTGGCGGCTGGACTACCACCTGGCGACGCCGAAGACCGCCCAGCTCGCGCGCAGCGAGCAGATCTTCAAGACCATCAAGTTCAGCGACCACGCGCCGATCACGGTGGACTACGAGTTCACTCTGTAAAGGCTCTCCCCCAGGCTTCGCGCACTTCGTGTCGCTACGCCACCCCCCTCGCCGGGGGCGATACCAGCGGCCCGGCGAAGCCGGTTCCGCGGTATCCCTGGAATCAGGCATGCCTATCGGCGTCCGGCGTTCTTTGCCATATAGACCTGGTGCAGCGTAATCTTGCGCGCCTCGGCCTGGCTGGTCTCGATGTGGGCGCGCAGCAGCATCGCGGCCTGGTCGCCGCGGTTGGCGCGGATCGCCTTGAGGATCTTGCCGTGTTCCTCGTAAGTGGCGTCGATGCGCGGCTGCTTGGTGAAGTCGAGCCGGCGAATGATGCGGATGCGGTCGGTCACGTCGCGATGCACGCGCGCCATCTCCGCATTGCCCGCGGCCGCGACCAGCGCACAGTGAAAGGCCTCGTCCCATTGCGCGACCTGCACGCCGTCCGCGCTGCGCTGCGCCACCGGCACCAGCCAGATGTCGGCCAGCGCATCGAGCAGGCTGCGATCCACGCGCCGGTCGGTTTCGCAGAGCCGGTGCGCCGCGGTGGTTTCCAGCACCATGCGCAGGTCGTAGAGCTGTTCGAACTGGTCGAAGTCGAAGGGCAGCACGCGCCAGCCGCTCCTGAACAGCACCTCGACGAAGCCCTCCTGCTGCAGCCTGAAGAGCGCCTGGCGCACCGGCGTGCGCGAGACGCCGAGGCGCTCGCTGATCTCGTTCTCGGTGAAGCGGTCGCCCGGCACCAGGCTGAACTCGGCCACGTCGCGCTTGAGCTGCGCGTAGACCTCGTCGGCGCGGGTGCGGAACGCGGCCGTGCCCTCGGCTGCAGGCTGGGAAGGAAGGGAGCGGGATCGAACGGTGGACACGCAGGGATGTTAGTGGTTGCCGAGCGCACCGAGCAACGCGGTGCTCGGCGCGGTCCAGCCGACGATCGCACCCTGGGCGCGGATCATCTCGATGGCCGCCGTCTTGAAGGCGGGGAAGTAGCTCTCGGTGCAGTCTTCCAGCAGCATGCAGTCGTAGCCGCGGTCGTTGGCCTCGCGCATGCTGGTCTGCACGCAGACTTCGGTGGTGACGCCCATGAAGATCAGTTTGCGGATGCTGCGCTGCTGCAGCATGGACTGCAGGCCGGTGGCATAGAAGGCGCCCTTGCCGGGCTTGTCGATCACGATCTCGCCATCGACGGGTGCGAGCGCATCGATGATCTGGTTACCGGGTTCGCCGGCGACCAGGATGCGGCCCATGGGGCCCGTGTCGCCGATGCGGAGCACCGGGTTGCCGCGGTTGCGCTTGGCCGGCGGGCAGTCGGCGAGGTCGGGGCGGTGGGCTTCGCGCGTGTGAATGACGAGGCCGCCCTTTTTTCGCCATGCATGGAGGACCGACTGTGTCGCAGGGACGATGGCCTGGAGCAGCGAGACATCGTTGCCCAGGGTCTCGCCGAAGCCGCCGGGTTCGACGAAGTCGCGTTGCATGTCGATGATGACGAGGGCTGTCCTGTCCAGCTCGAACTCGTAGGCGAAGGGGTTGGCGTCTATCTGCATGGACTTGGCTTTACTCCCTCCCCCTCCGGGGGAGGGTTGGGGTGGGGGCGCTGGGCCCTTGTTTGAGCGTTGCGCTTGGTTGGGCACCAGAGCCTGAGGCATTCGCTTCGCTCGGCCGCCTGAAGCGAGCACCGCAGGTTGCCCCGGAGCGAAGCGCAGGGGACACGCACAGTGGGGTCGCCTTTTCTTTGCTTACTTTCTTTTGGCGAAGCAAAAGAAAGTGAGTCGCCCGCCGGGGCGAGACCCGGCTCCAGGCCCCAGCAAGGAACAGCGACGGTTCAAAGGCCCAAGGGCCCCCGCCCCAACCCTCCCCCAAAGGGGGAGGGAGCAAGAGCAAGACCGCACTCATGCGTGATGCCCCCCACCCATATGCGCTCCCAACACATGCCGCTCCGCAGAAGCCGCGGAGGTTTCGAACACGATCCGTCCTTCGCTCATCACGACGATCCGGTCTGCCAGTTCCAGCAGCTCGTCGAGGTCTTCGCTGATGAGCAGCACGCCGCCGCCCTTCTGCCGCACCTGCACGATGCGGCCGTGGATCTCCCGCACGGCGGCGAAGTCCAGCCCGAACACGGGATTGGCGGCAATCAGCACGTTGATGTCGCCGGCCAGCTCGCGGGCCAGTACGGCGCGCTGCACATTGCCGCCCGAGAGACTGCGGATCGGCGCGCCCTCGCCCTGGGTCTTCACACCGTACTCGGCAATCCACTCGCGCGCCCGGCTGCGCCAGGCCGGAAAATTCAACACGCCGCCGCGCGCCAGCGGCGGCTGGTCGAAGTCGCGCAGCGCCATGTTCTCCGCCACGCTGAGATCGCCGACGCAGGCGTTGCGCAAGGGCTCCTCGGGCAGGCTGCGCAGCTTCAGGCGCCGGTTCTCCTCGCGCCGTGCGGCGTAGGGCTCGCCCATCACGGTCACGCGGCCTGCGAGCCGCGGGCGCTGGCCGACCAGCGCCTCGACCAGCTCGCGCTGGCCGTTGCCCGAGACGCCGGCCACGCCGAGGATCTCGCCCGCGCGCACGGCGAGGCTCAGGTCGTGCACGGCCAGCGTGCCGCGGTCGCCCTGCGCCTGCAGGCCCTCGACCTGCAAGGCGATGGGCGCGTCCGCCGCCGTCTCCTTCATCGCATGCAGCGCCCGGCCGACCGGCGCTGCGGTGTCGCTCTCGGGCGGCGGAGCCTCGCCTTCGCCCATCATCGCGGCGGCCAGCCGGCGAGGGTCGGTGTCGGCCACGCGGCAGTGATGCACGGCTTTCCCGCGCCGCAGCACCGTCACGCTGTCGGCATAGGCCATCACCTCGCGGAACTTGTGCGTGATGATGAGCACGGTGCACAGGCCGCTCTGCGCGAAATCGCGCACATGGCCCAGCACCTCGTCGGCCTCCTGCGGGGTCAGTACCGAGGTCGGCTCGTCGAGGATCAGGAGGCGCGGCTTCAGGTAGAGCTGCTTCAGGAGCTCCAGCTTCTGCTTCTCGCCGGCCGCGAGCTCGGAGGGCCGCCGGTCGAGGTGGAGGCTGAAGGGCGTGGTGGCCAGAAAGGCCTCGAGCTCGGCGCGCTTGCGTTTCCAGTCGATCAAGGCCGGCGTCTTGCCGCCGGCCAGCAACAGGTTCTCGGCCACCGTCATGCCGGGCGCCAGCGTGAAGTGCTGGTAGACCATGCCGATGCCGAGCGCGCGCGCCACCACCGGGTTGGCGATCTCCTGCTCGCGCCCATCGATCAGGATGCTGCCCTCCTCTGCGCGCTGGTAGCCCGCCACGCACTTGACCAGCGTGCTCTTGCCGGCGCCGTTCTCGCCCAGCAGCGCATGCACCGTGCCGGGCTCGACCCGCATCGTGACGCTGTCCATCGCGGTGAAGCTGCCGAAGCGCTTGGTCAGCTGGTAGGTGTCGAGCGCGAGCGCGCCGGTGGCGGCCGGCAGCGCGCCGATGGGTTGAAGTGAGGCATCGGCCATGTTCTGCCTCACATCGAAGCCAACGCATCGAGCAGCGCGCCCGAATGCGCATGCGCGCCGAACACGCCGCCCTGCATCGTGATCATCTTCAAGGCTGCGAGATGGTTGCCATGGTCAGTCGCGGCCGTGCAGTCCGACAGCAGCAGGCATTCGAAGCCGCGGTCGTTGGCGTCGCGCATCGTCGTGTGCACGCACACGTCGGTCGTGATGCCGGCCAGGATCAGGTTCTCGATGCCGCGCGTGCGCAGCACCAGCTCGAGATCGGTGGCGTAGAAGGAACCCTTGCCGGGCTTGTCGATCACCACCTCGCCCTCGATCGGCGCAAGCGCGGGAATGATCTCCCAGCCCGGCTCGCCGCGCACCAGGATGCGGCCGCAGGGGCCGTCGTCGCCGATGCCCACGCCGCCGGCGCCGATCTGGCGCGAGCGCCAGCGCTTGTTGGCCGGCAGGTCGGCCAGGTCGGGGCGATGGCCTTCCCGCGTGTGGATGATGTGGAAGCCGAGTGGCCGCAGGCGCGCCAGCGTGCGCGCGATCGGCGCGATCGGCGCCTGCACGAGCGACAGGTCGTAGCCCATCACGTCGACGTATCCGCCCTCGCCGCAGAAATCGGTCTGCATGTCGATCACGATCAGCGCGGTGTTGTCGGGCCGCAGTGCGCCGTTGTAGGGCCAGCGATAGGGCTCGGCCGCGACGTAGCGTTCGTTCATAAGGCCTCCGGTCCCTTGTAGCTGCGCTCCGGCGGCTCGAAGCCGAAGCCGCTGCCGTCCTTCACTTTCACCTCATCGCTCCACGGCAGCTTGTAGCGGCCGGCCGCCATGTCCTGCATGTAGGTGTAGGGGCAGTCCTGTGCGCCGCCTTTCACCGCGACGTAGCCGCGGTGGTAGAGCTGGTAGATGTTGTTCTCCACGCCCCAGCCGGTGCGGGCCTCGCGCGCCAGGTCGGGCCGGAGCTCGGCGGTGATGATCTCGTCGGGCCGCCCGCCGCCCTCCACCAGCACGGTGCCGTCGAAGTTGCAGAACATGCCCTCGCCCATCGAGTCGAAGGTGCCGTCGCTGCCGCACATGCAGACGCTCGCGGTGTACGCGAGATTGCAAAAGGCGTTGGCCTGGTTGGTGATGCGCCAGGCATGGCGGATCGGCGCCGTGTAGCCCGCTGTGCGGACGATGATCTCGGCGCCCTTGTACGCGGCCTCGCGCGCCATCTCGGGCAGCATGCCGTCGTGGCAGATGATCAGGGCCAGCTTGCTGCCCTTGGGCCCGTCGCACACCGGCACGCCGATGTTGCCGGGCTCCCAGGGCTCGACCGGCACCCACGGATGCATCTTGCGGTAGTAGAGGCGCAGGGCGCCCTGGTCGTCGATGATCAGGCCGCTGTTGTAGGGATTGCCGCCGGGGTTGGCTTCCATGATCGAGAAGCAGCCCCAGATCCTGTTGTCGATGCAGGCCTTCTTGAAGGCCGCCACCTCGGGCCCGTCGAGCGAACACATGATCTCGGGCGCGGTGTCCATCGAAAGGCCGTGCAGCGCGTATTCCGGGAACACCACCAGGTCCATGGTCCCCTGGTTGCGCCGCGCCTTGGCCACCAGCTCGCAGATGCGCTGCGTCTGCGCCGCGAGATCGGCCTTGGTCTTGACGACCGGCAGCTGCAGCTGCACCAGCCCGAGCACGACGCCGTTCTCCGATTTGTTGAGACCACCCAGACCGCTCATCGCTTGGTTCCTTTCTCAGCGGGTCGACGACAGCTCGCCGGGACTGCCTGCCGCCACGCTGCCCGGCTTGCAGGTCAGCACCAGGATCACCAGCGTCAGCACATAGGGCACCGTGTTGAAGAGGTGGTAGCCCCAGCCCACGCCGATCGATTGCAGCGCCGGCCCGATGGCACCGGCACCGCCGAAGAGCAGCGCCGCGCCGATGCAGCGCAGCGGACTCCAGCGAGCGAAGATGACCAGCGCCACTGCGATCAGCCCCTGCCCGCTCGAGATGCCCTCGTTCCAGCTGCCCGGATAGAAGAGCGTGAGCGAGGCTCCACCGAGCCCGGCGATAAAGCCGCCCGCCGTGGTGGCCGCGATGCGCAGCCCCGCGACCGAATAGCCGAGCGCACGCGTTGCATTGGCCGAGTCGCCCGCCATGCGCACCAGCAAGCCGATGCGCGTGCGCGCAAAAGCCCACCACAGCAGCAGCGCGACCGCGATGCCGATCGGCACCAGAGCGTTGACCTGCAGCGCCGAGCGCACCACCGGGTTGTCGCTCCAGTCGCCGAGCGGAATCGCCGGCAGCTGCGGCGCCTGCGGCTGGATCAGCGGCTTGCCGAGGTAAAACGCGAGCCCGGTGCCGAACAGCATCAGCGCAATGCCGGTCGCAACGTCGTTGACGCGGTCGAGCGAGCACAAGAGGCCATGCAGCAGCGCCAGCAGCGCACCGGCCGCGGCGCCGATCAGCACGCCGAGCCAGGCCGAGCCGGTGAGCCAGGCGCCGCCGAAGGAGGCCATGGCCGACAGCACGAGCACGCCTTCGAGGCCGAGGTTGATGCGGCCCGATTTCTCGGTCAGGCATTCGCCGAGGCTCACGAAGAGAAAAGGTGCGCCGACGCGCAAGGCGCCGCCGACGATGCCGGCCACAAGTGCGATCCATTGGTCGGCGGTCATACCGGCTCCTTGCGCATCTGCGGCTCGGCGGGACGCGGCATGCGGTTCTTGAGCAGCGTCTTCCAGTCGACCATGCGCAGCCCCTCGCTCGCAAGAATCAGCACGAAGGCGATGCCCTGCAGCACCAGCACCGACGCATCGGGCAGGCCGAGCCGCCGCTGCAGCAGGCTGCCCGCGGCGCCGAAGCCGCCGAACAAGATCGCCACCGGAATCACGGCCACCGGGTTGTGGCGCGCAATGAAGGACACCAGGATGCCGGCATAGCCGTAGCCCGCGATCAGCGAGGCATTGGCGTTGGTGTGAACCGCCGCGACTTCGACCGCGCCGGCCACGCCGGCACAGGCGCCGCCGAGGCCGCAAGCGGCGAGGATCAGCCGGTTCGCGGGCAGCCCGACCAGCTGCGCGGTGCGCGGATTGCCGCCCACCACCCGAACCGCAAAGCCCGAGGCCGTGGCGCGCAGCCACAGCCCCGAGGCCAGGCAGGCCACGATGCCGATCGCGAGCCCCCAATGCACGTCCGAGCCGCCGATGCCGCCGATGGCCAGCCCCTCCGCGAGCGAGCGCGTGGCCGGCTTGTTGAGGCTGGCAGGATCGCGCAGCGCGCCCTCGACCCAATGCTTGAAAAGCCCGATGGCGACATAGGCCAAGAGCAGGCTGCTGATGGTTTCGTTGATGCCGCGGTACTGGCGCAACCAGCCGGCCAGCGCGATCCACAGCGCACCGGCCAGCGCGCCGGCGAGGCACAGGGCTACGGTGCCGATCGCATTGCCCGGCAGCGGCAGCGCATAAGGCAAGGCCGCGCAGGCCAGGCCGCCCAGCACCAGCGCGCCCTCGCCGCCGATCACGACCAGGCCGGCGCGCGCGGGGATCGCGACGCACAGCGCGGTGAGCATCAGCGGCGCGGCGCGCTGCAAGGTGTTCTGCCACGAGAACCAGTCGCCGAAGGCGCCCTTGAAGAGGATGACCCAGACCTCCAGCGGACTCACGCCGGCGAACCAGACGAAAACGCCGAACAGCAGCAGCGCCGCCGCGATGGCGAACGCCGGGAGGGCGGCTTCTTTCAAGGCGTTGGGCATGATCATTGATGCAGGTTGCCGGCCGCCGCCGGGCCGCCCCAGGGCGGCCGGGCCTCCCCCTCGGGGGGTGGAGTTACACGAGCGCAGCGAGTGAAAAGCCGGGGGGCAAACATTTCAGCCGATCGAGCCGACCACGCCTTCCACGAGGTAGTTCATCTTCTCGAGCTCGAGGTCGGTCTGCTTGAGCGCCTTGCCGGCGGGAATGACGACCACGCCCTTGTTGTCCTTCAACCCACCCTGGAAGATGTCGAAGCTGCCCGCGATCATCTTGCCCTTGATCTCGTCGGCATTCTTCTTCGCCGCGTCGCTCACCATCGGACCGTAGGTCGAGGTCTTCACGTAGCCCTCCTTCAAGCCGCCGCGCAGGAAGTTGGGATGCGGCTTGCCGGCCTGCGCCGCTTCGATGATGGTCTTGTAGGCCGTGAGCCAGTTCCACTCGGCGCCGGTGAGGTAGGCGTTGGGCGCCAGCTTGGCCTGGCTCGCGTGGTAGCCGCAGACCATCTTGCCGCGCTTGGCCGCGGTCTCGACCACCACCTTGGGGCCGTCGACGTGCATCGTGAAGACATCGCAGCCCTGGTCGGCCAGGCTGTTGGTGGCCTCGGCTTCCTTGACGGCCATCGACCAGTCGCCGGTGAAGATCACGCTGCAGGTGATGCCGGGCTTGACCGAGCGCGCGCCCATGGTGAAGGCATTGATGTTGCGCAGCACCTGCGGAATGGGCTTGGCCGCGACGAAGGCGATCTTGTTGCTCTTGGTCATGTGGCCGGCGATCACGCCGTTCAAGTACTGGCACTCGTCGATGTAGCCGAAGAAGCTGCCGGCGTTCTTCGGATGCTTGCCTTCGGACCAGAGGCCGCCGCAGTGCGAGAAGCGCACGTCGGGGTTCTTCGGTGCCACGGCCAGGATGTGCGGATCGAAGTAGCCGAAGGAGGTGGGGAACAGCAGCTTGGCGCCGTCCTGCGCGATCATGCCGGTCATGGTCTTCTGCACGGCCGCGGTCTCGGGCACGTTCTCTTCTTCCACCAGCTTGATGCCGGGCATCTTCTTGAGCTCGGCCGCGGCCTGCGCATGCGCCTGGTTGTAGCCGTAGTCGTCGCGCGGGCCGACGTAGATCACGCCCACGGTCAGCGGCTTCTGCGCGCTCGCCAGCGCGTTCCAGCCGCCGAGCGTGGTGGCGGAGGCAAGTGCGGCGAGGGACTTGAGGGAATCGCGGCGGTTGAACTGGCTCATGGTTGCTCCTGGAAGTGGGTGGGGACTGGGAGGGATTGATCAGGCAAGCAGGCTCACGTGCGCGGCCACCACGCGCCAGCCCTGGTCGGTGCGCATCCAGGTCTGGCTCTGGCGTCCCGTCTTCGCGCTGCCTTCGCGGCGGAACTCGATGTTGGCGGTGGCGAAGTCGCGGCCATAGGTGGTGATCGCGGTGCGCAGCACGTCGCGTGCCAAGCCCTGCGAGGGCCGCGCGGCGCGGAAGGCCTGGATTTCTTCGTAGCCGTAGAGGTTCTCGGTCGCGCCGTAGCGCAGCGTGTGCGGGCTGTTCCAGAACAGTTCGTCGAGCACCTCGACCTTGTTGTGGGCCAGCGCGTCTTCGTAGCGCGCGAAGGCGGCCGTCACTTCGGCCAGCACGTCGGGGAGGTTGATCTCGGGCGTCATCGTGTCGTTCTTCACGAGAGGGTGGCGACGGGCGACTGCACCACGCCGGCCGATTCGAGCGCGGCGGCCACGCGCAGCACCAGGTCTTCGCGCCAGGGCGCGGCGATCACCTGAACGCCGATCGGCAGGCTCGCGTGCGCACCCCACACCGGCACGGCGCACACCGGCAGGCCGATGCACGAGATGGGCTGGGTCAGCACGCCCATGTTGGGCCGCACCTGCACGCGCTGGCCGTTGAGCTCGAACCATTCGGCGCCGATGGGCGTGGCGGCGCAGGGCGTGGCCGCGGCGAGCAGGATGTCGAAGCGCTCGAAGACCCGCGCCGCCTGCTCGGCATAGAGGCGCCGCACGCGCTGCGCGCGCGCCACCCAGGCGGCCGGCAGCAGCGCGCCGGCCAGGAAACGGTCGCGCGAGAGCGGCTCGAAGTCCTGCGCGCGCGTGCGCAGATCGCTCAGGTGCAGCGCTGCGCCTTCCGAGTTGGTGATCAGGAAAGCGGCGGCGCGCCCGGCCTCGACCATCGGCAGCTCGACGGTGCGGCTCGCGCCCAGTGCCTGGGCCACGGCGTCGACCGCGGCGAGCGCCTCGGGCTGTGCGCGCTGCCGGAACCAGCCGCCGAGCACACCGACGCGCAGGCCCTGCACGCCGCGCGACAGCAGGTTGGCGACCGGCTCCACGGCGCGCTGGGCGCAGCCGGGGTCGCGCGGCGCCAGTCGTTCCGGTCCCTGCATGGCGTCGTAGGCCAGTGCCAGGTCGCGCACCGAACGTGCAAAGGGCCCGAGGTGGTCCAGGCTCGAGACGAAGGGATAGCTGCCGGTGCGCGGCAGCCGGCCGAATGTGGGCTTGAGCCCGAACACGCCGTTGAGCGAAGCGGGAACGCGGATCGAGCCGTTGGTGTCGGAGCCGAGCGCGAGCGCCACCTGGCCGGCCGCCACCGCGGCGCCGGAGCCGCCGGAGGAGCCGCCGGCGATGCGGTCGAGGTCATGCGGGTTGTGGGTCGCGCCGACATGGCTGTTCTCGGTCGTGAAGCCGTAGGCGTACTCGTCCATGTTGAGCGCGCCGACCAGCACCGCGCCGGCGCTTTCGAGGCGGCGCACCAGCGTCGCGTCGCTGCGAGCGGGCATGCGGTCGCGCTCGATCTTCGAGCCGGCCAGTGTCGGCAGGCCGGCGATGTCGAACAGGTTCTTGACCGCGAACGGCACGCCGAGCAGCGGCAGCTCGCGCGTGCGCACGCCGTGCGCGGAGGCCAGCGAGGCATCGACCTGGCCGGCGCGGCGCAGCGCGCGCTCGCGGACCACCTCGGTGAAGGCGTTGACGCGGCCGTCGGTCGCGGCGATGCGGTCCAGGCTGGCCTGCGCCAGCGCGACCGCGCTCACCGCGCCCGAGCGCACCGCCTGCGCCATCACGGCGGCATCCTGCAGCAGCAGGGCGGCGGGTGTCATGCGCCGGGCTCCGGGGGGACGACCGGCGAGAAGTGGACGGCCGGTTCTGCGTGCGGGTCCAGCGGCACGGCCTCCACCACCTCCGCGAATTCGGCCGCGAGCGCGAAGTAGCGCAGCACGCCGGCGCGATGGTCGGGCCGCAGCTTCAGATCGAGCGCGGCCGCCGCGGCATCGACGTAAGCCTCGATCTGCCTGGGCGTCATCGTCTCACCTCGCGTTGGAAGATCTCGAGGCTCAGCTTCTTGGTGCTGATGAAACTCGGCGCGCTCAGCGTCTCCAGCGTGCGCGGGCGCGCGTCCGCGTAGTCGAGGATCTCTGCCACTTTCGTCGGCCGCTTGGTCAGCAGCAGCACCTGGTCGGCCAGGTACACCGCCTCTTCCAGGTCGTGCGAGACCAGCAGCATCGTGGTGCCGGTCTGCATGAAGACTTCCTGCAGTTTCTCGCGGATGAAGAGCGTCATCTCGAAGTCGAGCGCGGAGAAGGGCTCGTCGAGGAACAGCACCTCGGGATTCGGCGCCAGCGCGCGCATGATCGAGGCCGTCTGCTGCTGGCCGCCCGAGAGCTCGTACGGATAGCGGTGCAGATCGAACTTGACGTCGAAGGAAGCGACCAGTTCCGCCATGCGCCGGTCGACCTCGGCCTTGGAGCGGCCTTCGAGCTTGAGCGGGTAGGCGATGTTGTCGATGGTGCGCATCCACGGGAACATCGCTTCGCGGTAGTTCTGGAACACGTAGCCAATCTTGGTGTCTTTCAGCGACTTGCCGTCGAACAGGATCTCGCCCGAATCGATCGGAATCAGCCCCGCGATCATGTTGATCAGGGTCGACTTGCCGCAGCCGTTGGGCCCGAAGACCGAGACGATCTTGTGTTTTGGAATGTCGAGGTCGAAGTTCTCGTACAGCGGCCAGCCTGCGAAGTACTTGGTGAGGCCGCGGATGGTGATGTGCGTGCCGGCGGGGCCGGGCGCGAAGACGGGCTTCGGCACATCGGCGTACACCGGGCCGTTGATGACGGTGTCGGTGGCAGCTCTCATCTTCCGCTCCAGTGCACGATGCGGCGCTCGGCCAAGAGGAAAAGGATGTTGAGCGCATAGCCCAGCGCGCCCGCCGCGAGGATCGCCGCGTACATGCTCTTGACGTTGAGCACCTGCTGCGCATCGATGATGCGGTGGCCCAGGCCGTTGTCGGAACCGATGAACATCTCGGCCACGATCACGATCACCAACGCCATCGAGACTGCCGAGCGCAGGCCGACGAAAGAAGGCTGCAGGCTCTCCCACACCAGCACGTCCTTGAAGATCTGCCAGCGCGAGGCGCCCATCACGCGCGCTGCCATCACGCGCTGCTTGCGCGCGTTGATCACGCCGTAGGCGCTGTTGAACACCACGATCAGCAGCGCGCCGAAGGCCGCGATGGCCACCTTGTTGACGTCGGACACGCCGAAAATCAGGAGGAACAGCGGGATCAGCGCAGACGACGGCGTGGAGCGGAAGAAGTCGATCAGGAACTCGACGCTGCGATAGGCCTTCTCGTTGCTGCCGAGCAAGACGCCCAGCGGCACGCCGATGGCCGCCGCGATCAGGAAGGCCTGCAGCGTGCGCCAGACCGTGACCGCGAAATCCATCAGCAGCGGGCCGCCCGCCAGGCCGGTAACCAGCGCCGCGATGGTGTCGGCCGGCGTCGGCAGCAGGATCGGCTTGATGAAGCCGAGCCGCACCACCAGGTCCCAGAGGATGAACAGCACGATGGGGCCGATGGCGGGCAGCCACTTGCTCCATGACGACTTCTTCGGCGCGGCAGCGGCCGCGGCGCCGGCGGCTGCGGTCCAAGGCGCGGCAGCCGCGGGGCTGGTGCTCGTGGTGGCCATGATCAGCCCTTGTAGAGCAAGCCGTCCACCGGCACCTTCTTCTCGAAGATGCCTTTCTCGGTGAACAGGTCGTAGAACTTCTGGAAGTAGGCGACGTCGCTGGGCTTGAACTCGTTGTAGAGCATGTACGAAGCCAGCGGCACCTCGGCCGTGAGCGCACCCTCGATCGCGGTGTAGCCCTTCATGTGTTGCCGCGCGTCCCCGGGCTTGGTGCGCACAAGCTCGACGCCGCGCGCGTAGGCGGCGATGAATTTCTTTGCTGCTTCGGGATTCTTCTTGATGAATTCGGTGGTCAGGCTGGCGGCGCCGCCATGCCACGGCGCCATCGGATCGCCGAGGATGTACTTGGCGACGACGCCGGCCTCGATCATGCGCGTGGTGCCGTTCATGCGGCCGACCGTGCCCGTGGGCTCCAGTGTGTAGCAGGCATCGACCTGGCCTGCGACCAGCGATGCGACGTGCTGGCCGATCGGCAGTTCGGAGACCATCGCGCCGGTGGCGCCGGCGCGCTCCAGCATCGTCTTGCACAAGGTCATGTTCTGGATGCCGGGACCGGAGGCGACCTTCTTGCCCTTGAGCTCGGCCATGGTCTTGATCGGGCTGTCCTTGGCGACGATGAACTCGTCGAGCACGAACTTGGCGTTGCTCGGGTTGGTGCAGAAGATCTTGAACAGGCCGGGCTGCGCGATCTCGCCGATGGCGAGGTTGGCCGAGCCGGTGCCGTTGGAGCTGCCGTCGGAGCGGCCCGAGAGCATCGCTTCCATCACCTGCTGCGCGCCGGCGAACTTGAGCGGCTCGACCTCGAGGCCGGCTTCCTTGAAGTAGCCGCGATCGATGGCCGCGAAGAAGGGCAGGCCCGCCGCCACCGGCCAATAGCCGATGCGGATCTTCGGCGCGGCCTGGGCCAGCACCAGCGAGGGTGCGGCGAGCGCGGCGATGCCCGCGGCGCCGGCTTGCAGCACACGTCGGCGCGACGCGGCGGGTATCGAGTTGACGATGCTCATGGAACACTCCTTGTCGTTGCCTTGCGGGACTCGATGTAGCGGCGCCAGCCGCCCAGATGCGTAATGTCTTCGGCGCCTTCGAGCGCCAGCCCTTCGCAGAGAAAGCCCTGCACGCTGCTGCCGTCGGCCAGCGCCAGGGTGCCGATGCCGAGCGGCGCCGGAATCAGCGACACGAAGGAGCCGTAGTGCGCGAGCGGCATCTGCCACACCTCGACCGCGATCGCCGCACCTTTCGTGCCCGGCACGCGCACCAGTCCGGGCTTGGGCGGCACCGTGCCGGGCAAGGCGTAGAGGCGGTAGTGCGGCGCGGTCGCCGTCTGCGCCACGAGCGTGGCGCCGCGCTCCGTCAGCTGGCCGTTCAGCGGCATGCCCGACAGGTGTGCGCCGACCACCGCGAGCCTGACCATGGGCTCGGCCGCGATCAGCGGCAGCGCCTCGGGCGCGGGCAGCGGCGCACCGGTCGCGCCCAGCGGCAGGCCGGTGGCGTGGTGGAAGCGCTGGCCCAGTTCGGCCAGCTGGAAGTCGCTGCCCGAGCGGCCGATCAGCGTGATGCCGAAGGGCAGGCCGTCCTCGCGCAGGCTGCTCGGCACCGAGATCGCCGCATAGTCGAGCAGGTTCACGAAGTTGGTGTATTCGCCCAGGTTGCGGTTGAGCGCCACCGGCGCGGCCTGCATCGCGTCGGTCGTGTAGTGCGCGGGCGCGGTGGGCACCAACAGCACGTCGATGTCGCGCCACATCGCGGCCGCGCGCTGGCCGAGTGCGTGCAGCTTCGCGCGCGCATCGACGAAGTCGGCCGCGCTGTAGCGCCGGCCCGCGGCCAGGATGCCGCGCACCGGCTCGATCACTTCGCTTTCATGCGCGTCGAAGAAGCCGCGGACGGCGGCATAGCGCTCGGCGACCAGCGCGCTGTCGTAGAGCAGCGCGGCGGCTTCGGCCAGCGGCGCGTAGTCGATCGCCACCGGCGTTCCGCCCAGGGCCTGCATCTGCGCGACGGCGCGTTCGAAGGCGACCGCCGACAGCGCATCGCCGAAGAAGCGCGGCGCCGAGGGCAGGCCGAAGCGCAAGCGCGCGGGCAAGGGTTCGGCGGCGAGCTTCAACTCGCGCGAATAGGGATCTTCGGCATCGAAGCCCATCGCCGCCTGCAGCACGCGCGCGGCCAGGCCCACGGTCCTTGCGAAGATCGACACGCAATCGACGCTCTGCGCCGCCGGCACCACACCGCGCGCGCTGATCAGGCCGCGCGAGGGCTTGATGCCGACGATGTTGTTGAGCCCGGCTGGCACCCGGCCCGAGCCCGCGGTGTCCGTGCCCAGGGCGAAGTCGACCTGGCCGGTGGCGACCACGTAGGCCGAGCCGGAGCTCGAGCCGCCCGACACGTAGCGCGCATCGAAGCTGTTGGGCACGGCGCCATAGGGCGAACGGGTGCCGTTCAGGCCGCAGGCGAACTGGTCGAGATTGGTCTTGCCGGCGAGGCTTGCACCGGCATCGAGCAGCCGCTGCACCACATGCGCGTGGGTGGCCGGCGTATAGGCGAAGGCCGGACAGGCCGCCGTGGTCGGCATGCCGGCGGCGTCGATGTTGTCCTTGGCGGCGAAGCTGAGGCCGGCGAGCGGGCCGGCGGGTGCGCCGGCCAGCGGCCGGTTGAGCCGCGCGATCCATGCCTGCGCGGCCCACTCGTTCACCGGCTCTGGCGCCTCGCCGCGAAGCGAGGCAATTTCATGCACCATCATCAAGCATCCTGTCTTGTGTACAAGACGAGATGCAAGTGGCGTGCCAGCGGAATGCGGCGCAAGGCCGCTGTCCCGGTTGGGCTAGACAGAATGGCTTGAGCCGTTAGGAGGCCCGTCTCCGGGACTATCGTGGGTTGCGCACCGTTGGTGCGCCGAGCCACAACGCTGGACCCCGAGGGGCGGACAGCGTGCAACGTGCAAGGAGACGGGCCATGAGTCAATCTACCACCACTGCGGCCACCGTTTACGTTGGCCTGGACGTCCACAAGGACAGCATCGACATCGCCCTGGCCGAGGCCGGCCGTGACGGCGAAGTGCGCCATCTGGGCGCGGTTGCCGGCGGCGTCGTTGCCGTCACCAAGGCCCTGCGCCGCCTGGTCAGCCGGGGCCATTGCCTACATGTCGTCTACGAAGCGGGCCCCTGCGGCTTCGTGCTGCAGCGCCACCTCGCCGCGCTGGGCTATCACTGCGAGGTAGTGGCGCCCTCGTCCATCCCCAAGCGCTCGGGTGATCGGGTGAAGACCGACCGCCGCGATGCCTTGATGCTGGCGCGCCTGGCGCGCGCGGGTGAACTCAATGCGGTGCGCGTGCCCGACGCCGTGGACGAGGCGCTACGCGACCTGGTGCGGGCCCGCGAGGACGCGGTGCGGGAACAGCGCAACGCGCGCCACCGGCTGAAGGCGCTGCTGCTGCGCAGCGGCGTGGTGTACTCGGGCAAGAGCGCCTGGACGGCGGCGCATCTGCGCTGGCTGGCCAGCCTGGCGCTGCCGCACGCCGCGCAGCAGATCGCCTTCCAGGAGTACCTGCACGCGGTGAGCGAATCGGGAGCACGCATCGCAAGGCTGGAGCAGTCGCTGCGCGATGCGTTGGCGGGTTGGTCGCTGGCACCGGTGGTGGCCGCGCTTCAAGCACTGCGCGGTGTGCAACTCATTGCCGCGGTCACGCTGGTGGCCGAGATCCAGGACTTCCACCGCTTCGCCAACCCTCGCCAGTTGATGGCCTACCTGGGCCTGGTACCCAGCGAAGCCTCCAGCGGCCAGCGCCGCCGCCAGGGCGCCATCACCAAGGCCGGCAACTCGGCGGCGCGGCGCATGCTGGTGGAGGTGGCGCATCTGTACCGCTATCCAGCAAGAGTCAGCGCAGACATCGCCAAGCGCCAGGCGGACCTGCCCAAGGCCGTGACCGACATCGCCTGGACTGCGCAACTGCGACTGTGCACGCGCTTCAAGAGGATGAGGGCGCGGCACATGCCGCACAACAAGGTCGTCGTGGCCATCGCGCGCGAACTCTCCGGGTTCGTATGGGCCATCGCGCGCGAGGTGACGCCGCCACCGGCGGCCTCAACCTGAACCAGCGATGGCCTGGCACACATCACCAAGGAGGCGCCCTATCGAACAACCATCTTGAGGCCGGATCGGGAACGCGGCGCAGCCACGGCCACAGGGGAATCCTCGGGAGCGCTATTGCACAGCCACGCCAGTGACCGACCGCAGACCCTAGAAAGCAGGCAGCCCCGCGACGAACACATGAACTGTCGGTAGCCAATCCACGCATATCAGCATGATCAACCGTCGCTTACGCACTCGGGCTCCGTCGCGTTCCCGATCCGGCATTCACGAAAGATTCTGCAATCCGGCACCCGGAGGGTTCGGTTCGCCCTCTTGACAGGATCAAGCCATATCAGCGCTTGTGCTCGCGGTACAGCAGCATGCCCGCGTGGTAGAGCACGCCGTCACGGAACTCGCCGTCGGCGGTGAAGCCGGTGTCGTCCACGTAGTCGATGTGATCGCCGGCGAGCACATAGCGGCCCTGATAGGCGCTCTTGCGATTGCCGCGCGCCTCGTCGTAGCGTCCGCCGGGCAGGAGCTCGTGGCGGATGTAGCCGTCCTTGGTCACCCACATGCCGGCGTAGGCGTTCTGGTCGTTCGATCGGTTGTTGGTGGTCGTCATTGCCTTGGGTCCTTGAATCGAGTCGGGGGCGCGTTGCGCGTCGGCGGGCGGCGCCGTCATGACGCCCATGGCGAGGCCGAGCAAAAGCAGATGGCTGTGCATGGTCGGGCTCCTTTTCAGTGGGGGCTCGCCGTCGGGCGCGCGATGATTTCGCTGGCGTCCACGTCCTCCGGCTGCTCGATCGCAAAGGCGATGGCACGCGCGATGGCCGTGGGCGACTCGGTCACGCCCGGCGAGATCACGGTGACGCGGATGTCGCCGCCCGCCTCCTGGCGCAGCCGTTCGGAGATCGCGTGCACCGCGAACCTGGAGGCGCAATAGACGAACTGCCCGCAGCCCTGCGCGCGCATGCGCGGCAGGCCGGCGGCGATGCCGTGCAGCACGCCGCGCACGTTGACGTCGAGCATGCGGTCCCACTCGTCGACCTTGAGTCCGGCGTTGTTGACGATCACGTCGACGCGGCCGAAAGCCTCGGTCGCCTCGTCGATGAAACACTGCATGCTGGCGCGCCGCGTGACGTCGAGCGCCTGGTAGCGCGCCGAACCGCCGGCTTCGACGATCTCATTGGCGAGCGCATTCAGCCGGCCGATGCGGCGGGCCCCGAGCAGCACGCGCGCGCCGCGCTGTGCCAGGAGCCTGGCGGTGGCTTCGCCGATGCCGCTGCTCGCGCCGGTGATGGCGACGACTTTTCCTTCGATTCCTGACATGTTGCGTTCCTTGGCTGCGGGGGAGTGGAACGAAGTCTAGGAACGAGGGAGCATGAGGCGGTAGCCGATTCGCCCGCGCTTCTTGCCTGATCCTGCAAGGCGCAGCTTCAGAGCACGGACAGCGGCTCGAACGCAACGCCCTGGCCGGCGGCCTGCCTGATCGGCTCCGGGTCGACGCCGGAGCGCAGCGCGCGCAGCAGCGCGGTGTCCATGTAGACGCGCTCCTCGGCGATCTTGCCGTCCCTCAGCCGAAACTTGTCGACACCGCGCCAGTCGAAGCGCTTGCCGCCGACTTGGCGCGTGCACTGCCATTCGATGATCACGATGTCGCCGCGCGAGCTCCAGTCCAGGAGCTGCCAGACGAGGTCGGGCGCGGCCTCCCGCTGCACGTCGTTCAGGCGCCCGAGCTCGTTGCCGGCAATGGGGCGATCGACCAGCGGCGTGCGCAGCACCCCGTCCGGATGCCAGAGCGCGAGAAAGGCCTCGCCATCCCTCGTGGCCCATGCGGCGGCGAATTGGGTGATGAAATCCTGGATCTCCGCGTCGGTCATGGATCGGCTCGCTTTCGTTGTAATGACGCAGCGATGATCGCGAAGCGCGGTGCACTTGCCCGGCCATATCCGGACATCATCATCCGAGCAAGCACTCATGAAAGGTCTACCGTGAAGATTCTCGTGACCGGCAGTTCCGGCCACCTCGGCGAGGCGCTGATGCGCAGCCTGCAGGCCACGACGCACGAGGCAGTCGGCATCGACGCGCTGGCGTCGCCGTACACACGCCATGTCGGTTCGATCGCGGACCGCGCCCTCGTGGCCCGCTGCATGCGGGGCGTCGATGCCGTGCTCCACACCGCGACACTGCACAAGCCCCACGTGGCCACGCACAGCCGCCAGGACTTCGTCGACACCAACATCACGGGCACGCTGAACCTGCTGGAAGAAGCGGTGGCCGCAGGCGTCGGCGCCTTCGTCTTCACCAGCACCACCAGCGCCTTCGGCCGTGCGCTGACGCCGCCGCCGGGGGCGCCGGCGGCCTGGGTCACCGAGGACGTGGCGCCGGTGCCGAAGAACATCTACGGCGCCACCAAGGTCGCGGCCGAGGACCTGTGCGAGCTGTTCCAGCGCCAGCAGGGGCTGCCCTGCATCGTGCTGCGGACCTCGCGCTTCTTTCCCGAGGAAGATGACCACCGGCATGTTCGCGAGCGCTACGAGGACGCGAACGCGAAGGTCAACGAGTTCCTGCATCGCCGGGTCGACGTCGAGGACGTGGTCGAGGCGCACCTTCTCGCCATCGACCGCGCGGCCGGGATCGGCTTCGGCCGCTACATCATCAGCGCGAGCTCGCCCTTCACGCGCGAGGACTTGCCGACGCTGCGCACCGACCTGCCCGCGGTGGTGGCACGCCACGTGCCGCAATTCGAGGCCGAGTACGCGCGGCGCGGGTGGCGCATGTTCCCGGAGATCGACCGCGTCTACGTCAACGATCGCGCACGCGCCGAGCTCGGCTGGCAACCGCGCCACGACTTCCAGGCGGTCATCGAACGCCTGCGCACCGGTGGCGACCATCGCAGCGCGCTGGCGCAGGCGATCGGCTCCAAGGGCTACCACGCGACCGTCTTCGCGGACGGCCCCTATCCGGTGGAATAGCTCGAAGACAGCTCAGCCGCGCTTCGCCGCGCGGTAGAGCCCTTCGACCTTGGGCACGTTGGCCTCGAGCTTGGCGATGCGGTCCGGCCCGCTCGGGTGCGTCGAGAGAAAGTTCAGCCCGCCCTGGTTCTTCGAGGCCTGCGCCATCTTGTTCCACAGCGAGATCGAAGCCTTCGGATCGTAGCCGGCGCGCGCGGCGAGTTCGAGCCCGACCAGGTCGGCATCGGTCTCGTCGCTGCGGCTGAACTTGAGCGTCAGCAGTTGCGTGCCGGCCCGCGCCGCAAGGTCGCCGGCCTGCCCGAGGCCCAGCAGCTGGGCCGTGATCGACAGCGCGGCGCCCGTGCCCGCGCTCTTGGCCAGGCGGGCGCGCGCATGCTCGCGCAGCGCATGCGCCATCTCGTGGCCCATCACGATCGCGACCTCGTCGTCGCTGAGCTTGAGCTGGTCGAGGATGCCAGTGAAGAAGGCGATCTTGCCGCCCGGCATGCAGAAGGCGTTGATCTGCTTGCTGCCGATCAGATTGAGCTCCCACTTCCAGCGCGCGGCGCGCTCGTTCCATTGCGCCGCGAACGGGATGATGCGTGCCGAGATGGCGTGCAGGCGCTGCAGCTGAGCATTGCCCTCGCCGGCCAGCGCGCCCTTGGCCCTGGCCTGCGCCATCAGCTCGCCGTATTGCTGCACGCCGGCCTGCTCGACGTTCTCGGCCGGTACCAGGTTGCGCGCCACCGAGGACTTGCCGACCTCGACCTGCGCGAGCGCCGGCGTCACCGCGGCCGCGCCCGCAACCAGCAGAAATGCGCGGCGGGCTTGCCAGGTTCCGGAGCGAGAAGTGCAGCGCAAACACATGCGGGAATAATAAGAGAGCCCCAAAGACCCTCATTCATGTCCGCACCCCCGGCTGACGAAGCCTCTCCTGCCCTGCCTTGGCGCGACGCGCTCAAGGTTTATCTCGAACCGGCCACGCTGCGCATGCTCGCGCTGGGCTTCTCCGCGGGCCTGCCTCTGCTGCTGGTGCTGGGCACGCTGAGCTTCCGGCTGCGCGAGGCGGGCATCGACCGCACCACCATCGGCTACCTGAGCTGGGTCGGCCTGGCCTATGGCTTCAAGTGGGTGTGGGCGCCGCTGGTGGACCGGCTGCCGATCCCGCCGCTGACCACGCTGCTCGGGCGCCGCCGCGGCTGGCTGCTGCTGGCGCAGGCGACGGTGATCGCCGGCATCGTCGGCATGGCTTTCAACGACCCGCGCGCCGGGCTCGCACCGCTCGTCTGGTGCGCGCTGCTGGTGGCTTTCGGCTCGGCCACGCAGGACATCGCGCTCGACGCCTTCCGCATCGAATCGGCCGCCACGCGCAAGCAGGCCGCGCTGGCGGCGGCCTACCAGACCGGCTACCGGCTCGCGATGATCTGGGCCGGCGCCGGCGTGCTGTGGATCGCGGCCTGGGCCGAGATCGCCGGCGCCGCGGGCTACCAGAACGGCGCCTGGAAGGCCGCCTACCTCGTGATGGCGGCTTCGATGGCGGTGGGCGTGATCACGGTGCTGCTGTCGCCCGAGCCGGTGCGCGTGGCGCTGCCGAAGGCGAAGAACGCGGCCGAGTGGCTGCAAAGCGTGCTGATCGAGCCCTTTGCCGACTTCATCCGCCGCTACAAGTGGCAGGCCGCGCTGATCCTCGCGCTGATCGCGGTCTACCGCATCAGCGACGTGGTGATGGGCATCATGGCCAACCCCTTCTACGTCGACATGGGTTTCACCAAGGACGAGGTGGCGACGGTCAGCAAGATCTACGGCGTGGTGATGACGCTGGCCGGCGCCTTCGTCGGCGGCGTGCTGTCGATGCGCTTCGGCGTGATGCGCGTGCTGATGCTGGGCGCGGTGCTGAGCGCCGCGAGCAACCTGCTGTTCGCCTGGCTGGGAACGCGCGGGCACGACCTCACCGGCCTGGTGCTGGTGGTCTCGGCCGACAACCTGGCCGGCGGCATCGCATCGGCCGCCTTCATCGCCTACCTGTCGAGCCTGACCAACATCAGCTACTCGGCCACGCAGTACGCGCTGTTCAGCTCGCTGATGCTGCTCTTGCCCAAGTTCATTGCCGGCTACTCGGGCGTCTTCGTCGACCACTACGGCTACAGCGCCTTCTTCATCGGCACCGCGGCGCTGGGTGCGCCGGTGCTGCTACTGGTGGCGCTGGCCTCTCGAGCCTTCAAATCGGCGCCATAATGACTCCATTTCGCAGGCATTCGAGTGGCCAATCTGTCGATCAAAGGCGTTCCTGACGATATCGCCGAGCGCCTGCGGCAACGCGCCGCACGCAACCACCGCTCGCTGCAAGGCGAGCTGATGGCCATCATCGAACAGGCCGCCGGGGAGCCGAAGCCCGTGCCCTCCCACGCCTTTCAGCGCGCGAGCAAGTCCATCGAACAGATCGCGGCCGAGCACCGCGCCCGCTTCCCGCAGCCCATCGCCCACGGCCCCGACGCGGTCGACATCATTCGCACCGAACGGGACGTCCGGTGAGGGCGCCGGCCCCCGCTCCCCGCGCCGCCGAACCGCCGAACCGCCGGTGCCCTACCTGATCCGGCCGCCGATGGTGGTCGACTGCAGCGCGCTCAGTGCCGTGCTGTTCGACGAGCCGATGCGCGATGCCGCGCTGGCGCGCCTGGTCGGCCACAGCCTGCACGCGCCGAATCTGCTCGATCACGAGATCGCGAGCGTCGCGCTCAAGAAGCTGCGGCAGGACTGGCCTGCGGACTCCGTCGCGCTCGCGCTGGGCGACTACCACGCCGACGACATCCAGTTGCACCCGGTCGACATCGCCGCGCAATATGCGCTGGCGCAGCGCTACCAGATCTCGGTCTATGACTCCGCCTACCTGTGGCTCGCGGCCGAGCTCCGGGCGCCGCTCGCCACCTTCGACCCGCAGCTTGCCGCCGCTGCCCAGGCGCACCTCAACGGCGCGCCTTGAGCCGGGGGATTGACCGACATCGCGATCCGGCAACCAACTGGTAGTCTTGCGCCACGTCCATCCCACCCCTTTCCCCAGCACCGTGCCCTCCTGCATTCCTCCTCTTCAGATCAGCGCCTACACCGCGACCTCGGCCGTCGGCATCGGCAAGGAAGCCCTCGTAGCCGCCCTCGAACAATCGAAGAGCGGCCTGCGCGCCAACGATTTCGGCGCCACGCCGCTTCCGACCTGGATCGGCCGCGTCGACGGGCTCGAATCGCTCCGGCTGCCCGAAGACCTGGCCGGCTGGGATTGCCGCAACAACCGCCTGGCCTGGCTCGGCTTGCAGGCCGACGGCTTTATCGAAGCGGTGGCGGCGGCGCGCGAGCGCTACGGCGCGGCGCGCATCGCGCTGGTGCTCGGCACCTCCACCTCGAGCATCGGCGAGACCGAACTGGCCTACACGCAGCTCGACGCCGACGGCGGCTTCCCGGCCGATCAACGGCGGCCCCTGGTCCACACGCCCCATTCGCTCGCGATGTTCGTGCAGCAGGCGCTCGGGCTCGAAGGCCCGGCCGAGACCATTTCGACCGCCTGTTCGTCGAGCGCCAAGGTCTTCGCTTCGGCCGAGCGGCTGATTCGCCTGGGCCTGGTCGACGCGGCCGTGGTCGGCGGCGTGGACACGCTGTGCGGCAGCGTGCTGTTCGGCTTCAATTCGCTCGAGCTGGTCTCGCCCGAGCCCTGCCGGCCCTTCGACGCCACTCGCAACGGCATCAGCCTGGGCGAGGCCGCGGGCTTCGCGCTGCTCGAGCGCGGCGCCGGCAGGCTCGAACTGCTGGGCTACGGCGAGGCGAGCGACGCCCACCACATGTCCACACCCCATCCCGAAGGCCTGGGCGCGGAGCGCGCGCTCGACGATGCGCTGGCGCGCGCCGGCCTCGCGCCCGACGCCATCGACTACATCAACATGCACGGCACGGCCAGCATGAAGAACGACGAGGTCGAGGGCGCGCTGGTGGCGCGCCGCTTTCCAGCAGGCACGCATGCGAGCTCGACCAAGGGCTTCACCGGCCACACGCTGGGCGCGGCCGGCATCGTCGAGGCGGTGATCAGCCTGCTGGCCATCGAACGCGGGCTGAAGCCGGGCACCGTCAACACCACCACGCTGGATGCCGAATGCGGCCCGCAGATCAGGCTGCAGCCCGCGCACGGCGAGGTGCGTTACGCGCTCTCCAATTCCTTCGGCTTCGGCGGCAACAACTGCTCGCTGGTGTTCGGCAAGGGGGCGCGCGCATGAAGACGCCGACCCTCTACATCGAAGGCCCGGCCTTCTGGGCGCCGACCCTGCCGGGCTGGGAGACCGCACGCGCCGTGTTCCGCGGCGAGGCGCAGCCGGCCGATCCGCTGGCCAAGCGGCCTTCGCCGCAGTTGCTGGCGCCGGCCGAGCGGCGGCGCGCGCCCGACACGGTGGCGCTCGCGCTCGAGGTTGCGGCGGCCGCGATCGCCGCCTCGGGCCGCGACGCCGCGCAGCTGCCCTGCGTGTTCGCCTCGGCGCACGGCGACCTCGGCATCAACGACTACATGTCCAGCACGCTCGCCAGCGACCCCAAGCTGCTGTCGCCGATCAAGTTCCACAACTCGGTGCACAACGCGGCGGTGGGCTACTGGACCATCGGCACCGGCTGCATGGCGGCGAGCAATTCGGTGTCGGCCTACGAAAGCAGCTTTGCGACCGCCCTGCTCGAGGCCGCGGCGCAGTGCGCGGCCGACCAGGAGGCGGTGCTTCTGGCCGGCTTCGACGTGCCCGCCGTGGGCGCGCTCGCCTCGGTGGTCACCAGCCGCGAGCTGCTGGCCGTGGCGCTGGTGCTCGCACCTGCGCGCACCGAACGCACGGTGGCCTCCTTCGAATGGTCGCTCGCGAGCGGCGCGCCGGCCGCGCCACGCCCGCCTTCCGATGCGGCGCGCGCGTTGAAGGCCAATGCGATGGCCGACGCGCTGCCCTTGTTCGAAACCCTGGCGCGCGGCAAGCCGGAGGCGCTCGCCCTGCCGCTGTCGGCCACGCTGTCGCTGCAACTGCGGCTCGAACCGCAGGGCTGAGGAAGCCGCCATGAACCCCATCCTTCGCCGGCACGATGTCGTGATCATGGGCGGGGGACTGGCGGGGCTCACGCTCGCGCTGCAGCTCAAGCGGCGCTTCGCCGACATCGACATCGTGGTGCTGGAGCGCCGCGCGCATCCGGTGCCGCATGCGGCGCACAAGGTGGGCGAATCCTCGGTCGAGATCGGCGCGCACTACTTCGACACGGTGCTGGGCCTCAAACCGCACATGCACGGCGCCCAGCTGCGCAAGTTCGGCTTCCGCTTCTTCTTCAGCGAGGGCCGGCGCGACATCGACCAGGTGACCGAGATCGGCGCCAGCCGCTACCTCGCGGTGCCGAGCTACCAGATCGACCGCGGCATCTTCGAGAACTACCTGGCCGAGGAAGCCACGCGCCGCGGCGTGCGCTTCGTCGACAGCGCACTGGTGCGCCGGATCGAGCTGGCCGACGACCCGCGCGAGCCGCACCGGCTCAACTGGACGCAGGACGGCGAAACCCACCTCGTCCACGCGCGCTGGCTCATCGACGCCTGCGGGCGCGCCGGCATGCTCAAGCGCAAGCTCGGGCTGGCCGAGCCCAATGCGCACGACTGCAATGCCGTGTGGTTCCGCATCGGCGAGCGCATCACCATCGACGACTGGTCCGACAACGCCGAGTGGCGAGCGCGCTGCGAGCCGCAGGCGCGGTGGCTCTCGACCAACCACCTGGTCGGCGCCGGCTACTGGGTCTGGCTGATTCCGCTGGCCTCGGGTTCGCACTCGGTCGGCATCGTGGCCGACCCGCGGCTGCATCCGATGGAAACCATCGACAGCTTCGACAAGGCGATGGAGTGGTTCCGGACCTGGCAGCCGCGCCTTTTCGACGAACTCGACGGCAAGCGCCACCTGCTGCAGGATTTCGCCTTCTTCCGCGACTTCTCGTACGGCTGCAAGCAGGTGTTCTCGGGCCGGCGCTGGGCGCTGACCGGCGAAGCGGGGCTCTTCCTCGACCCCTTCTATTCGCCGGGCAGCGATTTCATCGCGATGAGCAACACCTACATCACCGACCTGATCGCGCACGACCGCGCCGGGCGCTCGGTGGATGCGCGCGCCCAGCTCTACGACCAGATCTACCACTCCTTCTACGAAAGCACGCTCGCGCTCTACACCGACCAGTACCCGCTCTTCGGCGACCCCGAGGTGCTGCCGGTGAAGGTGATCTGGGACTACACCTACTACTGGGGCGTGCTTTCGCAGATCTTCTTCCAGCAGCGGCTGACCGACCTCGCGCTGCTGGGCAGCCTGCGCGACGAGCTCCAGCATTGCCAGCGGCTCAACTTCGCGGTGCAGGACTTCCTGCGCGCATGGTCGGCCGTGAGCGCGAAGCGCAATCCGGCCGTGATGCTGGACCAGGCCGCGCTGCCGTGGTTTGCCGAACTCAACCGCAGCCTCAACGATCGGCTCGACGACGAAGCCTTTCGGACACGCATGCGGGCCTCGGTCGAACAGCTGCGTGCGCTGGCCGGCGAGATCCTGCTGCGCGCCACCCGGGAGCACCCGGGCCTCGACGGCCTCACCCTGCGCGCCGTGCTATCCGAGAAAATGACGGCCGCCTCGCATGGCCCGGCGCCCGCCTCCATGCTCTTCGCGCCGAACTGATCGATACCAGTCGCTTCGAGGTTTACGCCAACTTTACGGAGCGTTCAAGCCTGCTTGGCGCCACAGGGAGAACCTACAACCATGAGCACCCCCCAACTCCTGATGATCGAAGATGACGCCCGCCTGGCGCAGATGGTGGGCGAATACCTCACCCAGTCGGGCTTCGGCTTCAGCCACGCCGCGGATGGCGCCAGCGGGCTCGAGCTGCTGCAGCAGCGCTCGCCCGATCTCGTGATCCTCGACCTGATGCTGCCGGACACCGACGGCCTCGAGGTCTGCCGCCGGATTCGGGCCCTGCCCAACGGGCTGGCCAAGGTGTCGGTGCTGATGCTGACCGCCAAGGGCGACCCGATGGACCGCATCATCGGCCTGGAGATCGGCGCCGACGACTACCTGCCCAAGCCCTTCGAGCCGCGCGAGCTGCTGGCGCGCATCCGCGCCGTGCTGCGCCGCCGCAGCGAAAGCACGAGCGCGGCGGCGGCCGCCACCGTGATGCGCTTCGGCACGCTGGAGATTGACCGCAACGCGCGCACGGTCACGGTCGCCGGGGCGCCGGCGGACCTCACCTCCTACCAGTTCGACCTGCTGGTCGCGATGGCCGAGCGCGCCGGCCGCGTGCTCACGCGCGACCAGATCATGGAAGCCGTGCGCGGCCGCGAGCTCGAGGCCTTCGACCGCTCGATCGACGTGCACATGGGCCGCATCCGTGCGGCGATCGAAGTCGACGCCAAGAATCCGAAGCGCATCCTGACCGTGCGCGGCGTAGGCTACGTGTTCGCGAAGCAGCAGGACTAGGACAGCCCCTGATGTTGCGCAATCTCTACCGGCGCCACCTCTACGTCCGCATCTGGCTGGCGGTGGTGGCCGGCGTCGTCATCCTCACCCTCACCGCCAACTGGATCGTGCGCGAGGCGGCCGAGAACGAGCGCGAGCGGCTGTCGGCCGTGCCGCGCGAGGTCGTGGTGCTCAACAACCAGGACCGCGCCATCGGCACCGGCAGCGCCGTGCGCGTGCCCGGCCAGGGGCTCGAATTCGACGTCACGCTCGAGGACGGCCGCGCGCTCTCGCTGCGCGTGGCGCCGCGCCCGCGCCCGAGCGGCACCAGCGGGCTGACGGCCTGGCGCACGCCTTTCGGGCTGGGCTGGATGGTCGCACTGGTCGGCGTCGCCGTGGCGCTGGGCGTCTACCCGATCGTGCGTCGGCTCACCAAGCGCCTCGAGGCGCTGCAACGCGGCGTGCAGCGCTGGGGCGAAGGAGACTTGTCGGTGCGCGTCGCCGAAGAAGGGCAGGACGAAGTGGCCGATCTTTCCAATCGATTCAACGGGGCGGCGGCCCGCATCGAGCAACTGGTGCGCTCGCACAAGTCGCTGTTGGCCAATGCCTCGCACGAGCTGCGCTCGCCGCTCACGCGCATCCGCATGGGACTGGAACTGATGGGCGAGCGGCCGAGCGAGGCCGCGCGCGAGGAAATTGCGCGCAACATCGCCGAGCTCGACCAGCTGATCGACGAGATCCTGCTCGCGAGCCGGCTCGACGCCAAGGAAGCCGACATGGGCACGGTCGAAACGGTCGACCTCACCGGCCTGGCTGCCGAAGAGTGCGCGCGCGTCGATGCCGAACTCGACGTGGCCGAAGACGCCAGCAGCGACGCGCTGACGGTGCGCGGCGTGCCCCGCCTGCTGCGGCGCGCGATCCGCAACCTGCTCGAGAACGCGCGGCGCTACGGGGCCGGCGAGATCAGCGTGCAGCTCGACAGCACCAGCAGCGCCGCCGAGATCCGCGTCAACGATCGCGGCCCCGGCGTGCCGGCCGCGCTGCGTGATCGCATCTTCGAACCCTTCTACCGGCTGCCGGGCGCCAGCGAGCGCAACGGCGGCGTGGGCCTCGGCCTGGCGCTGGTCAAATCGATCACCGAGCGCCATGGCGGCAGCGTGCGCTGCGAAGACCGCCCCGGCGGCGGCGCCAGCTTCGTCATCGCACTCCCGAACTAAGGCCTCCCGGCTTTTCACTGCGCTTCGCTTCGTGTAACTCCACCCCCGAGGGGGAGGCGCGCCCCGCCTTGGGGCGGCCCGGCGGCGGCCGCCGAAGCTGACCGCCCAGGTCAGGAAACGGTGCGGCGGCGGCACCTAAAATCCGCCCCCATGCAGAGATCGCAAATCGTCCGCCCCGCAGCCATGTTCTGGGGGCTGACGGTGTTCATGCCGGTCGGCGTCCCCTACCTCGCTTTCTTCCTGCTGCTCGTCGCGCTGCTGGCGGCCGGCGACTGGCGCGAACGCGCCGTCCGCCTGCGCAGCAACCCGATGTGGTGGCCGGTCATCGTCTACGTGGTGTGGACGCTGGTGGTGCTGGCGCTCGGGCCCTACTACCCGCAAACGCCGTCGAACCTGGTGCACGGGCTGCGCATCGCGGCCACGCTGCTGATGGCGCTCGCCCTCACGCGCGAGGAAGCCCTGTGGGCGCTGCGGGGCTTCTTGCTGATGGCGCTGGTGAACATCGCGATCATCGCGGCGCACCACGCGTTCGGCTTCCAGATCGTGGAAGCCTGGCGCGGCGTGGTGATGCCGGTTGGCAACAAGTCCATCAGCAACGCCCTGCTGTTCACCGTCGTGGGTGCGACGGCGGCCGTGTTCGGGCTCGCCGCACTGTCGGAACGCCATCGCTGGCAGGCCGTACCCGCATTCGCGATCACGCTGGCCGTGGTGATGATCATCTTTTTCAAGCTGGATTCCCGCACCTCGCTGCTGGCGATGCTGCTGGTCATTCCGGCCGCTTGCCTGCACCAGTGGCGGCGAAGGCTCGGCGTGCTCATGCTCGCGATGATCCTGGGCGGGGCCCTCGTGGCCGCAGGCCTGTGGAGTTCACCGGCGGTACAGCGCAAGTTCGAGCTCGGCGTGCACGAGATCGAAGCGGCGCAAGGCGGCGCGGTGTCCGAAGGCAGCTGGGTGGTGCGCTACTACATGTACCGCGACACGGGGCGCATGATCGTCGACCGCCCGTTCGCGGGCTGGGGCATCGGCGGCTGGACCGAGCAGTGGCACCTGCGCGGCCCCAAGCTCCTGGCCGACTACAACATGCCGCACAACGACTTCCTGTGGATGGGTTCGCAGACCGGCATTCCGGGCGCGCTGAGCCTGCTCCTCATCATCCTGACCGGCATCTGGCTGGCCTGGCGGCGCGACGACCTGATCGGGCGCTATGCCTTCGTCGCGCAGCTGATCCTCCTGATCGCCACCAACGCCAATTCGGCGCTGCGCGATGCGCAGATCGGACTCAGCCTGCTGTGGGTGGCGACGATCTACCTGCGGCTCGCGCAGGAGCCGGGGGATTCATGGCGCGGATTGATACCGCGCCGGAGCCCACCCGTCCTCAGTGGCGATGCGCCACAGCCTCGCCCGCTTTGAGCCGGTAGACCGTGCCGCAATAAGGGCACTTGGCCTCGCCGCTGCGCGCCACGTCGAGATACACCTTGGGGTGCGCGCTCCACAGCTTCATGTCGGCCTTGGGGTTCGGGCAGAACACGCCGCCCTGGTGGTTCAGGTCCGTGGCCAGCAGTTCGATCACAGCATTGGACATTGTCGTCAGACCTTCGTGAGCCAGTGGGCGTATTTGGGATTGCGGCCGTTCACGATGTCGAAGAAGGCGCTCTGGATCTTCTCGGTGACGGGACCGCGCGAGCCGATGCCGATCTCGATGCGGTCGAGCTCGCGGATCGGCGTCACCTCGGCCGCGGTGCCGGTGAAGAAGGCTTCCTCGGCGATGTAGACCTCATCGCGCGTGATGCGCTTCTGCACCACCTCGATGCCTAGATCCTTGCAGATGTGCAGGATGGTGTTGCGCGTGATGCCGTTGAGCGCGCCGGCCGACAGATCGGGCGTGTAGACCACGCCGCCCTTGACCACGAAGATGTTCTCGCCCGCGCCCTCGGAGACGAAGCCGCTCGCGTCGAGCAGCAGGGCCTCGTCGTAGCCGTCGTCCAGCGCCTCCATGTTGGCGAGGATCGAGTTGCTGTAGTTGCTGACCGCCTTGGCCTGCGTCATCGTGATGTTGACGTGGTGGCGCGTGTAGCTCGAGGTCTTGACGCGGATGCCGCGCTTCATGCCTTCGTCGCCGAGGTAGGCGCCCCAGGCCCAGGCCGCGACCATGGCGTGGATGCGGTTGCCCTTGGGGCTGACGCCGAGCTTCTCGGAGCCGATCCACACCAGCGGGCGCAGGTAGCAGCTCTCGAGCTTGTTCTCGCGCACCACCTGCTTTTGCGCCTCGTTCAGCTGCTCGGGCGAAAACGGGATCTTCATGCGCAGGATCTTGGCGCTGTTGAACAGGCGCTCGGTGTGCTCGGCCAGGCGAAAGATCGCGGTGCCGTTGACCGTCTTGTAGGCCCGTACCCCCTCGAAAGCGCCGCAGCCGTAGTGCAGCGTGTGGCTCAGCACGTGGATCTTGGCGTCGCGCCAGTCCACGAGATCACCGTCCATCCAGATCTTGCCGTCACGATCGTCCAGTGCGGGGAGCGCGCTCATGTTCTTTGTCCTTTGGGGAAGGGGGTATGTCGCAAAAGCTTGCGATTTTACGGCGACGACCGACTTCGTCCCGCCGACAATGCACGGCTTTGCCAATCAGTCAGCCAGAAAAGGGTTCGTTTCAGTGTCCGTCTTCAAAAACGTCATCGTCTACCGCATCGAAGCATCGTGGTCGCAGTCGCACGGCCAGGTCGAGCAGGCCCTCGACCCGCTGCGTTTCGTCCCCTGCAGCCCCTCGCAGGAAAAATCCGCCGGCTGGGTTGAGCCCCGCGGCGAAGAGCACGGCCCGCTGGTCGAATCCATCGGCGGCCAGTGGCTGCTCGAATACATGATCGAAAGCAAGGCGCTGCCGGCCTCGGTGGTGCGCCGCAAGGTCGAGGAGCGGGCCGCGCAGATCGAGGCCACCACCGGGCGCAAGCCGGGCAAGAAGGAAAAGAAGGAGCTCAAGGAAGACGTCACGCACGAGCTGCTGCCGCTGGCCTTCACACGCCACGCGCGCATCGCGGTGTGGATCGACCCGGCGGCCCGCCGGCTGGTGGTCAATGCGAGCAATGTCGCGCGCGCCGACGAGGTGGTGACCAGCCTGGTGAAGGCGCTGGAAGGCTTTGCCGTTGCGCAAATCAACACGCAGGTGGAGCCGGCTGCCGCCATGTCGGACTGGCTCTCGACCCAGGAGCCGCCGGCCGGCTTCACCATCGACCGCGAGTGCGAGCTCAAGGCCAGCGACGAGTCGAAGGCCGTGGTGCGCTATGCCAAGCACCCGCTGGACATCGAGGAGGTGCGCCAGCATATCGCCGACGGCAAGCGGCCGACCCGGCTCGCGATGACCTGGGACGACCGCGTGTCCTTCGAGCTGACCGAGGGGCTGCAGCTGCGCAAGATCGTGTTCCTCGAAGGCACGCTCGACGATGCGCCGGCCTCGGGCAAGGAAGACAACTTCGATGCCGACGCCGCGATCGCGACCGGCGAGCTCGGCCAGCTGGTGCCGGAGCTGATCGAGGCGCTGGGCGGGGAGATGAAGCTGGGCGGGGCGGCGGCCGATGCGGCGCCTGCGCCGGCAGAGTCCAAGGCCGAAGAGCTCGCCGACGAATCGGCGCCGTTTTAGGGCCTGTTAACAGGCCCTAAAACGGCGGCCGCAGCGCGCCGGGCTTGACGGCGTCGGCGCTCGGCGCGTCGGCCTGCTGCGACGCGTCTTCGTCCGGCACCTCGGGCCGCACCAGCTTCCACTCGCTCAGCTTGCCGTTCGCGAAGGTGGCATCGACCCAGGAGCCGCCGCCGTCGGTCCAGCGGAAAACTTCTGGCTGCGCGTCCTTGGGCGAACGCTGCTCGCCGAGCGCGCGCGTCATCGCGATCACGTGCAGCAGGGTCGCCTTGGGCTTGAGCTTGGCGTTGAGCATCACCGCGCTGGCGACCGTGCCGATGGGCCGGTCGGCGGCGCGTTTCAGGACCTGCATGGTGCGGTTGAAATGCATCAGCAGGAACATGACGATGGCGCCGCCCGCGAGCGCGACGCCGGCCCATCCATAGGCGCGATAGGCGAGGCCGAGCAGCACGAGGCCGGCGAGCGGAACGAGGACTTTGCCGAAATTCATGAGCGGTATTGTCACGCCCCGGGCTAGTGCAGCTGCCGCACCACGTCCATGGCTTCCTCGATGCGGTCCACCGGGTGGATGGTCAGCCCCTCGATCTCCTTCGCGCCCTTGCGCGGCGCGTTGGCCTTGGGCACCACCGCTACGCTGAAGCCCAGCTTGGCGGCCTCGCGCAGGCGCTCCTGGCCGCGCGGCGCCGGCCGCACCTCGCCGGCGAGGCCGACTTCGCCGAAGGCGATGAAGCCCTTGGGCAAGGGCTTGCCGCGCAGGCTGGAGGTGATGGCGAGCATCACGGCCAGGTCGGCCGCCGGCTCGCTGATGCGCACGCCGCCGACCGCATTGACGAACACGTCCTGGTCCATGCAAGCAACGCCCGCATGGCGGTGCAGCACCGCGAGCAGCATTGCGAGCCGGTCGCGGTCGAGCCCGACCGACAGGCGCCGCGGACTCGGCCCGCCGTTGTCGACCAGCGCCTGGATCTCGACCAGCATCGGCCGCGTGCCTTCGAGCGTGACCAGCACCACGCTGCCGGGCACCGGTTCGGCGTGCTGGCTCAGGAAGATCGCGCTCGGGTTGGTCACGCCTTTCAGGCCGCGCTCGGTCATCGCGAACACGCCGATCTCGTTGACCGCGCCGAAGCGGTTCTTGATGGCGCGCACCAGCCGAAAGCTCGAGTGCGTGTCGCCTTCGAAGTAGAGCACCGTGTCGACCATGTGCTCCAGCACGCGCGGGCCGGCCAGCGCGCCCTCCTTGGTCACGTGGCCCACCAGCACCACCGCCGTGCCGCTGGCCTTGGCGAAGCGCGTGAGGTGCGCCGCGCACTCGCGCACCTGCGCCACCGAACCCGGCGCCGAGGTCAGCTGGTCGGAGTAGACGGTCTGGATCGAGTCGATCACCGCGATCGCGGGCCGCGTGGCGTCGAGCGTGGCGAGGATCTTTTCGAGCTGGATCTCGGCCAGCACCTGCACCTGCGATTGCGGGAGGCCCAACCGCCGCGAGCGCAGCGCCACCTGCGCGCCGCTCTCCTCGCCGGTGACGTAGATCGCGTTGCGGCCGGCGCGCTGCAGCGCGTCGACCGCCTGCAGCAAGAGCGTCGACTTGCCGATGCCCGGGTCACCACCGATCAGCGTGACGCCGCCGTCGACGATGCCGCCGCCCAGCACGCGGTCGAGCTCGTCGAGCCCGGTGGGCGTGCGCTCGATGTCGGTGGCCTCGATTTCGGACAGCGTGGCCAGCTCGGCCGAGCCGGCGAGCGCCGCGAACTGCGCGCCGAAGCGGTTGTTGGCGCTGCCGCCCGCGGGGCCGGCCACCTGTTCGATCAGCGTGTTCCAGGCGCCGCAGCTGGGGCAGCGGCCGAGCCACTTGGGGCTGGTGCCGCCGCATTCGGAGCAGACGAAGAGGGTTTTTTCCTTGGCCATCGCCCGAGTGTAGGGAGGGCGCCAGCCCGGCTCAGGGAAAACCCCGCCGAAGCCCGCCCGGAAGGCACTTGCAATTAATTTAACATGTTAAATAATCAAGACCTTCATGAGCACCCCCTTTGTCCACCGCAATCTGCCGCGCCTGCTGCTTCAGGCGCGCGAAGCCGTCATGGCGCACACGCGGCCCAGCCTGCGCGAGCATGGCCTGAGCGATCAGCAATGGCGCGTGCTGCGCGTGCTTGGCGAGCTCGGCGTGGTCGAGACCGGCCGCGTCGCACGCGAGGCCTTCATCCTCGGCCCCAGCCTGACCGGCGTGCTCTCGCGCATGGAGCGCGACGGCCTGATCCGTCGCGAGCGCGATCCGGCGGACCAGCGCCGCACCGTGGTCGAGGCCACGGCCAAGGGCACGCGCATGGTGAGCAAGCTCTCGCGCGCGATCGAGGCGCACTACGACTGGATGGAAAAGTCCCTCGGCAAGCAGAAGCTGTCGCAGCTCTACGTGCTGCTGGACGAAGTGATCGAACTGGAGCAGCCATGAGCTTCATGCCCACCGGCACGGTCTACGGCGTGCTGCTCAACTTCCGCGCCGAAGTCGAGGCGCTGGCGCCGCAGATGAGCCAGCCGCCCTACAAGGCGCCGCCGCAAGCGCCCGTGCTCTACGTGAAGACGGCCAACACCTGGAGTCCGCATGGCAGCGCCATCACCGTGCCGGCCAAGGTGCCCGAGGTCGAAGTCGGCGCCACCATCGGCATGGTCATCGGCGCCGACAGCGACGTCGAAGGCTTCGTGCTGATGAACGACCTGTCGATCCCGCATGCGAGCTTCTTCCGCCCGCCCGTCAAGTTCAAGTGCGTGGACGGCTTCCTCGGTATCGGGCCTGCCATGCGCGATGCGCAGGAGGTCGCCGACCCGGCGCAGTTCAGTCTCGAAGTGCGCATCAACGGCGAACTGCGCCAGTCGGTGGATTTCTCGCAGACGGTGCGCAGCGCGGCGCAACTGCTGTCCGAGGTCGGCGCCTTCATGACGCTGGCACACGGCGACGTGCTGATGCTCGGCTGCGATGCCGGCCGTCCGCTGGCGCGCCTCGGCGACCGCATCGAGATCAGCGCGCCGGGTTTCGAAACCTTGGTCAACACGCTGGCGGGAGAACAGCCATGAAGCACGCGCGCGTCACCTTCGAAGGCGCGGAGCACGAGGCGACCGAGCGCGACGGCCGCCTGCTGCTCGTCGACGGCCGCGCGGTCGGCTTCGACGAGGTGATGTGGCTGCCGCCCCTCGCGCCCACGCCGCGGCCGCGCACCATCCTCGCGCTCGGCCTCAACTACGCCGACCATGCGAAGGAACTGGCGTTCAAGGCGCCCGAGGAGCCGCTGGTCTTCGTCAAGGGAGAGAGCACGCTCACGGGCCATCGCCAGGTCACCTACCGCCCGGCCGGCGTCTCGTTCATGCACTACGAATGCGAGCTGGTGATCGTGGTCGGCAAGACCGCGCGCAAGGTGCGGCAGGGCGACGCCTACGACTTCATCGGCGGCTACACGGTGGCCAACGACTATGCGATCCGCGACTACCTCGAGAACTGGTACCGCCCCAACCTGCGCGTGAAGAACCGCGACACCTGCACGCCGATCGGCCCCTGGCTCGTGGACGCGAAGGACGTGCCCGACCCGATGGCGCTCGCACTCAAGACCACCGTCAACGGCAAGCTCACGCAGTCGGGCAACACGAAGGACATGATCTTCGACGCGCCCTTCCTCATCGAATATTTCTCGAGCTTCATGACGCTCTCGCCCGGCGACCTGATCCTCACGGGCACGCCCGACGGCGTGGTCGACTGCCAGCCCGGCGACGTGGTCGTGACCGAGATCGAGCGCATCGGCGCGCTCTCCAACACCATCGGTGCGGCCTGAGCCCGCATCGCCCAGAACACATCACGAAGGAGACGACATGGTCAAGAAGTCCTGGCTGGCGACGGCCCTGGTGGCATTGGGCGCTTCCGTCTTCGCCGCCGGCGCTGCAGCGCAGCCCTATCCGAACAAGCCCGTGCGCTGGGTGGTCGGCTACCCGGCCGGCGGAGGCACCGATTTCCTCGCGCGCACCGCCGGCGCCCAGTTGTCGCAGCAGCTCGGCCAGCCAGTACTGGTCGACAACCGTCCGGGCGCCGGCGCCATCATCGCGTCCGAGCACGTGGCCCGCGCACCGGCCGACGGCTACACCGTGTTCTCGGCCGACAACGGCGTGCTGGTCTACAACCCCGCGCTCTACAAGAAGCTGCCCTACGACCCCGAGAAGGACTTTGCGCTGCTCGCCATGATGGGCCGCTCGGCGCTGATCATCACGGCCGGCCCCAATGCCGGCTTCGCCGACGCCAAGGCGCTGCTCGCCGAGCTCAAGCGCTCGCCGGGCAAGTACAGCATCGGAACGCCCGGCAACGGCAGCCCGCACCACCTCGCGCTCGAGCTGTTCCAGCGCGAGGCGGGCGTCTCCCTGCTCCACGTGCCCTACAAGGGCGGCGCGCCGGCCATGCAGGACCTGATGGCCGGGCAGGTGCCGCTGATCGTGCTCGACCTGCCCAGCGGCGTCAGCGCGGTCAAGGCCGGCAAGATCACGCCGCTGATCGCCCTGTCGGCCGAACGCATGCCGCAACTGCCCAACGTGCCGACGGCGAAAGAGCTCGGCTACGCGGGCGTCGAGGCCTATGCCTGGCAAGGCCTCGTCGCGCCGGCGGCCACGCCCAAGGACGTGCAGGCCCGGCTCGGCGCCGAGCTGCAGAAGGCGGTGAGCGACGCCGGCGTGCGGCAGAAGCTCTTCGACGCCGGATGGGATGCAACCCCCGCCGACGCGGCCGCGATGACCCGCTACACCGAGGCGGAGCGCAAGAAGTGGCACGCGCTGATCAAGGCACGCGACATCAAGCTGGACTAGGACCCTCATGAAGATCGACCACCTCATCGACGGCAAGCCGGTCGCCGGCCGCGACTACTTCCAGACCGTCAACCCGGCCACGCAGGAGGTGTTGGCCGAGGTCGCCGCGGGCGGCGAAGCCGAAGTGAACGCGGCCGTCGCGGCCGCCAAGGAAGCCTTTCCCAAATGGGCCGGCATGCCCGCGCCGCAGCGCGCCAAGCTGATCCGCAGGCTGGGCGACCTGATCGCCGCCCACGTGCCCGAGCTCGCGCGCACCGAGACCGACGACTGCGGCCAGGTCATCGCGCAGACCGGCAAGCAGCTGGTGCCGCGCGCGGCCGACAACTTCTACTACTTCGCCGAGATGTGCACGCGCGTCGACGGCCACACCTACCCGACCGAGACACACCTCAACTACACGCTGTTCCATCCGGTCGGCGTGTGCGCGCTGATATCGCCGTGGAACGTGCCCTTCATGACCGCCACCTGGAAGGTCGCACCCTGCCTGGCCTTCGGCAACACCGCGGTGTTGAAGATGAGCGAGCTCTCGCCGCTCACGGCCGCGCGGCTCGGCGAGCTGGCGCTCGAGGCCGGCATCCCGCCCGGTGTGCTGAACCTGGTGCACGGCTACGGCAAGGACGCGGGCGAGCCGCTGGTGGCGCATCCGGATGTGCGCGCCATCTCCTTCACCGGCTCCACGGCCACGGGCAACCGCATCGTCAAGAGTGCGGGCCTGAAGAAGTTCAGCATGGAGCTCGGCGGCAAGAGCCCCTTCGTGGTCTTCGAGGACGCGAACCTCGAGCGCGCGCTCGACGCGGCCGTGTTCATGATCTTCAGCAACAACGGCGAGCGCTGCACGGCCGGTTCGCGCATCCTGGTGCAGCAGTCGATCTATGCCGACTTCGCCGCCAGGTTCGCCGAGCGCGCGAAGCGCATCGCGGTCGGCGATCCGCTTCATGAAGCGACCATCGTCGGGCCGATGATCTCGCAGGCCCACCTGGCCAAGGTGCGCAGCTACATCGAGCTCGGCCCGAAGGAAGGTGCGACGCTTTTGTGCGGCGGGCTCGAAGCGCCGCAACTGCCGGACCGCGTGAAGAAAGGCAACTATGTGATGCCCACCGTCTTCGCCGACGTCGACAACCGCATGAAGATCGCGCAGGAAGAGATCTTCGGCCCCGTCGCCTGCCTCATTCCCTTCAAGGACGAGGCCGATGCGATCCGCCTGGCCAACGACATCCAATATGGATTGAGCAGCTACGTCTGGACCGAGAACATCGGCCGCGCGCACCGCGTCGCGGCCGCGGTCGAAGCCGGCATGTGCTTCGTCAACAGCCAGAACGTCAGAGACCTGCGCCAGCCCTTCGGCGGCACCAAGGCCTCGGGCACCGGGCGCGAAGGCGGCACCTGGAGCTACGAGGTCTTCTGCGAACCGAAGAATGTGGCCGTGTCGCTGGGTTCGCATCACATCCCTCACTGGGGAGTCTGACCATGGGCACGCTCGCACTCGCAGCCAAGATCACGCATGTGCCGTCGATGTACCTGTCGGAATTCCCCGGCCCGAACTTCGGCTGCCGCGAGGCGGCGATCAACGGCCACAAGGAAATCGACCGCCGCTGCCGCGAACTGGGCGTGGACACCATCGTGGTCTTCGACGTGCACTGGCAGGTCAACAGCGAATATCACATCAACTGCGGCCCGCAGTTCGGCGGCACCTACACCAGCAACGAGCTGCCGCACTTCATCAAGAACATGCCCTATGCCTACCCGGGCAACCCGGCGCTGGGCCATCTGATCGCCGACGTGGCCAACGAGATGGGCGTGAAGAGCCGCGCCCACAGCGACACCACGCTCGAACTCGAATACGGCACGCTGGTGCCGATGCGCTACATGAACGCCGACCAGCACTACAAGGTGATCAGCATCAGCGGCTGGTGCGACTGGCACGACCTGCACGAATCCGGCCGCTTCGGCCTCGCGGTGCGGCGCGCCATCGAGGAACGCTACGAGGGCACGGTGGCGGTGTTCGCCAGCGGCTCGCTGTCGCATCATTTCGCCGACAACGGCCGCGCGCCCGAGTTCATGCACAAGGTCTACGATCCTTTCCTCGAGCAGGTCGACCGCCGCGTGGTCCAGCTCTGGGAAGCCGGTGAATGGAAGACCTTCGTCGGCATGCTGCCGATGTATGCCGACAAGTGCTGGGGCGAAGGCGACATGCACGACACGGCCATGCTGCTCGGCCTGCTGGGCTGGGACCGCTACACGGCGCCGGTGGAGATCGTCACGCCTTATTTCGGCAGCTCGGGGACGGGGCAGATCAATGCGATCTTTCCGGTCACGCCGCTGCCTGCACCGGCCACCGCCTGAGGAAAATAAAGATGCCGCATCTGGTGATCCTCTACACCCCAAACATCGAGCGCGAGACCGACATGACGGCGCTGTGCCGCACGATGGCCGACGCCATGCTGGAGCAGCGCGACGACGAGGGCCGGCAGGTCTATCCGACCGGCGGCACGCGCGTGCTGGCCTTTCCGGCCGCGCACCATGCGGTGGCCGACGGCAAGGGCGACTACGCCTTCGTCTACCTCAACGTGCGCATGGCGGTGGGACGCAGCGAAGCAGTGAAGAAGCGCATCGGCGACGCCTTGCTGGAAAAGGTGAAGACGCATTTCGAGCCGCTGCTCGCGAAGCGGCACGTCGGCATCACGCTGCAGATCGACGAAGCGCCCGGCCAGGTCTACGACGGCAAGTGCGGCAACCTGCATCCTCTCTTCAACAAATAGCCGCCACGCATGCTCGACAAGAAGATCATCCAGCAGCTCGCCGCCGAGCTGCACGAAAGCGAGAAGTCGCGCGTGCAGCTGCGGCACTTCTCCCGGCGCTTTCCCGAGATGACGGTCGAGGACGGCTACGCGATCTCGCGCGAATGGGTGAAGACCAAGCTGACCGAAGGACGCGTGGTCAAGGGCCACAAGATCGGCCTCACCTCGCGCGCGATGCAGCTGTCCAGCCAGATCACCGAGCCCGACTACGGCACGCTCTTGGACGACATGTTCTTCGAGCAGGGCGGCGACATCCCGTTCACGCGCTTCATCGCGCCGCGCATCGAGGTCGAGCTGGCCTTCGTGCTCGGCAGGCGGCTGCAGGGGCCGCACGTGAGCATCTTCGACGTGCTCGCGGCCACCGACTACGTGGTGCCGGCGATCGAGATCATCGATGCGCGCATCGAGCAGTTCGACCGCGAGACCAAGGCGCCGCGCCGCGTCTTCGACACCATCGCCGACAACGCGGCCAACGCCGGCATCGTGACCGGCGGACGGCCGGTCAAGCCCGACGCGGTCGACCTGCGCTGGGTCAGCGCCCTGCTCTACAAGAACGGCGTGATCGAGGAATCGGGCGTGGCCGCCGCCGTGCTCAACCACCCGGCCACCGGCGTGGCCTGGCTCGCCAACAAGCTCGCGCCCTGGGGCGAATGCCTGGAGCCCGGCGAGGTGGTGCTCGGCGGCTCGTTCACGCGTCCGACCACCGGACTGCCCGGAGATACCTTCCATGCGGACTACGGCCCCCTGGGCTCGATCTCGTTCCGCTTCACCTGAAAGCCGACCATGCAAACCCCCACGAACCCCTTCAAGCAAGCCCTCGCCGAGAAGCGCGTGCAAATCGGCCTCTGGCTCGGCCTCGCCGATGCCTACTGCGCCGAGATCTGCGCCGGCGCCGGCTTCGACTGGCTCTTGATCGACGGCGAGCATTCGCCCAACGGCCTGCGCAGCGTGCTGCAGCAGGCGCAGGCGATCGCCGCCTACCCCGGCGCCAACGCGATCGCGCGCGTGCCGGTCGGCCATGGCGACGTCGGCACGGCGCTGATCAAGCAGTACCTGGACCTCGGCCTGCAAACCATCCTGGTGCCGATGGTCGACACGCCCGAGCAGGCGCAGGCGATCGCGCGCGCGATGCGCTATCCGCCGCACGGCATCCGCGGCATGGGCGGTGCGCGCGCTTCGCGCTGGGGCCGCTACCCGGCCTATGCCAAGGAAGCCAACGAGCAGGTCTGCCTGCTGGTGCAGGCCGAGACGCGCGAGGCGCTGGCCAACCTGGATGCCATCGCGGCCGTGGACGGCATCGACGGCGTCTTCATCGGCCCAGCGGACCTCTCGGCATCGCTGGGTCACGTCGGCAATCCGAACCACCCCGAGGTGCAGGCGGCGATCGAGGATGCGATCGCGCGCATCAACCGCGCCGGCAAGGCCGCCGGCATCCTGACGCCCGACGAGGCGCAGGCGCGCAAGTACCTCGAACTCGGCGCCCTCTTCGTCGCCGTCGGCCTCGACACCAATCTGCTGGCGCGCAGCACCAGTGCGCTCGCCTCGCGCTTCAAGGACAACGCGCAGGCGCTGCCGGCGAGCAAGACCTACTGATTGGAGGTAAACGCGGAGCTGCGGCGCGGCGGCTTGCTGGAAGAATACGCGCTCACCGTGCGCCCCAACCCCGAGGCGCCACTCACCCTGGAGACATCGCCACCATGAATTTCACCCGCCGCCACCTGCTGCAAACCACCGGCGCCTCGGCACTGCTCGCGGGCATCGGCCAGCAAGCCTTCGCGCAGCAGCAGATCGAGACCACCAAGCTCATCACCGGCTTTGCCGCCGGCGGCACTTCCGACACGCTGTGCCGCCGCGTCGCCACCAAGCTGGCGCCGGGCTACGCCAACGCGGCCGTGGTCGAGAACCGCACCGGCGCCGGCGGCCAGATCGCCGTGACCTACGTCAAGAGCCAGCCGGCCGACGGCGCGACCATCCTGCAGACGCCGACCTCGATCCTCACCATCTACCCGCACATCTACAAGAAGCTGCCATACGAGCCGCTCGTCGACCTGACGCCGGTGACGGTCGCCTGCATCTTCGACTTCGGCTTCGCGGTCGGCCCGGCCGTGCCGGCCAGCGTGAAGACGGTGCCGGAGTTCCTCGCCTGGGCCAAGGCCAATCCGACCGGCGCCAACTACGGCTCGCCGGCCGCCGGTTCGACACCGCACTTCATCGGCGCGCTGCTGGGCAAGAGCGCCGGCGTGGAACTCAAGCATGCGGCCTACCGCGGCACCCAGCCGGCGATGCTCGACCTGCTGGGCGGCAACATCTCCGCCGTGTCGGGACCGATCGGCGACATCTCGCAGCACCTGCCGACGGGCAAGGTGCGCATCCTCGGCGTCTCGGGCAGCAAGCGCAGCCGCTTCGCGCCCGAGGTGCCGACCTTCGGCGAGCAGGGCATCAAGGACATGGCGCACAGCGAGTGGTTCGCGTTCTTTCTGCCCGCCAAGGCATCGCCCGAAGTGGTGGCACGCCTGAACGGCGCGATGAAGACGGCGCTGGCCACCAAGGAAGTGATCGACGGCCTGTCGACCTTCGGCCTCGAAGCCATGTCCTCGACGCCCGCAGAGCTGACCGAGCTGATCAAGAAAGACACCGCCAAGTGGGCGCCGATCGTCAAGCAGGTCGGCTTCACCGCTGAAGGCTAGACATGAAAAGGAACTGCTTATGAACTCCCATCTCGCTGCGCCGGCCACGCCGGCCCGCTCCGCCATCCATCCCGACGAACAGGAGGCGCGCCTGCAGCTCGCCGCCTGCTACCGCGTGTTCGCGATGCTGGGCTGGACCGAGATGATCTACAACCACATCACGGTGCGGCTGCCCGACAGCGTGACGGGTGGCCACAAGCAGTTCCTGATCAATCCCTTCGGCCTGCACTACAGCGAGGTCACGGCCGGCAACCTGGTCAAGATCGATCTGCAGGGCAAGGTGCTCGACGGCTCGCCGCATCCGGTCAACCCGGCCGGCTTCACGGTGCATGCCGCGATCCACGACGGCCTGCCCGATGCCCACTGCGTGATGCACACGCACACCACAGCCGGCGTGGCCGTGGCCTGCCTGCAGGGCGGCCTCGCGCAGACCAACTTCTACACCGCGCAGTTGCACGGCATGGTGGCGTACCACAACTTCGAGGGCATCACGATCCATGCCGACGAAGGGCCGCGGCTCCTGAAGAGCATCGGCAACAAGCCGGCCGTGATCCTGCGCAACCACGGTCTGCTGGCCTGGGGCCAGACGCTGCCGCAGACGTTTGCGATTCTCTGGACCCTGCAGCGCGCCTGCGAGATCCAGATGGCGACCTTCTCCATGGGCGCGGCGATTCCGGTGCCGGAAGACATCGCGCGCAAGTGCACGCGCGACGCGCTGCAGTTCAATCCCAAGCACGGCGGCGGGCAGGACGTGTTCGACGCGCTGGTGCGCCAGGTCGACCGCATCGACGATTCCTACAAGCACTGAACCATGAAAGTCTGCATCTACGGCGCCGGCGCGATCGGCGGATGGATCGGCGCCGGCCTCGCGCAGGCGGGCAACCGGCTCAACGTGGTCGCGCGCGGCGCGACGCTCGAAGCGCTGCAGCGCGACGGGCTCTTCGTGATGCGCGGCGAGCAGCGCACGCGCGTGCCGGTGAATGCGGTGGCCGACCCCGCGACGCTGGGCGAGCAGGACCTGGTGGTGATTGCCGTCAAGGCGCCGGCGCTGCAGGCCGTGGCAGCGCAGATCGCGCCGCTGCTCGGCCCCGACACCATCGTGTTGACCGCGATGAACGGCGTGCCCTGGTGGTTCCTGCAGGGCGGCTTCGGCGGCAGCCTGGCCGGTACGCGATTGCAGGCCGTGGACCCGGGCGGAAAGATCGGCGAGGCGATTCCCGCGCAGCACGTGATCGGCTGCGTGGTACATGCGAGCTGTTCGCTCGATGCGCCCGGCGTGGTGCGGCATCACTTCGGCAACGGGCTGATCATCGGCGAGCCCTCGGGCGAGGCGACGCCGCGCGCGACGCGGCTCGAGGCGCTGCTGAAGCAGGCGGGCTTCGAGGCCCGTCTCTCCGCGCAGATCCAGAAGGACGTCTGGTACAAGCTCTGGGGCAACATGACGGTCAACCCGATCAGCGCGATCACGGGCGCCACCACCGACCTGATCCTCGGCGACGATCTGGTGCGCGGCTTCATCTCGACCATCATGCTCGAGGCCAAGGAGATCGGCGCGCGCATCGGCATCCCGATCGCCGAGAGCCCCGAAGACCGGCACGCGGTCACGCGCAAGCTGGGCGCCTTCAAGACCTCGATGCTGCAGGACGTCGAGGCCGGCCGTGCGGTCGAGCTCGATGCGCTGGTGTCGGTGGTGCGCGAGCTGGGGCAGCTCGCCAAGGTGGAAACGCCCTTCACCGACGCACTGCTGGGCCTGGCGCGCCTGCGCGCGCGGCAGCTCGGCCTCTATTGAGCTGAGGCGCTGCCTCAGCCTTTCTTGAGCAGCGCGCGCACCGCCTCGGGCAGCGAGTTCACCTGCGGCATGAAGCGGTCCAGCACCGCGCCCAGCACCACGGCGCAGAACAAGGCGCCGAGCAGCGGCTTCCAGGTCAGCCGCACCGCCGCCGTGAGCCAGCCCTCGCGGGCCACACGCACCGCGGCACGGGCCGACACATAGGAGAAGGCGACTTCGATCGCCACCGCGAGCAGCGCCTCCGAGCCGAAGTAGAGCAGCGCCAGCGCGCCGGCACCGAACACGATCGCCACCCCGATCAGGAAGATCGCGACCACCGGCACCACGATGACCGCGCCCTCGTCGGCCCCGGCCGCGGCCTCGAGCGCGCCGCCGGCCAAGTCGCCGACGCCGCCCGCATCGAGATCGGCCATCTCGCTCTGCCCCGAAGGCCAGTCGCCGATGCCGGGGTCCGGCACATCGAGGTTGAGCTGCTTGTTCTGCCGCACCAGCATCGCCGCCCACCAGCGCAGCACCAGCAGGTAGCCCAGGTAGCCGACGCCGAGCGTCACGAAATAGCGCAGCGCCAGCGACTCGACACCGGCGCGCATCTGAAGGTACGAGACCAGCCACATCAGGAGCAGCGTGAAGCTGCCGATCAGGAGGCCGTGGGTGCGAAGGTGGTAGTTGCGATGCAGGTCGCGCTCGACCTGCGTTTCCCAGAGGCGTACCGAGCGCCAGTTGGAAAGGATCTTCAATCGACAGCCACTGGCACCCGCGGCGCGACGGCGCACATGAGCTCGTAGCCGACCGTGCCGGCGGCCTGCGCGACCTCGTCGATGGGCAGCAGCGTGCCGTTCGAGGCGCGGCCCCAGAGCGTGACCTCGCTGCCGAGAGCGGCATCCGGCACCGGCGTGAGATCGACGGTGATCATGTCCATGCTGACGCGGCCCACCATGCGCGTGCGCACGCCGTTCACCAGCACCGGCGTGCCGGTGTCGCAGTGGCGCGGATAGCCGTCGGCATAGCCGACCGCGGCCACGCCGACGTTGAGCGGCCCGTCGGCCGTGAAGCGGGAGCCGTAGCCGATGGTGTCGCCGGCCTTCAGGGTCTGCACCGAGATCAGCCGCGTGGAAAGCGTCATCGCCGGCTGCAGCTGCCAGTGCGCCGCGTCGTGTTCGGGAAAATCGGGCGCGCTGCCGTAGAGCAGGATGCCGGGGCGCACCCAGTCGGCGCGCGTGGCGGCCGCGTGGCGCAGCGTGGCGGCGCTGTTGGCGATCGAGCGTTCGCCCGGCAGGTCCTGGGTGGTGCGCTCGAACACCTCGATCTGGTGCTCGATGCCGCGGCTGCCGTCGGCATCGCTGAAGTGCGTCATCAAGGAGATCTCGTCGACCTGCGGCAGCGCGTTCAGGCGCGTCCAGGCCGAGCGGAAGCGCTCCGGCGTGAAGCCCAGCCGGTTCATGCCCGAATTCATCTTCAGGAACACGCGCTGCGGCACCTGCGTCTTGTGGGCGGCCAGCATGTCGATCTGCGCGTCGCAGTGCACCGTGTGCCAGAGATCGAGCCGCGAGCAGAGTTCGAGGTCGCGCGGCTCGAACACGCCTTCGAGCAGCAGCACCGGCCCGCGCCAACCGAGCGCGCGCACGCGTTCGGCCTCGGCCAGGTCGAGCAGCGCGAAGCCGTCGGCGCCGCGAAAGGCGTCGAACACGCGCTCGATGCCGTGCCCGTAGGCATTGGCCTTGACGACGGCCCAGACGCGGGCTTCGAGCGCCGAGCGGCGGGCGCGATCGAGGTTGTGGCGCAAGGCCGCGGTATGGATGGTGGCGAGGATGGGACGAGGCACGATGAACCCGATGGCTGAGCTGAAAACATTCGCACGACCACGCCGCAAAACCCGGCGTGTGGCGTCATTTTGACACTGCACCCCCATGCTATAACCGCGCATTCCGCCAGTACCGCGGCCTTTTTCCACTATCGCCAGCAGCCCCATTCTCTGGCCAGCCAGCCCATCGATGAAGCGCGGTTTCTACACCATCATGTCGGCCCAGTTCTTTTCGTCGCTGGCCGACAACGCGCTTTTCGTTGCAGCGGTGGAACTCATGCGGAGCAACGGCGCGCCCGAGTGGCAGCGCGCGGCGCTGGTGCCGATCTTCACCATCTTCTATGTCGCGCTGGCGCCGCTGGTCGGTGCCTTCGCCGATGCCTTGCCCAAGGGCCGGGTCATGTTCATCAGCAACGCGATCAAGGTGGTGGGCTGCCTGATGATGCTGTTCGGCACGCATCCGCTGCTGGCCTATGCAGTCGTCGGCTTGGGCGCCGCAGCCTATTCGCCGGCCAAGTACGGCATCCTGACCGAGCTGCTGCCGGCCTCCCAACTGGTCAAGGCCAACGGCTGGATCGAGGGCCTGACCATCGCCTCGATCATCCTGGGCATCGTGCTCGGCGGGCAGCTGGTGGGCCATGCGCTGTCGACCCAGCTGCTCGCGATCGACCTGCCCGTGGTGGACACCGGCATCGACACGGCACCCGAGGCCGCGATCGCGGCACTGATCTTCGTCTACATGCTGGCCGCCTGGTTCAACACCCGCATCCCCCACACCGGCGTCGAGATGCGGCCGCTGCGCGCCAATCCGCAGCACGGCTTCGTGCGCAATCTGGCCGCGCTCTTGCCCGATTTCTGGCACTGCAACTCGCGGCTCTGGCGCGACAAGCTCGGCCAGATCTCGCTGTCGACGACAACCTTGTTCTGGGGTGCGGGCGGCAATCTCAAGTACATCGTGCTGGCCTGGGCCTCGCTGGCGCTTGGCTACAACACGGCGCAAGCCTCCGCGTTGACCGGCGTGGTCGCGATCGGCACCGCGATCGGCGCGATCGTCGCTTCTCTTCGCATGCGGCTCGACATGGCGACCCGCGTGATCCCGCTGGGCATCAGCATGGGCCTGTTGCTGATCGGGATGAACGCCATTGGCAACCTCTGGGTGGCAGTGCCGTTCCTGATTCTGCTGGGCGGACTCGGGGGCTTCCTGGTGGTGCCCATGAATGCGCTGCTGCAGCACCGCGGCCATAACCTGATGGGCGCCGGCCGTTCGATCGCGGTGCAGAACTTCAACGAGAACGCCAGCATTCTGATCCTCGGCGCGTTCTATAGCGCCTGCACCGGCTTCGGCCTCTCGGCCTACTGGGCCATCACCGCCTTCGGGCTCGTGGTGGCCGGCTTCATGTGGCTCATCAAGCGCTGGCACAAGAACAACCTGCGTCAATACCCCGAGGAGGTCGAGCACCTCCTCGCCATCGCACGCAGCGACAAACACCATTGACCTGACCGGGCCTGACTGTTTTGCCGGCACTCGCGCTCGTCTTCAACGCCTTCGTGTGGGGCGTTTCCTGGTTCCCCTTCCGCCAGATCGAATCCCACGGCCTGCATCCGGTCTGGGCCACGGCACTGATCTATGCGCTGATCTTCGTGGCGATGGGGTGGCTGCGCCGGCATGCGTGGCAGGCTTTCTACGTGCATCCGGCCCTGGTGCTGCTCGGGCTGGCAGCCGGCCTCACCAACCTGTGCTTTAACTGGGCGGTGACAGCGGGCGATGTGGTGCGCGTGGTGCTGCTTTTCTATCTGATGCCGCTATGGAGCGTGCTGCTGGCCTGGATCTTTCTCGGCGAGCGCCCGACGCCCGCGGTGCTCGCGCGCGTGGCGCTGGCGCTGGTGGGCGTGGCGGTGGTGCTCAAGACGCCCGAGGTCGACTGGCCGGTGCCCGCAAGCCTCGCGGACTGGCTCGGCGTCGCGGCAGGCTTCAGCTTCTCGGTGACCAATATCCTGCTGCGCCGGCTGCGCGCAGCAGGCGCCGAATCGCGCGCGCTTGCCGTGTTCGGCGGCTGTGCGCTGGTGGCCGGCGCGACCGCGCTGGCCGGCACCGCGCTCGGCGCCATCGCGGCGCCGCCGCCGCTCGCGGCCGCGCCCGGCTGGCTGGGCTGGGCCGCTTTGCTGGGTGCGGGCTTCGTCTTCGCCAACTTCTGCCTGCAGTACGGCGCCGCGCGCCTCACGGCCAGCGCCACTGCGGTCATCATGCTGTCGGAAGTGCTGTTCGCGAGCGTCTCGTCGGTGGCGCTCGGCGCGGGCACCATGGACACCCGCATCTGGATCGGCGGTGGGTTGATCGTGCTGGCGGCGCTGTGGTCGTCGTTTGCGCGAACGCCCAACGGCGAGGATGATCGACGCACTTCCCTCCTGAAGGACATGCCATGACCAGCGTTTACGACTTCGAGGCCCGGCAGATCGACGGCAAGGCCGTGCCGCTCTCCAAGTACAAGGGCAAGGTGCTGCTGATCGTCAACACGGCCAGCAAGTGCGGCTTCACCCCGCAGTTCGAGGGGCTCGAAGCGCTGCACGAAAAGTACGCCGACAAGGGCCTCGCGGTGCTCGGTTTCCCCTCCAACCAGTTCGGCAACCAGGACCCGGGCAGCAACGAGGAGATCGGCGCCTTCTGCGTCCAGAACTACGGCGTGAGCTTTCCGATGATGGAGAAGATCGAGGTCAACGGTTCCGGTGCCACGCCACTCTACAAATGGCTCACCAAGGAAGCGCCGGGCCTCTTGGGCAGCACCGCGATCAAATGGAACTTCACCAAGTTCCTGGTCGGCAAGGACGGGCGGGTGATCAAGCGCTACGCGCCGCTCGACACGCCGGCCTCGATGACGCGCGACATCGAGTCGGCACTGACGGCCTGAGCGCCGGGCACCGTCAGAATCGGAAGTCGGCGGTCTTCGAACCGCGGCCGAGCGTTACGGTCTGGCTCTTCGTCATGCCTTCGGTGGCTGCCTCGACGGTGTAGCGGCCGGCGGGAAGGTCGATCAGGCACACCGGCCCCGACGCGCGCATCGCGAGCGCCGTCGCGCCATTGGCATCCTTGATCGTCACCGCGATCTCGGCCAGGTAGGCACCGTCCGCGCGCGCGAACAGCAGCGACAGCGGATGGTCCTTCATCGCCGCGCGCATCGCCGTGGATTCGTCCGAGCCGATGCCGCCGCACGCGAAGCGCGCGCTGCCCTGCACCTTCATGGCCGGCATGGCCGTGGCGTCCACGGACTGGGCTTGCGCCATCCATGGCGCAGCGGCACACGCGCAGACGACGGCGCCGCGCAGAAGAAGGGATTGGAAGGAGGTATGCATCGACAAGCTCCCGAAATGAACGATGGGAGATGGTCGCGCCCAGCGGTGCGCCGGCGGGTCGGACCACAGCCCCTCGGCGTGTGCGATCAAGCCGCCGAAAGCGCCTCGTCGAGCAGTTCCACCCAGTGCCGCACCGGGATCTCGCTGCCGCTTTGCAGATGCGTGATGCAGCCGATGTTGGCCGAGACGATGGTCTCGGGTTTCAACTGGTTCAGGTGGCCAAGCTTGCGGTCGCGCAGCGGGTAGGCCAGTTCGGGCTGCAGTACCGAGTAGGTGCCGGCCGAGCCGCAGCACAGGTGCGATTCGTTCATCGCGATCTGCACGTCGAAGCCCAGTGCGCGCAGGTTCGCTTCGACGCCGCCGCGCAGCTTCTGTCCATGCTGGAGCGTGCATGGCGGGTGGTAGGCGACGACGCCGGACGGCGCGTTGACGCGCTCTTTCAACAGCGGCACGAGTTCGGGCAAGAGCTCGCTCAGGTCGCGCGTGAGCGCGCTGACGCGTTCGGCCTTCGCTGCATAGGCCGGGTCCTCGCGCAGGATGTGGCCGTACTCGCGCACGGTGACGCCGCAGCCCGAGGCGTTCATCACGATCGCCTCCACCACGCCGCCTTCGACGTAGGGCCACCAGGCATCGATATTGGCGCGCATCTGGGCCTTGCCGCCGTCGTGGTCGTTGAGATGGAACTTCACCGCACCGCAGCAGCCCGCGGTGGGCGCGATCACGGCCTCGATGCCGGCCGCGTCGAGCACGCGCGCCGTGGCGCTGTTGATGTTGGGCGCCATCGAGGGCTGCACGCAGCCGGCCAGCATCAGCATCTTGCGCGCATGCGTGCGCATGGGCCAAACGCCCGCCGGTTGAGGCGCCGGCACCTTGGCCCGGAGCTTGGCCGGCAGCAGGCCGCGCACCGACTGGCCCAGCTTCATCGCGGGGCCGAAGAGCGGCGAAGGCAGCGCCTCCTTCAAGGTCCAGCGCAGCGCGCTTTCCATGGCCGGACGCGGCACCTTCTCGTCGACGATCTTGCGGCCGATGTCGACCAGGTGGCCGTATTGCACGCCGCTCGGGCAGGTGCTTTCGCAGTTGCGGCAGGTGAGGCAGCGGTCCAGATGCAGCTGCGTGCTGCGCGTCGGCGCTTTGCCTTCGAGCACCTGCTTGATCAGGTAGATGCGTCCGCGCGGGCCGTCGAGCTCGTCGCCGAGCAGCTGGTAGGTCGGGCAGGTGGCGGTGCAGAAACCGCAGTGCACGCACTTGCGCAGGATCGCCTCGGCTTCGCGGCCGTCGGCGGTGCCCTGGAATTCGGGAGCGAGTTCGGTTTGCATGAGGCTACGCGTCAGTCCGCGGGGTAGAGCCGTGCGCGATCGAAGACGGCGTGGGGGTCGAACTCTCGCATCAGCGCACGGTGAATGCGCGCGAGCGGCGGGCTCAGCGCGTCGAAGCGGCCGAGCACGCGATGGCCACGCTCGGCCGAGGGCATGAACAGCGTCGCATGCCCGCCGACCGCGTGGGCTGCCGCGCGCAGTTTCAGGCCCTCGTCGGGCGACGCCAGATACCAGCGCTGTGCGCCATGCCATTCGATCAGGGGCGAGCCCTCGAGCGCCAGAACCGGTGCGGCCTGCGGCACCGACAGGCGCCACAGATCGCGCGCGGCGCGCGCGCCGAACCATCGCAGGCGTTGATCGCGCGCAGCCTGCCATTCGGCCTGGGCCTGCGCGGGGTCTTGCCGCTCTCCGCCGAGGTGGGCACAGGCGGCCGCCACCGCCGCCACCGCGCCGCGCAATCGCAGCCAGAGCCGGCCTGTATCGCCCTCTTCCAGCCAGCGGCTCGCGTTGAGCGGCAAGGGCTGGCCGCCCCAGCCGTTGAGCAGGCGCAGCGCATCGGCCTGGTTACATTCGAATGCGAGGGTGGCTTCGGCGGGCGGAACGGGCAGCACCTTGAGGCTGACATCGGCGATGACGCCCAGCGTCCCCAGCGAGCCGGCCAGCACGCGCGAGACGTCGTAGCCGGCGACGTTCTTCATGACCTGGCCGCCGAAGCTGAGCAGTTCGGCGCGGCCGTTGATCAAGGTGGCGCCCAGCACATAGTCGCGCACCGCACCGACGCTGGCCCGCGCCGGGCCGCTCAAGCCCGCCGCGACCATGCCACCGACCGTTGCGCCTTCATCGAAATGCGGCGGCTCGAATGGCAGGCATTGGCCCTGCTGCGCAAGCAGGGCTTCGAGTTCGGCCAACGGCGTGCCGGCACGCACGGTGACGACCAGCTCGCTCGGCTCGTAGCTCGTAATGCCCGCCAGCGCGGCGGTGGAAAGCGGCTCGCCCTGCGGCGGCTCGCCATAGAAGTCCTTGGTGCCGCCGCCGCGGATGCGCAAAAGCGCGCCGTCGGCGGCTGCGGCGCGGATGCGCTCGACGATCTGGCGAAGGGCTGGATCCATGCGGCCGATCGTACAGCCCGCAATACCCTTCAATCAGTGAAGAAATGGACGGGCAGTCCTGACACTTCCACGCGCATTGCGAGCACGTGGCCGGACGCAGGACGCTGTTCGAGCTCGTCGGTCGGCCGGCCGCGCCGCGCGCTGGTGACGAAGAGCGTGCGCAGATCGTCGCCGCCGAAGCAAGGCATGGTGGGGCACTGCACGGGTGTGGGAAGCGCATCCACCTGCTCGCCCGAAGGCGCGAAGCGCAGCAGTTGGCCGCCCTCGAACATTGCAACCCAATAGTGGCCCTCGGCGTCGATGGTGGCGCCGTCGGGCCGGCCTTCGTAGCGCAGCGGCGACTCGGGCGTCCAGCCCTCGGGTTTGGCATCGAACTGCCGGAACACGCGCGGGCGCGAGAGTGCATTGGCCTCCGCCGCCCAGTCCCAGGCGCGCACGCGGTGTGCCGCGGTGTCGGCCCAGTAGAGCGTTGTGGCATCGAGCGAGAAGGCCAGGCCGTTGCCGGTGGTGACCTCGTTCGCCATCTGCGTGAGCTGCGGCGCATCGCCGCTCTGCGCGTCGAGACAGTAGAGCGCAGCGTTCGGCCGGTCCTTGGCCTCGTTCAGCGTACCGGCCCAGAAGCGGCCCCATGCGTCGCACTTGCCGTCGTTGAAGCGCATGGTGCGCACGTCATGGTCGACGTTCACGATGACCGAGAGCGGGCCGCCCCATTCGCCCGCCCGGTAGATGCCGTCGCGCAGCGCGATCACCAGGCCGCCGCTCACAGCCGGCGCCATGCAGCCGGGCTCGGCGGGCAGACGCCATCGCTCGACCGTGTGGCCACCGATCTCGCCGCGGGTTCGCAGCACGGCGCGGCCCGGAATGTCGAGCCAGTAGAGCGAGCGTTCGTGCGGATGCCAGAACGGGGATTCACCGAGCTGGCAGAGGCTGTCGTCGAGCGTGGTCCACATGGCGCCAGCTTAGGCGAAAAAAAGCCCGCTCGCGCCGAAGCGCTCGCGGGCCGAACATCCAAGGGAGACCTTGCTTGCTTGAAATGATCCGTTTCGTTTCAGCGGTTGTAGGCGGTTTCGCCGTGGGCCGAGATGTCGAGGCCTTCGCGCTCTTCTTCCTCGCTCACGCGCAGACCGATGGTGAGGTCGACGATCTTGTAGGCGATGAAGGACACCACGCCAGACCACACGATGGTCAGCAGCACGGCCTTGAGCTGGATCCAGACCTGGGCGCCGATGCCGTTAGACACCACGCTGGCCGTGACCCAGTCGCCCACCAGGCCGGGGCCGCCGAGCGCCTGGGTGTTGAACACGCCGGTGAGCAGCGCGCCGACGATGCCGCCCACGCCGTGGACGCCGAACACGTCGAGCGAGTCGTCCGCGCCGAGCATCTTCTTCAAGCCATTGACGCCCCAGAGGCAGGCGAAGCCGGCGACGAAGCCGATCACGATCGCGCCCATCAGGCCGACGTTGCCGGCGGCCGGCGTGATGGCCACCAGGCCGGCGACAGCACCCGAGGCGGCGCCCAGCATCGAGGCCTTGCCCCTCATCAACGCTTCACCGATGCACCATGCGAGCACGGCAGCGGAAGTGGCCGAGAAGGTGTTCATGAAGGCCAGCACGGCGCTGGTGCCCGCTTCGAGCGCGGAGCCGGCGTTGAAGCCGAACCAGCCGACCCACAGCAGCGAGGCGCCGACCATGGTGAGCGTGAGCGAATGCGGCGTGAAGGATTCCTTGCCGTAGCCAATGCGCTTGCCGATCAGGAAGGCGCCGACCAGGCCGGCGACGGCGGCGTTGATGTGCACCACGGTGCCGCCCGCGAAGTCGAGCGCGCCCCACTGCCAGAGGAGGCCGGCCTTGGCGTTCATGGCATCGACCACATCCTTGCTGGCATAGGCGTCCGGGCCCATCCAGAACCAGACCATGTGCGCGATCGGCGCGTAGCTGAAGGTGAACCACAGCGCCATGAAGAGCAGCACGGCCGAGAACTTGATGCGCTCGGCGAAGGCGCCCACGATCAGGCAGCAGGTGATGCCGGCGAAGGTGGCCTGGAAGGCGGCGAACAGCAGCTCGGGGATATAGACGCCCTTGCTGAAGGTCGCGCCCGGCGCGAAGGTGCCGGCGGCCGAATCGAAGACGCCCTTCATGAAGAGCCGGTCGAATCCACCGATGAAGGAGTTGCCCTCGGTGAAGGCGAGGCTGTAGCCGTAGATGAGCCACAGCACCACGATCATCGAGAAGGTGACCATCACCTGCATCAGCACCGACAGCATATTCTTGCTGCGCACCAGGCCGCCGTAGAACAGCGCCAAGCCGGGGATGGTCATCATGATGACGAGCAGCGTGGACAGCAGCATCCAGCTGGTGTCGCCCTTGTTGAACGAGGGTGCCGGCGCGGCGGCCGGCGCAGCTGCGGCTTCGGCGGCGGGTGCGGCCGCGGCCGGTGCGGCGGCGGGGGCTGCAGCAGGCGCGGCGGCCGGCGCCGAGGCTGCGGGCGCTTCAGCCGCGGGCGCCGCCGGCGGCGTCTGGGCAAAGCCGGCGGTGCCGGCAGCGAGCACGCTCAGGCCGAGCGCGAGAGAGACGAGCAATTTTTTCATGTCGATTTTCTTTCGTGCCTTGAAGTCAAAGAGCTTCGCGGCCTGTTTCTCCGGTACGAATGCGAACGACCTGCTCCAGGTTGTAGACAAAAATCTTGCCGTCGCCGATCTTGCCGGTGCGTGCGGCGCTTTCGACGGCTTCGATCACGCGCTCGACGAGCTCGTCGGCCACGGCGGCCTCGATCTTGACCTTCGGCAGGAAATCGACCACGTACTCCGCGCCGCGGTAGAGCTCGGTGTGGCCCTTCTGGCGGCCGAAGCCCTTGACCTCCGTCACGGTGATCCCTTGCACACCGATCGCCGAGAGCGCTTCGCGCACCTCGTCGAGCTTGAACGGTTTGATGATGGCTGTGACCAGCTTCATGATGTTTCTCCTTTGGATGGAACAGGTCTGCGCGGCTGTATGGATCAGAGCGTCTTGGTCAGCGTGACGATGAAGCGCGCCTTGTTGGGCGACCAGGTGGGTGCGCCGAAGCCCAGGTCGGGGCCGGACACCAGCAGGTACGAGCTCTTCTTGTTGGCGCCCTGCACCGAGCCGGCCAGCGACAGGCCGTTGCCGAAGTCATAGGAAGCGCCCACGTTGTAGTCGACGTAGCTCTTGTAGCCCAGGCTGCGGATGTCGCTGCTCATGTGCGTGTAGCCCAGCGCGGCCTTCAGCGTGACCTTGGGCACGATCTCCTTGGTGTAGGCGAGATTGAAGTAGCCGGTGTTACGCCCCTTCAGGCCCGAGCCGTCGCGCTCGCCGGCGTAGTTGAAGTAGTCCTTCGAGACGGTGTGGGAGTACTTGAAGGTGAAGGCGCCGATGGCCTCGTTGGCATAGGTGGCCGCGCCGTAGAGCTCGGTGGTGTTGCCGCGGGCGTTGCCCGGGTAGACGTAGGCGAGCGCGCCGAAGTCGAGGTCGAACACGCCGGCCTTGAACTTGTAGCCGCCATAGATGTCGCTCTCGATGTCGTTGCCGGCGAGCCAGTTGACGCTGGAGTTCCAGTTGCCGACGTAGAAGCCGCTCTCGCCGAAGGCGTAGTCGAAGCCGCCCTGGATGGCGGGCTTGAAGCCCTTGGTCTTGGCGAAGCCGTTGCTACCGAGCACGTCCTGATCCTGACCGCGGAACTTGTAGTTGCTGGTGAGCGCAACGTTGCCTGTGAGCTGGGCGCTCGCGATCAGGGGCATGGCAGCCAGCGAGACAACGGCCAGGGCAGAGGCGGTTTTACGGTGCATCATCGAGAGACTCCTCGGAGGTTTTGGAATGGAATGGAAGCCATCTCAAAGCAGGGAGCGTGCCAAACCGACCGTTCCGCACTGAGAAGGGCCTGGGACAGGTGCACATTGCAACAATGAGCAAAAGATGGGCGCACCATCTTGGGGAAATGGAGAAGAATGAGCTTGTCTTTGGTGCAAGGTCATGCCTTGCTGGGCCTGGAAGCCGCCAGTGTCACGGTCGAGGTGCATCTGGCCAACGGGCTGCCCAGCTTTACGCTGGTCGGCCTGGCCGATGTGGAAGTGAAGGAAGCGCGCCGATCGGAGGCAATAAAGTCTGTCGGGTGCTTCGTTTCGCCGCCCCCTAGAAGGTCCGGCGTGACGGGGCACCGAAAGCGTCTTGAATCAAAGGCGACGATGCAGGACTGACCGGAGCCGGCGGAGCCCCGGCTCAATCTTCAGCGCCAGTACGTGACGCCGTCGTTGCACTTCCACGTGCGCCTGCGACAGGTACATCGATGGCCACCGCAAGTAGCGAAGTAGTCCCGAGGACAGGAAGCGCTCTGCGAAAGCCGCCTGTTCTTTCGGTAGTGCTCCCGTGATTCACGTTGTGCAGCATCGGGCCATTTTCTACGCGATTGAGGCTTCCGGGTGCCGGCGATGCTCAACACAATTTGGGAAAAAACTGGCTGGGCGCGCTCACCAGGAGCGACGGGAGCCATCGGCCCGGAGGCAGGGCTTCTTGCGCGCGAGAAACGTGAGGAGTAAAATCGACTCACGAATCTCACGGAACTGTCATGAACCAAACCTCCGCCAAAGAACCGCATGATGCCGTCCAGGCGCTCGTGGCGCGCATCGACAGCATGCGTGAAGCAAGCCGCCTCATCATCAGCGAGCTTTCCCGGACCCTCACCGGGCCCGGGGACAAGAAGCTGACCCTCCATGTGCGCGAGGCGATCAACGAGCTGGAGCGTCAATCGATCCAGGATTTGGTGGATGAGGTTGAGCCCAGGCGCCCGGCGGCCACCCGCATCGATCTCGAGAAGCGCGCCATCGACGCCGTCCTGCAGGGCACCGAGTGGAGCTCGGCCGCCGAAATTGGACAGCGGCTTGACGCGAAGGCAGCAAACCCGCACGCGGCCGTGAGCCGCTGGCAGCAGAGCGGGCGCATTTTCGGCATCGAGCACCGCGGCAAGAAAATCTACCCAGCCTACATTTTCGATGCGACCTGGCAGCCCTTGCCGGCGGTCAAGAAGATCCTGGCGGTCCTGGACGACTATTCGCCCTTCCGGGTTGCGGCATGGTTCGAGTCCACCAATTCGTCCCTGGGCGGAAAGCGTCCGCGCGAGGTGATTGCGAGCGCCCCGGATGCCGTCGTGGCCGCCGCGGAAGACCACAAGGTGGGTGCGGTGCATGGCTAGCCCAGCACCTCTCCTGCCTCCTCCGCCAAATTCGTTCCGCACCCTGCCGCATAAGGCTGGAGTCTGGTATCGCGTGCATCCGTACGACGCAACCACGGGGAAGTACGCGCCGGCCGCCTTCAACGCATCGGGGCCCGGCAACGCTCGATTCAGCCCCCTTTTCAATCCGGTCTCGAAAAAGCCGATTCCGACGATCTATGCGGCCAAGAGTGAGCGCGGAGCCATTGCGGAGATCGTCCTGCACGACGTCCCCTCCCCGTCGGCTGGCTACCTGCATGACCTTGAGCGCGACTACCGCGCCAACCTTCACCTGAGCCGCATTCGTGCGCCGGCGGTCCGGCTGGTCAACATGACGACCATGGGTCTCCAGGCCGCCGGCCTGAAGCCGATCGACCTCTTCGAGGGCGAGAAGGACGACTACCCCAGGACCCAGGAATGGGCGCTATGGATTTGGCAGAACATGCCGGACGCCCAAGGATTGCGGTGGATGTCCAAGCGGGACAACCAGTGCGAGGTGATCATGCTCTTCGGCGATCGGATGAACCCGTCGGACGTCGTCGACGATGGCAGTTCACAGCCGCTGCAGGCGCACGAGGACCTTGTCATCGAACTGCTGGATGAGATGGGTGCCGGGGCCTACCCCTCCATCTGACGAGGCCTGCCAGGCGCGCCAGGCACGTCGGAACACCCATCACCGCGTTCGAACCCATCGACGGAAACAATCCACGCCGCGGCCGGCCGCCCTGCCCGATTGGCCAGCCACACGCCTGAGGCGCGCCTTCAGCCAAATGCCCCAGGGGCTCGCGTACGCGAGCCCACTCGATTCAATGCAGCTTCTTCATTTGGGCTGGCCCTACAACGCTTGCACCATTGAAATTCACCTTCTTTAGCTGGTACGTCACGGCGTACACCCTCGTTTCGGTGCCCGTTGCAGACTGGCAGGTGGCCCCGATCACTGCAGCACTGTTCAGAGCAGCCCGCGCCCCGCCAGGTTGCGCATCAGCGCACCGATGCCGAAGGACCAGCGCGCGGCCTGGTCCGAATGCACGACGCGGTTCTCCAGCGCGCCGAGTTCGGGCGCCGAGATGGTCACGCGATCGCCGACCACATGGGTGAAGCCCTGGCCCGGACCGTGGCGGTCCTGCGTGGGTGCGAACATGGTTCCGAGGAAGAGCACCAGACCGTCGGGGTAGGCATGGTGCGGGCCGATCGCCTGCGACACGATGTCCAGCGGATCGCGGCTGATCAGCGAGAGCGAGCTTTCGCCTTCGAGCACGAAGCCTTCAGGGCCCGCGACGCGCAGCGCCACCGTGATGCGGCGCACCTCGTCGATGCCGAAGTGGGCATCGAAGAGGCGGATGAAGGGGCCGATCGCGCACGAAGCGTTGTTGTCCTTGGCCTTGCCGAGCAGCAGCGCGCTGCGGCCTTCGAAGTCGCGCAGGTTGACGTCGTTGCCCAAGGCGGCGCCCAGCGTCTGGCCGCGGCTGTTGATCGCAAGCACCACCTCGGGCTCGGGGTTGTTCCAGACCGAACCCGAATGGATGCCGATGTCGGCGCCGGTGCCCACCGAGGCCAGCACCGGCGCCTTGGTGAAGATCTCGGCATCGGGGCCGATGCCGACCTCGAGGTACTGCGACCAAGCGCCCTGCGCGATCAGCACCTCCTTGACCTGCGCCGCCTGCGGCGAGCCGGGCACGATGCCCGCGAGGTTGTCGCCGAGCACGCCGCCGAGCGCGGCGCGGATGGCTTCGGCCTTGGACGCATCGCCGCGCGACTGCTCCTCGATCACGCGCTCCAGCAGGCTGGCGACGAAGGTCACGCCGCTGGCCTTGACGGCCTGCAGATCGCAGGGCGCGAGCAGCCAGGGCTGGCCGGGATCGCGCCCGGCCTCGTCGCTGTTGGCCAGCACCGCGTCGAGCGCGGCGATGCGGGGCGTGATGTTGTCGCGCAGGCCCTGCTGCACGGCACCCACGGCATCGTCGAGCTCGAGCAAGTGGCTCGCGGTGGGCGCGATGCGCGTGAGGTCGTGCAGGCCGCCTTCGTGCACGGCCACCAGCGTCGGCCCGAGCCCGGGCTGCCAGAGGCGTCCGATCAGGGTGGCGCGCTCGGCATCGCGAGGCAGGCTGGTGGCGGGCGAGAGGATCGGGGGCATGCAAGGTCTCCAGAATGAACGGGCCGATGAGCCGGCCTCTGCATGGGCGATCGTACGGGACTGTCAGCGTGCCGTGTGGGCCTGCCCCGCCGCGCGCACGCGCGCGACGCTCTGCGGCAGGTCTTTCCAGGCTGTAGCCTGCGGCGCGAAGCGCGCGCGCATGTAGCCGGCCAGCTCGGCGATCTGCGCATCGTCGAGCGCTTCGCCGAAGGCCGGCATGAAACCGATCTCACGCGAGGCCGGCTCGCGCACGCCGTCGAGGATGGTGCGCAGCAGGTTGTCCGGCCGCTCGCTCGTGAGATTGCTGTTGAGCGCGAGCGGCGTGTTCACGCCCAGCAGGGTCGGCCCGTTGCCGTCGTGGTGGCAGGCGGCGCAGGCGCCGTCGAACATGCGCTGGGCGGAGCCTAGCAACTGGCCCTGGCCGGCGGCCGCGGCGGCGACCGCGCGCTGCGCCTGCGCGCTCGCTTCGGCATCGCTGGCGGCCGGATTGAAAGAAGCGAGGTAAGTGGCCATCGCGCGGATGTCGTCATCAGGCACTGCCGCCAACTCGCGCACCACCTCGGCCATCGGGCCACCGGCCATGCCGTGCCGCGGGCTGTGGCCGTTGCGCAGGTAGCGATAGAGCGCCTCGGCGTTCCAGGGCACAGCCGCCTTCGAGAGGCTGGTGAGCGCCGGCGCTTCCCAGCCCTCGACCATCGCGCCCGAAAGAAAAGCGCTGCCGCCCTGCTCCGCGCCGAGCGCATTGCGCGGCGTGTGGCAGGCGCCGCAGTGGCCCAGGCCGTTGACGAGGTAGGCGCCGCGGTTCCATTCGGCGCTTTGCTGCGACGCCGGCTGCATTGGCGCCGGATCGTGGAAGAGCGCGTTCCAGCCTGCCATCAGCGGCCGCAGGCCGAAGGGGAACTTGAGCCCCGCCTCCGGCGTGGGCGCGCGCACCGCGGGCAGCGACATGAAGTAGGCATAGAGCGCCTGCAGGTCGTCGTCGCTGGTCTTCGCGAAGGCGGTGTAGGGGAAGGCCGGGTAGAGATGGTGGCCGTCGCGCGAGATGCCCTCGCGCATCGCGCGCTGGAAGGCGCTGAAGGACCAGCGGCCCAGGCCGGTCTCGGCATCAGGCGTGAGGTTGGTGGTGTAGATGGTGCCGAAGGGCGTCTCCATCGCACGGCCGCCGGCGTTGGGCGTTCCGCCCGGCGCGGTGTGGCAGACGGCGCAGTCGCCGATGGCGGCGAGCGTGCGGCCGCGTTCGATGGTGGATTGGCTGTAGACGGGGGCGCTGAGGGTGACGGGGGCGATCGTCGAGCGCCAGCCCATGAGGCCGGCGATGACGCCGAGGCCGCCGATGACGAGGGCGATCGCACTGGCTGCCTTGCTCCTTCCCCCTCTGGGGGAAGGCTGGGATGGGGGCACGACGACGCCACCATCGAACGCTGGGTTGCCCCCACCCCCACCCTCCCCAAAAGGGGGAGGGAGTGAAGACGGGTTCAGCGCAGCACGCACCACTTCCGGCGTGAACGGCGGCGCCCTGAACCGCACCCCCGTCGCATCGAAGATCGCATTTGCGATCGCCGCCGTGCCAGGCACCGAGGACGACTCGCCCGCTCCGAGCGGCGGCTCGCCGGGCCGCTGCATGTGCATGACCTCGATCACCGGCACGTCGCGGAAATTGACGATCGGGTAGCTGCCCCATTCGCGGCTCGCGACCACGCCCGGGTTGGGCGCGCTCTGCGGCACGAACTGCACGCGCTCCTTCAACGCGCGGCTCGTGGTCTGGATCACGTTGCCGTGGATCTGGTGTTCGACCCCGGCCGGATTGACCATCAGCCCCGCGTCGTGCCCCACCACCACGCGGCGCACGTGCACCTCGCCGGTCTTGCGGTTGACTTCGACATCGGCCACCCAGGCCGACCATGCCGCGCCGAAGCCCGGCCACTTGCTGTGCACGTAGCGCGCGTAGGCGAAGCCTTGCCCGAAGAGCACGTCGCCACCGGGTCCGAGGCCGCCGTCGGCATCCTCCTGCGGCCCGGTGCGCATGCGCCAGCCGGCCTTCTGCGCGGTCTCGCGCACCAGTTCGGCCGCGCGCGGATCGTTCAGGTGGCGCAGGCGGAACGCGACCGGGTCGACGCCGGCCGCGGTGGCCAGTTCGTCGACGTAGGACTCGTGCGCGAAGGAGCTCGGCAGCGCCGACACGCCGCGCAGCCACGAGGCGCGCACGATCGGCGCCATGTCGTTGACCTTGACGCGCAGGTTGCCGTACGCATAGGGCGGGCGCGCGGTGCGGTCGCCCATCTCGAAGGCCTGGGCCGCAGGCTCGATGGTGCGGGTGAGCAAGAGCGCCAGCGTGGGCGCGCCGTTCGACGGGTACGAGGTCTCGAAGTCGTAAGCCGCAACGCCGCCTTCGGCATCGATCCCGCCCTTCACCTGCATCAGCTGCGCGGCACCCTTGGGCTCCCACGCATGCTCCTGCTCGCGCGTGAGCTGCACCCGCACCGGCACGCCGGCCGCGCGCGCGAGCAGCGCGGCATCGGCCGCGACGTCGTCGGCGCCGTTGCGCCCATAGCAGCCGGCCGCCTCCATGCGCACCACATCGACCGCGACATCGTCCACGCCCATGAGCTTGGCCAGATCCGCGCGCAGCACATGCGGGTTCTGCGAGCCGGCCCACACGCGCAGTTGCACATCGCCGCCTTCGCCTTCGGGTTGCCAATGCGCGAGCGCGCACGAGGGGCCGATCGATGCGTGCATCTGGTAGGGCCAGACGTAGGTGCGCGGCATCGACTCGGCTGCACGGGCGAGCGCGCCCTCGACATCACCTTCGTCGACCAGCAGGCGCTGCGTGGCGGGGTTGGCGCGGATCGCGCCTTCGAGATCGTCGAGCGAAGGCAGGCCGGGCCAGCGCTTCCAGATCACGCGCAGTTCGCGCAGCGCCTGCTCGGCATGCTCCTCGCGCTCGGCGACGATGCCGACGAAGTCGCGGATCACCACCACGGCGCGGATGCCGGGGATGTGGGCGATCGAGGATTGGTCCACCGATTCGAGCGTGTTGCCGATGTAGTCGCCGTGGTCCGCGCCCGCATAGGGCGGGCGCACGACGCGGCCGTGCAGCATGCCGGGCGCGCGCATGTCGTGCACGAACACCAACTCGCCCGCGAGCTTGGCCGGGATGTCGACGCGCGCCACCGGGCTGCCGACGATGCGGTAGTCCTTCGGATCCTTGAGGCGGGCGCCGCCGTCGAGCTGGAGCACGGTGCGCACGCCCGCCACCAGCTCGCCGAAGCCGACGCTGAACGCGGGGTCGTCGCCCGCATGGATGCGGCCCTCGCGCACCGCGAGCAGTGAGGGCTGCACGCCGAAGCGCTCCGAAGCCTGCGCGAGAAGCCAGGCGCGTGCCTGCGCCGCCGCGAGCCGCAAGGGCGCGGCATGGATCTGCAGCGAGGCGCTGGCGATGGTCGCGCCCTGGTTCGGCGCGCGGGCGGTGTCGCCGAGCACCATGCGGATCTGCGCCAGCGGCACATCGAGCTCTTCGGCGACGATCTGCGACAGCGCGGTCTGGATGCCGGTGCCGAGATCGACATGGCCGTTGAGCGCGGTCACGCTGCCGTCGTCCCACAACGCAAGCAGGATCTCGGGCCCTTCCGCGGGATTGCCCGACACCGTGGCCGGCTGGCCGTTGGCGACCGGCGGCGCGGGTGGCGTCTCGCGCACCACGACGAGCACGCCCTCGGCATGGAGGAAGTCGCTGCGGTTGCGCGCCAGCTCGGCGCGAAATGGTGCCCCCAGGCTCGGCACTCTCGTGTCCTCGCCGCCCCCCGAGGGGGCTACCGCGCCTTGGGGCGGCCCGGCGGCGCGGTTGCTCACGAGTCGGCGTCCTTTGCCACCATCAGCTGCGCCGCACGCTGCACCGCCGCCATGATCTCGACATGCGTGCCGCAACGGCACAGGTTGCCCGAGAGCTCGTTCCTGATCTGCGCATCGCTCGGATGCGGCTCGCGCGCGAGCAGCGCCGCCGCCTGCATCACCATGCCGTTCAAGCAGTAGCCGCATTGCGCGGCCTGCGCGTCCTCGAAACCTTGCTGGACCGGATGCCATTGCTCCCGCGAGCCCAGCCCTTCAAGCGTGGTGATGGCCCGTCCCGCAACCCCATGCGCCGGAATCACGCAGGCCCGCGCCGCCACGCCATCGACCCACACGGTGCAGGCGCCGCACTGGCCCAGGCCGCAGCCGTACTTGGGACCGTTCAGGCCCAGGTCGTTGCGCAGCACATGCAGGAGCGATGCCTCGCGCGGCACCGCGAGCGCGTGCGCGCGCCCGTTGACCTGCAGGGCGAAAGTCTCAGCGCTGGAGGCGTCCGTCACGTGTGTACATCTCCAGATCGACGAAGGTCGAGCCGTTGTGGTTCTTCGGCCCGTAGGCCACCGGGAACTCGCCGATGCGCGTGTCGCCCAGACTCTCGAGGGCCGTGACGAAGCTCTCGCGCGTGAGGTGGCGGCCGGCGCGCTTGAGCCCTTCGACGAACACGCGCGCGGCGATATAGCCCTCGAGCGAGGTGTAGCTGTCGATCTTCTCGCCGAACTCCGCGCGGTCGCGCCGGTAGTCGGCCACGATCGGCACGCGCACCAACTGCGGCGGCGGCACGATGCTGGCGGTGACCAGGCCTTCGAGCTTGCCGCCCAGGCGCTGTGCCGAACCGGCCGCGTCGGTGATGCCGACCGAGAGCGTGTAGAGCGGCGCAGCCGCACCACCGGCGCGGTAGTCGCGGATGAAGACCTCGCTCATGCGCCCGGCCATGATCATCACCACCGCGCCGGGCTTCGCCTTGGCCAGGCTCTCGCCGATGTCCTTGGCGTCGGTCGCCGCAATGGCCATCGGCAGCGCCTGCACCACCTTGACCTTGTACTCGGCCGCGAGCTGCTCGCAGGTCGCGAGGTTCGACTTGCCGAAGGCGCTGTCCTGGAACACCACGGCGATGTTGTGGATGCCGATGGTCGACAGGTGGCTGATGATCTTGCGCAGCTCCAGGTCGTAGCCCGCGCGCACATGGAACAGGTTGCGATTGAGCTTGGTGCGGAACGAGGTGGTGCCCACCAGCGGCGCGAACATCGGCACGCCGGCCTTGTCGGCCAGCGGCATGGCCGCCACCAGGTTGCCGGTGGCGACGAAGCCCATCAGCGCGAACACCTTGTCCTCGTCGATCAGCTTGGCCGTGTTGACTGCCGTGCGCTGGGGCTCGTAGGCATCGTCGTAAGAGAGCAGCGCGATCTTGCGGCCGTTGACGCCACCGCCCTTGTTCACGCGGTCGAAGTAGAGCTTGATGCCGGCACGGTAGTCGTTGCCGAAATCCTGCGCCACGCCGCTGAAGACGGCCGATTGGCCGATGCGGATGCTGGTGTCGGTGACACCGTTTTCGGCGGCGTGCGCGAAGGTCGAGAAGAAGGCGAGCGCGGCAGCGCAGCACGCCGCCGCGGCGCGTCGGGAGATGCGGGCCATCGCTCAGGCCACTTCGATGTCGGTGGACTGGATGCGCTTGACGCCCTTGGCCGCCATCTGCTTCCAGGCCGCGGCCAGCGAGCCGTTGAGGTCGATGGCGCGGGTCGCGTCCTCGATCACGTAGGCCTCGAAGCCGTGCTTGCGCGCATCGAGCGCGGTCCAGGCGACGCAGAAGTCGGTGGCCAGGCCGCTCACGAACACCGTCTTGATGCCGCGCTGCTTGAGGTAGCCGGCCAGGCCGGTCGCGGTCTTGCGGTCGGCCTCCTCGAAGGCCGAGTAGCTGTCGACGCCCTTGTGGAAGCCCTTGCGGATGATCACCTGCGCGGTCGGCAGCTTGAGGTCCTTGTGCAGCGCCGCGTCGTCCGTGCCCTGCACGCAGTGGTCGGGCCACAGCACCTGGTTGCCGTAGGCCAACTTGATGCTGCTGAAGGGTTTCTGGCCCGGATGCGCGCTCGCGAAGGAGGCGTGGCCCTGCGTGTGCCAGTCCTGCGTGACGACGATGTTCTCGAAGGCCGTGGAGAGCTTGTTGATCACCGGCACCACCTCGGCCCCGCCCTTGACCGGCAGCGTCCCGCCGTCGACGAAGCAGTTCTGCACATCGACCACGATCAGGGCCGCGTTGGCCGCCGGCTTGATCTTCGCCGCAGCGATGAGCGGCGCCGAAAGTCCCGCGAGCCCCAGGGCTGCGGCGGACTGAAGAAAGGTTCTGCGGTGCGTGTTGTGCATGGTGTGCGCTCCTCGGGTTGAAATAATCCTGTGATCAGACGCTCAGGTACGCCCTGCGCACCTCGTCGTTGGCGGCCAGTTCGGCCATCGACGCCTGGTAGCGGATTTGTCCCTTCTCGAGCACGTAGGCGCGGTCGGACACGAGTTCGGCGAAGTGCATGTTCTGCTCCGACAGCAGGATGCTCACGCCCTGCGCCTTGAGCTCGAGGATCATGTTGGCCATCTGTTCCACGATCACGGGCGCCACGCCTTCGGAGGGCTCATCGAGCAGCACCAGGTAGGGGTTGCCCATCAGCGTGCGCGCCACGGTCAGCATCTGCTGCTCGCCGCCGCTCATGCGGCCGCCCGGGCGGTTCGGCATCTCGCCGAGGTTGGGGAAGAGCTTGAACAGGCGTTCGGGCGTCCACAGCGGCGCGTCGCTGCCGTCGGCCCAGCGGCGCGCGGCCTGCTTGCCGACTTCGAGGTTCTCCATCACCGTGAGGTCGGTGAACACGCGCCGGTCCTCGGGCACGAAGCCCAGGCCCAGCTTGGCCGCGTGGTGCGGCTCGCTCTTCGAGATGTCATGGCCCAGGAAGCGCACAGCGCCGCGGCGCTTGCTCAGCATGCCGATCAGCGCCTTGAGCGTGGTCGACTTGCCGGCGCCGTTGCGGCCCATGAGCGCGACCACTTCGCCGCGTCGCACTTCGAGGTCGACGTCATAGAGGATCTGCGCGGCGCCGTACCAGGCACACAGGGCGTTGGCTTCCAACAACTGCTCATGCGAACTCATGCCGCCTCTCCTATCGCCGCGTTCACCGCGGCCGCCTTTTCGGCGATCTTCTCGAAGGTCTTGCCGCTGCCGAAGTACACCTCCTGCACCTTCGGATGGTCGCGGATCTCGAGCGGCTTGCCCTGCGCGATGAGGCGCCCGCGCGCCAGCACGATCATGCGGTCGGCGTACGCGAACACCACGTCCATGCTGTGTTCGGTGAAGAGCACCGCCATGCCGCGGTCGATCACCAGTTGCTTGGTCAATGCCATCAGCGAGTTGCGCTCCTTGGGGGCCATGCCGGCGGTGGGCTCGTCCATCAGCAGCAGCTTGGGACTGTTGGCCATCGCGATCGCGAGCTCGACGCGCTTGACATCGCCGTAGGCGAGCACGCTGCAGGGCCGGTCGGCCTGCGCCTTCATGCCGACCTGGTCGAGCAACGCCAGCGCCTCGTCGCGCTTGTGATCGGCGGCGCGGCGCCAGGTGGAGAAAAGTTTGTGGTCGTGCGAGAGCAGCGCCATCTGCACGTTCTCGACCACCGTGAGCGAGGCGAAGGTCTCGGCGATCTGGAAGGTGCGGCCCACGCCCATGCGCCAGATCTCGCGCGGCTTGCGGCCCACGAGTTCCTGGCCGTCGAGCAGGATCGATCCGCGATCGGCCTTCAACTGGCCGTTGACCATGTTGAAGGTGGTGGACTTGCCGGCGCCGTTGGGGCCGATCAGCGCGAGCAGCTCGCCCGGCGCCAGGTCGAAGCTGATGCCGTCGACGGCCTTGACACCGCCGAAGGATTTGCCGAGTTCCGAAACTTTGAGGAGGCTCATGCTTCGGCCTCCTTCAGCTTGCCGGCCGCGCCGCCGCGCCGCCGATCGAACAGCTGCTTGGTGAAGCCCGCGATCCCCTGCGGGAACAGCAGCACGAGCAGCAGGATGATCCCGCCCAGCATCGCGCGCCAGTAGTCGGTGTTGCGCGCCACCGTGTCGTGCAGCCAGGTGAAGGTGACGGCGCCCACCACCGGACCTGCCAGCGTCTGGATGCCGCCCAAAAGCACCATCACCAGCCCGTCGACCGACTTGCCCACGCTCAGCGATTCGGGCGAGATGCTGCCCTTGGAGAACGCATACAACGCACCGGCCAGGCCCGCGGCGGTACCCGCGACCACGAAGGCCACCCACTGCATGCGCTTGACGTCGATGCCGATCGCATCGGCCCGCAGCGTCGAGTCGCGCCCGGCGCGCAGTGCATAGCCGAAGGGCGAGAACAGCACGCGGCGCAGCCACAGCACGCCGATCGCCACCAGTGCGAGCGTGAGCCAGTAGTACACGCGCTTGTCCGAGAGCCACGCCGCCGGCCAGACACCGGTGAGGCCGTTGCTGCCGCCGGTGAAAGTGTCCCACTGGTAGGTGATGGCCCAGGTGATCTGCGCAAACGCGAGCGTGAGCATCGCGAGGTAGACGCCCGACAGGCGCACCGCGAACCAGCCATAGACGAAGGCGCCGGCCGCCGCCACCAGCGGCGCGACGACGAGCGCGAGCTCCATCGGCATGCCGCTCGCGCGCACCAGCAGCGCGGCGCCATAGGCCCCGAGCCCGAAGTAGGCCGCATGGCCGAAGGAATGCATGCCGGCCGGGCCCATGATGAAGTGCAGGCTGGTCGCGAACAGCGCAGCGATCATGAGGTCGATCATCAACACCGTCGTGTAGGGCGAGTCGGCCGTGATGAAGGGCATGGCTGCGAGCACGAGGCCGAACACGGCGGCCGCAATCAGGTAAGCCCTGCTCGGGCGACGCAGCGGCTCCTCCTGCATGCCCACATAGCGGCTCGGCGCCTGCGGCCGGCCGAACAGGCCCCAGGGGCGCCACACCAGCACCACCGCCATCACGAGAAAGTCGACCACCAGCGTGAGCTTGGAGAACGAGACGCTGATGCCGAAGACATCGACCACGCCGAGCCAGATGCAGATCGCCTTGATCTCGGCGATCAGCAGCGCGGCCGCGTAAGCGCCGGGAATCGAGCCCATGCCGCCCACGACGACGACGACAAAGGCCGCGCCGATGGTGTTGAGGTCCATTTCGAGCGTGGCCGGTTCGCGCGGCAGCTGCAGCGCGCCGCCCAGGCCCGCGAGCAGCGCGCCGAGCGCGAACACGGCGGTGAACAGCCATGCCTGGTTGACGCCGAGCGCGCTGACCATCTCGCGGTCCTGCGTGGCGGCGCGCACCAGCGTGCCGAAGCGCGTGCGTGTGAGCAGCATCCAGACCAGGCCGAGCACCAGGGGGCCGACGACGATCAGGAACAGGTCATAGGAAGGAAACTGGCGTCCGAGGATCATCACCGAGCCCGAGAGGCCGGGCGCGCGCGGGCCCAGCAATTCGTCGGGCCCCCAGAACCACAGCACCGCGTCCTTGATCACCAGCACCAGCGCGAAGGTCGCGAGCAGCTGGAACAGCTCGGGTGCCTTGTAGATGCGGCGCAGCAGCACCACCTCGATCAGCGCACCGAGCACGCCGACGGCGAGCGCGGCGATCACGAGCGCCGGCCAGAAGCCGACTCCCGTGCCCAGCCGTTCGACCAGCGTATACGCCACGTAGATGCCCACCATGAAGAACGAGCCATGCGCGAAGTTCACGATCCGCGTGACGCCGAAGATCAGCGACAGGCCGGCCGCCACCAGAAACAGCGACGACGCACCGGCCAGGCCGTTGAGCAATTGAACAATGAACCCCGAGAAACTCATGGTGGACGTGCTCGATCAATCCGCGGTGCGCGATTTCTTCACGTCGGCGGCGGAGGGCTGGAACTTGGCGCCGTCGAAGTACTGGTAGTCGACCATCACGCCCTTGCCGTTGTCGTTCTTCGTCTTGCCGACGAAGGCGCCCATGGTCGATTGGTGGTCTTCGGGGCGGTAGAGGATCTTGCCGAAGGGCGTGTCCACCTGCAGGCCCTCGAAGGCGGCGACCAGCTTCGGCGTTTCGGTGCTCTTGGCCTTGGCGGCGCCGGCGGCGACCGACTTGATCATGGTGTAGCCCACCACCGAACCGAGGCGCGGATAGTCCTTGTACTTGTTGTGGTACGCGAGGAAGAAGGCCTTGTGCTCGGGCGTCTGGATGCCGTACCAGGGATAGCCGGTGACGATCCAGCCGTTCGGCGCCTCGTCCTTCAGCGGATCGAGGTACTCGGGTTCACCGGTCAGCACGCTCACCACTTCGCGGCCCTTGAACAGGCCGCGCGTGTTGCCTTCGCGCACGAACTTCGACAGGTCGGCGCCGAACAACACGTTGAAGATCGCATCGGGCTTGGCATCGGCCAGCGCCTGCACCACGCTGCCGGCATCGACCTTGCCCAGCGGCGGCGCCTGCTCGGCGACGAACTCCACATCGGGTTGCGCCGCCTTCAGCAGCTGCTTGAACGCGGCCACCGCCGACTGGCCGTACTCGTAGTTGGGGTAGACGATCGCCCAGCGCTTCTTCTTGAGCTTGACCGCTTCCGGCACCAGCATCGCGGCCTGCATGTAGGTGCCAGGGCGCAGGCGGAAGGTGTACTGGTTGCCGCCCTGCCAGGTCATCTTGTCGGTGAGCGGCTCGCCAGCCAGGAAGAAGAATTTTTTCTGCTTCGCGAAGTCGGCGACGGCCAGCCCGGTGTTGGACAGGAAGGTGCCGGTCAGCACGTCGATCTTCTCGCGCGAGATCAGCTCTTCGGCCACGCGCACCGCGTCGCCGGGGTTGGCGTTGTCGTCGCGCGTGATGAGCTCGATCTTCTTGCCGTTGACGCCGCCCTTGGCATTGATCTCCTCGACCGCGAGCTCCATGCCCTTCTTGTAGGGCTCGAGGAAGGCGGGCTGGGCCTTGTAGCTGTTGATCTCGCCGATCTTGATCACGCCCTGCGCATGCGCGGGGATGAGTGCAGTGGCGAGCGTGGCGACGGCGGCCGCACTGAAGACATGACGCAGGGGGTTCATTGAAAGCTCCTTGGGATCGAACGGAAGAGGAAATGCATGAAGTGGCAAGAGCGGCTCAGCGGAGGCCGTCTTCGCCCTTGATCTCGGAAACCTGCAGGCCGCCGATGCGCGGCAGCGGACGGCCGCTGTCGGTGACCGCCACCGCGACGACGATCTCGTTGGCGCGCGGCGCATCCGACACGCGGGCCTCGACGGCATCGAAGTGGCTGCGCACGAAGGCCGCGTCCTTGTGGCCCAGCGGCACGTCGATGGCGGTGCCGAGCGTGCCGCGCTTCTTGGCCGAGGGCACCAGCGCCGCGCCCTTCTCGACCGCCACGCGCAGCGGCGCGCCGAGCTTGGGATGCAGGATGGCCGCGGCATGCTCGAGTTCGCCGGACTCGCCGACGATCGCAGCCTTGCCGTAGCTCTGCACCCGGCCGGGCTCGATGCCCAGCGCGGCGACGGCCTTCTGGCCGAGCAGCGCACCCAGCTCTTCGCCGATGGCGATCAGTTCGTCCAGCGATTCGCTGTAGCGGCCTGCATAGGGGTTCTCGATCACCGCGATGGCGACGGCGCGGCGCGTGGGCGGCTCGATGCTTTGGCCCATTTCCTTGCGGGTTTCGTCGACCTGCACGACGAGCTTGCGGATGTTGGCGCTCATGGTTCTCTTTCCTTGTCTTGTCTCTGGATCAGGGATGGTGCGCTCAGCGCAGCCCGTCCCACTTGGCGATGTTTTCTGCGCGCAGGCCGCCGACGCGCTCATGCACGCGGTAGCCGGTGCTCATCGCGAGGATGAAGACGATCTCGTCGGACAGCGGCGCACCGGGCACGCGCACTTCGATCGCGTCGAACTGCCCGCGCACGTAGCTGGCATTGATGTTGGTGAGCGGCACATCGAGCGCCGCGCCGGGCGGCCCCACCTTCTTGGTGGAGGGCACGATCGAGAGCGCATTGCCGGGCTGCCCGGTCTTCTCCTCGGCCTTGCCCTGGCGATAGGCGTCGCGGTCGCCCTTCCAGCCGAGCAGCTCGCGCATCGCATAGCCGCCTGGCACATGCCACAGCGCGCCGTGCTCCAGCTCGCCGGCGGCGCCGACGATCGCGCCCTTTCCGTAGGTGGCGATCTGCTCGAGCGGCACGTCCATCGCGGCATGCAGGCGGTGCGCCATGTCGACGCCGACCGGATCCAGCAGGCTCATCATCGGCAGGATGTCGGGCTCGTAGCGGCCCGCGAAGGGATTGGTCAGCACCGCGCCGATGGCGCCGCGCACCAGCGGCGTTGCGGCGCGTGGACCGAACTCGTGGTGGATGTGCTCGACATGGGTGAAAACGCGACGTATATCGATCATGAAAAGAAGCCCTGCTTTTCGTTAAGCAAATACTGAACCAACTGCAGCGGCACGGGGCTGCCCCGCAATGGCCGAGACACCGGACGCATGCGAGCTTAAGGGCTCGACCATCGCCCATTGCCCCTGACAAACCAGCACGGCCGACCACACCAGCCCCGCGCGCTGCAAGGCCGCGGCGCGGGCCGCGCCCGCGTCCAGTGCGCGGCGCACCTGCGCGGGCGCCAGCGGCTCCACGTCGGTCGTCACCGGGATGTCGCCCAGATCGCTGTCGTCCTTGCAGGCGCTGGCCGGCAGGCGATGGATGCCGGGGTCAACGACATCGACCGCGTTGGCGATCACGGTGGCCGCGGCATCGGCTTCTGCCGCCGTGGCTGCGAGCACGGTCACGCTGTCGGCGATGCCGAGCGAGAAGCTGCGGCCGCGCCAGCCGCTGGTGGCGACGCCGCGCACCGGCATCTCGGCGCCGATCTCGAACTGGCCGTCGGTCGCGAGCGGGCCGCTGTCATGCAGATCGAAGCGCGCGAGATCGGCGAACAGGCCGACGCGCGCCGAATGGCCCGGCGCGAGGTGCAGCGCGATATCGCCGCCGTTGTTGATCCACGCGCGCTCGATGCCGGGGCGCTGGTAGCAGGCGATGAGTTCCTGCGCCACGGCACCGGCCACGGCGGCCATCGGCGTGATGAAGCCGGCACTGAACGGGGCGCAGGCCTTCCACATGCGTTGCGCGATGGGGCCTTGCAGCGCGCATTCGGTGCCCACGGGCTGGCGCAGCAGCGGCAGTTCGGCCACCAGCTCTTCGAGCACGGCGCCGAAGCGCCGCCACGCGAGTTCGTGCGCGACGGCGACCTCGACCGCGTCACCGTGCGCCTCGGCCACGATGTCGATCGGGCCGTGGTTGAGATGCCAGCGGCCGCCGTCGAGCGCGGTGCGTTGGGCGGTCATGGGAATGAAGCCCGTTCAGCCCAGCATGGGCGGTTGACCGAGCGGCCAGGGATTCGCATCGTCCATGCGAAGCCATTGGCGCGCCAGCGGCGCACCGTCGTTCTGCCAGGCGCCGCGCGCCAGCGCTTGTTCGAGCGAGAACACATGCTCCATATGCCCACCCAGCGCCGCATAGTCCTCGCGCCGCATGCTGAACTCGATGGGCGCCACGATCGCGGGCGTGGGCACGGTGCCGAAGCTGTTGTCGGGCATGCGCAGCACGTCCACCATCACCGTGATGCCGCCGCCGGGCCACACATAGGCCGGCGCGCCGCCGCAGGTCACGTTGACCAGCGCGCGCTTGATGGCGCGCGTGAGCAGCACCGGGTTTTCGGTGACGCCGGCGCGCAAGGACCCGCCGGCGCCGCCGAGGAAGAGCACGCTGCACAGCGAGGGCTCGCAGTTCTCGCCGATGCGCTCGACGATGCGGCGCACTTCGGCGGGCATCTCCTGCTCGACCGGCTGCAGTTGATCGTCGAGCACGTACCACTGCGCATGTTCGCCGGTGGTGGAGGTCATCAGGAGACGCAGGCCCGGCTTGGCCACGCCCTCTTCCCAGCCCTCGATGATCGACAGCGGATCGTCGATGTCGGTGCCGCCCCAGCCGTTGCCGGGGTTCGCCACCTGGAAGTAGCGCCCGGGCGTGGACTTGCGCCCGCGCATCTGGATGCCCGAGGGCGGCATGTCGAGGCAGCGCCCGGCCTGGTGCTCGGTGAGCACGCCGGTGATGTGGTCGTCAACCACCACCACCTCGTCGGCCTGGCTGAAGAGCTGGCGCGCGAAGATGCCGACGGCCGCCGAGCCGCAGCCCACGCGCATGCGCTTTTCCTCCACGCCGTTGACGATGGGGGCCTTGCCGGCCTGGATCACCATGCTGGCGCCGCCGTCGATCACGCATTCGACCGCCTTCTTGTTGCCCAGCAGCTGCATCAGCTCGGCCGTCATGCGGCCCTCCTTCTTGCTGCCGCCGGTGAGATGGTGCACGCCGCCGAGCGAGAGCATCTGCGAGCCGTACTCGGCCGTGGTGACGTGGCCGACCACCTCGCCGCGGTAGCGCACGTTGGCCTGCTCGGCGCCGAGGAAGCGGTCGGTGTCGATCTTCACCTTGAAGCTGCAGTAGCTGAAGATGCCCTCGGTCACGACCGTGACCATGTCGACGCCCTGGGCTTTGGAAGCCACGATGAAGGGTGCGGGCTTGTAGTCGGGGTAGGTGGTGGAGGAGCCCACGCCGGTGACAAAGACCTCGTCGGCGTGGAGGAGATCGCCCTTCCAGTCCGGGTCCGCTTCCGCGGGCGCCTGTTCGGCCGCCGGCCGCGCGAAGGGCACCAGCGCGGGCGATTCGCTCGCGAGTTCGCGCCGCAGCAGCAGCACCGGATCGACGCGCACCAGCACGCCCTCGCGGTTGGCATAGCGGTCACAGGCGCCGGTGCGCCCCTCGGAGATCTGGCACAGCACCGGACAGGCGTTGCACTCGACCTTGCTGGTGCTCATGCGCTCGTTGCGCAGGGGCGAGCGGCCGCCGGCCTCGGGCAATACCGGCATGTCCATGCCGGGCAATCCGTCTGTCTTGGTGTGTTCGGTCATCGGGGGCTACTCTTGAAATCGGGGCCGATCGGATCTGCAACAACCGTGCCGGAAACCGGCTTGTATTGGACTCACGGTTTGTGTAGTATTCCCTACACTTTCATGTTGCAATCACTACATTGAAGGCCAATGTAGCAAACAGAATCGATGCTTGCAATGGTGTTTTCGCGGCGTCGCCGACAATCGGCAGGTTCCCTTTTCATTCATAACCATCCCTGATTCCTATGAGTGCATTCAGCGAAGAACGCGTGTTGAGCGTCCACCACTGGACCGACCGCCTGTTCACCTTCACCACCACGCGCGACCCGGCGCTGCGCTTTTCCAACGGCCACTTCACGATGATCGGCCTCAAGGTCAACAACAAGCCCTTGTTGCGCGCCTACAGCATCGTGAGCCCCAACTACGAGGAGCACCTGGAGTTCCTCAGCATCAAGGTCGAGGAAGGCCCACTCACCTCCAGGCTGCAGCACGTCCAGGTGGGCGACACCATCATCGTGGGCCGCAAGCCCACCGGCACGCTCTTGATCGACTACACGCTGCCGGGCAAGCGCCTCTATCTGTTCGGCACCGGCACGGGTCTTGCACCGTTCATGAGCATCATCCGCGACCCGGACACCTACGAGAAGTTCGAGCAGATCATCCTGGTGCACGGCGTGCGCCAGATCGACGAGCTGGCCTACCACGACCTCGTGACCGACCACCTGCCCAAGCACGAGTTTTTGGGCGAGATGATCGAGAAGCAACTGCTCTACTACCCGACCGTGACGCGCGAGGAGTTCCGCAACATGGGCCGCATCACCGAGCTGATCGAGACCAACAAGCTGACCGACGACCTCGGTCTGCCGCCGCTCAATGCCGCGGAAGATCGCGTGATGCTCTGCGGCAGCCCGGGCCTCCTGGTGGACTTGAAGCACATCCTGGAAGCGCGCGGGTTCAAGGAAGGCAACACGTCGACCCCCGGCGATTTCGTCGTAGAACGCGCCTTCGCCGAGAAGTAAATGGCCAACGGCCGCAGCCTGCCCAAGCCGGCCACGCGCCGCACCGGCGTGCGCGAGGCCGCCGCGCAGGCCACGCGCGAGAGCATCCTGCGCGCGGCCACCAAGGTGTTCGCGAAGTACGGCTACGACGGCGGCAGCGTCGAGAAGATCTCGAAGGCCGCGAAGTCGTACGACCGCATGATCTACTACTACTTCGGCAGCAAGGAAGGCCTCTTCATCGCGGTGCTCGAGGGCATCTACCGGCGCATGGACGAGGCCGAGGCCGCGATCGACCTCGACGCATCGCGGCCGGTCGAGGCGCTGACGGCGGTGATCCGCTTCGTGCTCGGCTACTACCGCAAGAACCCCGAGTTCGTCACGCTGCTCAACACCGAGAACCTGCACAAGGGCCGGCACGTCGCGAAGTCGCTGCGCGCGCGCGAATACTCGTCGCGGGCGATCGCGATCATCCAGAAGCTGCTCGAAAGCGGCGTCGCGCAGGGGCTGTTCCGCGACGACGTGGCGGCGCGCGATCTCTACCTGCTGATCGCCTCCACCGGCTACTTCTACACATCGAACCGCCACACGCTGACCGCCTTCCTCGGCGAGCCGCTGGAGACGCCGGAAGCCGTGGCGCACTGGGAAGACTTCGTGATCGAAACCGTGCTGCGCACGGTCGACGCGGGCGCTTCCGACGAAGAAACCACCTCAACCTCACCCCACGAAGAGGCAAAGAAATGGCAGAAGTCGCAACCGGCGCAAAGTCGGGCAAGGTCGTCATCCGGAACATAGGTCTGTTGCTCTCGGGCGACATCGACAAGCCCATCCTGGACGCCGACACCCTGGTCGTGAACGACGGGCTGATCGTCGCGGTCGGCAAGGAAAAGGACTGCGATCTTGAAGGCGCGCAGACTGTGATCGACGCCAAGAAGACCTGCGTCGCCCCCGGCCTGATCGACAGCCACGTGCACCCGGTGTTCGGCGACTGGACGCCGCGCCAGAGCCAGCTTGGCTGGATCGATTCGACGATGAACGGCGGCGTGACCACGATGATCTCGGCCGGCGAAGTGCACCTGCCGGGCCGGCCCAAGGACATCGTGGGCGTGAAGGCCCTGGCCATCACCGCGCAGCGCGCCTTCGACAACTTCCGCCCCGGCGGCGTCAAGGTGCTGGCGGGCGCGCCGGTGCTCGAGAAGGGCATGGTCGAGAGCGACTTCAAGGAAATGGCCGAGGCCGGCGTGGGCCTGCTCGGCGAAGTGGGCCTGGGCTCGGTGAAGGCCGGCTACGAGGCCAAGGAGATGGTGGCCTGGGCGCGCAAGTACGGCATCCAGAGCACCATCCACACCGGCGGCCCCTCGATCCCCGGCTCGGGCCTGATCGACAAGGACGTGGTGCTCGAAGCCGATGCCGACATCATCGGCCACATCAACGGCGGCCACACCTCGCTGCCCGAGGCGCATGTGTGCGAGCTGTGCGAGAAGTCTTCGCGCGCGATCGAGATCGTGCACAACGGCAACGAGCGCGTGGCCATCGCGGCTGCCAAGGCGGCGTTGGACCTGAAGTGCCCGCACCGCGTGATCCTCGGCACCGACGGGCCGGCCGGCTCGGGCGTGCAGCCGCTGGGCATCCTGCGCATGGTGGCGATGCTGTCCTCGATCGCGAACATCCCGGCCGAGCTGGTGTTCTGCTTCGCGACCGGCAACACGGCACGCATCCGCAAGCTCAATTGCGGGCTGATCGAGGTCGGCCGCGCGGCCGACTTCGTCTTCATGGACCGCGCGCAGCACACGGCCGGCAGGACGCTGCTCGAAAGCGTGCAGCTCGGCGACATCCCGGGCGTCGGCATGGTGATGATCGACGGCATCGTGCGCTGCGGCCGCAGCCGCAACACGCCGCCGGCGACCGAGATTCCGGTGGTGGTGTCGGGGGTGTACTGACTGAACGAAGCGCGCGCGGCGATCAAATGGATCTGGATCCGTTCGTATGCGTCGATGAAACACCGTTCTCGGCCTCAAGACAAGAGGTCGTGAAGATGCGAGGCAAGCCCGCGAGAACGTGCCGAAACGGCGTCGGGCTCAATGAGCTCGACTACGACTCGGTGGTCTACCGTTTCCAGGACTGCGGTAGGTTGGAAGAGATCACCGCGCAAGCACCGGTCGTGAACATCGGCAATCTGTCAGTGCCGTTCACCGCACTTGCATCTTTCGTTCGAGCTACAGATCCGTCTGCGTTTGAGAAGGCAGGCCTTCTCATCACTCCCAAGTTCGGGCTTGCCTTCGATCCGGATGATCCGTTCTGGGTCACCGCTCTTGCCGCTCACTGCCTCGATTCACGGCGCGACTTATGAAGCCGAGAACGGTCTGCTTGCGATTTGCCAGCAAGGCCGCCTCATCGGCCATGACCGGCGCTTGCGCTGCGGGCGCCTCCGATGGCGCGCCTCCTGCCTGCGCCGAGGCGCAGAGTGGCGAAACGAAGAGCGCGGCCGCCACGAGACTGCGCCGACCCACCACGGCCACTATGGCTTTACCTCCACCGCAAACCCGGTCTTGGCCAGTGTCGACAATCGCGCCGCATCCCAGTTGGTCAAGTGAATGCAGCCATTGGTTTCCTGGTGACCGACGCGCGCGGGAGACGGCGTTCCGTGAATGCCCCAGTGCGGTTTCGAAAGTCCAATCCAGGTGCTGCCCACCGGATTGTTGGGGCCGGGCGGCACTTCGACCTTCTTCGCCTTCGCTGGCGCATTCTTGAGGAGCCCGGGATCGTAGGTGAAGGTCGGATTCTTCACTTCGTTGGTGATCTTCATCCTGCCGAGCTCCAAGGGATCAAGCCGCCCGCCGATACTGATCGGGAAGCCGGCCAGCGGCTTGCCGTCGCGGTCGAGCACGAAGAGCATGTGCTCGGACTTGTCGATCTCGATCGACGCCGCGGCTTTCACAACCGCTGGATCCGCAGCGCCGGCCACGTTGACAATCACGATCTCATCGCCGGCCCTGAAGCGCGCGCCCTTGTTCAGATCCGCCAGCAGCTTCGGCGCCATGTGATGCTTCTCCGACAACGCTTCCTCGACGGATTCGTAGTCGAGCGATTTCAGCTTTGCCCTATCGGCCATGTCCTTTGGCGTCGCCGTGAAGGGCCCGGCAGCATCCCTCTCGGTGACGACGTATGCGGCGAACAAAGGCGCGGTGTCGTTTCTGAGGGCCGTCCAGGTGGCGGCGTCCACCTTGCCGGTGGGGGCGATGCCGCTCGCCGTCTGGTACGCGGCCACCACACGCCGCATGCTTGCACCAAAGCCGCCGTCGATCTCGCCGGGCGAGAACCATGCGCGGTCAAGCAGGATCTGGGCACGAACCACCGCAGCGCCTCTGGCGCCCTGGGAAAGCATCGGCGTCTCAGTCGCCGCATTGAGCCGGTCCAATGACCTGGGTTTCTGCGCATCGGAGGGGGCGGTCTTGGCTACGGCCGATGTCTTGGCAGCGCAGGCCGCCCACGATGCACCGGATGCAGCGAGCGCCCCAGCAATCAGCAGGAACTTGCGGCGGGAAAAGGTCATCGAGCGATGCCTGCGCGAGCGGATGGAAGTAGCAGCGTATCCGCATCGCAGGCAGTCACTGTCGGCGTGCACCCCGTAAGGGCGCAGTCCACAATCCAGGACGAAATATGGGAGGACGGCGTCTCCTGAAAACTCAGAGGCGATCCGGCCCAGCCCGGCAAGTCACGCGTGGCGCTACTCGGCCGCGCGATGCCGTGCTACTCGTTGTGACCGTGATCAGGCGACAGCAGCCCTCACCGCTCGCGCCTCGACTTGAATATCAGGTGCCGCGCGGAAAGAAAGTTGAGCACCATCCCCGTCAGGCTGCCAAGCGCCACGCCGGCCGCCGGCGCCCATGGGCCGCTCAGCGTGTGCAGCACCAGCACATAGACGCCGTAGTTGACGAAGGCGCCGCCCAGCATGGTCAGCAGGTAGCCGAGGTATTCGCGCGCCAGCGATACCTCCGAATGCCGCGCGCTGAAGGCGTAGCGCCGGTTCAGCGCCCAGGTCGCCGTCGCGGCTGCGACGAAGGACAGCACCCGTGCCAGATACCAGCCGAGCACGGGGGCCGCGAGATACAGCACGCCGACATCGACGCCCAGGCCCGCCACGCCGGCGGCCGCGAAGAACAGGAACTCGCGGCCCGCCCTCATGGCCGGCCGCGATGGCGCACACCCGGGATCGAGAGATAGCGCAGCCGCTTGGCCTCCTGCCGCCCGATGGTCACGGTGTGCAGCACGATGCCGCAGACGAAGGCCAGCATCGCGGCCAGCATGGTGCCGGTCAGCAGCACGGCCGTCGGCAGGCGCGGTACCAGGCCCGTGTCGATGTAGGTAAGGGCCAGCGGCACGGCCGCCGCGAGCGAGGCCAGCGCCAGCACGGTCGCGATGCCCGAGAAGAAGAGCAGCGGCCGCTCGCTCACGAACAGCTTGCAGATGGTCTTGAGGATGCGCCAGCCGTCGCGGTAGGTCGAGAGCTTGCTGTGCGAGCCCTCCGGGCGCGAGCGGTAGCGCACCGGCAGTTCGGCGAAGGGCATGCGCAATTCCAGCGCATGGACCGTGAGCTCGGTCTCGATCTCGAAGCCCTCCGAGACGGCCGGGAAGGACTTGGCGTAGCGCCGCGAGAACACGCGCAGGCCCGAGAGCATGTCGGTGAGATGGCCGCCGAAGAGCCCCGCCACCGCGCCGGTCAAAAGGCGGTTGCCGAAGCGGTGCCCCGTTCGGTAGGTGTGGGCGTCGTGGCCGTCGTCGACGCGCGAGCCGACCACCATGTCGAGGTTGCCTTCGACCAGCGTGTCGACCAGGCGGCGCAGCTCGCCGAGGTCGTAGGTGGCATCGCCGTCGACCATCACGTAGATGTCGGCCTCGACGTCGGCGAACATGCGCCGCGCCACATTGCCCTTGCCGCGCAGCGCCACGTGCGTCACGCGCGCACCGGCGGCGCGGGCGACGGCCGCGGTGTCGTCGGTCGAGGCGTTGTCGAACACATGGACTTCGGCCTCGGGCAGGGCCGCGCGGAACTCGTCCACCACCTGCGCGATGGCCAGTGCCTCGTTGAAGCACGGGATCACGGCGGCTATACGCAGTGCGGGCAGTGCGGGCAGTGCGGGCAGCGGGGCTGGGCGCGGATCAGGGTGCTCGGTCATTCTTGTATTGCAGGATGCGATAGGCCTTGGCGCCGTCTTTCTCGTACATCAAGGCGAAATGATCGTCGAATCCAGGCTTGGTCGTGATCTGCGGCACCATCGAGTAGGGCATCACGATGGCCTCGAAGCCCAGTGCCGCGAGCTTGCGCGCCATCTCGGCCGGGGGAAGAGGAAGAAAGTCCGTGTAGCGCCACGGTCCCAGCGCGTCGCCCCAGATCGGGTTGGGCCCGTAGTAGATCGCCTCGCTCAGCGCGATCTGGTAGACGCGGCCAGTGGCGTGCTCGCGCAGGTAGTTCATGACGGCATAGCCGGGCACGTTGGCCCGCAGGAAGGCCTCCCGCGTCTCTGGCGTCGGCGACACCTTGGTGAGCGCGCGCGCGGTATGCCGGACCGACACCGCCGCGAGCGCTGCCAGAAAGACAACGACGAAGAGACTGCCCGCGCGCGCCGGCCAACCCACGCGGCCGGCTACCGGCAGCAGCCAGCGCAGCCCCGCCACGATCCAGCCGAGCAGCACCTGCCAGCCCAGCACCGCGATCAGCGCGATCAGCGGGAACGAAGCCGTCAAGTAGCGCGGGTAGCGCGAGGTCAGCGCCCACACGAGCACCGAGTAGGCGCAGAAGATGATCGCGGCGTGCACGGCCGGCGAGCGCCGCCAGGCCTTGCTGAGAGGCGCGAGCACCACGGGCCAGATCAGGAGGCTGGGAAAGGCGGCATGGATGCGCACGTCGTCGAGCTGGTTCTTGTAGTCGGCCAGGTTCCAGTTGCTGAAGCCGAACAGCTTCGCGCCGATGGGATTGAAGGGATCGCCCGTCATCACGGCATTGCGCGCGTACCAGTAGATGCAGGGAACGAGAAAGCACAGCAGCGCGACGGCCCAGACGCCCGGGCGCCGCTCGCGGCGGATCACGAACCAGGCCACCAGCGGCAGGAAGGTCAGCGCCTGGTACTTGGAGCCCGCCGCGAGGCCGAGGAAGAAAGCCGCCAGCGCCAGCCAGCGCGGGCCCTGGGCCGGTGGCGATTCGCGCCACCACCACAGGGCCGTGCAGGCCGCCAGCACGAACAGCGCGACGCCCGTGTCGATCAAGGCGTTCGAATAGTCGCCCATGCCGAGCCAGATGGCGGCGCCCGCGCAGCCCAGCACGCGGTTCAGGTGCAGCACGCCCAGGCGGTAGACCATCCACACCGACAGCCAGCCGGCCAGCGCGTTCAGGAAATGCGCCAACACGTCGTCGCCGACCAAGAGCGCGGCGGCATAGAGCAGGTTGTAGTTGTACGGAAACCAGGGATAGCGCAGCCACTCATGGATGCCGAGAGAGCCGCTTTGCGCCACCTCGCGCGCATACGGCAGGTGGTACATCAACTCGTCGAAGGCGGCCGGCGGCGCCAGCGGCGCCAGCAGCGTCGGCAGCGCGACCAGCGCCAGCGCGACCAGGCCCGCCTTGTCGACCCATGACAGGGGCAGCCCCGGGTCGAAGGCGCGCACCTCCCGCCTCCATGCCGGAAACTGCACGCACGCCGCCGCAAAGCCGATCGCGGCCAGCAGCAGCACGCCGGCGGTGTCGAACGCGCCCGCGATGCCGAGCAACTGGAACGCGCAGATGAAGACCCCGACGCCGAGCGCGGTGGCCATCGCGGTCTCGAGCCAGACGTCGTGGCGCACCGGCGAACCCATGCGCGACTGCACCACCCGCCCGAAGCCCCAGCAGCCGGCAACGAAGATCGCCAGCGCCGCATAGTGCGCGGCAGCAAACATCAGTTTCTGAAGCATCAGAGATTGGGGGCCAGCAGCCGCTCGAGATCCGCTTCGCTCTGCTTGCGTCGCGCTGCCTGATCCTGCAACTGGTCGTGCCCGATCTTGCCGACGTTGAAGTAGGTCGCCTCAGGATGGCTCAGGTAGAAGCCGCTGACACTGGCGGCGGGCATCATGGCGAGGCTCTCCGTCAGGGTCATCCCAATGTCCGCGCAGTTCAGGAGGTCGAACATCGGCCGCTTCACGCTGTGGTCGGGGCATGCCGGATAGCCCGGCGCGGGGCGGATGCCGCGGTACTTCTCGCCGATCATGTCCTCGTTGCTCAAGCCCTCGTCGGGCGTATAGCCCCAGAGATCGGTGCGCACGCGGTGATGCAGCGCCTCGGCGAAGGCCTCGGCCAGCCGGTCGGCCAGCGCCTTGAGCATGATGGCCGAGTAGTCGTCGAGGTCGTCGACGAAGTACTTCTCCTTCTTCTCGACACCGAGCCCGGCGGTGACGGCGAACATGCCGACATAGTCCTTCAGGCCGCTCTCGCGCGGCGCGACGAAGTCGGCCAGGCAGCGGCTCGGGCGCATGACGCCTTCGATGGCCTGCTTCTCGGTCTGCTGGCGCAACCCGTACCAGGTGAGCGCGGCTTCGGTGCGCGATTCGTCGGTGTAGAGCACGATGTCGTCGTCGTTCTCGGTGTTGGCGGGCCAGAAGCCGATCACGCCGCTGGCGCTGAGCCAGCGCCCTTCGATCAGCCGCTTGAGCATGCGCTGGCCGTCGGCATACACGCGCACGGCCTCGGTGCCGACCACCTCGTCCTTGAGGATCGCCGGGAACGGGCCCGCGAGGTCCCAGGTCTGGAAGAACGGCCCCCAGTCGATGTACTTCGCGAGCTCGGTCAGGTCGAAGTTCTTGAACACGCGCCGGCCGATGAACTTCGGCACCGGCGGCAGGTAATTCGACCAGGCTATCGGCGTCTTGTTGGCGCGCGCTTTCGCCAGCGGCCACAGCGGCGTCTGCTTCTTGTTGGCGTGCTGGTGGCGGACCTTGTCGTAGTCGGCGTTGATCTCGTCGATGTAGGCCGCCGCCTGGTCGGACAGCAGCGACTGCGCCACGCTCACGCTGCGCGAGGCGTCGGGCACGTAGACCACCGGCCCTTCGTAGTGCGGCGCGATCTTCACCGCCGTGTGCACGCGGCTGGTGGTGGCGCCGCCGATCAGCAGCGGGATCTTCTTGATGCGGAAATGCTCGTCCTTCTGCATCTCGCCGGCGACGTACTGCATCTCCTCGAGGCTGGGCGTGATCAGGCCCGACAGGCCCACGATGTCCGCGCCCTCGACCTTGGCGCGCGCCAGGATCTCGTGGCACGGGACCATCACGCCCATGTTCACCACCTCGAAGTTGTTGCACTGGAGCACGACGGTCACGATGTTCTTGCCGATGTCGTGCACGTCGCCCTTGACGGTGGCGATGATGATCTTGCCCTTGGTGCGCACGTCGCGGCCCGCGGCTTCGTCCTGGCGCTTCTCTTCCTCGATGTAGGGAATGAGGTGGGCCACGGCCGACTTCATCACGCGCGCCGACTTCACCACCTGCGGCAGGAACATCTTGCCCTGGCCGAACAGGTCGCCGACGATGTTCATGCCGTCCATCAGCGGGCCTTCGATCACGTGCAGCGGCCGGCCGCCCTTGGCCAGGATCTGCTGGTAGGCCTCTTCGGTGTCCTCGACGATGAAGTCGGTGATGCCGTGCACCATCGCATGCGAGAGCCGCTGGTTCACGTGCACCGGGTGCTCGGGCGTGCCGCGCCACTCGAGCTTCTTGCTCTCGTCCTTGGCGCCGCTCTTGGCGGTTTCGGCCACTTCGACCAGGCGCTCGCCGGCGTCGGGGCGGCGGTTCAGCACCACGTCTTCCACGCGCTCGCGCAGCTCGGGTTCGAGGTCGTCGTAGACGCCCACCATGCCGGCGTTGACGATGCCCATGTCCATGCCCGCCTTGATCGCGTGGTAGAGGAACACGGTGTGGATCGCTTCGCGCACCGGGTCGTTGCCGCGGAAGCTGAAGCTCACGTTCGAGACGCCGCCCGACACCTTGGCGCCCGGCAGGTTTTCCTTGATCCAGCGCGTGGCGTTGATGAAGTCGACCGCGTAGTTGTTGTGCTCCTCGATGCCGGTGGCGATCGCGAAGATGTTGGGGTCGAAGATGATGTCCTCGGGCGGGAAGCCGATCTCGTCGACCAGGATGCGGTAGGCGCGCTCGCAGATCTCGATCTTACGTTCGTAGGTGTCGGCCTGGCCCTGCTCGTCGAAGGCCATCACGACCGCGGCCGCGCCGTAGCGGCGCAGCAGCGTCGCGTGGTGCTTGAACTGGGCCTCGCCCTCCTTCATGCTGATCGAGTTGACGATACCCTTGCCCTGGATGCAGCGCAGGCCGGCTTCGATCACTTCCCACTTGGAGCTGTCGATCATGATCGGCACGCGCGCGATGTCGGGCTCGCTGGCGATCAGGTTCAGGAAACGCACCATCGCGGCCTTGCTGTCGAGCATGGCCTCGTCCATGTTGATGTCGATCACCTGCGCGCCGTTCTCGACCTGCTGGCGCGCGACCGCCAGCGCTTCCTCGAACTGGCCGTTCAGGATCATGCGGGCGAAAGCCTTGGAGCCGGTGACGTTGGTGCGCTCGCCGATGTTGACGAAGAGCGTGCCTTGGCCGATCTGCACCGGCTCGAGGCCGGACAGCTTCATCGGAGGAACCGGGAGAACAGGGACGGAAGACGGATCGGAGGACATGGGCTCACCTGCGGAACGTGGGTCAGGCGAGCGTCGTTGCAAGCCCAAGCCTGACGCGGACGCTTCGGATGGAAGGTACCGCGCTGCAACGCTCCTTGGGAGCCGCGGATTTTACGCCGGCTGGGCCACGCCGGCGGCCGATGCGGGCAGGCCGAACAGCAGGTCGAAGGCCCAGTTGAAGACGAAGGTGTAGACCAGGAAGAACACCACCAGGCCCAGGTCCATCACCAGCGCCTGCCACAGGCTCACCTCCATCCACCAGGCGAAGACCGGCACCAGGAAGGCGACCAGGCCGCCCTCGAAGCCGATCGCGTGGGCGACGCGGCGGCGCAAGCTGCGGCCGCGCACGGCCTGGCGCGACTCCCAGCGCTCGAACAGGGTGTTGAAGGCGAGGTTCCAGAGGATCGCGATGACCGAGGCGATGACGGCCAGCACGCCCGAGTGGCCCATGCCCTGCCCCGACATCAGCGCCAGTCCGGCGCTGGCCGCGACGATGGCGAGACCTTCGTAGAGCGTGATGTAGACGACGCGACGCTTGAGCCCTTGCATGAAATCTTCCTGTTTGGATTGGCGGTTTGGCCCCTACTTTATGTGCGCTCATCTGATATAAAAAGTCATCTTCTTTCAGAATTATTGAAAGGCCGTTGCCATGAGTTTTTCCAGCGACAACGTGCACGTGTTTCTGGCCGTGCTCGACCACGGCTCCTTCTCGGCCGCCGCGCGGGCGCTCGGCCGCGTGCCCTCGGCGGTGAGCATGGCGATCGCGAACCTCGAGGCCGAGCTGGACCTGCCGCTCTTCGACCGCGGCGGCCGCGAGCCCCAGCCGACGGCCGCGGCGCGTTCGCTGGAGCCGCAGGCGCGGCTGCTCGCCGCGCAGCTCAAGCAGCTGCAGGTGCAGGCGCTGGCGCTGACGCAGGGCCTGGAGAACCGGCTCACGCTCGCGATCGCGCCCGAGCTGCTGGCCGCGCCGTGGAGCGCGCCGCTGGCCGCGCTGGCGCGGGAATACCCGCTGCTGGAAGTCGAGGTGCTGGCGGCGCCGCAAGCCGATGCGCTGGCGCTGCTGCACAGCGGCCGCGCGCAGCTGGCGCTGGTCTTCGAGCGGCCCAGCCTCGACGGCCGCGAGGGCTTTCAGGAAGTGGCCAGCGACACCATGGTGGCCGTGATGGCGCCCGACCATCCGGTGCTGGCCGCGGCCGGCGGCCGGCTGCGCGAGGAGCACCTGACGACCACGCGCCAGATCGTGGTGGCCGGGCGCGATCTCGCGACCAGCGACCCGCGCTTCGTCTTTGCGCGCCATGTCTGGCGCACCGACAACGCCTTGGCCGCGCTGAGCCTGATCACGGCCGGCCTGGGCTGGGGCTGGCTGCCGCGCAATTTCGCGCGGCCGCACGTGGCGGCCGGCGCGCTGGTGGAGATTCCGTTCGAGAACCTGTCGAACGGGCTCGACCTGTGGGTCGACGTGGTGTGGTCGCGCGAGCGCCCGCTGGGCCTGGGCGCGCAGCGCTTCGTCGCGCTGATCGCGCGCAAGAAGAAGCCCTAGAGCGCTACAGGCCGCCGCCTGGCCTGCTGTCCCCTGGCGTCGTGCCAGGCGGCGCGCGGTTGATCCGGTCCAGTTGCCTTTGCCGCGCCTCGGCGCCGGGCAGGGCAGCCGGCGGACGAACGCCCGGCTGGCCCGGATTCATGGCCGGCGGACGTCCCGGATGCACGTCCGGTGGACGACCCGGATGGACGTCCGGCGGTCGGCCCGGATGCACGTTCGGCGGGCCGGCGTGCTCCGGCGGTCGGAAACCGCGGTCGGGACGCGGCGGCCGGACACCGTGATCCGGCGGTGGATGCTGCCCTGGCGAAGGCCGCCAGCCCGGCTGCGGCTGCGGACGGAAGCCCGGTCCCGGATGCGCGTAGCCGGGGTCGCGCCACGGATTGGGCCGCCAGTCCGGCCGCGGCGCCGGCACCGGGCGCCAGCCGGCGACGGGCGGCGGCGGATGGTGGTCGCCCCACCAGCGCCGCTCGCCGTACCAGGGGCGGTCGCGGTAGTGGTTGCTCCAGTAGTTGCCGATCGTGAAGCCGATGATCGGCACGCCGATGATGGCGCCGTAGGTGGCCAAGGGCACGCGCCGGTCATCATCGTAGGCGTAGTCGATGTTGGCGGCATAGACCCAGCCGCGCAGCCCGTCGGGCAGCACCACGTCGCACCATGCATAGCCGCTGGTGCAGCCGAGCACCTCGAAGGGCTGGCCATGGCCGAGTCGCGCCACCAGCGGGTAGTCGCCCGAGGGGCCGGCACGCAGATTGACCGTGCCGCGGGCGAAGGCCTCCTGCGCCGCCGCGGCGACCGGCAGAACCAGGGCGATGGTGCCGATGCCTATCCATCGCTGGACGAGCTTGTTCATGGAATGTTCCTTTGCGCTCAGGCTACGCGCGCTCGACATGTTGTCAATCAGCCACGGCCTACCCTCAGCAACGGCCAGCCGCGCAAAGACGTGCACCGCCAGGGCGCTTCTTTACCTCAGGCCGCTTCGGGATACGCGGCCGCGCGATGCAGCGTGCGCCCCGCGAGCGGCGCCACCGAGCGCCCGATGGCGGCGATGTGGTCGGGCGTGGTGCCGCAGCAGCCGCCGACGATGTTGACCAGCCCCTCGGCCGCAAACTCGTGCAGCAGGCGCGAGGTGACCTCGGGCGTTTCGTCGAAGCCGGTTTCGCTCATCGGATTGGGCAGGCCGGCGTTGGGGTAGCAGCTGATGAAGGTGTCGTCGGCCACGCGCGCCAGTTCCTGGATGTAGGGCCGCATCAGCGCCGCGCCCAGCGCGCAGTTGAGGCCGATGGCCATCGGCCGCGCATGGCGCACGCTGTGCCAGAAGGCGGTCACGGTCTGGCCGCTGAGGATGCGGCCGGAGGCATCGGTCACGGTGCCGCTGATGACGAGCGGCAGGCGCTCACCGCTGGCCTCGAAGTACTCGTCGATCGCGAACAGCGCGGCCTTGGCGTTGAGGGTGTCGAAGATGGTCTCGACCAGCAGCACGTCGGCGCCGCCTTCGACCAGCGCCTCGACCTGCTCGTAATAGGACGCGCGCAGCTCCTCGAAGCTCACGTTGCGCGCGCCGGGATCGTTCACGTCGGGGCTGATGCTGGCGGTCTTGGGCGTCGGGCCGAGGGCGCCCGCCACGAAGCGCGGTTTGTCGGGCGTGCTGAACTTGTCGCAGGCGGCGCGCGCGATGCGGGCCGATTCGAGATTCATCTCGCGCGCCAGCTCGGCCATCTTGTAGTCCTCCTGCGCGATGCGGGTCGCGCCGAAGGTGTTGGTCTCGATCAGGTCGGCGCCGGCGGCCAGATAGCCTTCGTGGATGTCGCGGATCACGTCGGGGCGGGTCAGCGAGAGCAGCTCGTTGTTGCCCTTGACGTCGCGCGGAAAGTCCTTGAAGCGCTCGCCGCGGTACTGGGCCTCGCTGAGCTTGAAGCGCTGGATCATCGTGCCCATCGCACCGTCGAGGATCGCGATGCGTTCGGCCAGGATGCCGGGCAGTTGCTGGGCGCGGGTGTAGACGAGGGGCTTCATGCCCCGGATTGTAGAAAGCGCGCCATGGCCCGGCCCGCGGGCGGTTATCGGTTCTATTGCTCGACGAAATCGAGCACCGCCTCGATCATGCGCCGCACCTGCGGCTGCACGCCGGCCGCGACTTCGGGCAGGTAGTCGAAGGGCAGCTTCTCCTGCATGTAGCTGGCCTGCGTCATTTCGAGCTGTACCGCGTGCACGCCGGCGGCCGGGTTGCCGTACTGGCGCGTGATGTGGCCGCCCTTGAAGCGGCCGTTGAGCGCCGCGGTGTAGGCCGGGTTCGAGGTCGCGATGCCGAGCAGCGCGGCGGCCAGCGCCGGATCGCAGCTCGCGCCGTCAGCGCTGCCGAGATTCAGGTCGGTCAGCCGGCCCTCGAAGAAGCGCGGCAGCACCGAGCGGATCGAGTGCGCATCCCACAGCGCGATGGTGCCGTGGGCGGCTTTCAGGCGGTCGAGCTCGGCCTGCAGCTGCCGGTGGTAGGGGCGCCAGATCGCGTCGACGCGCGCTGCGATCTCGGCCTCGCCGGGCAGGTCGCCGGCGGCGTAGAGCGGGGTCTTGTCGAAGGTATCGACCGGGCACAGGCCGGTGGTGTCTTGACCGGGGTAGAGGTTCTGGTTGTCCGGCGGGCGGTTCAGGTCGACCACATAGCGCGAATGGGTGGCGACCAGCACCGAGGCGCCGAGCTCGACGGCGAAGTCGTAGAGGCGCTCCAGATGCCAGTCGGTGTCCGGCACATGGCGCGCCTCCTCGGTGAAGCGCGCCGCCAGCGCCGGCGGCACATGCGTGCCGACATGCGGCATCGAAATCAGCAGCGGGCGTGTGCCCAGCCGGAATCGGAAAGCGGGTTCGGTGGTTTCGAAGCTCATGGTGTTGTGAGAAGTTGCGTGCGCGCGGCGATGAACGCAGCCGCCGCTTGGGAATGAAGAGGATGGCGCCCGGCCGACACGCGCGGCCGGCCCGCGACCCAAACCGTGTCGACGGCACTGCTGCGATGGCTCGCGAACACATGGGCCGAGAGCATGTCGGCGGCGGACAGGCCGGCCAGCGACGGATGCGCAGCATCCAGCACCACGAAGTCGGCCTGCTGGCCGGGCGCGAGCCCGGCGACTGCGCGGCCCGATGCCTGCGCCCCGCCCTGCACGGCCGCCAGCGTCATCGCGCTCGCCACCGAAGGCTCGCCCGCATCGGCCCCGACATTGCGCTGGCGGGTCGCCAGCCGCTGGCTGTATTCGAGCATCATCAATTCCTCGGCCGCGTTGACGCAGGCGTGGCTGTCCGAGCCCACGCCCCAGCGGCCGCCGGCCCCGCGCCAGGCGCCGAAATCGAAGATGCCGTCGCCGAGGTTGGCCTCGGTGGTCGGGCACAGGCCCGCGACTGCGCCGCTCGCGGCGGCGCGCCGGTACTCGGCCGCATCCATGTGCGTGGCATGCACCAGGCACCAGCGCGCATCGACCTCGGCGTGGTCCAGCAGCCAGGCGACCGGGCGCTGGCCGCTCCAGGCCAGGCAGGCATCGACTTCGGCGGTCTGCTCGGCGATGTGGATGTGGACGGGCGCCGTGGCATCGATCGCATTCAGGCCCGCCAGCGCCTCGCGCAGGCCCTCGGGCGGCACGGCGCGCAGCGAGTGCGGCGCCAGGCCCAGCCGCGCGCCCTGCGCTTCGCACAGCGGGCGCAGGCGCTCGAGCAGGCGCAGCATCGAATCGGTAGCGCGGATGAAGCGGCGCTGGCCCTCGTTCGGCGGCAGCCCGCCGAAGCCGCTGGTCTGGTAGAGCACGGGCAGCAGCGTGAGGCCGATGCCGGTGCGCTCGGCCGCGCGCAGCAAAGCGAGCGCGAGTTCGGCGTCGTCGGCATAGGGCGTGCCGTCGGGCGCGTGGTGCAGGTAGTGGAACTCGCAGACCGCGCTGTAGCCGGCTTCGAGCATCTCGATGTAGAGCCAGGTCGCGATCGCCTCGACCTGCGCGGGCGAGATCTGCGCGGCGAAGCGATACATCAGCGTGCGCCAGCTCCAGAAGCTGTCCTGCGCCGCGCCGCGGAATTCGGTGAGCCCCCCGAAGGCGCGCTGGAAGGCATGCGAGTGCAGGTTGGGCATGCCGGGGATCAGGGGGCCTGCGGACACGGGCACGTCCCGGGGCGCCACGGCATCGGGCTGCACCTGCGTGAGCCGGCCCGCATCGTCCCAACTCAGCAGCACGTTGCGGCGCCAGCCGGTGGGCAGCAGCGCATCTTTGGCGAAGAGGGTCTTGTTCATCGGGATTTACTTCTATGCAATGCGTCCTTGCCGCACGATGCGCCTCGCCGCACGCCGGCCGAACCAGTAGGCCAGTTCCGCCACGTCGCGGGCGTCCCACAGCACGAAGTTGGCCGGCGCGCCGACGGCGATCACGCCGTGCGTTTCCTGCAGGCCCAGCGCGCGCGCCGCATGCACGGTCACGCCAGCCAGCGCCTCGGGCACGGTGAGGCGGAACAGCGTGCAGGCCATGTTCATCATCAAGAGCAGGCTCAGCGCCGGCGAGGTGCCGGGGTTGTGGTCGGTGGAAACGGCCATCGGCACGCCGGCCGCGCGCAGCGCCTCGATCGGCGGCAGGTGGGTGTCGCGCAGCGTGTAGTAGGCGCCGGGCAGCAGCACGGCCACCGTGCCGGCCTCGCGCATCGCGGCGATGCCCTCGGCCGAGAGGTGCTCAATGTGGTCGCAGGACAGCGCACCGTAGCGCGCCGCGAGCGCCGCGCCCCCCATGTCGGAGAGCTGCTCGGCATGCAGCTTGACCGGCAGACCGAGCGCCTGCGCGGCCTGGAACACGCGCTCGGTCTCGGCGAGCGAGAAGGCGATGCGCTCGCAGAACACGTCGACCGCATCGACCAGCCCTTCGGCCGCCAGCGCCGGCATCATCTGGTTGCAGACGAGCTCGATGTAGTCGCCGCTGCGCCCCGCGTATTCGGGCGGCAGCGCATGGGCGCCGAGGAAGGTGGTGCGCACCGTGACGCCGTAGGCCTCGCCCAGCCGCCGCGCCACGCGCAGCTGCTTGCGTTCGTGTTCGAGCGAGAGGCCATAGCCGGACTTGATCTCGATCGCGCACACGCCGTCGGCCAGCAATTGTTCGAGCCGCGGCGCGGCCAGTGCATAGAGCGTGTCTTCGTCGGCTTCGCGCGTGGCGCGCACCGACGAGACGATGCCGCCGCCGGCCTTGGCCACTTCTTCGTAGCTGGCACCCGCGAGCCGCATCGCGAACTCGTTGGCGCGCTGGCCGCCATAGACCAGGTGCGTGTGGCAGTCGACCAGGCCGGGCGTGACGAGTGCGCCGCCGCCCTCGTGCCGCGGCAATCCCGCGCACTCGGCCGGCAACGAGGCCGCGGCGCCGATCCATCGGATCACACCCTGCTCGACCACGATGGCAGCCTCAGTGTCCTCGGGCAGGTCTGCATAGCGCAAGGCGCCGGGCGCGAGAAGCAGGCCGGTCCACAGGCCGTCGGCGGAGGCAAGAGAAGATGGCATGGGTCAGGTCTCCGGGTTGTCCGCCTGTTCGTGGCATGGATCGAATCGAACGGCCAACAGCCGCGCATCGGCACCGTCGGGCCTCGCGTGCCAGGCATGCGGCGCATCGGCCCACCACAGGCCCTCGCCTTCGGCGCAGTCGATGATCGACATGCCATCGAGCTCCCACTGTCCGCGCAGCGCCAGCAGCATGCCGTGGGTCGCGCTGCCCAGCAGCGCCGCGCTTTCCAGCACCTGGAGCTTCGCATGCCAGCGCCCGCGGCGCGCCATCACGTTGAAGTCGCTCGACGCGCCGCCCAGCAGCGTGCAGGCCAGCGGCAAGTCGCCGCTGAAGGCAAAGGGGTGGTGCAGGGTCGCGAGGCGGTGGTCGAGCGCGTGGCCGGCCGGGTCGGCCGAACGCAGCTGCACGCCATCGCCGGCCAGCAGCATGATCGTGCGGTCGATGCCCGGGAACACCGAGAACGGGCCGCTCGCGGCGATGGTGGCGATGGACAGGCGCCATTCGAAATCACCGAGCCCCGCGCCGGGCGGCCAGCAGGCGATCTCGCGCGTGCTGCCGCCGCCGTTCTTCCACGGCGTGACGGGCAAGGTGGCGGTATCGAAGCCGTGCAGGCTCATCGCACCAGCCCTCCCTGCCGCAGCCGCTGCTCGAAATGCCGCAGCACCAGCGTGACCGCGCCGGTCAGTGCGAAGTAGACGGCCGCGATGGCCAGGTAGAGCTCGAGCGAGCGGTACGACACGCTGATGATCTTCTGGCCTTCGTGCATCAGATCGTGGATCGTCAGCAGCGACACCAGCGCCGAGTTCTTGATGAGCGCAATGAACTCGTTGCCCAGCGGCGGGATCATGCGCACCACCGCCTGCGGCAGGATGATGTGGCGCATCGCTGCCGAGGGCCGCATGCCGAGCGACTGCGCCGCCATCGTCTGGCCGCGGTCGATCGACTGGATCGCGCCGCGCACGATCTCCGACACGTAGGCGCCCGAGTACACGCCGAGCCCGAGCACGCCGCACACGAAGGCCGGCAGCAAGAGCCCGAAATGCGGCAGCCCGAAGAACAGGATGAAGAGCTGCACCAAAAGCGGCGTGCCGCGGATCGCCGCCACGTAGGCGGTGCAGAGCGCGTAGAGCGTCTTGCGGCGCGGATCGAGCCGGCCGATGCCCACCAGAAGCCCCAGCACGCAGCCCAGCAGCAAGGCGCAGGCCGTGATCTCCACGGTGACCAGCGCGCCGCGCAGCAGCGCGGGCCAGCCCTCGAAAACCGGCGCAAAGTCCAGATCCATGGCGGTGCCGGTCTACTTCGCGGTGTTGCTGAACCACTTCTTGACGATCTGCGCGTAGGTTCCATCGGCCTTGAGCTTCTCGATGGCGCCGTTCACGGCCTTGGTGAGTTCGGGCGCGTCCTTGCGAATCGCCATGCCGTACTCCTCGGTCGTGAGCTGCTCGTCGAGCACGCGCAGGCCGGGGCGCGTGCGCACGTACTGGTAGGCGGCGGGCTTGCCGGTCACGGCCGCGTCGCTGCGGCCGATGTCGACGAGGTTGAACATCTCCTGGTTCTTCTCGACCTCGACCAGCTGCACCTGCGGATACTTCTCCTTCACGTAGCCGACCGACTTGGTGCCGACCTGCACGCTGACCTTCTTGCCGTTGAGATCGGCGGGCGTCTTGATGGCGGCATTGCCCTCCTTCACCATCGCGACCAGGCCGCCGGCGTAGTAGGGAATGGTGAAGTCGACCACCTTCTTGCGCTCGTCGGTGATGTAGATCGCCGACACGGCCATGTCGAAGCGCTTCGACACCAGGCCCGGCACCAGGCCCTTGAAGTCGATGTCGACCCACTCGATCTTGCGGCCCAGCGTCTTGCCGATGGCCTCGACCAGCTCGACGTCGAAGCCGGTGCGCTTGCCGTTTTCGACGAATTCCATCGGCGGGAAGGTGGCGTCGGTGGCGACCGTGAGCACGTTGTTCTGCGCCAGCGCAGAAGCCGTGGGGCCGAACGCGGCGAAGCCGGCAAGGCCTGCGATCAGGAGGTGGCGGCGAAATGGCATGAGAAATTCTTTCTTGGTGACGAGAGGGTGGATCGAAGGCTTGTTGCGTGCTCACTCGGGCTTGATGTTCTTCTTCTTGATCACATCGGCCCAGCGCGCGGTTTCCGTCTGGATCGTCGCAACGATCTGCTGCGGCGTGCCGCTGCCGGGCTCGAGGCCGAGCACGGCGAACTTCTCTTTCATCTCGGGCTTGGCCAGCACGCGCGCGCTTTCGGCGTTGAGGCGATCGACGACGGCCTTGGGCGTCGCAGCAGGTGCCATCAGCGCGTACCACGACACGGCCTCGAAGCCGGGCAAGCCCTGCTCGGCGATGGTCGGCAGCTCGGGCATCGTGGCGGAGCGCTTGAGGCTGGCGACGCCGAGCGCGCGCAGCTTGCCGGACTTGACGTGCGGCAGCACCGCGGACATCGAACCGAACATCATCGTCACCTGCCCGCCCACCACGTCGTTCAGCGCCGGCCCGATGCCTTTGTAGGGAACGTGGATCAGCTGCAGATCGGCATCGAGCGCCATCAGCTCGCCGGCCAGATGGGCCTGGCTGCCCGCGCCGGGCGATGCGAAGCTCAAGCTGCCGGGCTTCTGCCTGGCGAGCGCCAGCAGCTCCTTCACCGACTTCGCCGGCACGGCGGCGTTCACCACCAGCACGTTCTCGACCGTCGCGAGCATCGCGACCGGCTGCAGCTCCGAGGCCTTGTACGGCAGCGCAGGAAAGAGGCTCGGGTTCACCGCGATGTTGCCGACCGGCACGATGCCGAGCGTGTAGCCGTCGGGCGCGGCCTTGGCAATCAGGTCGACGCCGATGTTGCCGGCGGCGCCGACCTTGTTCTCGACCACGAAGGGCTGGCCCAGGATCTCGGTGAACTCCTGCCCCAGCACGCGGGCCACCACATCGGCCGGACCGCCCGGCGCGAAGGGCACGATCACGTGGACCGGCTTGGCGGGATAGGCCTGCGCGTGCGCCGCCAACGGCAGGGCGAGCAGCAGGGGCAACAGAAAGGCGAGGCGGCGCTTGATCATCATCAGAGTTCCTCGAACGGTGGAATGGCACGCTGGGCGATCGCCGCGAGGACCTCGTAGTCCGCGGGATCGGGGATGGCGAAGCCTGCAAGCAACAAGCGTTCCGTCACGGCTTCGAGTTCCGGTGCATCCGCCGCCGCGCGCAAGGCATCGCGCAGGCGCGCGAGTTCGTCGGACGCGAGCGCCGCCGTCGCAACCAGCGACGGGATCGGCATCGCCTCGGTGCTGGCGATGATGCGCACCTGTTGCGCCGACGCGGGCTCGTTGTGACGCAGCAAGTCATGGTAGTAGCTGTCGAGCGGGCCGACGTCGATGCGGCCTGCGGCCAGGGCTTCGATGACGCCGCGTGCGTGGATGAGATTGCCCACCGCTCGGGCATAGAGCCGCGGCCCGTGCGTGGCGCGGTACGGCGCGAGATGGTTGCGGAAGGCGACGCCGCCAGACATCGAGTCGGCCAGCGTGTAGCCCACCACGCCGCCGAAGGTATCTTCGAGGCGTTCGTACTTCGAATCGGCGCGCACCACGATGTCGGTGAAGTAGACCGGCCGGCCCTCGTAGCGCGCCGGCGACGGGATCGGCGCGGCGACCAGCGCGGGCCGCGGCGCGCGCTGCGAGAACGGCAGGCCGCACATCATCGCGAGGCCCAGGTCATCGCGCGCCCACAGCGCCGAGAGCGGAGCCGGGGCGTCGTAGTCGATCACGTCCCAATCAAGCCCGGCGCGCGCGAGCGCCCACGCGAACAGCGCTTTCCAGTCGGCGCGCGCCGAGGCGGTGGCCGAGTACATGCGCGCGTTGGCGACCGGCATCATCGATCTCAGCGGAAGCGCAGCTGCTGTCCGAGGCCCATGGTCTTCGCCTTCGCGAGCATGGCGGAGCCGAGTGCGATGTCCGACAGCGAGAGGCCGCGGTGCCAGAAGAGATTGGTTTCTTCTTCGCTTTCGCGTCCGGGTTTGAGGCCGGCCACGATCTGGCCGAGCTCGGCATGCAGCGTCTTCTCGGACAACTTGCCGCTGTCCACGTGCGCGCGCAGCGCACCGAAGGGGCCGGCCTTGGCCTGGCCCCAGTCGTCCATCACCATCTTGTCCATGATGTCGGTCAGCGAGAGCTCGACCGCGCTCATGGTGCCGTAGGGAATCACGCAGGCGCCCTTCTTGATCCACTCGGTCTTGAGCATCGGCGCGGGCTTCTCGAGGCGCGAGGCCTCGACCACGATGTCGGCGCCGCGCACGCAGGACTCCCAGTCTTCGGTCACCGTGATCTTCGTGCCGAGATCGCGTTCCAGGCGTGCGGCAAAGGCATCCCGGCTCTCGGGTCGGCGCGAGTGCACGCGAATCTCGTCGAAGTGGAAGATCGAATGCAAGAGGCGCACGTTCCAGTACGAGGTGCCGCGCGCGCCGATGTGGCCGAGGATCTTCGAATTCTTGCGCGCCAGATGCTTGGCGCCGATAGCGGTGATCGCGCCGGTGCGCATGTCGGTGATGTCGGAGGCATCGATGATCGCCACAGGGACGCCGGTCTTCGGGTCGAAGAGGTTGAGCAGCGCGAGCTCCGACGGCAGGCCCACTTCGTAGTTGCGATAGAAGTCGCCCACCACCTTCACGCCCGCCACGCCGAGCGGCCGGATGTAGCCGCGCAGCACGTTGAAGTGGCCCGGGTAGTCCTTCTCGGGCACCAGGTGCATGCGCGGCTCGATGGTGGTCTGGCCACGACCCTGGGCCAGCAAGCCGTCCTCGACCGCAGCGACGATCTCGGCGTCGGTCATCGCCAGCGCCTGGACGTCGAGATGGTTCAGGTAGTGCAGGTAGATCTCGGACGACATCGCGTCAGCCCTGCTTGACCATCGGCAGGTTCAGCGCGTGCTTCTTCGCGGTGGCGACGGCCTGCTCGTAGCCCGCATCGGCATGGCGCATCACGCCGGTGGCCGGGTCGTTCCACAGCACGCGCTCGATGCGCTTGGCCGCGGCGTCGCTGCCGTCGCAGACGATCACCACGCCCGAATGCTGCGAGTAGCCCATGCCGACGCCGCCGCCGTGGTGCAGGCTGACCCAGGTCGCGCCGCCGGCGGTGTTGAGCAGCGCGTTGAGCAGCGGCCAGTCGGAGACGGCGTCGCTGCCATCCTTCATGGCTTCGGTCTCGCGGTTGGGGCTTGCGACCGAGCCGGTGTCGAGGTGGTCGCGGCCGATCACGATCGGGCCCTTGAGTTCGCCCGACTTCACCATCTCGTTGAAGGCGAGGCCCGCCTTGTGGCGCTCGCCCAGGCCCAGCCAGCAGATGCGCGCCGGCAGGCCCTGGAACGCGATGCGCTCGCGCGCCATGTCGAGCCAGCGATGCGTGTGCGTGTTCTCGGGGAACAGTTCCTTGATCTTGGCGTCAGTCTTGTAGATGTCTTCCGGGTCGCCCGAAAGCGCCACCCAGCGGAACGGGCCCTTGCCTTCGCAGAACAGCGGCCGGATGTAGGCCGGAACGAAGCCGGGGAAGTCGAAGGCGTTCTTGACGCCCTCGTCGAAAGCGACCTGGCGGATGTTGTTGCCGTAGTCGACCGTGGGAATGCCCATGGCCTGGAAGTCGAGCATGGCCTGCACATGCACCGCGCAGGACTTGGCGGCTGCCTTGCGCAAGGTCGGATGCTGCGTCACGTCTGCCTTCGCGGCCTCCCATTGCGCAAGCGTCCAGCCGATCGGCAGGTAGCCGCTCGCGAGATCGTGCGCCGAGGTCTGGTCGGTCACGAGGTCGGGCTTGATGCCGCCGGCCCTGGCGCGCTTCACGAGTTCGGGCAGCACCTCGGCCGCGTTGCCCAAGAGGCCGATCGACACCGCTTCCTTGGCGGCCGTGTGCTGCTTGATCAGCGCGATCGCGTCGTCGATGTCCTTGGCCTGCTTGTCGAGGTAGCGCGTGCGCAGGCGGAAGTCGATGCTGGCCTGCTGGCATTCGATGTTGAGCGAGACCGCGCCGGCGAGCGTGGCCGCCAGCGGCTGCGCGCCGCCCATGCCGCCGAGGCCTGCGGTGAGGATCCACTTGCCCGAAAGATCGTCGTTGTAGTGCTGGCGGCCGGCCTCGACGAAAGTCTCGAAGGTGCCTTGCACGATGCCCTGGCTGCCGATGTAGATCCAGCTGCCAGCAGTCATTTGGCCGTACATCATCAGGCCCTTGCGATCGAGCTCGCTGAAGTGTTCCCAGGTGGCCCACTTGGGCACGAGGTTGGAGTTGGCAATCAGCACGCGCGGCGCGTTCTCGTGCGTCTTGAACACGCCGACCGGCTTGCCCGATTGCACCAGCAGCGTCTCGTCGTCGTTGAGCTCCTTCAGCGTCGCGAGGATCTGGTCGAAGGAGGCCCAGTCGCGCGCGGCGCGTCCGATGCCGCCGTAGACCACCAGGTCCTGCGGGCGCTCGGCGACCTCGGGATCGAGGTTGTTCTGCAGCATGCGAAACGGCGCCTCGGTGAGCCAGCTCTTGCAGCTGAGCGTGCTGCCGCGAGGGGCGCGGACCACGCGGCTCGCGTCATGGCGAGGATCGTTCTTCTGGGCGACGAACTTGTCGGGTGCATTCATGGCGTAGTGTCCTTTCGATGACGGAGGAGCGGTGTGTCAGGCCTGGCTGGGCAGGATGGCTTGCAGGGCTTCGGGCCAGCGGCCCCGGCGCGCCCACTGGCGCATGGATTCGATGTCGGGCGCGAGGAAGCGGTCCTGGTCGATGAAGGCGACGCGCTCGCGGATGGTGGTGAATTCGGCTTCGACGAGCGGTGAACTCTTGGGGCCACGCTTCAACTCGATGCCTTGCGCGGCGGCCATGGCTTCGATGCCGACGACGACCGCCGTGTTCTCCACCATCTCGGCCAGGCGCCGGCCCGCGAAGGTGGCCATCGACACATGGTCTTCCTGGTTGGCCGAGGTCGGCAAGCTGTCGACGCTGGCCGGATGCGCGAGCGACTTGTTCTCGGAGGCAAGCGCCGCGGCCGTGACCTGCGCGATCATGAAGCCCGAGTTGACGCCGCCGTCGCGCACCAGGAAAGGCGGCAGGCCCGAGAGCCCACTGTCGAGCAGCAGCGCCATGCGGCGCTCGGAAATGGCGCCGATTTCGCTCACGGCGAGCGCGATGATGTCGGCCGCGAAGGCGACCGGCTCGGCGTGGAAGTTGCCACCGGAGATCACGTCGCCGTTGTCGAACACGAGCGGGTTGTCGGATGCGGCATTGGCTTCGATGCGCAGCACGCGCGCCGCATGCGCGAGGTTGTCGAGGCAGGCGCCCATCACCTGCGGCACGCAGCGGACCGAGTACGGGTCCTGCACGCGGCCGCAATCGGCATGCGAGGGAATGATCTCGCTGCCTTCGAGCAGCGTGCGCACCGCGGCCGCCACGGCGATCTGGCCCGGCTGGCCGCGCGCGGCATGGATGCGCGCATCGAAGGGCTTGATCGAACCCTGGATCGCTTCGAGCGAGAGCGCGCCCGCCATCAGTCCGGCCGCGAACACGTCCTCGGCGCCGAACAGGCCGGCGAGCGCGAGCGCCGTCGACACCTGCGTGCCGTTGAGCAGCGCGAGACCTTCCTTGGGGCCGAGCACGAAGGGCTTGAGCCCGATGCGCGACAGCGCCTCCGCGCCGCCGATCACCGCGCCGTCGGGCGCCGTGACCTCGCCCTCCCCGATCAGCACGCAGGCCAGGTGCGCCAGCGGCGCCAGATCGCCCGACGCGCCGACCGAGCCCTTGGACGGAATGCGCGGCAGCAGGCCGGCATTGCCAAGCGCGATCAGCGCATCGACGATCTCGGGCGCGATGCCCGAGTGGCCGCGCGCCAGGCTCACGGCCTTGGTCGCAAGCACCAGCCGCACCACGCCCTCGGGCAAGGGCGCACCGGTGCCGGCGCTGTGCGAGAGCACCAGGTTGCGCTGCAGCTCGGCCAGGCGCTCATGCGGAATGGTGGTCTGCGCGAGCTTGCCGAAGCCGGTGTTGATGCCGTAGACCGTCTCGCCGGCATCGACGATCCTGCGCACCGTCGCCTGGGACGCGAGCAGGCCGCTGCGCGCCGACGGATCCAGCGCGAGCTGCACGCCGCCGGCATGCACGCGGCGCAGCGTGGCGAGGTCGACTTCGCCGGGGGTGAGCACCAGTGGTGGGAGGGAAAGGGAGGCGTTGTCCATGCGGGGTCCTGTCTATACAAGTAGGTGCGTGCGAAGCCGGTTCTGGATTCGCCCGTCAGCCAAAGCTGGGATTGCCGTCGGCGCGGAAGCGGCTGCCCAGCCGATAGCGCGAAGCGGGATGCAGGCAGCGCACCATCGTCACCGGCACGCTGCGCGTCCAGGTGCGGCGCGTGAGCAGCAGGCAGGGATCGGTCACCGGCATCGCGAGGCGCTCGGCCTGCTCGGCCGTGGGCAGCACCGCATCGACGACGTGCTCGATCTGGTCGAAGGGCACGTTGCGAACCAGGTACTCGCTGGGCGAGACGGTGGAGAAGTCCTGCTCCAGGAAAGTCGGCACGGCGTGCGGATTGACGTGGCGGTCTTCGAGCTGCACCGGGATTTCGTTTTCCAGATGCAGGCACACGGTATGGAAGACCGACTCGCCGGGCCTGAGGTCCAGCCACACGGCGACGTCGGGTGAGGCCGCGATGCGCTCGGCCACCAGGAATTCGCAGCGGTAGTCGTGGCCGCGCACCCGGATCTCGCTCGCGATGTTGGCGATCTGCAAGAGCGTCGACTGCGGCTTGTTCTCGGCCACGAAGCTGCCCACGCCGGCCACGCGCACGATGCGCCCCTGCTCCACCAGCTCGCGCAGCGCGCGGTTGACCGTCATGCGCGCGACGCCGAACTGCGCGACCAGTTCGCTCTCCGACGGCAGCCGATGGCCGGCCGGCCAGGAGCCGTCCTGGATCTTGTGCGTGATGAAGGCCTTGACCTGCTCGTACAGCGCGAGTGCGGGCTGCGGCGGCTGGGCCTTGCGTGGGTTCATCTCAATGCTCCACCGCCGCCATCGATTCGGCGCGGATCTCCTCGGTCAGCCGTGCCTTGATTTCCATGAACTCGGGCGAGGTCTTGATCGTGTAGTGGCGCGGATGCGGGAAGTCGACCGCGATCTCGCTCTTGATGCGGCCAGGCCGGGCGCTGAACACCGCCACGCGATTGGCCATGAAGATGGCTTCGTCGATGTCGTGAGTGACGAAGAGCACCGTCTTCTGCGCCGATTCCCAGATGCCGAGCAAGAGCTCCTGCATCAGCACGCGGGTCTGGTTGTCGAGCGCGCCGAAGGGCTCGTCGAGCAGGAGCATCTTCGGGTCGTTGGCGAGCGCCCGCGCGATCGCGGTGCGCTGCTGCATGCCGCCCGAGAGCTGCTTGGGAAAGTGGCTCTCGAAACCGCGCAGCCCCACCTTGGCGATGAAGTAGTCGCTGCGCTCCTTTTGCTCGGCCTCGCTCATGCCGCGCTCGCGCAGGCCGAAGCGGATGTTCTGCGCGATGGTGAGCCAGGGGAAGAGCGTGTAGCTCTGGAACACCACGCCGCGGTCGGCGCCCGGGCCTTCGATGGTCTGGCCGTCGAGCAGCACGCGGCCTTCGGTCGGGTAGTCGAGGCCGGCGACGATGCGCAGCAAGGTCGACTTGCCGCAGCCCGAGGGGCCGAGGATGGTGACGAAGTCGTTTTCCTTGACCTCGAAGTCGATGGGCAACAGCGCCTGCGTGCTCTGGCCGCGCGTGCCGGTGAAGGTGCGGGACACGCCGCGGATCGAAAGCTGGTTCATCAGATCGTGCTCCATGCGAACAGGCGGCGGTTCAAGGCCTTGAAGGCGAAATCCGAGATGAGGCCGATCACGCCGATGACGATGATCCCGAAGATGATCTGCCCGGTGTTGAGCAGCGCCTGGCTGTCGGTGATCATGTGGCCGATGCCCGAAGAGGAGCCGATCAGCTCGGCGACGATCACGTAGGTCCAGGCCCAGCCCAGCACCAGGCGCAGCGTTTCGGCGATGCCCGGTGCGGCGCCCGGGATCAGCACCCGCGCGACGATGCCGCGGCTGTTGGCGCCCAGCGTGTACGCAGCCTCGACCAGGTCGCGGCGCGCGCTGCCGACGGTGACGGCCACCATCAGCGTGATCTGGAACACCGAACCGATGAAGATGACCAGTAACTTCTGCGCCTCGCCGATGCCGGCCCACAGGATCAGCAGTGGGATGAAGGCCGAGGCCGGCAGGTAGCGGCAGAAGGAAACGAAGGGCTCGAAGAAGGCCTCGACGCTCTTCCAGGTGCCCATCGCGATACCCAGCGGCACGGCGACGATGGCGGCCAGCACGAAGCCGCCGAACACGCGCCACACCGTCATGCCGATGTCGTGGATGAAGTTGTACTCGGTGAAGAGCGAAACGCCTTCCTTGAGCATCGTGACCGGGCTGGCCAGGAAGGTGGGCGACACGAAGCCACCGAGCGTGAAGAAGGTCCAGACGACCACGAAGAGCACGAAGAAGCCCAGGCCCAGCAGCCATCGCGCACGCGCGCTGACGGGCTCGAGCGGCGCGAGGGCGCGGCGCCGCCGCGGCGCCGGCTCTGTGGCGGCCGGGCCGGCAGAGACTGCCGGCTTCGAAGCGTTGATGACGGGCGTCGCGTCCATGCTTGCTGCTCGCTCTTACTTGATGAAGCTGGTGTCGAAGGTGACCGAGAGATCCTCGGGCGCCTTGCGGATCACGCCGGCCTCCAGCAGGATGGCTTGGGCGTCCTTCATGAAGGGCGTGATCTCGCTGGCGAAGAACTTCTGGTTGGCCGCCTTGTCCGACCAGCGCAGATAGGCCGAGGACTTGGCGAACTGCTCGCCGGTCTGCTTGACGGCCGCGCCCATGATCTCGTTCGACTTGGCCGGGTCGGCCTTGATCATCTCGATGGCTTCGAAGTACGAGTTGGTCAGAGCCTGGGCTGCCTTGGCGTTGGCCTTGAGCCAGGTCGGCGCGCAGCCCACCGTGTCCATCACCATCGGGTAGTCGAGCGTGGTGGCGAGGATCTTGCCGGCCGCAGGGTTGGCGCGCACGGTTGAGAGGTAGGGCTCGTAGGTCATCGCGGCATCGTTCTGGCCGGCCACGAAGGCCTGCGCAGCGGGCTGCGGCTCGAGCGAGACCAGCTTGACGTCCTTCATCGTCATGCCGTTCTTGTTGAGCATCCAGGCCAGGCCGAAGTACGGCGCGGTGCCCGGCGCGCTGACGCCGATGGCCTTGCCCTTGAGGTCGGCGAAGCTCTTGACGTCGTTGCGCACGGCCAGGCCGTCGGCGCCAAAGGACTTGTCCATCTGGAAGATCTGCACGATCGGCACGCCGTTGGCGTTCCAGGCCACATGGGTCTCGACCGTCGTGGCCGCGCACTGGATCGCGCCCGAGGCGAGCGCCAGATGGCGGTCCTTCTGCGGGATCATCTTGATCTCGACGTCCAGCCCGTTCTTCTTGAAGATGCCGGCCTTGTCAGCCAGCGTGAGCGGCGCGAAGCCGGTCCAGCCGGACATGCCGAGGGCGATCTTGGTTTCCTGCGCGTGGGCGTTCGCCGCCATGCCAGCGACACACACGCCCGCCGCCAGCAGCGAGGCGATTTTTCCGACCGTCTTGACCATCAAGGTTCTCCTGTTGCATTTGAAAAAAATTCGGCTCGCTGCAAGCGTCCGCAGGGACGGTTTGCTGGCAAGGGGCCGAGTTTCATCCGCTGCGATGCACCTGTATATACAGGTTAACCCGGGATTGCGGCCCCGATCAAGCCTGGCTTTGCCCGCTCCCAGTGCGCGGAATCGGTTTCATGCACCAAAAGCTGTCTAGACAGGATAGCGCAGCAGCGAATAGCGCCCTTGTTCGCAAGCGCCATGCCAGCCGGAAAGCCGCTCGCTGCCCGCCCTCGCTTCGTGGACAATCGCCATCGCGCGCACGGGAGGTGCGCGCGTCCGTTTCCCCGCATGCAGCCCCGCCCCTCGGGGCGCCCCTAGAAATACAGCAATCCCTTGTCCACCCTGGCTTCCGATTCACTTGACGCCGCGCCGGAACAGATCCTCCACGAGGTCTTCGGCTACGCGCAGTTCCGCGGCCCGCAGCAGGCGATCGTCGACCACGCGGTGGCCGGCGGCGATGCGCTGGTGCTGATGCCCACGGGCGGCGGCAAGTCGCTGTGCTACCAGATCCCGGCCATTGCGCGGCAGCGCGCAGGCCGCGGCGTGACGGTGGTGGTGTCGCCGCTGATCGCGCTGATGCACGACCAGGTCGGTGCGCTGCACGAAGCCGGCGTCGACGCGGCCTTTCTCAACTCCACGCTCGACTGGGAGCAGACGCAGGACGTGGAGCGCCGCATGCTGCGCGGCGAGATCACGCTGCTCTACGCGGCGCCCGAGCGCGTGACGACGCCGCGCTTTCTCTCGCAGCTCGATTCGCTGCAGGAGCGCGGCAAGCTCTCGCTGTTCGCGATCGACGAGGCGCATTGCGTGAGCCAGTGGGGCCACGACTTCCGGCCCGAGTACCGCGCGCTGACGGTGCTGCACGAGCGCTATCCCGGCGTGCCGCGCATCGCGCTCACCGCCACGGCCGATGCGCTGACGCGCGCCGACATCGTCGAGCGGCTGCAGCTCGAAGAGGCGCGCCAGTTCGTCTCCAGCTTCGACCGGCCCAACATCCGCTACACCATCGTCGAGAAGAAGGACGCGACCATGCAGTTGCTGCGCTTCATCGAGCGCGAGCACGAAGGCGATGCAGGCGTGGTCTATTGCCAGTCGAGAAAGCGCGTGGAAGACGTGGCCCAGACGCTGCGCGATGCGGGCACCAACGCCCTGCCCTACCACGCGGGCCTGGATGCCGCCGTGCGCCAGAAGCACCAGGACCAGTTCCTTCGCGACGAAGGCATCGTGATGGTCGCGACCATCGCCTTCGGCATGGGCATCGACAAGCCCGACGTGCGTTTCGTCGCCCACCTCGACATGCCGAAGAACATCGAGGGCTACTACCAGGAGACCGGCCGCGCCGGCCGCGACGGCGCAGCGGCCGACGCCTGGATGGCCTACGGCCTGCAGGACGTGGTGAATCAGCGCCGCATGATCGACGAGAGTCCGGCCGGCGAGGAGTTCAAGCAGGTGATGCGCGGCAAGCTCGATGCGCTGCTCTCGCTGGCCGAGGCCAGCGATTGCCGGCGCGTGCGGCTGCTCGGCTATTTCGGGGAGAGCTACCAGCGCGCCTCGGCCGACGCCGGGCCGCCCCAAGGCGGCCGCGGCCCCTTCGGGGGGCAGCGAGGACACGAAGTGCCGAGCGTGGGGGCCACATGCGGGAATTGCGACAACTGCTTGAACCCGCCGCAGGTGTGGGACGGCACGGATGCGGCGCGCAAGCTGCTGTCCACCATCTACCGCGTGCAGCAGCAAAGCGGCATCAGCTTCGGTGCCGGCCACATCATGGACATCCTGCGCGGCAAGACGACCGAGAAGGTCACGCAGTTCGGCCATGGCTCGCTCAGCACCTTCGGCATCGGCAGCGAGTTCAGCGAGGCGCAGCTGCGCGGCGTGCTGCGCCAGCTGATCGCGACCGGCGCGCTGGCCGTCGATGCGCAGGCCTACAACACGCTGCAGCTCACCGAGGGCTCGCGCGCCGTGCTCAAGGGCGAGACGCAGGTGCTGCTGCGCGAGTCGGTGTCATCGCCGGCCGAGCGCAAGCCGCGGCGCGAGAAAACCGCGCGCGGCGCGCCCTCGCCGGCCGCGGCCACGCTCGATGCGACCGGCCAGGCACGCTTCGCAGCGCTCAAGGCCTGGCGCGCCGAGGTGGCGCGCGAGCACAACCTGCCGGCCTACGTGATCTTCCACGACGCCACGCTCGCCGCCATCGCCGAGCGCGCGTCGGCCACGCTCGAGGACCTGCAGGGCATCAGCGGGATCGGCAGCAAGAAGCTCGAGGCCTACGGGTCGGACGTGCTGCGGGTCTGCGCGGCGTTCTAGGGCCGCGCCAGCAGCCGGCTTTCACGCGCCGGCGAGCGCACCAGGTAGGGCTGTCCGGCCGCCTCGGCCTTGCGCAGCGCCATCTCTTCCTTGTTCGATGAAACCGGCGCAGGACAGGCGCCGCCGCTGCGCAGCGCCAGCGCGGCCGCGAGCCGCGCCTCCGCCGGATCGCCGAGCGCATGGCCGAAATCGTCGGCGACCACGCAGGCGGGCGCGAAGCCGTCGCTGTAGTCGCCGAAGCCCTGCTGGTTCAAGCCCTGGAACTGGATCGCGAAGTAGGTGGTGCCGCAGTTGTCCTGCGGGAAGAAGCCGTAGGGCTTGCCGCAGGTGGTGCCGCCGACCAGGTTCACGGTGACGCCGATGCCTCGCAGGCCGTTGACCACCGATTCGCTGGCGGAGCAGGTGTCGGGGCCCGCCAGCACGGTGACGCGCGACAGGCCCAGCCGCGGCAAGGCCTGGCCCGCCGGCACCGAGAAGCCGCGCGAAGTCGCGTGGAAGGGCAGGGTGGCCTGCGAAGGCGCCAGGTTGAAGGGGTTCTTGTTGTTGAACTGCAGGCGCTCGAACACGGCGCCGGTGGTCGCTGCGCCCGAGCTGACCATGGAAGCCAGCTCGCTGGCGATGTCGAGCAAGCCGCCGCCGTTGTAGCGCATGTCGATCACCAGGTCGGCGATGCCGGCGCTCTTGAGCTGATTCACGGCCGCGACCAGCGGCGCTTCGGCCGTTGCGAGGTGGTCGTTGAAGAGCAGGTAGCCGACCGGGCCGCTCGCCGTGGCGATGGTCTTCACGTTCTGCACCGGTGTACGCGTGATGCGCGCCGCGGTCAGCGTCAACGTGCGCTCGCTGCCGTCGGGCGCCCGCAGCTTGAAGTTGTGCGCCTCGCCTTCGCGCGCCGGCGCGAGGCCGGCATTGAGCGTGGCGGTGTCGGTGCCGCTCACCAGATCGACGCCATCGATTTCGATGAGCCGCGTGCCGCGCACGATTGCGGCTTGCGCCGCGGGCGAACCGGGCTCGGTGTAGGCCACGCGCACGTCGCGCGGCGGCGAGGCGCTCAGAAAAGCCAGCTCGGCGCCATAGCCCACGCCGACGCCGTTCTGCGACAAGGCGCGGTAGGCGGCAGTGTCCTGCGTGAAATGGAAGCGGTCCTTGGCGCGGCCGGCCGCCGTGAGCTTGGGCGTCTTGAGCACGTTGAAGTAGGTAGTCGGCGTGGCGTAGTCGCCGGCGGCCAGCGTGGTCGGCACCTCGTCGAACCAGAGGTAGGTTTCGTCGATCCATCCGCGCACCCAGCGCTTCTCGGCGGCGAGGGTGCCGAGCTGATCCGGGAAGGCGGCGCCGGTGTCGGGGTCGACGCCGGTGCGCGGAGCCGCGCACTGGCCGGCGACGCTGGAGGACGCGACGATGGGCTCGTCGCCGGAAGCCGCGGGCGTCGGCGCCATGGCCAGCGGCAATCCACCGCCGCCCCCACCGCCGCCGCCTCCGCAGGCCGTGAGCGCGGCCGCGGCCACGAGCATGGCCAGCGCTGCGCGCATGGGCAGTACAACCCTCATGAAGCTCTCCCTCGCGCGCCGGTGCCCGGCGCGGCTATTGCGTTGGTCTTGCTTATTGGACGAAGCCGATGCCGCGCGATTCGCGCACTTCGGGCTTGATCCGGTGCTCGGCATCGAGCTGATCGAGAAACTCGGCGGCCGAAAACTCGACCGCAAGAATATCCGTCTGGCGTTTCACGGCAGCGAAATCGCCCGGACAAAGCTGCGGGAGGCGGGCCAGCCGCCGCGTGATCTCGCTCGTCATGCGGGTCGCGTCGCCGCCCAGCGCCTCGGTGACGAACATGCGCTCGCGCTGCTCGCCGGTCAGCGGCATGAACTTGATCTTGAAGGTGAAGCGGCGCAGCGCCGCCTGGTCGATGCGGTCGAGCAGGTTGGTGGTGCAGACGAAGATGCCGTCGAAGCGCTCCATGCCCTGCAGCATCTCGTTGACCTCGGTCACTTCGTAGGTGCGCTGCGCGCCGCGGCGGTCCTGCAGAAAACTGTCGGCCTCATCGAGCAACAGGATCGCCTTCTCGGCTTCGGCTTCCTTGAACATGGCCGCCATGTTCTGCTCGGTCTCGCCGACGTACTTGCTCATCAGGTCGCTCGCCTGCCGAATGATCAGCGGGCGGCCGATGGTCTTGGCGATGTGTTCGGCCAGCGCGGTCTTGCCGGTGCCGGGCGCGCCGTAGAAGCACAGCGTGCCGTGGCCGCGCGCCTTGAGCGCCTCGACGATGCGTGGGATCTCGAAGCGGGTCTCGACGTTGAGCATGCCGAGGTCGTAGGTGGTCACGCTGCGGCGCGCGCCGAGGGCGTCGGGCGTGCCCAGGGCGAGATCGGCATTGCGCAGCTGCCGCTCGATCAGGCTTTCGACCGACGCGCCTTCGGTCATGGCCAGGCCGGCGAAGCGCACCGCGGTGCGGATCTGCGCCGGCGTCAGGCCCTTGCGGCCGGCCAGCTTGGCGGTGAAGGCCTCGGACACCGAAACGCCTTCGAGCGTCTTGCGAACCAGCTGCTCGCGCGCGCCGGGCGGCGGCGACTTGAGCTCGAGGTGGTAGGCGAAGCGGCGCCGGAAGGCCGGATCGATCTGCTCGATGCGGTTGGTCACCCACAGCGTGGGCACCGCATTCGATTCGAGGATCTGGTTGACCCAGGCCTTGCCGCTCACGCTGCCGCTGGCCGGGGCGGGCACCTGCTCGGCGCGCGCCATGAGCTGGGCGGCCTCGGTGCTGATCGGCGGGAACACGTCTTCGACCTCGTCGAACAAGAGCGCCGCCTGGGCGCTGCCCTTGAGAAAGACCTGTGCGATCTGCAGCGAACGGTAACGGTCGCGGCCCGACAGCGAGTTGCCGTCGCGATCGGCGTACTCGACCTCGAAAAGCTCGAGTCCCGCGGCCTGCGCGACCACCTTGGCCAGCTCGGTCTTGCCGGTGCCGGGCGGGCCGTAGAGCAGTACGTTGACGCCGGCCTCCTTGCGCGCCACCGCGGCGCACAGCAAGGTGACCAGCATCTGCGCGTCGTCCTGGACGAAGGCGAAGTCCTGCACCGACAGCGCGCTCTTCGCGGACGGCCGCGTGAACACGGCCATCAGCTCGTTGTGGTCGCGGTATTCGCGCATCAGCACCGGCGGCAGCTTCTCGCTGACCTTCATCAGGTCGGCCAGGTCGGTGATGTTGTGCTCGGAGATCAGGTTCTCGACCAGGCCAATGCGCTCGAGCCGCGAGCCCGCGCGCAGCGCTTCGCCCACATCGCTGGCATTGACGCCGGCCACCTCGGCGATCGCGGCGTAGGCCTCGGGCGCGTTGTTGACCTTGAACTCGACCAGCAGCGAGCGCAGGTCGCGCTGGTAGCGCGCCAGCGTGCCGTAGAGCAGCAGCGCGCGCTCGGCCTTGTTGAGCTGCAGCAGGCCGGCGAGCGCGTCGATGTTCTTCTCGACCAGGGTCGACTGCTTGCGCAGCGCATGCGTGAGCCAGTCGCGCGTGACCGAGAGCACCGAGAGCAGGTCCTTCGGCTGGTCCTTGGCGTATTCGTCGAGGTAGAAGAACAGCGTGCCTTCTTCATAAGGGCCGCGCCAGACACCGTGGCGCTCCAGCAGCGTGCGGCCGTCGAAGTTCTCGACGCCCTTCCAGATCTCATTGCCCGCGCAGCGGCGCCCCAGGAACTCGCGCAGGCGCAAGAGCACCGGCGCCGGCCACACCAGGTGCCGGCCGGTGAGCGAAAGAAGGCCGTTGAGGTCGCGCCGCACGTTGAAGCGCGGCCCCTGCTTGGCCGCCAGCGTGAGCACGAAATGCGAGCACATGAGCTCGAGCACGGGCGCTTCCTTGAGCCCGGGCGACGGCAATGCGTGCCCGCGCGAAGCAGCCGCTACCACGTCGACCCCGGAACGCTTGACCATCGAACAACCTCACGCTAGGAGAATGAGAACCTGAGCGCGACCATAGCGCAGAGTTTTGGCTTGGGGAAGACTCGGGAACGGTAAAAACCCTGATGTTGCGAATCCGGCCACAATGCCGCCCATGCTTGGAATCGAAGACATCGAACGCGCCGCCGTGCGCCTGCGCGGGCAAGTGCTCAATACACCCTGCGTGGAATCGCGCACTCTTTCCGAAATCGTCGGCGCGCAGGTGTTCCTCAAATTCGAGAACCTGCAGTTCACGTCGTCGTTCAAGGAACGCGGCGCCTGCAACAAGCTGGTCGACCTGTCCCTGGCCGGCACCCGTGGCGTGATCGCCATGTCGGCCGGCAACCACGCCCAGGGCGTGGCCTATCACGCGCAGCGCCTCGGCCTCCGGGCGCTGATCGTGATGCCGCGCTTCACGCCGGGCGTGAAGATCGAGCGCACGCGCGGCTTCGGCGCCGAGATCGAACTGCACGGCGACACCCTGGACGCGGCGCGCGCCCACGCGCTGGCGCTCGCGGAGCGCGAAGGCTTGGCCTTCGTCCATCCTTACGACGACGAAGCGATCATTGCCGGGCAAGGCACGGTGGCGCTCGAGATGCTCGATGCGGTGCCCGATCTCGACACGCTGGTGGTTTCGGTCGGCGGCGGCGGCCTGATCGCCGGCATGGCGCTGGCGGCGCGGGCGCGCAAGCCGGGGATCGAGATCGTCGGCGTCCAGACCCGGCGCTTTCCGGCGATGGTCAACGCCGTTCAGGGTACGCAGCACGTCCAGGGCACGAGCACCATCGCCGAGGGCATCGCCGTGGGCACGCCCGGCGTGCTGACGCGCGAGATCATCGCCTCCCAGGTCGACGACCTGCTGTTGGTCGACGAGGGCGACATCGAGCAGGCCGTGCTGATGCTGCTCGAAATCGAGAAGACGCTGGTCGAAGGCGCCGGTGCCGCCGGGCTGGCCGCGCTGATCCGGCATCCGGAGCGCTTCAAGGGCAAGCGGGTCGGGCTGGTGCTCTCGGGCGGCAACATCGACCCGCTGCTGCTGGCCGCGATCATCGAGCGCGGCATGGTCCGGGCCGGCCGGCTCGCGCGCGTGCGCGTCAGCGCGCGCGACGTGCCCGGCTCCCTGGCCCAGATCACGGCCACTGTGGCGGAAGCGGGCGCCAACGTCGATGAGGTGCATCACCAGCGCGCCTTCACCATGCTGGCGGCGCAGAACGTCGAGATCGAACTGGTGCTGCAGACCCGCGGGCGCCCCCACCTGTCGGCGGTGCTCGACGCGTTGCGGGATGCCGGTTTCGAAGCGGCCGAGCAGCGCTGAAAGCTCTGGCAAGCCCCTAGATGGCCATCCGCAGGCCAGTCGGTAAAATGGCCTCAGTTTTGCGAACCCAAGGAACAACGATGTCCAACCCAACGCCTGTCGAACCCGGCCAAGACGCCGTCGTCGAGAACGACGCCGTCGAATCGATCGTTCATCTGATGCCCCTTGTCCTGCCGGTGGCCGGCGGCGTGCTGATGCTGCTTTTGGCATCCATCGCCGTCTACATGGCCTGACATCCGGCTGTGGCGCCGGCGGACACCGAGCGCCGCCCCGCCCACCGAGGATGCACGAGCCCACCCGGCCGCATCGATCCTCGCCTCCCGAGACGGGAAACGTTTTTTCCAACGGACCTCGCCTGTTCCAGGCACCGAGCCCCGTTCGGAAAGACGATTTTTCAACTTAGGAGACACATTGATGAACGCACCTCTCAAGGGTTTGACCGTACAGGCGCCCTCGTATGTCAGGAATGCGAAGCTGATCGCCTGGGTGGCCGACATGGCCGCGCTGTGCAAACCCGAGGCCATTCACTGGTGCGACGGCAGCACCGAAGAGTACGACCGGCTCTGCCAGCGCCTGGTCGACGCCGGCACCTTCAAGAAGCTCAACTCCGCCAAGCGCCCCAACTCCTTCCTCGCGAGTTCCGATCCGAGCGATGTCGCCCGCGTCGAAGACCGCACCTTCATCTGCTCCGAGAAGAAGGAAGACGCCGGCCCCACCAACAACTGGATGGCGCCGGCGGAAATGCGTGCCACCCTGCAACCGCTGTTCGACGGCTGCATGAAAGGCCGCACGATGTACGTCGTGCCCTTCAGCATGGGGCCGCTGGGCTCGCCGATCGCGCACGTCGGCATCGAGCTGTCCGACAGCCCCTACGTGGCGGTCAACATGAAGATCATGACCCGCATGGGCCAGGCCGTGTACGACGTGCTCGGCGCCGACGGCGAATTCGTGCCCTGCGTGCACACGGTGGGCGCGCCGCTCGAGCCCGGTGAGAAGGACGTGGCCTGGCCCTGCAACAAAACCAAGTACATCGTCCACTACCCCGCCACGCGCGAGATCTGGAGCTATGGCTCGGGTTATGGCGGCAACGCGCTCCTGGGCAAGAAGTGCTTCGCGCTGCGCATCGCCTCGAACATGGGCCGCGACGAAGGCTGGCTCGCGGAGCACATGCTGATCCTCGGCGTGACCAACCCCGAGGGCAAGAAGTACCACGTGGCCGCTGCCTTCCCCAGCGCCTGCGGAAAGACCAACTTCGCGATGCTGATCCCGCCGGCCGGCTTCGAAGGCTGGAAGGTCACGACCATCGGCGATGACATCGCCTGGATCAAGCCGGGCGCCGACGGCAAGCTGCACGCGATCAACCCCGAGGCGGGCTATTTCGGCGTCGCGCCCGGCACCAACATCCAGACCAACCCGAACTGCATGGCCAGCCTGGACCGCGACGTGATCTTCACCAACGTGGCGCTGACCGACGACGGTGACGTCTGGTGGGAAGGCATGACCGAGGAAGCCCCGGCGCATGCCATCGACTGGCAGGGCAATGACTGGACGCCGGCCATCGCGAAGGAGACCGGCGCCAAGGCCGCGCATCCGAACGCCCGCTTCACGGTCGCGGCAATCAACAACCCGGCGCTCGACGACGCCTGGGACGACCCGAAGGGCGTGGCGATCGACGCCTTCATCTTCGGCGGCCGGCGCTCCACCACCGTGCCGCTCGTGACCGAGGCCCGCAACTGGGTCGAAGGCGTGTACATGGCTGCCACGATGGGTTCGGAAACCACCGCCGCGGCCGGCGGCAAACAGGGCGTGGTGCGGCGCGATCCGTTCGCGATGCTGCCCTTCGCCGGCTACAACATGAGCGACTACTTCCAGCACTGGCTGGACCTCGGCAAGAAGCTCGAAGCCCTGGGCGCGCAGCTGCCGAAGATCTACACCACCAACTGGTTCCGCAAGGGCGAGGACGGCAAGTTCGTCTGGCCCGGCTACGGCGAGAACATGCGCGTCCTGAAGTGGATGATCGACCGCATCGAGCACAAGGCCGAGGGCACCGAGCATGTGTTCGGCGTCAGCCCGCGCTACGAGGATCTCAACTGGACCGGCCTGGACTTCAGCGCCGAGCAGTTCGACACCGTCACCCACATCGACAAGGCCGCCTGGCAGGCCGAGCTGAAGCTGCATGCCGAGCTGTTCCAGCAGCTGGCGCACCACCTGCCGAAGGAGCTGTCGGCTACCAAGGCCGCCATCGAGCAGCGCCTGGCAGCCTGATCGCTGCGCTCGCCCAAAAAAAAAGCCGCCCGAGGGCGGCTTTTTTTCAGGTTAAAGAAGATCAGTAGTACTGGCCGAGGTTCACGCGGCGCATCGCCTGGTAGAGCGTCGGCGTCGCGGCATCGGCGGAGCGCTTGGCGAGCACCGGCTCTTCGACCGTGTCCGCTTCCTGGCGCGAAGCGATCGCCTGCAGGTCGCGAAGAATGCGCGGATCGAGCTTCGCATAGGCCATGAACTGCTCGTCGGCGCGGGCCGCGGCACGGCGGCGAGCTGCGGCGCGCATGGCAGACAGGGCACGGACGGCCAGGCTGCGTGCGGTACCGGCGAAGAACGCGATGGCGGCGAACGCCACGCCCCAGAGCACCAGCCAGGCGACGAGCAGGCCGCCGTCGTTCCAGGTCGACATGAGCTTGTCCGCCACCACGAGCAGGGACGCGACGATGGCGGCCAGCAGCAGCGCTGCCAGGCCGCGGGCACCGTCGAAGCTGCGGCGTGCGACGCGAATGTGGTCGATCACGGCCTCCGCGCGGGCGACGCCCGGGTGAGTGGCCGGTTGGTCTACGTGAACAAAGCTGGTCATGATGAAGTCCCTCCAAAAGGACGAAAGGCCGAAGCCGATGGGGTGATATTAGTAGTTTCCCTAATGTTCCACCACTTTATCTTCGTGATGCCTATCATTCACATGACTGATGGACGTCAACTTCCGCACGCTCGACCTCAACCTGCTCCGCGTCTTCGACGAGGTGATGGCGGAGCGCAACCTCACGCGCGCGGCGCGCAATCTCTCGATCACCCAGCCGGCCGTCAGCAATGCGCTGCGCCGCCTGCGCGAGACGCTCGGCGACGAGCTGGTGCGCCGTTCGGGCAGCGGCGTGGAGCCCACGCCGCGCGCGCTGGCGCTGTGGCCGACCGTGCGCGACGCCCTGCGGCAGCTGCAGCACACGCTGGCGCCGGGCGAATTCGATGCCGGCATTGCCGACACCACCTTCCTGCTGGCCATGGCCGACGCCACGGCCGCCGAACTGATCCCCGGCCTGGTGCAGATCGTCGAAAAGGAAGCGCCCGCCGTCTCGCTGCGCGTGCTGCCGCTGACCACCCGCGATCCCCGGCGCATGCTGGAGAACGAAGAGGTGGACATGGCGATCGGCTACTTCCCGGCCGTGATCGCCAGCCTGGCGGCACGCGGCCAGTCCGATGCCGCGGTGCCTTTCGAGACGCAGCGGCTCTACGTCGGCGAATATGTCTGCGTGATGCGGCGCGGCCATCCGCTGGCGCGGGCGCCCCTGACGCTCGACAGCTTCTGCGCCGCACGCCACCTGCTGGTGAGCTTCTCCGGCCGACCCTACGGCTTCATTGACCAAACGCTGGGCGCGCTGGGACGGGAGCGGCGCATCGTGGTCACGGTCAACCAGTTCTTCACTGCCGGACGGGTGGTCGCCAACTCGAATCTGCTGACGGTCCTGCCGCGCCACTTCGTCAAGGTCACGGGCATCGACGAGCAGCTGGTCCTGCGCGAACTGCCCTTCCAGCAACCGCTGGTGCACGTCGATGCGATCTGGCACCGGCGGGCGCAGCACGGCCATGCGCACGAATGGCTGCGGCAGGCGCTGCTGCGCTCCGCCGAGGCGGCCTTTGCAGGCTCAGCGGACGACGCTTAGCCAGGCGCTGGCGGCGGCGCGCAGTTCCTGGGCGTGATGGGCGTCGATGCCGGCGCTGTGGTCGGCGCTTTCCATCAGCGCGGCGGCCGGGCTGGCGGGGACTTCGATGGTTTCGAAACGGAAGAAACGTGCCACTTGGGCAACAAGGCTGAACATGATGGTGCACGGCCCGAAGCCGGCGTTGGAGTGGTGATGGAACCAAGATTAAGGGTTTTCCCCAGTATTTCCAGCCCCTCCTCATGCACGTTATGCATGAGGATATTCGCCTAGACTGGCGCGCCATGAAGCTTCAGCTGCTCTCGGACCTGCACCTGGAAGTGCATCCCCAGCTCCAGATTGCACCGGCGCCGGGCGCTGATCTGCTGGTGCTCGCGGGCGATATCGGCTCCTATCAGCTCGGATCACGCATCATCGAGCCCGATTTCGGGCTGACCCGCTTCTCGCCTCGCCATGGCTGGCCGATGCCGGTGCTCTACGTTCCGGGCAATCACGAATACGACAACGCCGATTTCGACACGGTTCATGCCCGCCTGCGCGAGCTCTGCGAAGCGCTGGACATCCTGTGGCTGGAGCGCGAAAGCCGCGTCATCGAGGGCGTGCGCTTCATCGGCACCACGCTGTGGGCCGACTTCGATGCGCTGGTCGAACCGGCCGACGCCATGACCGAGGCGCTCAGGAAACGCGGCAAGGCGATGCGCGCGGCGAACTTCTACCTCGAGAAAGCCGCCACCTTGCGCTCGGGCGAGATCTTCCTGGCGGACGCACTGAGAGAGCACTCACTGACGTGCCAAGCGTGGCTGCGCAACGCGCTCGCCCAACCCTTCGACGGCCCCACCGTGGCGATCACGCACTTTGCACCCACGCTGGCGAGCGCCGATCCGCGCTACGGCCTGAGTCCGGGAACTGCAGGTTTCTGCAATTCGCTCGATGAGCTGCTGCCGAGCGCCGACTTCTGGCTGCACGGGCATCTTCACCATGCCTTCGACTACGTGAAGAACGGCTGCCGCGTGGTCGCGAACCCGCTGGGGTACATGGGCAAGGGCGAACAGGAGGGCTTCAGGCCCGATTTGCTGATCGAAGTGCCGCGTCGCTGAAAGAATCTAGGCCGGCAGCACCCCGGCCCGACCGGCCTCGACCGCAAAGCGCGCCTGCGTGTGGAAGCTCGCATCGGACGTCACCGGATACGCGGTCGCGCGGAATTCGCACTGCATCGCCTCGGGCGTGAGCTCCATCAGCGCATAGCCTCGCTCGTTGCCGCGGGCATGCACGACGTCCGGGTTGTCGCGCCGCATGCGTGCCATCGCAGCCTGGCTCGCGCCGCGCGAGCTGATCGAACCGCCCACGAATTCGCTCGCGACCACCGGCGAGCCGGGGTCGTTCGGCTGCACGCGCAGATTGGCGGCGACGTAGCGGTGCACGTCGCCGCCCAGCGCCACCACATCCTTGACGCCGGCGTCGGCGACGCCCTGAAACAGGCGCCGGCGCGCTTCGGGATAGCCGTCCCAGCCGTCGGTCCAGGTCTGGCGGCCCTGCGGCGTCTCGAGGCCGGTGGGGCTCATCTGGGTGGATTGGCCGAACAGCTTCCACTGCCGCCTCGAACCGGCCAGGCCCTGCGCGAACCATTGCGACTGCTCGGCGCCGAGCATGGTGCGCGCCGGGTCCGCGAGCTCCGCGCAGCCGATCACCCCGCGGCCGGAATCACGGGCCGGATCGGCGCAGGCATGGTGGCTGCGGTACTGGCGGCAGTCCAGCGTCCAGAGCTCGGCCAACCGGCCCCAGGCATAGCGGTCGTGGATGCGCATCGCCGCGCCCTGCGGCGGCAGCACGAGCGGCATGTGCTCGAAATAGGCCCGGTAGGCCGCGGCGCGGCGGGCCAGGAAAAGCGCGGGCTCGGTATAGGCCGGGTCGCGGTCGCCGGCGTAGTCGTTGACCACCTCGTGGTCGTCCCAGGTCAGGATCCACGGATGCGCGGCATGCGCCGCCTGCAGGTCCGCATCGCGCTTGTAGAGCGCATGGCGCTCGCGGTAGGCCTCCAGCGTGTGCGGTATGGGCGCGCCGTGCCGGCGCATTTCGGGGGCCGTGCTGCTGCCCTCGTAGATGTAGTCGCCGACGAAGAGCACGAAGTCCAGCTCGCGCCCGGCGATCTCGCGGTGCGCGGCATAGAAGCCATGCTCGTAGTTCTGGCAGGAGGCGAGCGCGAAGCGCAGCCGCCGCACATCCGCATCCGGCGCCGGCGCGGTGCGCGTGCGGCCCACCGGACTTTGCGCGTCGCCGCAGCTGAAGCGATACCAGTAGTCGCGCTGCGGCGCCAGGCCCTGCGCGTGGACGTGCACGCTGAAGGCGCGCGAGGCATCGGTCACGATCTCGCCTTGCATGACCAGGCGTTGCAGCGCGGCGTCGCCGTAGATCTCGTAGCGCACGGTGCAGGCCGGCATGGCATTGCGGGCCGATTCATCTTCGGCATCCGGCATCAGCCGGGTCCAGAGCACGACACTGTCCGGCCGCGGCTGGCCGCTCGCGACCCCGAGCGTGAAGGGGTTCGAGCGCCAGCGCGGCGCGGCCTGCGCGCAGGCGGCCAGCGGTGCAGCGCAGCCGGCGAGCGCAAGCCACAGGGCGGCACGATTGAGGTCTCGACGGCTGAGATTCATGGCACTCCTTACAACAGCTCTTCGCCCACCAGCGGCAACAACATCCAGTTCTGGAAGCGCAGCCAAAAGTAGCCGCCCGGCTCGTCATCATGGACGATGTCCTTGCCGGCCTCGTCGTACTCGAGCCACTGCACGTGCTGGCCGTCGGGTGCGAGTCGGAGCCGGTATGAGATGTTGGTCCGCGCGCCTGACAGGAGCCGCCTGAAGTCCGCGACCAGCTCGGCGCTGTTGACGACCAAGCCCGTCTCGGTATTGACCGAGGACGAGCGGCGATCCAGGTTCATGGAGCCGATGAAGAGGCGGTTGTCGTCGATCACCGCCAGCTTGGCATGCAGCCGGCTGATCGACTTGCCGAAATCGCCGAAGCGGCCGGACTTTCCGCTGAGCACCGGCCCGATCTCGCGAATGGTCACACCGATCCTGAGCATGTCGGCGCGGTAGCGCGCGTAGCCCGCGTAGACCAGCGGTTCGTCGGTGGCGCCCAGCGAGTTGGTGACGAGCTCGATGCGTCCGCCCCGCGCCATCGCCGTGTTCATCATCGCCATGCCACGCTCGCCGGGAATGAAGTACGGCGACACGATCATCACCGCTTTGCGTGCCGAATTCACCACGCCGAGCGCGCCTTCGTTCACGCTGCCGCGATAGGCTTCTTCGCTGCTCGCGCGCGTGATCTTGGCCGGATCGTCGGCGAACAGTTGCGCGCTGGCCCAGTAAAGGTCGAGCGCGCCCGCCTCGAGCTGCTGGCCGACGGCGCTGCGGTCCAGCACGTCGCGCGGGCGCAGGGGCACATCGGGCGCGGCCGCGCTTGCGAGCTCGTCGAAACGGCGCCGGGCAAGCTCGGGCGGCATCGCGCCCGGCACCACGTTGCCGATCGGCCGCACCTGCTCGCTGTTCCAGTAGCGGTCGAAGGCGTCGGACATCTCGCGCACGATCGGTCCGCAGGACAGCAGGTCCACGTCGATGAAATTCGCAGACGTGCTGCGCATGAAGTATTCGCTCGCGATGTTGCGGCCGCCCGAGACCGCGAAGCTGTTGTCGGCCACCAGCTGCTTGTTGTGCATGCGGTGGTTGATGCGGCCGAATTCATGCAGCGAGAACAGGACCCGCATGACCAGCGACCCACCGCGTGAAGGCAGTGGATTGAACAGCCGCACTTCGACGTTCGGGTGCGCGGCCAGCGCGAGGAGCAGCTCGCCCTGGCCGCCCGTGTAGAGGTCGTCCATCAAGAGGCGCACGCGCACACCGCGCGCGGCCGCGTCGCGCAGCTCGCGCAGGAACAAGAGGCCCACTTCGTCGTTGTGGATCAGGTAGTACTGCACGTCCAGCGACTTCCGGGCATGGCGGGCCAGCGAGATGCGCGCATCGAAGGCGAAGGGCGCTTCGGGCAGCAGGCGAAAGCCCGAGGAGCCGGACTGCCCGGCCGGGGCAGCGTTTGCGGCGAGCTGCGCCAGGTGCGTATCTGCGACGTCGGTGATCGCGTGCGTCGGCACGCCCGGCACCGGTGCGGGTAGCGTGGCACAGCCGCCGAGCAGCACGGGAGCGAGGAGCATCAGCACGGCGCCGAATTTCGCGAGCTTCGACATCCGCCGCAATGTAACGCTGCACCGCCCCCTATGATCGGCGCGCATTCAACAAGGGATACGCGTGCTCAACGGCCTCTGGCTCGGTTTCTTTCTGACGGCAGCGCTGGCTGCGCTTGTGCGCTGGCTCGTCGGCGGCGACGCCGCGGTGTTCGCCGCCCTGGTCGAAAGCCTGTTCGCGATGGCCAAGCTGTCGGTCGAAGTGATGGTGCTGCTGTTCGGCACGCTCACGCTGTGGCTGGGCTTCCTGCGCATCGCCGAGGCAGCCGGGCTGGTGGCCGGACTCGCGCGCATGCTGGGGCCGCTGTTCCGGCACCTCATGCCCGAGGTGCCCGCGGGCCACCCGGCGCTGGGCCTCATCACGATGAACTTCGCGGCCAATGCGCTGGGCCTGGACAACGCGGCCACGCCGATGGGCCTGAAGGCGATGCGCGAACTGCAGACGCTCAATCCGAGCACGACCACCGCAAGCAACGCGCAGATCCTGTTCCTGGTGCTCAACGCCTCCTCGCTGACGCTCTTGCCCGTCACGATCTTCATGTACCGCGCGCAGCAGGGCGCGGCCGATCCGACGCTGGTGTTCCTGCCGATCCTGATCGCGACCAGCGCTTCCACGCTGGTCGGGCTGCTCTCGGTGGCCTTCGTGCAGCGCCTCAGGCTGTGGGACCCGGTGGTGCTGGCCTACCTGCTGCCGGGCGCGCTGCTGCTCGGCGGCTTCATGGCGCTGCTGGCGACGCTTTCATCCGCTGCCCTGGCTTCGCTGTCCTCGCTGCTCGGCAACCTCACGCTGTTCGGGATCGTGGTCGCGTTCCTGCTGGCCGGCGCGCTGCGGCGCGTGAAGGTCTACGAGTGTTTCATCGAGGGCGCCAAGGAAGGCTTCGACGTCGCGAAGAACCTGCTGCCCTACCTGGTCGCGATGCTGTGCGCGGTCGGCGTGCTCAGGGCCTCGGGCGCACTCGACATGGTGCTCGCCGGTATCCGCTGGCTGGTAGGGCTGACGGGCTGGGACGCACGCTTCGTCGATGCGCTGCCCACGGCGCTGGTCAAGCCCTTCTCCGGCAGCGCGGCGCGCGCGATGCTGATCGAGACCATGCAGAGCCAGGGCGTCGACAGCTTCGCGGCGCGGGTCGCGGCCACCATCCAGGGCAGCACCGAGACCACGTTCTATGTGCTGGCCGTGTACTTCGGGGCGGTCGGCATCCAGCGTGCGCGGCATGCGGTGGGATGCGCGCTGCTGGCCGAATTGGCGGGGGTGATCGGCGCCATCGCCGTCGGCTACTGGTTCTTCGGCTGAAACCTCCCGGACAGCGCCGTCCGAGGCGATCGGCCAGAATAGGCCTTCACTTCCCCGCCTCCCCGTGACCGCTCCTGCCCAGGCGCAACCGCCTTCCTTCACGTCCGACGAATTCCGCGAGGCCCTCGGCATGTTCGCGACCGGCGTGACCATCGTCACCGCGCGCGCCGCCGACGGCAGCCTCGTCGGCCTGACGGCCAATTCCTTCAACTCGGTCTCGCTGGCCCCGCCGCTGGTGCTATGGAGCCTGGCGCGCGGCGCGGCCTCGATGGCGGCGCTCAGCACCGGCTCGCACTACGCGATCAACATCCTGTCCGCCAGCCAGAAGGACCTGGCCGAACGCTTTGCGACCAAGAACGTCGACCGCTGGGCCGATGTGGCCTTCACCGAGGGCCTGGGCGGCGCGCCGGTGCTGGTGGGCGCGGCTGCGATCTTCGAATGCTTCAACCGCAGCCGCTACGACGAAGGCGACCACGTGATCTTCGTCGGCGAGGTCGAACGCTGCACGCACAACCCGGGCGCCTCGCCCTTACTGTTCCACGGCGGGCGCTTCTATACCGAACATCCGCTGTAGCGCGGGCAGCGCTCAGCGACGCAGGGTGAGCTTGTAGCGGAAGGTGTCGGCGCGGTAGACCGCGGTCTCCACATGCACCGGCCCGCCGCCGGCCGCGTGCACCAGCCGCTCGACCTGCAGCACCGGCGAGCCGGGCGCGAGCTGCAGCAGCTTCGCTTCTTGCGGCCGGGCCAGGCCGGCGCCGATCTCGAGCTGCGCCTCGCCGATCTCCAGGCCCCCTTCGTGCTCGAAGACCTCGATCAGATCGCGCTGCGAGAAGTCCACGCGCGCCAGCTTCTCGCCCAGGAAGCGCGGCAGGTAGGAGTTGTTGACCGAGAGCGGCTCGCGGTCGAGGTAGCGCAGCGTCTGCAGGTGGTACACCGTCTCGCCGGCCGCGAGCTGCAGCTGGCGCGCCACGGCAGCCGGCGCCTTCACTTCGCGCCACGCGAGCCGCTTACTGCTGACCGCATGCTGCTCCAGCGCCAGCGCCTCGTTGAGGCCCTGCAGGCGGTTCAGGCTCTGCGCCGCCTTCGGATGGGACACGAAAGCACCTTTTCCGTGCAGCTTGACGATCAAGCCCTCGGCCTGCAGCGCGCCCAGAGCCTGCCGCACGGTGATGCGGCTTACGCCGTGCTCGGCCGTCAGTTCGGCTTCGGAAGGCAGCTTGGCGCCAGGCGCGAGCCGGCCGTCGAGGATGCGCGCACGCAGCGCGTCGCGAAGCTGTGCATGCAGCGATTGCGGAAGTTCAGACATTCGTCACCCTGGGATTTGATTTGGCATAGGGTTTGTATGGCTTGTTATGACATGTCATAACAAGTAGTATCTCACACCGTCTGGGTGCTTTTCTTTCCGTTCATTCCATCGACCGAGGAAACGACCATGTTTGCAACCCGCGCCTTCTTCCGTTCCGCCGCCGCGCTCGCGCTCGGCGCCAGCCTCGGCGCCGCCCAGGCCCAGGGCTACCCCGCCAAACCGATCTCGCTGATTGTGCCGTTCTCGGCCGGCGGCGGCGTCGACGCCACGGCGCGCCTCTTGACTGCCAAGCTCGGCGAGCTGCTCAAGCAGCCGGTGGTGATCGAGAACGTGGCCGGCGCGGCCGGCACCATCGGCACCCAGAAGGCCGCGCGCTCGCCGGCCGACGGCTACACGCTGCTGTTCGCGGTGGCCAGCCCGCTCAACGTCGCGCCGCTGGTCGCACCCTCGGCCGTGCGCTACGACACCTTCAAGGATTTCGTGCCGGTCGCGACGGTGGGCACCTCGCCCTTCGTGCTGATCGGCAAGACGGCGCTGCCCGCGCGCACCGCGGCCGAACTCATCCAGCTCGCGAAGGCGCAGCCCGGCAAGCTCAACTTCGGCACCGACGGCGTCGGCACCTCGCTGCACGTCACGGCCGAGATGTTCAAGCAGCGCGCCGGCATCGACATCGTGCACGTGCCCTACAAGTCCGGGCCGCAGGTGCTGACCGACGTGGCGGGCGGCCAGGTCGATCTGGCGGTGCTGCCGCTCACGCTGGCGCAGCCTTTCATCAAGGACGGCAAGGTCAAGGCCTTCGGCGTCACCTCGCTGGCCCGTTCGCCCAGCGCGCCGGCGATACCGGCGCTGGCCGAAACGCCGGAACTCAAGGGCCTGGAGATGGATTCGTGGCTCGGCGTGCTGGCCCCGGCCGGCACCCCGCCCGCCGTGATCGCGGCCTGGGTGAGCGCGCTCGACGCCACCCTCAAGGACCCGGAAATCGCGCGCAAGCTCGGTGACATTGCGGTCAAGCCGCAGCTGATCGCCGGCCCGGCCTTCGCCGACTATCTGGCCAAGGAACGCAAGACCATCGCCGGCGTGGTCCAGACCGCCGGCATCAAGGCCGAGTGACAACGAGAGATTCCCGATGCTGATGACGATGACCAGCGCCTGGATCGTGCTGCCGGCCGTGCTCTTGGCCGGCGGGCTGATCGGCGCCAGCGGCATCGGCGGCGTGCTGCTGGTGCCGGTGCTGACCCAGCTGGGCGCGGTGCCGCTGCCGCAGGCCATTGCCGCGGCATCGCTGGGTTTCGCGCTGCCGGCGCTGGTGGCGCTCGGCCCGCTGCACCGGGAGCCGACCCTGGCCGCGCGCTGCGTGCCCTTGCTCGCGGGCGCGCTCGCGGGTGCCGCCGCCGGCGCGCTGCTGCTGCGCTGGCTGCCGGCCGGGCTCCTCATGTCCGGCGTGACGGCGTTGGTGCTTTTCGCGGGCTGGCGCGGCTTGATGGCGGCATCCAACCCGGCGCCCGCATCTGTGGCAGCGCTCGGCACCACGGCCCTGCTCGCGCTGGGTGCGCTGGTGGGGCTCGGCTCCGCACTCACCGGCACCGGCGGGCCGGTGCTGGTGATCCCGCTCCTGATGCTGCTGCGCCAGCCGCTCGCCTTCGCGGTGGTCGCGGCGCAGGCCATCCAGTTGCCCGTGGCGCTGGCGAGCAGCACGGTGCATGCGATCGAAGGGCGGCTCGATCTTTCACTTGCGCTGCTTTGCGGCGTGTTGATGCTGGCGGGCTCGATCGCGGGGCAGCGCGCCGCGGCCCTGCTCGACGTGCGGCAGATGCAGCGCATGGTGTCCCTGCTGCTGCTGGCCGTGGGGGCCTGGTTCGCCTGGCTGCTGCTGGCCTGAGACTTTCAACGGAGCGACCATGCTGTCTCCTGACCAACTCGACACACGCAAGGACTTGTTGCTGGCCCCCGAATGGCTGATGCTGCCCGAGGGCCCGCAGCAGGACATGGCCGTGCTGGTGCGCGACGGCCGCTTCGCGCAGGTGGGCCGGCTGGCCGAGGTGAGCGCGGCGCATCCGGGCCTGGCGCCGATCGCATTGCCCCAGCGGCTCCTGATGCCGGGCCTGGTCGACACCCACACGCACCTGACCCAGTCCTTCGGCAAGGCGCTCGCCTTCGGCGAACCCTCGGAGATCTTCCGCCGCATCTGGGTGCCGATGGAATCCACGCTCGGTGCCGAAGCGGCCTACCTCGCCGCCAAGCTCTCGGCGCTCGAGTCGCTGCGCGGCGGCTTCACGACGGTGGTCGATGCGGGCACCCGGTCGGAGGTCGGCCTGGATGCCGTGGCGAGCGCGGCACGCGACACCGGCATCCGCTGCGTGCTCGGCATGATCTGCAACGACGCGGGCCTCGAAGGCGACGAGGCCGGCACCCGGCGCATCCTTGACGCGGCCGCGACCTTCCTGGCCCGGCTCGAACACGACCCGCTGGTGCATCCCTCGCTCGCGATCTCGATCCCGGAGGCCGCGACCGATCGCATGCTGCACGACGTGGCGGCCCTCACGCAGGAAAGCGGGCGCCGCTTCCAGACCCATGTGAACGAACACCTGGCTGCCGTCGAACGCTCGCTGGTCGCGCGCGGCCAGCGTCCGCTCGAACTGCTGCATGCCTGCGGCGCGCTCAACGCCTCGGCCCTGCTCGCGCATGCCACGCTGCTGACGCCGCGTGAAATGGGCCTCTTGCGCGACAGCGGCGCCGCCGTCGCCTACAACCCGGTGGCCAGCCAATGGAAAGGCAACGCGGTGCTCGATGCCGGCCTGCTGGCCATGCTGGGCGTGCCCTTCGGCCTCGGCACCGACGGCACGCGCGCCGACGGCTTTCGGCTGATGGACGCGGCCGAGGCCACCCAGCGCCTGACGCACGGCCTGGCCAACGGCGACTCCTCCTGCGGTGGCGGCTGGCTCTGGCTCGACCACGCCACGCACCGCGGCGCCGAGGCCGCGGGCCTGGGCAGCGTCACCGGCCGCATCGCCTGCGGCCTGGCCGCCGATTTCCTGCTGCTGGACCTCGACGTGCCGGAGTTCGTGCCGAGCTGGGACCTCAGCTGGGAGCTGGTGCGCTTCGCGAACCGCGACCAGATCGAGGCGGTGTTCGTCAACGGCGCGCTGCGCCTCTGGCAGGGCTGGCCGATCGACTGGGATGCGCGCGCGCTGATGAGCGAAGTGGCCGCCATTGCGCGCCGCGATGTCCAGCGCGCGCCGATCCAGCGCGTGCATCCCACGGCCGACCTGCACCGCGCGCAGCAACGTCCCCCGGCCACCGCCTGAAGGATTCGCGCAGGCGGGCTACGATCGGCGCATGCCTTTACGCCTGCGCCGCGCGGCGCCGGTGGCACTGCTCGCCATGGCCTGCGCAGCAGCCATCGCCAGCCCCGAGAAGAAAAACTGGTTCGACGATCCCTTCTTCCAGGTGTCGTCGGGTGCGCGCGGCTGCCCCGTGCCAGAAGGCCCGCTCTACACCGCCGAAGAGCGCCGCAGCCAGATGCATGCGCGGCTGGAGCGCGGCACCAGCTGCTGGCTCGAAGGCAAGTGCAGCGACAGCAACGCCTACCGCTACGACAAGGTTCTGGCACCCAAGCTGCAGACGGCGCTTGCCGCCGTGCCCGGCGTAAAGCGCGCGAGCGTCTGGGCCGTGGTGCAGCGGCGCTGGGTCTATCTGCAAGGCTGCGTGCCATCGCGCGCGCTGGCGCAGCGGCTGACGCGGGCGGCGCGCGCCGTGCCCGATGTCGAGCTCGTCGTCGACGACCTGATGATCGGCACGCACGGCAATCCCTCGTATGCGCTTGCCCCACCCAGAACAGAGACAAGTCCCAGAAGAAAAGAATGATCGAAAGAAAACACCACCTCGACACCCGTGCCACCACCCTGCTGCTCGCCTGCTGCGCTTTCTGGGGACTGCAGCAGATCCTGATCAAGACCACCGTGACCGAGGTGCCTCCTCTGTGGCAGGCATCGATCCGCATGGTGGGCGCGGTGGTGTTGCTGTGGCTGTGGTGCCTGTGGCGCGGCGTGCCGCTGTTCGAGCGCGACGGCACGCTCGCCGGCGGGCTGCTCGCGGGCCTGCTGTTCGCGGGCGAGTTCACCTGCATTTACATCGGGCTGCAGCACACCACCGCCTCGCGGCTCACGGTGTTTCTCTACACCTCGCCCTTCGTGGTGGCATTGCTGCTGCCGCGCTTCGTGCCGGCCGAACGGCTGCGCGGCATGCAATGGATCGGGCTTGCGATCGCCTTCGCCGGCGTGGTGCTGGCCTTCAGCGAGAGCTTCGGCCACAGCAGCTCGGGCCAGTTGTTCGGCGATGCGCTGGCGCTCGCGGCCGGCGTGCTGTGGGGGCTCACGACACTGGCGATCCGCGCCACCCGGCTCGCCACTGCCAGCGCCGAGAAGACGCTCTTCTATCAGATCGCGGTCACCGCGGCGGTCTCGCCGCTGCTGTCGCTCGCGCTCGGCGAGCGGTGGGGCTTCTCATACTCCACCTACGCCTGGTTCTCGATCTTCCTGCAGACCGCGATCGGCGCCTTCGCGAGCTACCTGGCCTGGATGTGGATGCTCCGGCACTATCCGGCGACGCGCATCTCGTCCTTCACCTTTCTCACGCCCTTGTTCGCGCTGGTGTTCGGCGTGGTGCTGCTCAAGGAGCCGCTGACCTTGCAGCTGGTGCTGGCGCTGGCAGGCGTGGCCCTGGGTATCGTGCTGGTGAACCGACGCGCGGGCGTGAAGGAAAAGCCTGAATCAATGGGTCGTGCAAACTGAAGAAAATTTCTTCAATTTGCACGACCTGCCTAGAATCGGGGCATGATCCCGCGCGACATCGCCCCATTGGCCGCACGCCTGGCACAGCAGTACCCGGTGCTCACCCTCACGGGTCCACGGCAAAGCGGCAAGACCACGTTGTGCCGCGAGTTGTTCGCCGGCAAGCGCTATGTCACGCTGGAAGACCCTGACACCCGCCGCTTTGCGCAGGAAGATCCGCGCGGCTTCCTGAAGGGCATCGAAGCCGGCGCCATCGTCGACGAGATCCAGCGCGCGCCGCAACTGCCGTCCTATCTGCAATCGCTGGTCGACGAGGATGCGTAGCCAGGCCGTTTCATCCTGACCGGCAGCCAGCAATTCGAACTGATGTCGCACGTAAGCCAGTCGCTGGCGGGCCGAACGGCCGTGCTGCGCCTGCTGCCGTTTTCGCTCGCGGAAGTCGCACAGATCCATCCCGTTCCCGAACTTTCACAGACCCTGCTTACGGGCTTCTATCCGCGCATCCACGACCGCGGCCTGGATCCTTCGCAGGCCCTCGGCGACTACTTTGCGACCTACGTGGAACGCGATCTGCACCAGCTGGCTGCAGTGCACGACCTGCAACGCTTCGAGCGCTTCGTGCGCCTGTGCGCAGGTCGCATCGGCCAGCTCGTGAACCTGACGAGCCTGGGCAACGATGCCGGCGTCTCGCACGCGACTGCGCGAGCCTGGCTGGACCTGCTTCAGACCAGCTACATCGTGCACGTCCTGCCGCCCTGGTTCACCAACACATCGAAGCGTCTGGTCAAGAGTCCCAAGCTCTACTTCCACGATGTGGGGCTGGCGTGCTGGCTGCTCGGCCTGCGTACGCCGGAACAGGTCGCGCGCGATCCGCTGTTCGGCAGCCTGTTCGAGAACTTCGTGGTCATCGAGGCGTTGAAATCGCGTTTCAACCGCGGCGAGACGGCGGAGATGTATTTCTACCGCGACGCCACCGGCAACGAAGTCGATCTGCTGCTGCCATCCGGACGTCGATTCCGCGCGGTCGAGATCAAGGCCGGCGCCACGGTCAACTCCGACTACTTCAGGGGGCTGTCGGGGTTTTCTGCGCTATTTCCGGATGCGCTGGAAGGCGGCAGTGTTGTCTATGGCGGCGAGACGGCCCAGATGCGCAGCGACTGGCCGGTCATTGCGTGGAAGCGACTGCAGAATCCACCGAAATGAATGCGTCACGCCCACGCTCATGAACTTCCAACCCATCCTCGACGAGATCAACGCCGCAATCCGCCCCCTGCTGGGCGCCGGCGGCACGGTCGCCAGCTACATCCCCGCGCTCGCGCGCGTGCCGGCGCAGCAGTTCGGAATCGCGCTGCGAACCTGCCAGGGACAGGAGGCATCTGCCGGCGATGCTACGACGCCCTTCTCGATCCAGAGCATCTCCAAGCTCTTCACGCTCACGCTCGCGATGCGGCGCATGGGCGACGCGCTGTGGGAGCGCATCGGCCGCGAGCCTTCGGGCAATCCATTCAACTCGCTGGTGCAGCTCGAGCATGAGCAGGGCAGACCGCGCAATCCCTTCATCAATGCCGGCGCCATCGCCGTGGCCGACCGGCTCGTGAGCCAGGGCGATGCCAAGGCCGACATCCTCGAACTCATGCGCAACCTGTGCGGCGAGCCCATCGGCTTCGATTCCGAGGTGGCAGCCTCCGAGGCCGCGACGGGCTACCGCAACTACGCGCTCGCGAATTTCATGAAGAGCTTCGGCAAGCTCGACAATGGCGTCGAGGCCGTGCTCGACATGTACTTCCACCAGTGCGCGATCCGCATGAGCTGCGTGCAACTGGCGCGCGCCGCCGGCTTCCTGTGCCGCGACGGCGCCCACCCGCGCGACGGCGAGCCGGAGATCACGACCGAGCGCCATGCGCGGCGCATCAACGCACTGATGCTGACCTGCGGCACCTACGACGCCGCCGGCGACGTGGCCTTCTCGATCGGGCTGCCCTGCAAGAGCGGCGTCGGCGGCGGCATCGTCGCGGTGGTGCCCGACCAGCTCACGCTGTGCGTCTGGTCGCCCGCGCTCGATGCCACGGGCAATTCGCTGCTGGGCATGAAGGCGCTCGAACTCTTCGTTGCGCGCACCGGCCTTTCCATCTTCTGACCCACCCCCATGACAGAACAGACCACCCTCATTCAAGAAGCCACCCTCTGGAGCGACGAGCGCTGGACCGCCCGCGTGATCAAGAACGAAGACGACGACGGCTGGGCCGTTTCGATGACGCGCCACGGCGACCCCGAACCAGCGCTGGTCGGGCCCTGGACCATGGGCCGCGACAAGAAGAATCCCAAGCCGCTCGATGCGCCGGCCTTCCACACGCTGGTCAAGACGGCTGCCGAGGTGCTGCGCCGGCACGAGCAGCAGCTGCATGCGCAGCTCAACAAGAGCGTGAGCGTCGGCGCGGGGTCGGAGCGCATCCGAGTCTCGCTGCAGATCGTGCCGGACGAGGACAACCCGCATGCCGTGCTCCGCGCGCACGACGAACTCGGCGCGCAGCTGGGTGAGGTGCGCGTGGCCCCGGGCTTCAAGCTCAATGCCGACAGCGCGGCGGTGTGGATCGAAGGCGACTTTCAGAAACCGCGCTGAGCCTGCGGCAGCGCGCTCCTCGGCAGCGCCAGCAGCATCAACAGCGCCGACAGCACGAGCGCGCCGCTCAGGATGTAGAGGCTCAAGCCGAAGCCGCCGGTCGCGGTCTTGATCACACCGACCATCATCGGCGCCACCATGCCCGCGCTCCCGCCCACGGTGCTGATCAGCGCGATGCCGGTGGCGGCAGCGTTCTTCGACAGGAAGGATCCGGGCACCGCCCACAGGATGATGAAGGCGCTGCCGATGCCCGCCGCGGCCAGCGCCAGGCAGGCCACCGCGGCCGGCGGGTTGTGCATGAACAGCGTGGTGAGCGACAAGCCGAGCGCGCCGACGACTGCCGCCACCGCAAAGTGCCAGCGTCGCTCGCGCGTGCGGTCGGAATGGCGGCCGACCAGGATGCTTGACGCGATGCCGACCACCGCAGGCACGATGGAATAGAAGCCGATCTGCAGCACGCTGAGGCCCATGGCCTTCATCATCGTCGGCTGCCAGAACGCCAGCGCGTAGCTGCCCAGGATGATCAGGAAGGACATGAAGCCCAGCAGCCACACGCGCGCGTCGCGCAGCGCGCTGCCGATGGTCTGGCGCCCGGCCGAGCCTTGCGCGGCCTGGTCTTCCTCCAGCGTGCGCAGCACGCGCAGCTTTTCGGCGCCGCTGAGCCAGGGCGCATCGGCGGGGCTGTTGGAAAGCCAGAGGAAGGCCGCGATGCCCAGCAGCACGCTCGGCAGGCCCTCCAGCAGGAACAGCCATTGCCAGCCCCTGAGCGAGAGAGCGCCGTCGAGATAGGTCATCGTGAGCCCGGCGATCGGCCCCGCGACGATGGGCGCGGCGCCATAGGCCATGAAGAACAGCGCCGTGACCTGTGCGCGGCGGCGCGAGGGGTACCAGAGCGTCAGGTAGAACAGCACGCCGGGCGCGAACCCGGCCTCGAACACGCCGATCAGGAAGCGCAGCACGTAGAACTGCGTGGGCGTGCTGACGAACATCATCGCGGCCGAAGTCAGCCCCCACAGCGCCATGATGCGCAGCAGCGTCGCGCGCACGCCGATGCGCGCCAGCATCAGGTTGCTCGGGATCTCGAACAGCGCGTAGCCGACGAAGAAGATGCCGGCGCCGAGCCCGAAGATCGCATCGCTGAAGCCCAGCTGGTCCTTCATCTGCAACTGCGCGTAGCCGACGTTGGTGCGGTCCAGGTAGTTGAGGACATAGCACGCGAACAACAGCGGGATCAGCCGCCAGGTGATCTTGCGAAAGAGGGCGTCGTCGGCGCGCGCCGCCATTTCGTGCGGGGCGCCGGTGGGGGAGCCGGCGAGGGTTGCGGTGTTCATCGGGTTTCTCCTTCGTTGTCGTGTTTCGTGCGCGCGTCTCAGGCCGCCACCGGCGTGCCAAAGGCGGTCTCGCCCCACAGGTGGCTCGCGGGCGCCCCCGGGAACAGCCAGTGCGGCGTGCACTCGCTCGACGGCACGACGTTGCTGAACTCGTGCGTGGCCGAGGCGCCGGCGATGGTCTTCTCGAGCACCATCGAGAGGTACTGGTCGTTGCTGCCTTCCTGCGTGTTGCCGTTGAGGATCGCTTCCGCGCCCGTGGCAAGAGCGTAGCGGCGAATGCCGTTGTGGCGCGAATGCTCGGGCGCCCAGCTGTCGGCCGACACGCCGTTCTCGCTGCTCACGCGGATGCCGTCGGGCGTGCGGTACACCAGCGAATGGTTGCCTTCGGTATGGCCGGGCGTATGCACCAGCGCCACGCCGCGGCCCAGTTGCACGCTGCCCCCGAAGCCGAGGATGCGTTCGGCCGGAATGCCGTCCAGCCCGTGCGGGCAGTACCAGTCGGCCTGCACGGGCAGCAGGCCCTGCACGCTCGCAAGCTCCTGCCGATGCACCAGCAGCTTCGCGTTGGGCATGAGGCCCGGCGTCGTGCCGGTGCCGAGCCAACGCCTCAGGTCCTGCGTGTGCAGGTGGTCATAGCTGATGTAGTCGATCTGCGCCGGCGCCACGCCCATGTTCGCCAGGGCCTGCGGCACGGTCGAATAGATCGGTGCGATGGTGCTGTGCAGGAATTTCGGCGTCTGCTCGCTCAGCCGCTTGAAATAGGGTGTCTCGCCGCCGGCCTCGAAGTCGGCCGGCGTGAAGAGCAGCGTGCGAAGCTGGCCTTCGAAGTCCTTGAACTGGATCAACACGGTGCGCGACAGCAGGTGGACCATGTGCGGCTTCAGCAGCTGCTGCGCATACACGCCGCTGAAGGCGTACCAGGCCGGATACGGGATGCGCAGCAGGTCGACGCTGCGCGCGCAACGCACCGGCGCTTCGTCGAGAAAGCGCTCGCGGAACTGTGCGCCGCGATGGCGCAGCGCACGCAGCCGGTCCTGCGGCATCGGCGCGCTGCGGGCGCCGTCGAAGTCGGTGATCGGCAGCAGGCCGATCCGATGGGGATCGCGGATCATGGCTTGTCTCCTCTTTTCTTGATCCGGGTGCCGCTCAGTAGACCGAGCGCCCGCCCGAAATGTCGAACACGGCGCCGGTGCTGAAGGAGCAGTCGGCCGAAGCGAGCCAGCAGGCCATGGCGGCGACCTCGTCGACTTCGACGAAGCGTGCCATCGGTACACGCCCCAGCAGTACGCGGCGCATCTCTTCGCGGTGCTCGGGCGGAACGCCGGCAAAGATCGCGGTGTCGGCCGAGGCCGGCGTGATGCAGTTGACCAGCACGCCGTCGCCGGCGAGCTCCTTGGCCAGCGATTTGGTGAAGGCGATCAGCCCGGCCTTGGATGCCGAGTAGGCGGCATTGAAGGCATTGCCCTCCTTGCCGGCCACCGAGGCGATGTTGATCACGCGCTGCCTCGCCGGTGCGCCCGGGTCCCGCCTTGGCTCGCGGCTGCGCACGGCCCGCATGGGGGGGCACCAGCGCACGGCAACAGAGGTACGCGCCCGTGAGATTGATGTCCAGCACCTCGCGCCATTGCGCCGGCGTGTAGTCCCAGCTCGGCGCCACCGGGCCGAGCACGCCCGCGTTGTTGACCAGGATGTGCACGTCGCCGAAGGCCTCGTGCGACTCTTGCGCGGCCTGTTCGATCTGCGCCTCCTGCCGCACGTCGACCACCGCAGTGTGCACCCGCCCGAGCGGCGCCAGCAGCTCACGGGCCTCGGCGAGTGCGCCGGCTTCGAGGTCCCACAGCGCGACGCTCGCGCCGGCCTCCAGGTAACGACGTGCAATGGCCAGCCCGATGCCGCGCGCGCCGCCGGTGACGACGGCATGGCGCTCCTTGAGATCGATTGCGTTCATGGCGCGATCAGGCCAGCGCCGCCCCAGTCGCCGCCTCGGCCCGGGGCTGGCCGAGCAGCGCTCCGATCAAACCCGGCAGCGCCGCACTCGGCATGCCGACCAGCAGCTGCCGGAGCATGCTGAGCGTGTCGTAGTAGACGCGCTCGCACACCAGCCGCTCGCCCTCGAAGATGAAGAACGCGACCATCCGGCAGCGGAAGGCATTGCCCGTCGGCGGCAGGCCCTTGAGCGGCCCGCGATGGGTGCCCAGCAGCCAGAACTCGACGACCACCGAATCGTCGGCGTGGCGCAGCCGGATGATCTCGTGGCGCTGATCCGGAAAGGCCTTGCGCGTCTCGGCGTAGTACGCACGCACCTTGTCGATGCCGTCGTGCACCTCGCCGCTGGCGATGAGTTCGTAGTGCGGATGCGGAAAGGTGCCGAGCACGGCATCGAAGTCCTGCCGGGTTTCGTCGGCGAAATGGTCGAGCACGAGTCGCTCGCGCAGCGCTTGGAGTGGTGTGGGGTTGTTCATCGTGGGTACTATCGGCAGGCGTCTGCGCGCAGACTGTCCTTTGTTGGCAGTTGCTTCTCCGGAGAAACCCGCAATGCCAGACTCGACGCCCCCGCCCGGCCAAGGCGCAGACGACATGCGCCTGCCCGAAGACATTCAGCAAACCCTGCTCGCCGTGGCCCATCGCCGGACGCTGGCACGCGGCGATTCGCTTTTCCACAAGGGCTCCTCGCCCGATGCCTTGTTCGGCGTGGTGAGCGGTTCGCTGCGCGTGAGCGTGGTCGCCTCCGGCGGGCGCGAGGCAGTGATCTCGATGCTCGAGCCCGGCCACTGGTTCGGCGAAGTATCGCTCCTGGTCGGACGCGAGCGCGTGTACGACACCTGCGCTGTCGACGCCACCGAGATGGCGGTGGTGGCCGCGAGCGACTTCCACCACCTGATCGCGACGCGTCCGGACGTGCACATGGCGTTCACGCGGCTGGTGTGCCTGCGCCTGCGACAGGCCCTGGCCTGGATCGACGACGCAATCCTGATGCCGCTGCCGGTCCGGCTCGCGCATCGGCTGTTGACGCTGGATGCGCGCGCCGGCAGTACCCTGCTCGCCGTGTCGCAGGAAGACCTCGCCTTCATGCTCGGTGTTTCGCGCCAGAGCGTGAACCGGCAACTGAAGCTGTGGGAAGAGGACGGGACGCTGCGCGTGGGCTACCGCAGCATCGAGCTGCTGGACCGCGCCCGGCTGGAGCACCACGCCGCCACGGCCTAGGCCTGCCCGAAGCGCGCGAGGATTTCAAGCACGCTCTCGGTGGCGCCGTCGAGCGTGGCGCGCGGCCGGTGCGCGATGCCGAGCCGGCGCACCAGGCGCGGGGAAAGCGGCAGGACCTGCATGCGCTCGTTGAGCGGCGCATCGGTGGTCTGCTGCAGCGGCAGCAGCGCGGCGCCGTAGCCGGCGGCCACCAGGCTTCGGATCGCCGCGTCGTAGTTGAGCTCGATGCGGGCGCGCGGCGAGTGGCCGGCGGCGGCGAACCATTCCATCGTCAGCCGATACATGTGGGTGGTGGCGTCGTTGAAGATCAAGGGCTGCGCGGCCAGCCACTGCGGCGTGGCCCGTTTCGGCGCCTTCCAGCGCTGCGGCACGAAAGCCATCATGGCCTGGCTGCGCCAGTGCGTGACCACCAGGTCGCGCAGCGGCGGCTGCGGCATCGCGACCAGGCCGATGTCGAGCGTGCCGGCCGCCAGCCGCGACATCGCCTCGTTCGAACCGAGGATGCTGACCTCGACGTCGATCCCCGCGTGGTGCTCCTCCAGCGCTTCGAGCACCTGCGGCAGCAGGTCGACCACCACGCCGGTCGAGGTGCCCAGGCGCACGCGGCCCACGCGCCCTTCGGCCTGGCGCCGCACCGCATCGACCGCCTCGTCGGCATCGCGCAACAGGCGTCGCGCGCGCTCCACCAGCGCCGCGCCGGCCGCGGTGGGCGTCACGCGCCGGCTGCCGCGCACCACCAGCGGCGCGCCGAGCCGCGATTCGAGCTCGCTGATGTGCAGGCTCACCGTCGGCTGCGCGAGGTGCAGCGCCTGCGCGGCGGCGGAGAAGGTGCCCAGATCGGAGATCGATACCAGGGTGCGGAGTTGGTCCAGGTTCAGCTGTCGCATCAGGAATCCTGATTGGTGGCTTCAGAAATCTCAACTTCCACAATAGCACGCGGCGTCGCACCATCGCTGCATCTCAAGGAGAGACGCGATGGAACTCAGGATGAATCTGCCCGCAAAGGAACCGCTGCAAGCCTTTATCGACTGGTTCGCGCGTGCGCTGGCCAAGCGCCGCGAGCGCCACCAGGCGCTGCAGCTCGCGGCCATGAGCGAGCACGAGCTGCTCGACCTCGGCATCGGACGCAGCGAAGTGCCGGCGCTGCTGAACGGCCACACCGGCACGCGCCGCGAACCCGTCTAGGCCGTGCCGTAGCCGCCGCCTGCCGGCGTTTCGATCACGAACACGTCGTTCACCGCCATCTCGACCTGCGCGCTGTGGCCCAGCGCTTCGATGCGCCCGTCGGCGCGCTCGACTCGGTTGATGCCGACGGCACCCGGCTGGCCGCCGGCCATGCCGAAGGCGCCGTGGTCGCGGCCGTTGCTGAGTATCGATGCGGTCATCGGCTCCAGGAAGCGGATCCTGCGCACGCCGCCGTCGCCGCCGCGCCAGCGGCCGGCGCCGCCCGAGCGCGCGCGGATCTCGTAACTGTCGAGCCGCACCGGGTAGCGGAATTCCAGCACCTCGGGATCGGTCAGGCGCGAGTTGGTCATGTGGGTCTGCACGACGCTGGTGCCGTCGAAGCCCGAGCCGGCGCCCGAACCGCCCGAGATGGTTTCGTAGTACTGGTGCTGCGCGTTGCCGAAGGTGAAGTTGTTCATCGTGCACTGGCTGGCCGCCATCACGCCCAGCGCGCCGTACAGCGCGTTGGTCACGCAGCTCGAGGTCTCCACGTTGCCGGCCACCACGGCGGCCGGCGGCGTCGGGTTGAGCATGCAGCCTTCGGGCACCACCACGTGGATCGGCTTCAGGCAGCCGGCGTTGAGCGGAATGTCGTCGTCCACCAGCGTGCGAAACACGTAGAGCACGGCAGCCATGGTGATCGACCTGGGCGCGTTGAAGTTGTTGGAGAGCTGCGCGCTGGTGCCGCTGAAGTCGACCGTCGCGCTGCGCGCGGTGGTGTTCACGCGCACCCGCACCCGGATCTGCGCGCCGTTGTCCAGCGGCAGCGTGAACTCGCCGTCGGACAGCGCGGTGATCACGCGGCGCACCGACTCCTCGGCGTTGTCCTGCACATGCTGCATGTAGGCGGCCACCGTGGCGCGGCCGTACTGCGCGACCATCGCCCTGAGTTCCTGCACGCCTTTTTCGTTGGCGGCGATCTGGGCCCGCAGGTCGGCCAGGTTCTGCTCGATGTTGCGCGAGGGATGGGCGCCGCCGGCCAGCAGCGCGCGCAGTTCCTCCTCGCGCAGCAGGCCCTGGTCGACCAGCTTGAAGTTGTCGATCAGCACGCCTTCGTCGGCGATGGTGGTCGAGAACGGCGGCATTGAGCCGGGCGTGATGCCGCCGATGTCGGCATGGTGGCCGCGCGAGGCGACAAAGAAGGACGGCCTGGCGTCTTGCTGCTCCAGATACACCGGCGTGACGATCGTGATGTCGGGCAAATGCGTGCCGCCGTGGTAGGGATCGTTGAGCACATACACGTCGCCCGCACGCATGCCGAGGTTGCCGTCGATCACGGTCTTGATCGATTCGCTCATCGAGCCCAGGTGCACCGGCATGTGCGGCGCATTGGCGATCAGGTTGCCGGTGGCGTCGAACAGCGCGCACGAGAAGTCGAGCCGCTCCTTGATGTTGACCGAGTAGGCCGTGTTCGACAGCCGGAGACCCATCTGCTCGGCGATGTTCATGAACAGGTTGTTGAACACCTCCAGCATCACCGGGTCGGCCTCGGTGCCCACTGCGTGGGCCGATACGCGCGGCTTGATGCGCTTCAGCTCGACGCCGAGCGCGGTGACGCGCGCCTGCCAGCCCGGTTCGACCACGGTGGTGGCGTTCTTGCCGGCCAGGATCGCCGGGCCGTCGATGCGTGCGCCGGGGGCCAGCGACTCGCCCACATGGAGGGCCGCCTGGCGCCAGCCGGCCGGCTGCTCGTCGGCCTGGCAGTACATCGAGACGTGGCTGGCCGGCTCGGGCCGATGGCCCTCGGCCGGATCGGCCTGCGGCGCCGATACGCTGCGTTCGCCGGCGCCCACGGCCTCGACCGAGACGGCTTCGATCACCAGCGCCCGATCCGGCATCAGGAAAGCGAAGCGCTGGCGGTAGGCCTGCGCGAACTCGTCGCTGATCGCGGCGACCGCTTCGTCGGGCGTCATGCTCAACGGCAGCGTGCAAGGCAGCGCGGTGTCGGTGCCCTCGTAGCGCACCTGCACGCGATGGAAGCTTTCGATGCCGGCGCGGCCGACGCCCTGCGCTGCCAGCTCGTCTTCGGCCGCGGCACGCAGGCGCCCGGCGGCCTCGGCCGCCGCTGCGAGACCCGCGGCGTCGAGCTGGCGCTCCACCGCCGCCTCGCGCATCGCGATCTGGTCGGCCAGGCCCATGCCGTAGGCCGACAGCACGCCGGCGAACGGATGCGCGTACACGGTGCTCATGCCCAGCGCGTCGGCCACCAGGCAGGCATGCTGGCCGCCGGCTCCGCCGAAGCACTGCAGCGTGTAATGCGTGACGTCGTAGCCGCGCGCCACCGAGATGCGCTTGATCGCGTTGGCCATGCTCGCCACCGCGATCTGCAAGGCGCCGCTGGCCACGTCCTCGGCGCTCACGCTGCGGCCGGTGGCGTCGCTCATCTCTTGTGCCATGGCTTCGAAGCGCTGCCTCGCCGCCTCGCGATCCAGCGCCTCGTCGGCCGCGGGGCCGAACACCTTGGGGAACCAGGCCGGCTGGATCTTTCCTAGCAGCACGTTGGCATCGGTGGTGGCGAGCGGCCCACCGCGCCGGTAGCTCGCGGGGCCGGGGTTGGCGCCGGCCGATTCGGGGCCGACACGCAGGCGCGCGCCGTCGAAGCGGATCACCGAGCCGCCGCCGGCCGCCACGGTGTGGATGCTCATCATCGGCGCGCGCATGCGCACGCCGGCCACCTGGGTTTCGAAGGCGCGTTCGAACTCGCCCGCGTAGTGAGAAACATCGGTCGAGGTGCCGCCCATGTCGAAGCCGATCACCTTCTCGTGTCCGGCCTGCACTGCCGTGCGCACCATGCCGACGATGCCGCCGGCCGGGCCGGAAAGAATGGCGTCCTTGCCCTGGAAGCGCTGCGCCTGCGTGAGGCCGCCCGAGCTCTGCATGAAGAACAGGCGCACGCCCGGCATCTGCGCCGCCACCTGGTCGACATAGCGGCGCAGGATGGGCGAGAGGTAGGCATCGACCACCGTGGTGTCGCCGCGCGGCACCAGCTTCATCAACGGGCTGGTCTTGTGCGATGCCGAGACCTGGGTGAAGCCGATGGCGCGTGCGATCCGCTCGGCCGCGAGCTCGTGCGCGGTGTAGCGCCAGCCATGCATGAAGACGATGGCGCAGGCGCGGATGCCGGCGTCGAAGGCGGCCTGCAGCGAGGCGCGCAGGGCCGCTTCGTCCAGCGCCTGGACCACGTCGCCCTGGGCACCGATGCGCTCCTTCGCCTCGATCACGCGCTCGTACAGCAGTTCGGGCAGCACGATGTGGCGGTCGAACAGGCGCGGGCGCGCCTGGGTGGCGATGCGCAGCGCATCGCGAAAGCCGCGCGTGGTGACCAGCACCGTGCGGTCGCCCTTGCGCTCCAGCAGCGCGTTGGTGGCGACCGTGGTGCCCATCTTCACGCACTCGACGCGCTCGGGGGTGATCAGCTCGCCGGCTTTCAGGCCGAGCAGGCGGCGGATGCCTTCGACGGCCGCATCGCGGTAGTGCTCGGGGTTTTCCGAGAGCATCTTGAGGGTGTGCAGCGTGCCGTCGGGCGCGCGGCCCACCAGGTCGGTGAAGGTGCCGCCGCGGTCGATCCAGAACTGCCAGAGGGAGTGTGCTTGCTTGTTCATTGCTGGGTGAAGTAGGGAACGAAGATGGTGTTGGCGTCGGCGCCGACCTCGCGCACCCATTCGAGCGAGAAGCGCTCGCCCAGGCGCTTGACGTCGGTGAGCAGATCCGGCGGGATGGGCTCGACCTTCATGCCGCGCCGGCGAAGTTCATCGACCGAGGTGGCGGCGACCCTTTCGCTGGCAGCCCAGCCGCGTGCTTCGGCGGCCTCGGCGGCGTTCATCAGGCTGCGCTGCGCGGGTGCCGGCAGCGCCTTGAAGGCAGCCTCGCCGGCGAACACGATGTTCTTGGGGAACCAGGCATTGATCTCGTAGTAGTGCCTGACGTGGTCCCAGACCCGGTTCTCCACGCCGGTCACGGCCGAGGTGATCATGCTGTCGATGCGGCCGTCGGCGAGCGCCTTGCCGACCTCGACCATGGGGACGTCGACGGCACTGGCGCCCATCAGCTCGGCGATGCGCTCGGTGGTGCGGTTGTAGGTGCGCATCCTGCCGCCGCGCAGGTCGGCCGCGCGGGCGATTGGCTTCTGCGTATAGAGCCCCTGCGGCGGCCAGGGCACCGCGTAGAGGACCTTGAGCCCCGCTGCCGCGAACCTGGCCTCGATCACCGGCCGCTGGTGGCGCCACATGCGGCGGGCATCGGCATAGCTGCGCACGATGAAGGGCACCGCATCGGCGCCGGCGACAGGCATGTCCTTGACCAGGCTCGCCATGATGGTCTCGCCGGCTTCCAGCTTGCCCGCGCGCACGGCCGGCGCGATCTCGTTCAGTTTGAACAGGCTGTTGTTCGGGTGCAGTTCGATCCTCAGCCCGCCCGGGCCAGCCGCCGCGTCGGCGGCAAACTGCTGCAGGTTCTCACCATGGAAGGACTCGGCCCGATAGCCGGTGGCCAGTTTCCAGACGGTCTGCGCGCGGGCCGCCGGCAGCAGGCTCGCGCAGGCCATGCCGCAAAGGGTTCTGCGATCGATCACTTCGCCACGCCCATCACGTAGTCGGGCAGCCAGGTGACGATGCCCGGGAACAGCGTGATCAGCGCGATGCACACCACCAGGCAGAAGAAGAAAGGAATCGCGGCCTTGGCGATCAGGTTGCTGTCCTTGCCGGTCATGTTCTGCAGCACGAACAGGTTGAAACCCACCGGCGGCGTGACCTCGGCGATCTCGACCAAGAGCACCACGAAGATGCCGAACCAGACGAGGTCGAAGCCGGCCTTCTGCACCATCGGCAGCACCACGGCGGCCGTGAGCACGATCATGCTGATGCCGTCGAGCGCGGTGCCCAGCACCAGGTACACCACCACCAGCGCCGCGATCAGCGCCGTGGGAGACAGGTGCATGGCCTCGACCCACAGCGCCAGCTCGCGCGGGATGCCGGTGAAGGCCATGGTCTTGGTCAGGAAGGCGGCGCCGGCCAGGATGAACATGATCATGCAGCTGGTGCGGGCCGCGCCCATCAGGCCTTCGCCGAAGTTGCGCCAGGTGAGCGACCGGCTCCACAGGGCCAGCGCCAGCGCGCCGACCACGCCATAGGCCGCGCATTCGGTGGCCGTCGCCCAGCCGGCCACCAGCGCCCAGCAGATAAAGACGATCAGCGCGCCGCAGGGAATCAGGTTGCGCGAGCGGCGCAGCTTCTCGATGAAGCCGATGGCGGGCTCGGCCGGCGGCATGCGCTTCGGGTTGCGCAGCGCCCACCACATGATGTAGCCCGAGAACAGCGCCATCAGCACGAAGCCGGGCAGGAAGCCCGCGAGGAAGACGCGGATGATCGAGGCGTCGGCCGCCACCGCGTAGACCACCATGGTGATCGAGGGCGGGATCAGGATGCCCAACGTGCCGGCCGTGGCCAGCGAGCCCAGCGCCATCTTCTCGTCGTAGCCGCGCTTCTTGAGCTCGGGCAGCGCCACCTTGGCGATGGTCGCGCAGGTCGCGGCCGAGGAGCCCGAGACCGAGCCGAAGATGCCGCAGCCCAGAATGGTGGTGTGCATCAGCCGGCCCGGCACGCGGCCGAGCCAGGGCGCCAGGCCCTCGAACATCTCCTCGCTGAGCTTGGTGCGGAACAGGATCTCGCCCATCCAGATGAAGAGCGGCAGCGCGGCGAGCTCCCAGCTCGCGTTGCTTTCCCAGAAGGCCGAGAACAGGTTCAGGCCCGGCTGGGTCGAGGTGAAGAAGGCCTGCCCGACCCAGCCGCAGATGGCCAGCGTCATCGCAATCCACACGCCGCCCGAGAGCAGCGTCAGCATCAACAGCAGCAGAACGCCGCCGACCATCAGGATGTCCATGATTCGGGCCTCAGGTCAAAGGTCGGAAGAGAAGTCGCCCTGCGCATGGCGTTCCTCGACCAGTCGCACAAAGGTCGGGACGCCGCCGCGCAGCACGATGACGAATTCGTCGACGACTGCGAGCACCAGCAGCAGCGCGCCCAGCGCAAAGCTCAGCTGCGGAATCCAGATCGGCAGCGGCAGCAGGCCTTGCGCCACTTCGTTGAAGGCCCAGCTCTCGTAGGTGAACCTGCAGGCCCACCAGGCCAGGTAGGCGGTGGCCAGCGTCGCGATGCCCAGCGAGAGCAGCTCCAGCACGCGGCGTGCACCGGGTCCGAGCTTTTCCAGCAGCAGCGTCACGCGCACGAAGTCGCCGTGCTTGAAGGCATGCGCCATGGTCAGGAAGGCGGCTGCTGCGCACAGCCAGGCCACCACGTCGGTGATGGCGCCGGTGGCGACGTCGAACTGGCGCCCCAGGCTCTGCACCACCATCAGCAGGCAGATCAGCGCCACGCAGCCGGCGCCGAGGATGCCGGCACCGAAGAAGAGGCCGTCGAGCAGGCGGCGCAGCGCGGTGGCGCTGGCCGCAGGGAAGGTGCCGATGTCGGAAGGCAGGCGCGCCGCTCCCTCCACCGTGGCACTCGGTGCCGGTGTTTGCATGGATGTCTCCGGTGGGGGGATTTACTTCTTGTAGGCGTCCACGATGGCCTTGCCATCGGCGCCGGCGACGCGCAGCCAGTCCTCGGTCATGCGCGTGCCGACGAGCTTGAGTTCCTGCTTGAGGACTTCGCTGGTGGCGTCGATCTTCATGCCCTTGGCGGCCAGCTGCTTGATGTACTCGCCGTCCTTTTCCTCGCTGATGCGCCAGCCGCGCTGCTCGGCGGCGGCGGCCTGCTTGAGCACGGCGTCCTGCGTGGCCTTGTCGAGCGTGTCGAAGGCCTTCTGGTTCACCACCACCGCGTTGCGCGGCAGCCAGGCGTTGACGTCGTAGAAGTACTTGGCCTGCTCGTAGAGCTTGCTGTCCACGCCGCTGGCACTCGAAGTCAGGAAGTTGTCGACGCCGCCGGTGGCCAGCGCCGCGCTGAGCTCGGCCAGCTGGATCGTGACCGGCTGCGCGCCGACCGATTGCGCGATGGCCGAAGTGGCCGGGTTGTAGGCGCGCATCTTGGTGCCCTTCAAGTCCTTGGTCGAGGCCACCGGCTTGATGGAGTACAGGCCCTGCGGCGGCCACGGCACGGCGTACAGCAGCTTCAGGCCTTGCGCCGCGAGCGTCTTGGTCAGGTAGGGCTGCGACACCTCGTGCAGGCGCCTGGCTTCGGCATAGCTGGTGGCCAGGAAGGGGACCGAATCGAGCCCGAACACCGGCGCTTCGTTGGCGGCGCTGGAGAGGATGAATTCGCCGATCGGGGTTTGCGCCGACTGCACGGCGCGCTTGATCTCGTTGGCCTTGAACAGCGAGGCGTTGGGGTGCACCGCGATCTTGAGCTTGCCGGCGGTGGCCTTGTCCACGTCGTCGGCGAACTGCTGCAGGTTCTGCACCTGGTAGGTGTTGGCGCCGTAGCCGGACGGCAGGTCCCATTTGGTCTGGGCCGTGGCGGCGGTGGCGGCCAGCGCAGCCACGAGGGCGGCAGAGAAGCGAATCTTCATGGGGAGTCTCCTTGGGATGGGGATCAGCAGCGGCCCAGCTGCCGGTTGAGAAGGTCGGTCACCAGCATGGCGCCCGGTGCGTGGGTGATGCAGAACGCCGGCTTGGCCTGGGCGATGGCCGCTTGCGGGGTCACGCCGCAGGCCCAGAACACGGGGATCTCGCCGGCGCGGATTTCAATCGCGTCGCCGTAGTCGGGGTGGGCCAGGTCGGCGATGCCGATGGCGGCCGGGTCGCCCAGATGCACCGGGGCGCCATGGACCTCGGGCATGCGAGAGGTGATCTGTACCGCGCGGATCGCATCGGCGGCCTTGAGCGGCCGCATCGACACCACCATCGGCCCGTGGAAAGCGCCGGCGCGCGCGGTCTGGATATGGGTGCGGTACATCGCGACGTTGCGGCCCTGGTCGACGTGGCGCAGCCGGATGCCGTCGGCCAAGAGCGCATGCTCGAAGGAAAAGGAGCAGCCGATCACGAAGCTCACGAGGTCGTCGCGCCACAGCGTGCGGATGTCGGTGGGCTGCTCGACCAGTTCGCCCTCGCGCCAGACGCGGTAGGCCGGCACGTCGGTGCGGATGTCGAGTTCCGCGCCCAGGCCGGGCAGCATCGGATCGCCGGGCTCGGACACCGCCAGCAGCGGACAGGGCTTGGGGTTGCGCTGGCAGTAGCGCAGGAAATCGCCGGCCAGCGCCTCGGGCAGGATCACCACGTTGCCCTGCACGTACTCGCGGGCCAGGCCGCTGGTATGCGTGGCCAGCGCGCCGCTGCGCGCCGCGCGGCGGACGCTCAGCGCATCGGAAGCGGCATCAAGGGTCGGACTGGCATTCGTGTTGGCGGTAGGTTCTGCGGGCATCGTGCATCCTCGTAAAAGGCTTTCGTGTGTGAAAGCTCTGTGACGGGACGCATTGTGGAAATTAACGCGCGCCAACTCCAACGCAAAATTTCTTGCTCAGCTCATCGATTTTTTATGTGACCCAGTTTTGGGCGACGCGAACTGCAAGGCCGAGGCCAGCGCCGCCTCGGTCAGGTGCGAGGTCGGGTCTTCGCGGTAGCTCGCGTGGATCGGCAGCGGCGCCGGCGCGGTGTCGCACTTCAGCACGCGCAGCGGCAGCCGCAGCGCCAGATGCTCGGCCGCGGCCCTGGGCAAGGTGGCGATGCCGAAGCCGGCCTCGACCAGCTGCGCCATCGCAGAGATCGACGAGATCGCATGCACGCGCGGCGTCTCCAGGCCGGCACGCCTGAACAGATCCAGCAGCGCCACATGCGGCTGCGAGCCGCGCTGGAAGGTCAGCAGGTCGAAGCCGAACAGGTCCTGCAGCTTGTAGAGCCGCCGCGGATGCAGCACCTGGTGCCCGACGAAGCTCATTTCCATGGTGGGCAGTGCATGCGTGCTCACGCCCTCGCCGCTGGCCGGCAGTGCGGCGAACACCAGGTCCTGCTTGCCGCGCTGCAGCTGGTCGACCAGCACCGGCGTGGTTTCCACCGTGAGCTCCAGCTCGAAGTCCGGATGCGTGGCCTGCATGTGCTTGAGCCAGTCGGTCAGCCAGGTGTGGACCACCGACTCGATCGCACCGATGCGCAGCACCTGCGCGCGCACCGTGCCCGATCCCATCTCGGACTTGATCTGCTGCTGCATTTCCAGCAGCCGCTGCGCCAGGCGGTGGAAGCGCTGGCCGGCCACCGTGAGGCGGAACTGCTTGTCGCGCCGGTCGAGCAGCAGCACGCCGAGCTCGCGCTCCAGTGCGGCGATGCGGCTGGACAGCGCGGACTGCGTGAGGTGCAGCTTCTCGGCCGCGCGCGTCACGCTCTTGAGCGCCACGGCCCAGTGGAAAGCTTCGACGAAGCGCAGATTCATGGGGCCATTCTCCCCCGTGCCCCGTGCCCGCTCGGCCCAGGCCTCAGCGCGGCACCAGTTGGCGCGTCGACGCGCGCACCACCAGCTCGGGCCGCAGCACGACGGTGGAGGCCGACAGCGCCTTGCCCTCGATCTCGTCGAACAGCATCTCGGCCGCGCGCCAGCCGAGCTCGCGATGCGGCAGGCGGATGGTGGTGAGCGGCGGATCGACCATGTCGACCAGCGGCATGTCGTTGTGGCCGGTGATCGAGATGTCCTGCGGCACGCGCAGGCCTTGCACGCGCAGCAGGTCGTAGGCGCCCAGCGCCACCAGGTCGTTGCAGCAGACCACGGCTTCGGGCCGGTCGTTCTGCGCCAGCAGCTGTTGCATGGCCTTGCGGCCGGCCTCGCGGCTGTAGCTTTCGCATTCCGCCACGCAAGCCAGCTCGAGCCCGCGATCGCGCAGTGCCTGCTCCACGCCCTGCCGGCGCGCGACGCCGGTCGGCACGTTCTGCGGCCCGGCCAGGTGCGCGATGCGGCGGTGCCCCAGGGACACCAGGTGGTCGACCGCCAGCTTCATCGCCAGCCGGTCGTCGCTGACCACCGCCGGCAGGCGCCCGCTTTCGTCGGCGCGGTTCACGAGCACGGTGTGCATGCCGGCCTTCTTGAGGTAGTCGACCAGCGGATCGTCGCGCGTGGCGATGGCCATCACCAGCCCGTCGACCTGCTGCGCCAGCATGCGCTCGACCACCGGCCGCGCGAGTGCATGGTCCATCACGTTGGTCACGAACACGAAGTAGCCGCGCGCCGCGGCGCTGGCCTCGATGCCCTGCAGGATGGGCGGGAAGACCGGGTTGGTGATGTCCGGCACCAGCACGCCGATGGTGTGGGTGCGGCCGGTGCGCAGCGCCGAGGCTGCGCGGTTGGGCCGGTAGCCCAGGCGCTGCGCTGCCTCTTCCACCACGCGCAGCACCTCCTCGCTGATCAGCGCGCGCTTGTCCGGATTGAGCGCGCGCGACACGGTCGAGACATGCACGCCGGCGGCCTGCGCGACGTCGCGGATCGTGACCGGGGAAGACAGTGAGGGGCTCATTTACTGCAAACGATTGATCTTGGCGAGAACACAGAGTATCGCCTTGATTTCATTGGGGGCTCTCGCAAACCCCTTTCTTGCGCGGAAATTATTCCTCGCCATAATCTGCAAACGTTTGCAAAGAAAGAGGCAGCCCCATGAACATCGTGACCACCCCCGATTCCGTGCTCCAGATCGCGACCGCCGCGATGGCCCGCACGCCCGACGAACGCCTGCGCACCGTGATGGCCGCGCTCACCCGCCACCTGCACGCCTTCGTCCAGGAAGTGCACCTGAGCGAAGAGGAGTTCGAGCAGGCGCTCGAATTCATCGTCGGCATCGGCCAGGCCACCGGCGAGAAGAAGAACGAGGTGGTGCTGGCCGCCGACCTGCTGGGCGTCTCGACGCTGGTGGCGCTGCTCAACAACCAGGACCCGCAGGGCGAATCACCGGCCGCGCTGCTGGGCCCCTTCTGGCGCGCCAATGCGCCGTTGTGCCAGGCCGGCGAGTCGATCGCGCGCTCGAGCACACCGGGCGTTCCGCTCGAGGTGCGCGGCGTGGTGCGTGACACGCAAGGCCGGCCGCTCGCCGGCGCCGTCGTCGATGCCTGGCAGGCCTCTCCGGTCGGCCTGTATGAGAACCAGGACCCGGAGCAGGACGACATGAACCTGCGCGGCCGCTTCGAGACCGATGCCGAGGGCCGCTACCACTTCCGCACGGTGCGCCCGGCCGGCTACCCGGTGCCGACCGACGGGCCCTGCGGCGTCTTGCTGCGCGCGCAGCAGCGCCATCCCAACCGCCCGGCGCACCTGCACTTCATGGTCAGCAAGCCCGGCCACAAGGTGCTGATCAGCCAGGTCTTCGCCGACGACGACGAGAACCTCGAGAGCGACCCGGTGTTCGGCGTCACGCGCAGGCTGATCGGCTGCTTCGAGCCCCAGCGCGGCGGCGAGCAGGCCACGCTCCAGTACGACTTCGTGCTCGAACCCGGGGAGATGAAGTTTCCCCGTCCTCCCATTCCCTGAACTTCCACGGACTTCACTCGCATGAGCTTCGATCCCACACCTCGACTCGACGGCAAGGTGGCCGTCATCACCGGCGGCCTCGGCGCCATCGGCTGGGCAACGGCCCAGCGCCTCGCGGCGCTCGGCGCCAGCTGCGTGCTGCTGCATCGCAAGGGCGACGACGCGGCCGAACGCGCGACCGCACTCCCAACTGCACAAGGCCAGCGCCATGCCGCGCTGCGCGCCGACATCGTCGACACGCCCAGCCTGCAGAAGGCCGCGGCCGACGTGCAAGAGGGCTACGGCCGCTGCGACATCCTGGTCAACAGCGCCGGCCACACGCAGCCCATCGCAGCCGGCGACCTCGACGCGCTGAGCGATGAACTCATCGACGAGTTGCTTGCCGCCAACTTCCGCGGCGTCTTCGCCACCATCCGCGCCTTCGCGCCGCTGCTCAAGGCGAGCGGCGACGGCTTGATCGTCAACATCTCGTCGATCGCCGGCTTCACCGGCGTCGGCAGCAACCTGGCCTACGTCGCGGCCAAGGCCGGCCTCGACGTGGTCGGCGACGCGCTGGCCAAGGCGCTGGCGCCCGCGGTGCGCGTGGTCTCGGTGTCGCCGGGCGCGGTCGAATCGGCCTTCGTGCCGGGCCGCGGCGAAGAGTTCAAGGCCAAGATGGCCAGCACCACGCCGCTCGGCCGCATCGGCAAGCCCGAGGACGTGGCCGCGACCGTGGAAGCGCTGGCCACCACGCTGCGCTTCGTGACCGGGACGCGCATCGTGGTCGATGGGGGGAGACACCTGTGAACAGCAAAACTCTGATCACCTGCGCGGTCACCGGCAACCTGGTGAAGCCCGAACAGACGCCGCACCTGCCGATCACGCCGGCACAGATCGCCGACGAATGCCTGGCCGCGGCCGACGCCGGCGCCGGCCAGGTGCACATCCACGTGCGCGATCCCGAAAGCGGCAAGCCCTCGATGCAGGTCGAGCTCTACCGCGATGTGGTGAACCGCATCCGCCGGCAGAACCGCGAAGTCGTCATCAACCTCACGACCGGGCCGGGTGGCCGCTTCGTGCCGAGCGAGGACGACCCCAAGATCTACGCGCCCGGCACCAGCCTCTTGCCGCCGGAAAAGCGCGTCGAGCACATCGCGCTGATCAAGCCCGACGTCTGCTCGCTCGACCTCAACACCATGAACTCGGGCCCGGACGTGGTCATCAACACGCCGAAGAACGTGCGCCGCATGGCGCGCGTGATCCGCGAAGCGGGCGTCAAGCCCGAGCTCGAGATCTTCGACTCCGGCGACATCCACATGGCGCTGGACCTGGTCGCCGACGGCACGCTCGAAGGGCCTGCGATGTGGACCCTGGTGCTGGGCGTGAAGTACGGCTTCATGCCGACGCCCGAGGCCGTGATGTACGCGCGCAGCATGCTGCCGCCCGGCGCCTTCTGGAGCGCCTTCGGCATCGGCCGCATGGAGTTCCCGATCGTGGCGCAGGCCTGGCTGCTGGGCGGCCATGTGCGCGTCGGCATGGAAGACAACATCTATCTCGAGAAGGGCGTGCTCGCGAAGAGCAACGCGGAGCTGGTGACCAAGGCGCGCGACATCATCCGGAGCCTCGGCGGCGAAGTGGCGAGTGCGCGCGAGGCGCGCACGATGCTCGGCTTGGCGGGAGGGCGCTGAGCAATGAACGCCGTGCTCAACACGACGGTCGCACGCGCCGTGCGCGTCCGCGAAAAGGCCGCAAACCTCGACGCATTGAAGCTCGACTTCGCGGACCAGCCCGAGCCCGTCGCCAAGCCCGGCTTCGCGGTGGTGCGCGTCGGCGCGGCCGCCGTGAACCCGAGCGATGTGAAGGCCAGCCTGGGCCTGATGCCGCAAGCCGTGTGGCCGCGCACGCCGGGACGCGACTTCGCGGGCGTGGTGGTCGCGGGCCCGACCGAATGGGTGGGCCGCGAGGTCTACGGCTCGGGCGGCGATATCGGCATCACGCGCGACGGCTCGCACGCGCGCTTCCTGCTGCTGCCGGTGGAGGCCTTGCGCGATCGGCCGCGCAGCATCTCGATGGACGAGGCCGGCGCCGTCGGCGTGCCCTTCGTCACCGCCTATGAAGGCTTTCGCCGCAGCGGCATGCCGCAGGCGGGCCAGACGGTGCTGGTGCTGGGCGCGAACGGCAAGGTCGGGCAAGCAGCCGTGCAACTCGCTGCGCAAGGCGGCGCACGCGCGATCGCGGTCCAGCGGCGCGCCGGCCCCTTCGAAGGTTTCGCGAGCGGCCCGGTCGACGTGATCGATGCCGGCGCCGGCGACATCGCCGCCCAGGTGCGCGAACTCACGAACGGCCGCGGCGCGGACATCGTCTACAACACCGTCGGCAGCGCCTACTTCGAGGCCGCGAACAAGGCCATGGCCAAGGGCGCGACGCAGATCTTCATCGCCACGCACGACCGTGCCGTGCCCTTCGACATCTTCGCCTTCTACCGCGGCATGCACACCTACGTGGGCATCGACTCGCTGGCGCTGGATTGCGTGGCCGCCACCGGGCAGCTCGATGCGATGCGCGAGGGCTTCGAGCGCGGCACGCTGAAGCCCTTCCCCGTGGCGCGCGCCTACGCGCTCGAAGACGCGGCCGAGGCCTACCGCCTGGTGCTCTCGGGCAGCACCGACCGCGTCGTGCTGCGCCCCTGAGGAAACAACGCCATGCACGTCACCCGTTTCGAACAGGCGCCGACTTATGAGGCGCCCAACCACATCGACATGCGCTGCCTGCGCCTGCAGGGCAAGGAGGCCGGGCCTTCGCTGCAGATGTGGATGGGCATGAGCCAGATCCTGCCCGGCGGCCACACCGGCCTCGACGGCTCGCCGATCGAGAAGCTCTACCTCGTGCTCGAAGGCCAGCTGCACGTGGTGGCCGAGTTCGAGGGCCGGCGCGACGAGCAGGTGCTGGGCCCCTACGACTCCTGCCGCTTCGCGCCGGGCGAGAAGCGGCAGCTCGTGAACCGCAGCAACCGGCCCGTGCTGGTCGCGCTGGTGATGGCGAACGCGCCGCCCGCCGGCTGAGCCCTTCTTCTCTTTCCCCCAACGATTCCAACGGAGACAAAGCCATGACGACATTCCTACCCGGCCGCCGCCAACTGATCGCAGCGGCGCTCGCCGCCTGCGCCTTCACCGGCGCGCATGCGCAAGGCGACTGGCCGCGCGGCCAGACCGTCAAGCTGATCGTGCCCTTCACCGCCGGCAGCGGCACCGACATCGTGGCGCGGCTGGTGGCGGAACGGCTCGGCCCGGCGCTGGGCACCAGCGTGATCATCGACAACAAGCCGGGCGCCGGCGGCACGCTGGGCGCCGCGCAGGTGGCGAAGGCGCCGGCCGACGGCTACACGCTGCTGGTCCACTCGGCGGGGCACCTGGTCAATCCTTCCATCTATCCCAACCTCTCCTACGACACGCTGAAGGACTTCGCGGGCGTGACGCCGATGGCGAGCCTGCCCAACATGCTGGTGGTGGCGCCCAACCGCTTTGCCGACGTGAAGGACCTGGTCGCGCAGGTCAAGGCCAAGCCCGGCGGCTTCAACTACGGCTCGGCCGGCAACGGTTCGGCCACCCACATGAACGCCGAGGTGTTCCGCCTGGCCGCCGGCGTGCAGGCGCAGCACGTGCCCTTCCGCGGCACGCCCGAGGCGATGACCGAGGTGATGGGCGGGCGCATCGACTGGTTCTTCGCGCCGATGGTGTCGGCGCTGCCGCTGGTCAAGGACGGCAAGCTCAAGGCGCTGGCGGTCGGCACCGGCAAGCGCTCGGGCGTGATGCCGCAGCTGCCCACCACGGTCGAGGCCGGCGTGCCCGGCTCGGAGTACCTGTTCTGGGTCGGCCTGTTCGCGCCGGCCAAGACGCCGAAGCCGGTGGTCGACCGGCTGCAGGCCGAGGTGGCGAAGATCATGGCGGCGCCGGATCTCAAGGAGCGCCTGGACAAGCTCGGCGCCGAGCCCTTCACCATGCCCTCGGCCCAGTTCGACAAGTTCATCGTCGACGAAACCGCGAAGGCGCAGCAGGTCGTGAAGGCGGCCGGCATCAAGGTCGATTGAAGGCCATGAGCTTGTTCGGTGGCGCGTCGTCACGCGCCTGGCAGCACTGGTGCGACGCGGAATGCGCGCACGCCGAAGACGCCGCCGTTGCGGCACCGGAGCGCCGGCAGTTCCTTCGCACCTCGCTTGGCGCCGCGGCTGGAGGCCTGTCCAGCCTCTGGCTCCCGGGCTGCGCCACCGCCTCGCCCACGGCGCCGGCCGACACCGTGGTGCTGAACGCCCGCGTCGCGACCATGGACGCGAAGACACCGCGTGCCCAGGCCTTCGCCATCACGGGAGATCAGTTCGCAGCCGTCGGCAGCGACCGCGAGATCTCGCGCTGGGTCGGCCCGCGCACGCGCGTCATCGATGCAGAGGGCCGCTGCATCACGCCGGGCCTCATCGACTCGCATGCGCACTTCATCCGCGGCGGGCTCACCTACACGCAGGAGCTGCGCTGGGACGGCGTGCCAACGCTCGCCGATGCGCTGCGCATGCTGCGCGAGCAGGCGCTGCGCACCCAGCCGCCGCACTGGGTGCAGGTGGTGGGCGGCTTCTCGCCCTACCAGTTCCGCGAGAAGCGGCTGCCGACCCTGGACGAGATCAACGCCGCCACCGGCGAGGTGCCCTGCTTCGTCATGAACCTCTACGACCGCGCGTTCCTGAATCGCGCGGCCTTGCGCGTGCTCGGCTGGAACCGCGACACGCCGAATCCCTTCGGCAGCACCCTCGAAAAAGACGCCACCGGCAACCCGACCGGCCTGGTGGTCAACACCACCAGCCTGGGCGGGCTGGTCGCGCTGTTCGCGCGCGTGCCCAAGCTGTCGGATGCGGACCAGGCGCTGTCGACCGAGCTCTACATGCGCGAGATGAACCGGCTGGGCCTCACCAGCGTGGTCGATGCGGGCGGCGGCGGGCAGAACTACCCGGAGCACTACGGCGGCATCCAGCGGCTCGCGAGCGAACGCCGGATGACGCTGCGCATCTCCTACAACCTGTTCGCGCAGCGCCCGGGCCAGGAGATCGACGACTACAAGCTGTGGTCGCAGAAAGTCTCGCCCGGCCAGGGCGACGACCATCTGCGCATGGTGGGCGCCGGCGAATACATCCTGTGGGCCGCGACCGATCCGGCCAACTTCGGCAAGAGCGTCGCGCAGGCGCCCGCCATCATGGAATCGAAGCTGACCGAGGTGGCGACCTACCTCGCCGGCAAGGGCTGGCCGATCCGCATGCATGCGAGCTACGACGGCACGGCCGCGCGCATCCTCGACGTGCTCGAGAAGGTGAACCGCGAGGTGCCGCTCAAGAACCTGCGCTGGGCGCTCGACCATTGCGAAGGCCTGTCGCCGCGCTCGATGGAGCGCGTGGCTGCGATGGGCGGCCGCATCGCGATCCAGAACCGCATGTCGCTCGACGGCGAGGTGTACGCGCAGACGTGGGGCCGCGAGGCCGCGGCCGATGCGCCGCCGATCGGCCGCATGCGCGCCATGGGCCTGCCGGTGGCCTGCGGCACCGACTCGAGCCGCGTGACCAGCTACAACCCCTGGGTCTCGCTGCATTGGCTGGTGACCGGCAAGACACTGGGCGACACGCGGCTCAACGCCGAGCGTAACCTGGTGAGCCGCGAGGTCGCGCTTCGGATGTGGACGCTAGAGGGTGCGGCACTGACCGGCGAGGACGCCCGCAAGGGCTCGATCGCGCCCGGCAAGCTGGCGGATTTCGCGGTGCTGTCCGACGACTTCTTCGCGATCAAGGAGGACGCCATCAAGGACATCACGGCCGTGCTCACCATGGTCGGCGGCGAGGTGGTGCACGCGAGCGGACCCTTCGCGGTGCAGGCACCGGCCACCGTCAAGCCGATGCCCGACTGGCTGCCGGTCAATGTCTACGGCGGCTACCAGCACCGCCGCACCGGCAACACCGCGTCGTCGCATGGCACGGGCTGCTGCGGCAGCGCCGCAACGGCTCCGATCATCATCGGCGACCGGGGTGCCTGGCGCTACCGGTGCGGCTGCGCGGCGATCTGAGGCGCTGCGCTCACTCGGGAATCAGGAGCGGCCCGCAGTTCTCGTCCGTGACGAAGAAGGCGAGCAGCTTCGCGCTGCGCACGGGGTCGGGGTTCTCCGCGAACACGTGCAGCGTGCCCGGCGGCTCGAAGAAAGTCTGGCCGGCCCGGTAGTCCTGCGCGGGAGTGCCTCCAAGCTGCGAGCGCACAGTCCCCTCGATCACGACGGCGGTCACCGAGCCCGGATGCCGGTGCGCCGGCGAGTAGGCGAGCGGCGGAAACTCGACGCTGACGGTCGTCACGTTCTTGCCCGGCACGTTCGGCAAGGGCTCGCAGGACAGCGGCTTGACGATGGTCGCGGGCCGCGCGCCGGCACCCGACGTCGTTGCGGCCGACGCGAACATCGGCCGGCCGAGCGAGGTGCAGAGATCCCCGAACCATTGCACCGCGGAGCGCGGCGCCGCGGGTGCCAGCAGCATCCAGCCGGCGGCCAGGAGCAGCGCGGCGAGCCCGGCGCCGCGACGCCCTTGAAGGGAGAACGCGTTCATTGCATCGCTCCTTCCGGCAGGCGAAGCCCGGCATGCCATCCCAGTTCGCGCTTGGCCATTTCGCTGCTGACTTCCGGGCCATCCTCGGCGATGTTGAAGATGCTGCCGCCCGGCGAGCGCTGAAGCGCCTTCAGGGCGGCCCAGGCCGCGGCCTCGACGTGAACCGGGCTCGTGCCTTCGGGCGCCGTCCTCCAAGTGCCCGGTCCATAGAGCTGCCCGTATCTCAGCACGGTGCCCTTCAACGCGGCCGAGCCCAGCACCGATTGCTCCAGCGCGGCCACGCCGCGCACGCTGATACCGAGGCTGCCTTGCGCATCGAGGTCGAGCGGCTGCTCCTCGCGGCAGGGCTTGGGACCCGGCGCATAGGCCCAGGCGATGCTCTGCGCGATCATGCGGCCGCAGCCGGCCGCGAGCGCCGCCGCCACCAGGTTGCGCGTGCCCTCGGTGCGAATGCGCGCATTGCGGACCACCGCCTCGGCCATCGCCTTCGGGTCCAGGCTGCCCGGCAGGTCGGTGAGCTGGTGGATCACGGCCGCCGGCGCGATGCGCTTCAGGGCCGCGGCCAGTGCCGGCGCATCGAAGACATCGATCACCACCGGCTGCACGCCCCGCGCCTCGAGCGCCTTCGCCCTTTCCACCCGCCGGGTGCTGCCATGCACCGTGTAGCCCGCGCCGGTCAGCAACGGCACGAGGGCCCTGCCGATGGCGCCCGTGGCGCCGGCCAGAAATACCGTCTTCTCGCTCATTGCATGTTCTCTTTCAAGTTCACGGCGTCCAGCTTAGGTCTACGATGCCCCAGGCAAAAGAGCCAAGAATCGACAGAATGACCAGGCCATGATGAAGCGCCCTTTCCCTACCGGCATGCTGGAGCTCGACAGGACGCGGCAGGCGCCGCTGTCCCGGCAGATCTACGAGCGGTTTCGCGCCGCCATCGAACAAGGCATGCTCCGGCCGGGCGATCGATTGGCCTCGGCGCGCAGCCTCGCCGGCGAGCTCGGCGTGGCGCGCGCAACGGTCGAGGCCGCCTACGGCCAGCTGGCGGGCGAGGGCTACTTCGTTGCGCGCGGGCAGGCGGGCACCGTGGTTTCGCCGCATCTGGCACAGCGCAGGCCGGTGCGCGCCGGCCGCGCCTCGGCCAAGGCACCGGCCGGTGCGCCGCCGGGCGCGGCCGAGGTGCCGCTGCCCTTCCAGCTGGGCATTCCTGCGCTCGATGCCTTTCCACGCAAGCTCTGGTCGCGGCTGGCGGCGCGCAGGATGCGCTCGATGAGCGCAGCCGACATGTTCTATGGCGACCCCTCGGGCTACGGGCCGTTGCGCGAAGCCATCGCCGCCTACCTGCTGGTCTCGCGCGGCGTCGCGTGCCGGCCGGCGCAGGTCTTCGTCACGGCCGGCTACCGAGCCTCGCTGGCGCTGGTCTCGCATGCGCTGCTCCAGCGCGGCGACACGGTCTGGATCGAGGACCCGGGCTTTCCGCCGACGCGCGAAGTGCTCCGCAGCGCTGGCCATCGCAGCGTGCCGGTGCCGGTGGACGAGGAAGGCATCGTGGTCGCGCAAGGCACACGCCGGGCGGCGAAGGCGAGGATGGCCATCGTCACGCCCTCGCACCAAGCCCCGCTCGGCTTTTCGATGAGCATGGCGCGCCGCCTCCAGCTGCTCGACTGGGCGTCGAAGGCGAAGGCCTGGATCGTCGAGGACGACTACGACGGCGAGTACCGCTATGCCGGCCATCCCCTGCCAGCCCTCAAGAGCCTGGACACGCACGAGCGTGTGCTCTACGCCGGCAGCTTCTCCAAGGTCCTCTATCCGGGGCTGGCCCTGGGCTACGTGGTCGTGCCCGAGCCATTGGTGGAGCGCTGCGCGGAAACCGCACGAATCGGGTCCAACGGATGTCCGCAGCTCATGCAGGCCATCGTCTCCGACTTCCTGAAGGAAGGCCATTTCTCGCGCCACATCAAGAAGATGAGGCTGCTCTACGCGCGCCGCCGGGCGATGCTGGCGGCCGAGCTGCTGCGGGTCTTCGGCGAGCACGTACGCATCGACCTTCGCCGCGGCGGCATGCACCTGATCGCGCGCCTCGACGGTCTCGGCAACGACGACATGCTGGCAGGCCGTGCGCAACAGGCCGGCTTGAACTGCCAGGCGCTGTCGTTGCGCAGCATCGGCGCCGGCGGCGCGCAAGGGCTGCTGATGGGCTTCACGAACATCGCCTCGGCCGCCGAGGCGCGCCGGCTGGTGGCCAGGCTGCGCGCGGCACTCGGGTGAGTTCTGGTCTACCCTTCGCCATGCCCGTTCTTCCCGCCATCTTGCTGTTCCTGCATCTGCTCGCTGCCGCCTTCTGGGTCGGCGGCATGGCCGCGATGCACTTCGCCGTTCGCCCTGCCGCCGTTGCCACGCTGGAGCCGCCGCTCAGGTTGCCCTTCATGGCGGACACGCTGTCGCGCTTTTTCGTCGGCGTGGCTATCGCCATCGGCGTGCTGCTTGCGAGCGGGCTCTGGATGCTGATGCTTGCGGGCGGCTTCGCGCGCGTGCACTGGAGCGTGCATGCCATGCTTGCCGTCGGGTTGGTGATGATGGCCTTGTTTCTGCACGTCCGCTTCGCGCCCTACCCGCGCTTGCAGCGCGCGGTCGCGGTGCGCGATTGGCCGGCGGCGGCGGCGAATCTCGGCACCATCCGCAAGCTGGTGGCGACCAACCTGGCGCTCGGCGTGGCGGTGTTCGCGCTGGCGATCGTCGGGCGTGCGCTCTGAGGGCCGCGCTAGGAGCCTAGTTCGTAACTGGTGCTCCGTCCGCCGGCGTCGGATTTCATCAGAACGCCGAGTGCAACCAATTCGTTGATGTCGCGCAGCGCGGTATCGGGCGAACACTTCGCCATCGAGGCCCATTTGCTGCTCGTCAGCTTGCCCTCGAAACCATCGAGCAGCCGGTTGACGAGCTTGATCTGCCGCTCGTTCAACGGCGTCTCGGCCCAGCGCTGCCAGAAGCGTGACTTGCCCAGCACGGCCGACAGCGATGCCTCCGCGCCCTCGATCGCGCGCAACAGGCAGCCCAGGAACCAGGCCAGCCATGGCGTGACGTCCATCGTGCCCTTTTGCGTCCGCTCCAGCATCTCGTAGTAGTCCTTGCGCTCGCGCTGGATCTGTGCCGAGAGGCTGTAGAAGCGCTGGCTCGACCCTTCTGCGCGGGCCAGCGCCATGTCGCCCACGGCGCGCGCGATGCGTCCGTTGCCGTCGTCGAAGGGATGGAGCGTGACGAACCACAGATGGGCCAGGCCCGCGTGGACGAGCAGATCGCCGCCGCGCGACAGCTCGAACCATTCAAGGAAGCGGGCCATCTCCGCCTCGAGCCGCTGCGCGGGCGGTGCCTCGAAGTGCACCTTGCGCCGTCCGACGGGGCCCGACACCACCTGCATCGGCCCTGCCGCATCGTCGCGCCACTCGCCGGTGCGGATCGGCGAGAGACCGCTGTACCCCGTCGGGAAAAGCGCGGCATGCCAACCGAACAGGCGCTCGCGCGTCAGGGGTTGTCCAGCGGCGCCGGTGGCGTCGAGCACCATCTCCACCACGCCGTCGACGTGCCGGTCGGCCGGCGCCAGCGCGCCGATGTCCAGGCCCAGGCGGCGTGCGATGGACGAACGCACGGTCTCCGGGTTGAGCTGCTCGCCTTCGATCTCGCTCGTCTTGAGCACGTCGTCGGTCAGCACCCGCAAGGTGGCCGCATCCCGCTGCGGCATGCCCGTGGCCGTCATCCGCCCGAGCAGATGGCCTTGGGCGCCGTGGACTGCAGCGAGCGGCCCGGCGAGGCGGGACAGGTCGTAGTGCAGGCGCGGCCAGCTGGGGTGCTGCCAGATATAGACGCCTGCTTCACTATCTCCGCTTTTCATGCGGAGATTGTGCGCCCTATTCTCCGCAAACGCCGCATGATTTACCGCGAAATATGCGGAGAATAGGCTCCGCAATCTCCGCAAACAGACGCGGACGCGTACCCCGAAACCTCAGCGAACCACTGTCCACCAGGCTGCGGCCCAGGCCAGCGCGAGGCTGGCGATGAGCGCAGCCGAGACGCGCAGCGCATAGCCGAGGCCGCCGGAGATGGCGGCCACCGTGCAGCGCGTCAGCGTGTTGGCACTGACCGCCAGGCAGACGCCGAGCACGAAACGCTTGGCCTGCAAGGCGCCGGCCGCATGCAGCGAGGCCAAGGACGCCACGGGCGCATGCGCGTCCGCCAAGGCGGCGAGCGCGACGCTGATGCCGAGCCCAGCATCGCCGAAGCGGCGCTGTGCGCTGCCCACCAGCACTGCGACCACAGCCAGCATCGCGGCGACGGCGAGCGCTTCGCGCGGACGCAGCGCGCTGCCCTTTCTCTCCGGCTGCTCGGCTTCACCCACCGATCGCTGCGACCAGACCGGCAGCAGGCCGACGGCCGCCGCGCCGAGCGCACCGGCGAGCGCGGCGGGCAGCAACGCGGCGGCGGCGACGGGCGACAAGGCGACGCTCATCAGCAGGGCCTGCACCCAGGTCGCCACCGCCGACAGCGCGGCGCCCGATGCCAGCACCGGCGTCTGCGCGGGCTGCGCGCGGGCCCGGCCGCCGAACGAGGCCACGGTCGCGGTGCTCGAGACGAATCCCGACAGCAGGCCGGACACCAACAGGCCGGCGCGCACGCCGAGCCAGCGCAGCGCCAGCTGCCCGAAGGCCTGGATTCCCATGATCAGCAGCACCAGTGCCGCGAGCGGCCGCGGCTCGATGCCGCCGAGCGCGGCGATCGGCTGCGACGGAATCAGCGGCAGCGCGATCAGCGCGAGCGCGGCCAGCAGGATCGCGTCATGGACTTCCTGCTGGCTCAGCCATTGCGTCGCGAAACGGTGCAGCCGCGTGCGTGCAACCAGCAGCAGCGCGATGCCGGCCCCGCAGGCGGCGCCCAGCGCCGGCGAGAGCACCGATTGCACGCCGACCAGATAGGTGGCGAAGAGCGCCACCTCGGTCGTCAGCCCCGGATCGCGCGAGCGGCTCTTCCAGTACGAGAGCGCGCCGAGCAGCCCGATCACCGCCGCGCCCACGACGACCAGACCCGACACCGGCAGCAGTTGCGCGAGCGCGCCTGCCACCGACGCCAGCGCGAAGGTACGCAGGCCCGCGGCCGCCCGGTCCGCACCGCGGCCCTTGCGGCGCTCGCGTTCGATGCCGATCAGAAGGCCCGCGCCCAACGCAACGGCCAAGCCGACGATCGCGTCCTGCGTTGGGCCGTTCACGCTGTTTCCGCGCCGCTAGACCACGCCCGCGTCGCGCAGCGCGGCGCGCTGCTTTTCGTCGATGCCCAGTTCGGCCAGCACCTCGTCGGTGTGCTGCCCGAGTGCCGGCGGCGCATGGCGCTGCACCGGCGGCGTGCCTTGCAGGCGCAGCGGACTCGCCACGCCGACGATATGGTCGATGCCGTCGCCGGCCTGGCGCGGCATCGACACCGCGAGGCCGCGCGCCTTGACCTGCTCGTCCTCGAAGGCCTGCGCGATGTCGTTGATCGGGCCGCAGGGCACCGCCTTGTCCTCGAGCAGCGCGATCCACTCGGCGGTGGTGCGCGTGCGCGTGACGGCCTCCATCTGCGGGATCAGCACCTCGCGATGGCGCACGCGCAGCGTGTTGGTCGCAAAGCGTGGGTCGCTGGCCCAGTCGGCATGGCCGGCCGCCTCGCAGAAGCGCGCGAACTGGCCGTTGTTGCCAATGGCCAGCAGCATTGCGCCGTCCTTCGTATGGAAGTCCTGGTAGGGCGCCAGGCTCGGGTGGCTGTTGCCTTGCCGCTGCGGCGCGACGCCGGTGTTGAGGAATGCGCTGGCCTGGTTGGCGAGGATGGCCATGCCGACGTCGAGCAGCGCCATGTCGATGTGCTGGCCTTCGCCCGTGCGATGCCGCACCTCGAGCGCGGCCAGGATGGCGCTCGACGCGTAGACGCCGGTGAACAGGTCGGTGAGCGCCACGCCCACGCGCAGCGGGCCGCCGCCGGGCACCTCGTCGGGCCGGCCGGTAATGCTCATCATGCCGCTGGTGGCCTGGATCATCAGGTCGTAGCCGGCGCGCGAGGCATGCGGGCCGTCGTGGCCGAAGCCGGTCACGCTGCAGTAGATGAGCCGCGGATTGGCCGCGCGCAGGCTTTCGTGATCGAGACCGTACTGCTTGAGGCCGCCGGTCTTGAAGTTCTCCACCACGATGTCGCTCTGCGCGGCCATCTTCTTCAAGAGCGCCTGGCCCTCGAGCGAGGCCATGTCGATGGTGACCGAGCGCTTGTTGCGATTGCAGGCGGTGAAGTAGGTGGCCTGGTCGGTGTCGCGGCCGTGCGCGTCCTTCAGGAAGGGCGGGCCCCAGGTACGCGTGTCGTCGCCGACGCCGGGGCGTTCGATCTTGACGACGTCGGCCCCCAGGTCGGCGAGGATCTGGGTGCACCACGGACCCGCGAGCACGCGGGAGAGGTCGAGAACCTTGATGCCGTCGAGTGCTGCGGCAGCCATGTCAATTGGCGAAAGCGGCGATGCCGGTTTGGGCACGTCCCAGGATCAGCGCATGGATGTCGTGCGTGCCTTCGTAGGTGTTGACCACCTCGAGATTGACCAGGTGCCGCGCCACGCCGAACTCGTCGCTGATGCCGTTGCCGCCCATCATGTCGCGCGCCAGGCGGGCAATGTCGAGCGCCTTGCCGCAGGAGTTGCGCTTGAGCAGCGAGGTGACCTCGACCGAGGCCGTGCCCTCGTCCTTCATGCGGCCCAGGCGCAGGCAGCCCTGCAGGCCCAGCGTGATCTCGGTCTGCATGTCGGCCAGCTTCTTCTGGATCAGCTGGTTGGCCGCGAGCGGGCGGCCGAACTGCTTGCGGTCCAGCGTGTACTGGCGCGCGCGGTGCCAGCAGTCCTCGGCGGCGCCGAGCGCGCCCCAGGAGATGCCGTAGCGGGCGCTGTTGAGGCAGGTGAACGGGCCCTTCAGGCCCTGCACTTCGGGGAAGGCGTTCTCTTCGGGGCAGAACACGTTGTCCATCACGATCTCACCGGTGATGCTGGCGCGCAGGCCAACCTTGCCGTGGATCGTCGGGGCGGAGAGGCCCTTGGCGCCCTTCTCGAGCACGAAGCCACGGATCGGGCCGACCGTGCCGCTCTCGCTCACTTCCTTGGCCCAGACCACGAACACGTCGGCGATCGGGCTGTTGCTGATCCACATCTTGGCGCCGGTGAGCGAGTAGCCGCCGGCCACCTTCTTGGCGCGCGTGACCATGCTGCCGGGGTCGGAGCCGTGGTCGGGTTCGGTCAGGCCGAAGCAGCCGATCCATTCGCCGGTGGCGAGCTTGGGCAGGTATTTCTGCTTCTGCGCCTCGGTGCCGAACTCGTTGATCGGCACCATCACCAGCGAGCTCTGCACGCTGGCCATCGAGCGGTAGCCCGAATCGACGCGCTCGACTTCGCGCGCGATCAGGCCGTAGCAGACGTAGTTGAGGCCGGGGCCGCCGTACTGCTCGGGGATCGTCGGGCCCAGGAGGCCGAGCGCACCCATTTCGCGAAAGATCGCGGGGTCGGTCTCGCCGCTGCGAAAGGCGTCGAGCACGCGCGGCGCCAGGCGTTCCTGGCAGTAGGCATTGGCAGCGTCGCGCACCATGCGTTCGTCGGCGGTGAGCTGCTGGTCGAGCAGAAGAGGATCTTCCCAGTGAAAGGCGGCGTGGGCCATGGCGGTCTCCGGTATAGGGGGCTTGAGGTTCGTCCGCGATCGTAAGCGCGCGGCATGGCGAGCGCAAACGAGGATTCCACACCCAGTTATGCGTTCTGCTCACTTCAGAGCACAATGCCGGAGCGTCTTGCCATTGGAAGCGCCGTTGCTTCAACTATGTAGCACTCGCATACCATGCGTCGAAAAATCCCGTCCACCCAGGCCCTGATCTGCTTCGAAGCGGCCGCACGCCACGAGAGCTACACGCGCGCGGCGCAGGAACTCGCGCTCACGCAGAGCGCGGTGTCGCGCCAGATCACGGCGCTGGAGGACTTCCTCGGCATGGCGCTGTTCCGCCGCACGCGCCACGGCGTGGCCCTGACGCCGGGCGGCGCCGACTACGCACGCCAGATCGCGCGCCAGCTCGACACCATGGAGCGCGACACGCTCGACGCGATGGCGCGCCAGGGCCTGGGCGGCTCGCTGCAGCTCGCGGCGGTGCCGACCTTTGCCACGCGCTGGCTGATCCCGCGGCTGCCCGGCTTTGCCGCCCTGCATCCCGACATCACGGTGCACATCGAAACGCGCACCCGTCCTTTTCTCTTCAACGACACCCCCTTCGATGCCGCGCTCTACGCGGGCACGATCGCGCAGACGGCCAACTGGGCCGGCACGCAGTCGACCCTTCTGCTGCATGAAGACGTGGTGCCGGTGTGCAGCCCGGCGCTGATGGCGCCGCGCAAGCAGCTCTCGCCGGCCGCGGTGGCACGGATGCCGCTCCTGCAGCAAAGCACCCGGCCCGACGGCTGGCACCAGTGGTTCGACGCGCAGGGGGTGGACGCGCCGCGCGCGCGCAGCGGCCCGCGCTACGAGCTGTTCTCGATGCTGGCGATCGCGGCCGCGCACGGGCTCGGCATGGCGCTGATGCCGCACATGCTGATCGAGCCCGAGCTTGCGCGCGGCGAGCTGGTCGTGGCCTGCAATCGGCCGCTGCGCGCGGAGCGCGGCTACTTCCTGGTGACGCCCGCGACGCACGACGAGCGACCGGCGCTCGGGTTCTTTCGCCAGTGGCTGGTCGAGCAGTGCGCGGCCGCCGATCAGACCGGCAAGGCCAGCAGGCGCCCCGACAGGGGCGCGCTCGCCAGCGTGTCCAGTGCCACGCTCTGACGCGCGGTCGTGATGTAGAGCTGCTGGCCATCCGGCCCGCCGAAGACCAGATCGGTCGCGCACGGCACCGGCAGCCCCACCACGCGATCGAGCTGGCCGTCGGCGCTGAAGCGCACCACCGACCAGCCGTCGCACAGCGCGGTCCAGATGCCGCCCGCCGCATCGAAGGCCAGGCCGCTGATCCGCCCCGAGCCCCTGGGCACGGTGGCCAGCCGGCGCACGGTGGGCGCGCCGGCCTGCATCAGCAGGATGGCCCCCGAGCCCGGCGCCGCCGCATAGAGCGTGCGGTCGTCGCCGCGCCAGCGCAGGCACTGCACCGGCTCGCCGATGCGCCACTTCACATCCAGGCCGCCGTCCTCGCGCACCAGGCCGATCGCGGTGCCCGCTTCGGGCAGCGCGACGGCGGCCCAGATCGCATCGTCCTCGCCGTTGCATACCGCGAGGACCGCGCCCTTCAGCCAGGACGCCAGCGGAGTCGTCGAACCATCGGCCGCGACCACGAAGGCGCCGTGCTCGTGCACCGCCACCAGTGCATCGCCGCGCCGCAGCAGGCCGACCACCGGGGCTTCGAGCGTGGCGAGTTCGCGATCCTGATCGCCGTCCCACACGCGCACCGAGGGCGCGAGCACGTCGGCCCACCAGAGGCGCTGGCCGTCCGCCGACCACAAGGGGTGCGCACCATGGAAGGCCCACGGGCCCGGCAGCGCCGAGACCGAGGCTTCGCTCTGCGCCGCGGCCTCGGCGCCCTGCGGCTGCAGCTGCGCACCGACGCGCCGCGCGGCCTCCGCCACTTCGGGACCCAGCAGTTCGAGCCGAGCGCGCGTGAGGCGCCAGGCCGGGCCGGCCACGCTGATCGCGCCGCGCACCTGCCCCGCCGCATCGACCACCGGCGCGCCGACGCAGCGCACGCCGAGCGCGATCTCCTCGTCGTCGATCGCATAGCCGCGCGAGCGCGTGATGCGCAACTCGGCCTGCAGCCGGCGCCGGTCGGTGATGGTGAGCGGCGTGAGTGGCTTCAGCACCGCATCGCGCACGATCGCATCGCGCGCCGCGTCGGGCATGGCCGACAGGATGGCCTTGCCCTGGCTGGTGCAATGCACCGGCTTGCGCTGGCCCAGCACCGCGGCCGAGCGCTGGCTGTGAGCGCCGTCGCAGCGCTCCAGCGAGATCACCTCGCGGCCGTCGAGCGCGGCGAGGTAGGTGGTTTCGCCGGTCAGGTCGCGCAGCGCGCGCAGCTCGAAGGCGGCGGCGGCCACCAGGTCGGGCATCGCATAGGCCTGGCGCGCCATCTCGAAACAGCGGAATCCCAGGCAATAGACCTTGCGCAGCGGATCGCGCCGCACCAGCCCGCGCGCGACCAGGGTCGCCAGCAGCCGGTAGACGGTGGTGCGCGGCAGCGCGAGGCGCTCGGCCAGCTCGCTCTGGCCCAGGCCCTCGGGCGCGGAACCGATCGCGTCGAGCACGTCGAGCGCCTTTTCGAGGGCGCCGGTGCCCTCGCCGGAGGATGTGGCCATGGTTTGTCTCAGATGCTGGTACTGGCCCGCCGATCAGGCCTGCGCAGGCGGTGGCGTCGATTCTATTTTTGGCCACCTCTCACTACGATGCCTGTTCCCCCCCGCGCCGGGTGCCGGCCCACCTTTCGGTTCCACATGTTGAGACAGACCATGACCGCCCACGCTCCCTTGCCGCCTGCCGCGATTCCGCAGCGCCCGCCCGTGCCCCATGTGCCCGACGCGGTGCTCGACCGCCTGGCCCGCGCCAGCAGCGGCTCGCTGACCACGCAGCTCTACATCAAGGGCTTTCGCCAGCCGGTGCTGCATGGCCTGACGCCGCTCAACCGGAGGATCAAGCCTTTCGCGGGCCGCGCCTACACGATGCGCTTCATCCCGGCGCGCGAGGACGTCGACGTCTACGGCAACCTCAAGACCGAACCGAGCGCCGACAACCTGCAGTGGGTGGGCGTCGAGCAGCTCGAGCCGGGCCACGTGCTGGTAATCGACAGCAACAAGGACGGCCGCGCCGCCTCGATGGGCAACATGCTCATCACGCGGATGATGATGCGCGGCGCGCGCGGCGTGGTCACCGACGGCAGCTTCCGCGACGGCACCGAGCTCAGGCAGATGGATTTCCCGATCTGGTGCACCGGCGTGACCGCGACCACCCGGCTGGCCTTCCACCACGTGGCAGACCTGCAGGTGCCGATCGGCTGCGCGGGCGTGGCGGTGTACCCGGGCGACGTGATCCACGGCGACGGCGACAACATCACCGTGATCCCGGCGCACCTGGCCGAGGAGATGGCCGATCTGTGCGAGCAGCGCGACGACATCGAGGCCTATCTCGCGCTGCGCGTGCGCGCCGGCGAGGCGCTGTGGGGCCTGTACCCGCCGAGCGAGGCGACGCGCCAGCAGCACCGCGAATGGGTCGCCGCCGGCCGCCCGCCTCTCGTTCCCAACCAGAGACCGCTATGACCGCCTTCACCCCCGCCTATTACGAAGCCCTCATCCGCCGCTATTTCGGCGCCTGCAACGCCGCCGACTACCAGGCGCTGGTCGACTGCTTCAAGCCCGACGCGGTGCACTACTTCCCCGCCGGCCTGCCCGAGATTCCCTGGCGCACGGCCGACACCATCGCGAAGAAATGGCAATGGTGCGTCGAGACCCTGGGCTCGCAGTGGACCATCGAGCGCATCATCGTGAGCCACGACAAGCCCGAGGCCATGATCGAGTGGACCCACTGGAAGAACAGGAGCGGCACCGCCCTGCGCGGCGCCGAGTGGTACGAGTTCGATCCCGAAAGCGGCCGGATCGCCGAGATCCGCGCCTACTACGCCTCGCCGGCGGACAAGAGCGTGGCGATCAACGAGCTGGTCGATTTCGACTATGCGGGTCGCGGCTATCACCTGAAGAGCGAATAAGGAAGAGAATCGCGTCCCGGGTCCCCGAGTCCCGGTCAAGGATGGAGACGCGCGATGCCTACCTACCAGTACCGTTGCCAGAAATGCGGCGAGGTCTTCGAGCACGCCGAACATGTTGCCGAGCATGCCACCGTCCATTTGCGCTGCCCCAAATGCGGCAGCGAGACGGTCCAGCCGGTGCCGACACAATTCTTTGCCAGGACATCCAAGAAGAGCTAGGCATCCGGCCCGGCGCTCTTCTATGCTTTGAGTCTTGCCGCATCACCGGCAGCAGGAGTTTGTTGTCGGTCAACTCTTTTTTCGAGGAGCGAACATGTCACTGCGCATCAACGACGAAGCCCCCAACTTCACGGCCAAGACGACCAAGGGGGATATCAACTTCCACGAATGGATCGGCGACCAATGGGCGATCCTGTTCTCGCACCCCAAGGACTTCACGCCGGTGTGCACCACCGAGTTGGGCTACATGGCGAAGATTGAGCCCGAGTTCACCAAGCGCAACGCCAAGCTGATCGGCCTGAGCATCGATCCGGTGGATGCCCATGACCGCTGGTCCAAGGACATCGAGGAAACGCAGGGCTACCTGCCGACCTACCCGATGATCGGCGACACCGACCTCGCCGTGGCCAAGCGCTACAACATGCTGCCGGCCGAGGAACCCGGTACCTCCGAGGGCCGCACCGCCGCCACCAACGCGACCGTGCGCTCGGTCTTCATCATCGGGCCGGACAAGAAGATCAAGCTGATGCTGACCTACCCGATGACCACCGGCCGCAACTTCGACGAAATCCTGCGCGTGCTCGACTCGATGCAGCTGACCGCCAAGCACAAGGTCGCCACGCCGGTGAACTGGAAGCAGGGCGAGGACGTGATCATCGCCGGCTCGGTGTCGGACGACGACGCGAAGAAGCTGTTCCCGGGCGGCTGGGACGCGCCCAAGCCCTACCTGCGGGTGGTCAAGCAACCGGGCTGAACCGGGAGCGAGGCATGCTCTTCGAACAGGTCGCGACCGGGGGCTGCCAGTCCTACCTCGTCGGCTGCGACCAGAGCTGCGCCGCCGCGCTGATCGATCCGGAACTGAGCCAGATCGACCACTACATCGCGCTCGCCGCCCGCGACGGCGTGCGCATCCGCTACCTGATCGACACCCACACGCATGCCGACCACTTCTCGGCCACGCGCGAACTCGCACGGCAGCTCAAGGTGCCGGTGGTGATGCACCGCAAGAGCCCGGCTCCCTTCGTCGACATGCGGCTGGGCGACGGCGAGATGATCGTGTTGGGCAAGCTCAGGCTGCAAGTGCTGCACACGCCGGGACACACCGCCGACTCGATGTGCCTGCAGGTGGAAGACCGGCTGTTCACCGGCGACACGCTGCTCATCGGCGCCACCGGCCGCACCGACCTGCCCAGCGGCGACCCGGAAGCGCTCTACGACAGCCTGTTCAACCGCGTGCTGCGCCTGGACCCGGCGCTCAAAGTCTGTCCGGCGCATGACTACAAAGGACGCACGCATTCGACCATCGGCGAGGAGCTGGCATCGAACCCGCGCCTGCAGAAGCGCGAGCGCGTCGAGTTCGTCGAAATGATGAACAGCCTCAATCTCACGATGCCCACACATGTGACCGAGGCGCTGCGCACCAACATGAGCGGCGGCAAGACGGTGGCGCGCCTCCTGGCCGAAGCGGGCGCGACGGTGCCCTTCATGTCGCTGGCCGAGCTCAAGACGCGCGTGGAGGCCGGCGAGGACGATCTCATCGTGCTCGACGTGCGCGAGCGCGAGGCCTACGAGGGCGGCCACATTCCCGGCGCGCGCCTGCTGCCGCGCGGCCAGCTGGAGCTGCGCGTCAACCAGGACCTGCCCGATCCCACGCGGCGCATCCTGAGCTGCTGCGAGCTGGGCTACATCTCGACGCTGGCGGCCGCGACCTTGCGCGACATGGGCTTCCTGCACGCGGTCGCGCTCGATGGCGGCATGAAGGCCTGGCGCGAGGCGGGTTATCCGCTGAAAGCCGGGCGCGAGCCCTGAGCTCGCGGCCGCCGCTAAAGCTGCTCCTCCGGCACGAGCAGCGATATCAGGCGCAGCTTGAGCCGCAGCAGCCAGGTCGATTCCGGCTCCTCGTCGAGCCGTTCCGGTTCGCCCTCCGGATCGAGGCCGATCCATTCGAGGCTCTGTCCATCGGGCTTGAGGCGGACTTCGTAGACGCCGACGTTGGTGTCGACGCGGTAGAAGTCCAACAGCTGCGCAACGAGCCCGGGGCTGCGCACCAGCAAGCCCAGCTCGGTATTGATCAACGCCGAGCGGCCGTCCAGGTTCAGGGAGCCGGCCAGCAGGATCTTCCGGTCGACGAAGCCGAGCTTGGCATGCAGCCGGCCGGTCGAGCTGCCGAGCACGCTGCGCAGGCCGGCATCGCGCTTGAGGCGCCCCGAGGTGACCTCGAACACCCGCACCCCCAGGCGCAGCATCTCGAGCCGGTAGGGCTCGTAGCCGGCGCCGACCAGCGGCTCGTCGCTGACGCCGGCGGCGTTGGTGAAGATGCGCACGTCGACACCGCGCGCACGCAGCTGCCGCAGATGCGCCATGCCGACGCGTCCGGGCACGAAGTAGGGCGAGCCAGGATCACTTCCGACTTCGCTTCGGTGGCCAGCAGACGGATCAGCCGGCCGGTGACCGAGTCCGCGCCCGGCTCGTAGCTGTCGTTGCGCAGCTTGACCGGCGCGTCCGCAAAGGCACCGGCCGGAGCGATGAAGAAGCCGAACAGGCCCTCGTCGCTCGGGTCCGGACGCGGCCGCAGCGCGTTGCCGGCGGCCACCTCCGAGAGCCCCGGCACCGAGCCCCTGGTATCGCCCGCGGTCCGCTGCTCGAAGCGCGCCCGGCGCTGCGCCGCATCGAGGCGGCTGCCCGCCACCGCCTGCAGCGACATCACGGTGATGGCCACGCTATCGAGCTTCGATCACAACCTGATGCGCGCGGCCGCCAGCCTGGGCGCCAGCCCGGTGCAGGCCTTCTTCCGCGTGATGCTGCCAGTGATTGCGCCGGGTGTCGCCTCGGGCGCGTTGTTCGCATTCATCACCTCCTTCGACGAGGTCGTGGTCGCGTTGTTCATCGCCGGTTCGGAGCAACGAACCTTACCGCGCCAGATGTGGAGCGGCGTGCACGAATCGATCAGCCCGACGATCACCGCGGTCGCGACCCTGCTGATCGTGGCCTCGATCGCTGCTCGCCGCCGTGCAATGGCTGCAGGGCCGCGCGGCGCGCGCCGCGGCGCGCCCGGCCGGCTGAATCAGGTGGCTGCGCGCTCGCGGCTGCAACGCCTGCCCGCCGGCTGCCGGTTCAGCAGGTTGCGATGCGCCCGGCCGATCTCGCTGCCCTGCTCGGCAGCGCGGATGAACCAGTCCAGCGCTTCGCAGGGTTGGCGCTGCACCGTGTGGCCGAACAGCGCCGGTCCGCCCAGCAAGGCCATGCCCAGCATCTCTTGCGCGGGGCGGAAGCCGGCTTCCGCCGATGTGCGCAGCCAGCGCAGCATGGCGCGGTAGTCCTTCTCCGTCTGCGCTTCCAGCGCCAGCGCAAAGCGCTGTTCGGGCGTCAGCTGCACTGCGGCCGTGCCAGCGGCGCCGCTCGGCATCGATGCGAGGGCGATCGCTACCGTCGCGGCGACCCACGCACAGCGCCAGCCGATTCGGAGGCTTGCATGCCATTCGCTGCTCATCGATCTCTCCTTGGAAGCATGGGGGCGCCCAGTCTGTCGCGCCAGCGCCTCCTCTGAAAATGCGGAAGTTGCGAAGGCCGCCTCAGGCAGCGGCTGAGGGCTGCGTGATACGGTGATGCCATGCGCTTCGACCTCACCGACTTGCGGCTTTTCCAGAACGTCGTCCAGGCCGGCACGATCACCGGCGGCGCGGAGCGCACGCACATGACGCTGGCCTCGGCCAGCGAGCGCGTGCGCGGCATGGAGGCCGAACTCGGCGTCGCGCTGCTGGTGCGCGACCCGCGCGGCGTGGAGCCGACGGAGGCCGGTCGGACCTTGCTGCACCATGCGCGCGCCGTGCTGCTGCAGATGGAGCGGATGCACGGCGAACTGGGCGAATACGGGGCGGGGCTCAAGGGCCATGTGCGGCTGCTGTGCAATACCTCGGCCCTCACGGAGCATCTGCACGAGGCGTTGAGCAGCTTCCTGGCGCTCCATCCGCGCATCTCGGTCGACCTGGAAGAGCGCGCCAGCCATGACATCGTCGAGGCGCTGCGCAGCGAGCTCGGCGACATCGGCATCGTCTCGGACGCGGTGGACCTGGCCGGCCTGGAGAGCTTCGTCTTCAGGGAGGACCACCTCGTGCTGGTGGTGCGGCGCGGCGACGCGCTGGCGAAGCGGCGCCGGGCGGCGCTGCGCGACATGGTGGACCGCGAGTTCGTCGGCCTGACCGGCAGCAGCCCGCTGCAGGAACTCGTCTCGCACCACGCGAAGCGCCTGGGCCGGCGGCTTGCCTACCGCGTGCGCGTGCGCCACCTCGAAGCGGTCTGCCGCATGGTCGAACAAGGGATCGGCGTCGGCATCGTGCCGCAGACGGTGGCCGCGCGCTGCGCCAGGTCGATGAAGATCGCGCGCATCGCGCTCACCGACGACTGGGCCGTGCGCAACCTGATGGTCTGCGTGCGCCGCCGCGAAGACCTGCCTTCCAATGCGCAGCTCATGCTGCGCCACCTGCTGGAGGCGCCATGACGCTGAACTACCTGGATTTCGAGTACAGCGAGGACACACAGGGCATCGGTGTCTTCGACGCGATGGCCTCCACGGCGCCGGATCGGGCGGCAGACGTGGATGCCGAGATCGCCCTGGTGCTCGACTGGGCGAGCGCCAGCTTTCCGGATCGCCGCGGCCCGGTGGGCGACGGCGGCGACTGGGACTACGACCTGCAGGACACGCAGGAAGCCGGCTGGCGCACGGTCACGCTGTCGATCAGCGGGACGCGGGAATTCTGCGCGGCCTTCAGCCTGCGCTTCGCGCTTGAAAGTGAGCCCTGACTTCTTTCAGGCCAGCAGGCCGGCCATGGTACTGACGGGCACCTCTTCGCTGGTGCGTTGCGGGACGGCGGCGATCACTTCCTCGGCCGACGCCTTGTCGTGTTCGTGCAGCCAGGGGATGACCTCGCCCTCGCGAAGCATGGCCAGCTCGCGCTCGTAAAAGCTCATCAGCTCGGTACCGGTGCTGTACGACAGGAAGAGCTTCATGTCGTGGTCCGCGATGGCTAGGTAGCCGCCGAGCACCTGCTCGACGTGCAGGTGATGCAGGCCGCTGGCCCGCAGGTTCATGCCGGAGCGGAACAGCGCCTCCGCAGTCATCGCCGTCGACATCGACAGCGTTCCCCGGGTCCGCATCAGCGCTTCGGACTGCGCGATGCGGGCGATGAAGCCGGCGAGATTGTGGCCGCGGAAGCGGGGATGCACCCAGCCGGCGCCGATGTAGCCGTACAACGCGTGCGGCCTGAGCTCGGGGCCGCTGTCCGGAAACCAGCCTTCGGGCTTCTTGGGGCGGTAGAGCGCGCCCCGGCTGTAGGCCTCTCCGACACGCCGGGTCTCGCCGCTGTTCTGCATGGTCCGGAAGCCGGTCAGCGCCACGGGTGCGTTGCCGTCGTCGAAGCAGACCCAGAAGTTGTAGGGATTGAAGTCTTTCGGATCTTCCAGAACGAAAGGAAGCTGGACGTAGCCGGTGCCCGTGGCGACTTCATAGGTCTTCAGCAGCACCGCCAGATCGTCGCCGAAGCTCACGTTCAGGCCGGACGCTTCCAGGTGCAGCACGAGTTGGTCCTGATATTCCTCGAGTTCGGAGAGTTGCATGACCGTGTCCTTGAAGTGTTGGGGAGCCGGCAAGCGTCGCGAAATCTCGCCGGCCTGCGCATTACTCCACTTGCTCAGCTACGACGCAAGTTGTATCTGCCTCTCGAACCCCAGGAGTGGGGTATAGAGTACAAACCGTTACACAAAGTAAGCAAAAGGTAGACATGCTACCGCCGGTATGCGCAAGCGCGACCCGGCGCCATAGGCCGTATGGCGGAAGACGAGGCCCCCCGGTGCCCTCCATGATCGCCAAATAGTCACAAAATTGCCGAAATCGGCGACAAAGAGAGCCCGCGAAGAGGCACTCGCGTCTAAAGTCGAAGGCACGCAAGGGAATCATGAGCACAGCGAAACTGCGAATCACGGGGCCCGAATCGAGCCCCTACGTGCTCGGCGCTCCCATGCACCTGTTCGACGGCTCGACACATATCGGCATCCTGGATCCGGTTCCCGTGAACCGCGAAGGCACCGAGGTCCACATCGAGCACTTCACGCCATCGATCCTCGTCAGCCAGCAGAAGCTGGAAATCAGCAAGCTCGCGCTGGTCGAGATGGTGATGTTCGTCGCCGAGAACTTCACCTCCGTGCAGGCGATCAGCCTTTCGCTGAGCCGCCAGATCGAAGGCTACGGCGACGGCATGCGGCTCGCCGGCGCGCGCTCCGCGTTTCTGCAGAGCATCGGCGCCGGCCACATCATGATCACGCCCAAGCCCGACGCCGAGCACATGGGCCACTTCGTGGTCGCCGGGCTGTGGGAATACAACCCGACGAATCTCGCGGCCCTCGCTTCGGTGCTCCGGGCCGAGCGCGAGGCCTACTACAACGGGCGGGAAGCCGCTGCCGCCAAGGCGAAGCTTTCGCGCTCGGAGTCGTGGGTGCGGCGCCTTTTCTCGCGCCCGGCGCCGTCCGCCGACGCGAACGAGTAGCGCCGGGGCGAACGCAAGCGCTCAGGGCCGCTTGCCGAACTCCGCGCTGTCCGCCGTCCAGGCCAGCGCCTGCTCGCTGAGGCTGAAGCCCAGGCCCGGCCGGTCCGGCACCCACATGCGGCCGTCCCTCAGCTGCAGGCGTTCGTTGAACATCGGCTCCAGCCATTCGAAGTGTTCCAGCCAGGGCTCCTGCGGATAGGCCGCGGCCAGGTGCAGGTGGATCTCCATCGCGAAATGCGGCGCGAGCTTGCGGCCCTTGAAGTCGGCGAGCTGCATGATCTGCAGGAAGGGCGTGATGCCGCCCACGCGCGGCGCATCGGGCTGCACGAAGTCGCTCGCGTTGCCCATGATCAGCTGCGCATGCTCGCTGAAGCTGGTGAGCATCTCGCCGGTGGCGATCGGCGTGTCGAGCGAGGCGGCGAGCGCGGCATGGCCTTCGATGTCGTAGGCATCCAGCGGCTCTTCGATCCAGGTGAGGTTGTGTGCTTCGAGGCGGCGGCCCACGCGCTGGGCCGTGGTGCGGTCCCATTGCTGGTTGGCGTCGACCATCAGGTGGAAGTCGGGGCCCAGCAGTTCGCGCACGGCCGCGACGCGCTTCAGGTCTGTCGCGATATCGGGCTGGCCGACCTTGATCTTGATGCCGCCGATGCCGCTCTCGCGCGAGATCCCGACGTTCTTGAGTACCTGTTCGAGCGGTGTGTGCAGGTAGCCGCCCGAGGTGTTGTAGCACTGGACCGAGTTGCGCTGCGCGCCCAGCAGCTTGGCCAGCGGCAGCCCGGCGCGCTTGGCCTTCAGGTCCCACAGCGCGATGTCGAAGGGCGCGATGGCCTGCGTGGTCAGGCCGCTGCGGCCCATCGAGGCGCCAGCCCACAGCAGATGGGTGAAGAGCCTGGCGATGTCGTTCGGGTCCTCGCCCAGCAGGTTGGGCGCCAGCTCCTTCGCATGGGCATACATGCCGGGGCCGCCGGCGCGCTTGGAGTAGCCGAAGCCGATGCCTTCATGGCCGTCGCGCGTGCGGAGCTCGGCGAAGATGAAGGCGATCTCAGTCAGCGGCTTCTGCCGGCCGGTGAGCACCTTGGCATCGCTGACCGGCACGGCCAGCGGCAGGTAGATCAGCGACAGCTTGACCCAGTCGATGCGGTCGGCCGCATCGGCGGCGGTGCGCTCGCCGACGGCCTGGCGGGCATAGGAAACGCTTTGTTCGGTGCTCACTTGAAACTCCTGTCTGTCTGCGGAATGACCTTGCTGCAATTCAGTCGGCCTTGATGCCGGCGGTGTGAATCACCTTGGACCAGCGCTCGATTTCCTTCTTCACGAACTCGCTGTAGTCGCTCGACTTCGAAGCCACCACCACGAAGCCATTGCCTTCGAGCTTGGCGCGCACGGCGGGCTGCGAGAAGGCCGTGACCATCGCGGCCTCGAGCTTGTCGACCACCGCCTTGGGCGTGCCCTTGGGCGCCGACAGGCCGGTCCACGACACGGCCGTGAAGCCCGGGTAGCCCGATTCGGCCACGGTGGGCACATCGGGGTAGAGCGGGTTGCGCTCGGCGCCGGTGACGACCAATGCGCGCAGCTTGCCGGCCTTGACGTGCTGCAGCACCGCGTCCTGGTTGGTGAACATGCCGGGGATCTGGTTGGCCAGCACGTCGTTGAGCGCCGGCGCACCGCCCTTGTAGGGGATGCCGACCATGTCGAGCCCCGCGGTCTGCTTCAGGTACTCGGTCGTGAGATGCCCCGAGGACGAACTGACCTGCCCGTAGCTGAACTTGCCCGGGTTGGCCTTGACCCAGGCGATGAACTCCTTGAAGGTCTTGGCCGGAAAACTCGGATGCACCACCAGCACGTTCGGCCCCGCGGCGAGCTGCGAGATCTGGATGAAGTCGCGCGCGGAGTCGTAGCTCGGCTTGGGCGTGAAGCCGTGCGCGATCGCGTTGCTGCCGATGCCCGAGAGCAGCAGCGTGTAGCCGTCGGACGCGGCGCGCGCCGCCTCGGCCGTGCCGATGGTGCCGCCGGCGCCGCCCTTGTTGTCGACCACGAAGGGCTGCTTGAGCTGCTTGCCGAGTTCCTCGGCGATCAGGCGGCCCATGATGTCGCTGGTCCCGCCGGCCGGGAACGGGACGAGCACCCGCACCGGCCTGCTCGGATAGTCGTCCTGCGCCTGCGCTGCGAAGGGCAGCGCAAGCAGGCCGGCCAACGCGCCGGCGATGAAAAAGGATCGCTTGCTGAGCATGTCTCTGTCTCCTTGGGTGCGCGGAATCACCGTTTTCGAATGTGTTTTCATTCTCGTGATCCATGCCCTCGTCGCAAGGCCGGCCGGCGCTGCACCGGCGCGCTCGTCCCGGCATGTGAGACCCGCTCGCGGATGGGGCGCCGATATGATCCGCAAGATGCTGAACAACCTGGCGCCCTTTCTCCTCCACTGGGCCATCACCGCCTTCTCCCTCTGGGTGGCGAGCCACATCTTCCGCGGCATCACGTTCGAAAGCACCTCGGCGCTGGTGGTCTCCGCGCTGCTGCTGGGCTTTGCCAACGCGATCGTCAAGCCGCTCCTGATCGTGCTCACGCTGCCGCTGACCCTGCTCACCTTCGGCCTGTTCCTGCTGGTGATCAACGCACTGGTGCTGCTGCTGGTGGCGGCGCTGGTGAAGGGCTTCAAGGTCTCCGGCTTCTGGACCGCGCTGTTCGCGAGCATCTTCGTCTCGCTGCTGAGCATCCTCTTCGATGCGCTCTTCAGTGGCGGCGATCCGGCCACCACCATCCAGATGCCGCAAGGCGGGAACTGGCTGTGAGTTCCCCGGCCGCGCTAGGCGCCGTGGCCCGAATGCGTGCGGCGCAGTTCTGAGCGCATCTGCTTCCAGAGGGCGGGCCCGCCCTTCTCGAGCGCGGCCGCGTTCGCGCCGCTCTCCTTGGTGACCGGAAGGTACTTGCGCCCCCAGATGCCGATGTTCGCGAGCACCGGCAGCAGATCGACGCCCATCGGCGTCAGGCTGTAGATCGCCTTCTGCTTGTGGCTCGGGTCCTCCTCCTTCGTGAGGATTCCGGCCTCCACCAGCTTGCCCAGGCGCTCGGCCAGGATGTTCGAAGAGATGCCCTCTTCCGACTGCAGCAGCTCCCGGTAGTGCCGCTTGCCGGCGAACATCAGGTCGCGAACGATCAGGAGGCTCCACTTGTCGCCGAAGATTTCGAGCGCGAGATTGATCGGACAAAGCGAGCGCTGCTGGATGGCCATTGCTTTCTTTCAAAGACTGCTTGCATTTTCGTATCGGTCTGCCGATACTGCAACTGCTTGCATTTCGCAATCAGTAGTTCAAGGAGACCGGCATGAGAAAACTCATCCTGCAGATGCAGATGTCGCTGGACGGCTATGTCGCCGCCGCCAGTCCGGCGCTCGACTGGCAGGTCTGGAACTGGGGCGAGGACTGGAACTGGGACGACGAGCTCAAGCGCGACTTCAACGCCGTCTTCGAATCGATCGACTGCATCCTGCTCGGCCGCAAGATGGTCGAGGAAGGCTATCTCGACCACTGGGGCCGCGTGGCGCAGAACCATCCTGCGGATCCGCACTACGCCTTCGCACGAAAGATCGTCGAGACGAACAAGGTCGTTCTCACGAGCAAGCTCAAGGCATCGAAGTGGGATCGCACCGAGATCGTCCGCGGCAGCATGGTCGACGAGGTGAATGCGCTGAAGCGCCGGCCCGGCCGCAACATCATCGCCTTCGGCGGCGTCGGCTTCGCGTCTTCGCTCGTTGCCGCGGGCCTGGTGGACGAGTTCCAGTTCTTCGTGAATCCGACGGCCGTCGGCAACGGGCGTTCGATCTTCGAGGACGCACACACCGAAGGCCCGCAGCTCCAGCTGATCGGCTCGGCCTCCTACGACTGCGGCATCGTCGTCAACCGCTACGCGCCCTGACCGACTCCCGCTGCCTGCAGCAGTCCGCGCGCGTAGCCCAGCGCGAAGGCCATGAAGCGCTCGCGGTTCTCGTCGAGATCGGACACCGGCACATGGTCGGGGCACAGCGGCCCCTTGTAGCCGCCGCGCTGGTAGGCCCTGACGGCCTCGAACATGTCAACGTCGCCCTCGTCCGGAAACACCTCCTGGAAATCGAGGTACCCGCCGCGGATGTTGCGGAAATGGACCATGAAGATGCGGCCGGTGGAGGCGAACTCCTCGATCACCGGGATCATGTGCTTGCCCGGCTCCCTGAACATCTCGGCCACCGTGCCCTGGCAGAAGTTGAGGCCGTGGTTCGGGCTCGGGCTCAGCGCAAGAAACTTGCGAATGCCGTCGGCCGAGCCGACCACGTGCTCGATGCCGTTCAAGCCGCCCACCGGATAGGCCGGGTCGTGCGGATGGCAGGCCAGCCGCACGCCGGCTTCGTCGGCCGCAGGCACCAGGCCCTCGACCAGGAACTCGATCGCATCCCAGCCGGCCTTCTCGCTGACCGGCGGCACCTCGCGCGCCAGCTTCTGCCCGCAGAGCATCGCAGCCTCGGCATCGCCTTCGTCCCGCGCCGGCGCCGGGCCGCCCCCAGGCGGCGCGCCCCCCTCGGGGGGCGTCGTCGGTATGTCCGACGCCTGGGGGCTGACTTGTCTTGTGGGATAGCCCACGCCCCAGTACGAATGCTTGCGGTCGTCCTCCGCCGAGTACTCGGCGTGGACGAAGCCGGAGTTCTGCGCGCCGCCGCGTCCCGGCTTGAGGCCGGTGCGCGTGATGCCCACCATCTGGACGTTGTACTTGAGGCAGCCGATGCCGGCATCGGCCGCCTTGCGGATGTTCGCAGCCAGCGTGGCGCGCTGCTTCTTCGCGCCTTCGAGGTCGACCAGCGAATCGAGCAGGATGGAGCCGACATCGAGCGCAAACACGTCGAGCTCGAGGCCGAAACCCTCGACCCATTGGCGGTAGTCGGCCAGCTTCCTCGCGTCCCATTCGCTCACGCCGCCGCGGGCCGAGACCAGCTCGGTGCCGCGGTTGTCGAGCACCACGTGCTCGACGCCAAGCTGGGTCGACAAACGCAGGCGGCGCTCGTCGGGGTTGAGCAGTTGTTCGCTGATGTACATGCTTGTCTCCGTGCGTGCACATTCTGGAACGCGCCCTGCCCACGGGCCAAGACGCAGACGGAAGATCAGCGAGACGGGCAACCGCCGCGTCCCACTCCGCGGGACGGGATCAGCGGCCCGCGCTCGCAGCGACCGCGCGCAAGCTGCCGCGCTCGCTCGCCAGCGACCAGGCGAACACGCCAAGCCCCGCCAGCGCGAGCAAGGCGCCCACCCAGCCGGTCGAGGTCCAGCCCAGGCCGGCCGTGATGGCGGCGCCGCCGAGCCAGGCGCCCAGGGCATTCGCCGTGTTGAAAGCCGAATGATTGAGCGCGGCGGCCAGCGTCTGCGCATCGCCGGCCACGTCCATGAGCCGGATCTGCAGCGCCGGGCCGATGGCAACGATGGTGCCGATCAGGAACACGTTGAGCGCCGCGGTCGCCACGTGATGCGCGGCGAAGCTGAAGGTGGTCAGCACCAGCGCCGCCCAGACCAGCAGGCCGCCGATGGTGGGCATCAGCGCCCTGTCGGCGAGCCGGGAGCCGACCAGGTTGCCGCCCACCATGCCGAAGCCGAACAGCGCGAGCACCAGCGGCACGCCGGCCACGGGCAGACCCGCCACTTCGGTGAGCGTGGGCTTGATGTAGCTGAACACCGAGAACATGCCGCCGAAGCCGATCGCGCCGATGCCCAAGGTAAGCCAGACCTGCTTGCGCTTGAGCGCCCCCAGTTCGCGCAGCGGGCTGGCGCCCGAGGGCGCGGCCAGGTCCGGCAGGTCGCGGCGCAGCATCACCATCGCGAGCACGGCGATCAGGCCGACGAAGACGAAGGCGGCGCGCCAGCCGAAGAGCTGGCCCAGCCAGGCCGCGATGGGCACGCCGACCAGCGTGGCGCCCGTGAGTCCCAGCATCACCAGGCCGACGGCGCGTGCGCGGCGGTCCGGCGGCGCCAGCGCGGCCGCCACCAGCGCTGCGACGCCGAAGTAGGTGCCATGCGGCAGGCCGCTCGCGAAGCGCAGCAGATTGAGCGACAGGTACCCGGGCGCGAGGGCGCTGGCGAAATTGCCGAGCGCGAACACCGCCATCAAGGCGATGAGCAGCGCGCGCCGGCGCCAGCCGGCGGCCAGCACCGCGAGCACCGGCGCCCCGATCACCACGCCCAGCGCATAGGCGCTGATCACGTGGCCGGCCTGCGGAATGCTCGTGCCGATGTCGCGCGCCACCTCGGGCAGGAGGCCCATGATGACGAATTCGCCGGTCCCGATGGCGAAGCCGCCGACGCCGAGCGCGAGCATCGCGCGCACGAAGCCGGGCGCAGAGGCGGAAGAAGGCAGGGAGGGTGCGGACATGGCGGTGCGGTCGCGAATTAGGGGTTAACCCTAGGTCACGCGACCTTAGCACGCCCGGCTGTCATTTGCTGCGCTGCGGCATCAATGTCCTATTTCGGCATTCCGCGCTTGCGCATGCCGCGCGGCGAAGGCCACGTACCACTCGAGGCTGCCCGGATTGGCCATGGCTTCACGGTTCACCACCTTCTCGATCGGCTGGCCCAGCAGCAGCTTCTTGATCGGCAGCTCCTGCTTCTTGCCCGAGAGGGTGCGCGGAATCTCGGCCACCTGGAAGATGTCGTTGGGCAGGAAGCGCGGCGAGAGCTGCGTCTTGATCGCGTGGTTGATCTTCGCGCGCATCGCATCGTCGAGCGCGACGCCGGGCCGCAGCACGACGAAGAGCGGCATGTAGCTTTCGCGGCCGAGGTACTCGAGATCGACCACCATCGAGTCGAGCACTTCGGGCAAGCCTTCGACCGCGCTGTAGATTTCGCTGGTGCCCATGCGCAGGCCCTGGCGGTTGATGGTCGCATCGCTGCGGCCGTAGATGATGCAGCCGCCGTCTTCGCCGATCTTGATCCAGTCGCCGTGGCGCCAGACACCCGGGTAGGTATCGAAGTAGCTGGAGAGGTAGCGCGCATTGCCCTCGTCGCCCCAGAAATAGAGCGGCATCGAGGGAATGGGCTGGGTGCAGACCAGTTCGCCGACCTCGCCGATCACCGGCTGGCTCTGCTCGTTCCAGGCCTCGACCGAAGCGCCGAGAAAGCGGCACTGCATCTGGCCCGGCACCTCGGGCAGTTCGCGGTTGCCGCCGACGAAGGCGCCGCAGAAATCCGTGCCGCCCGAAATGTTGTACCACCAGACGGCGGGCGAGCCGGCCGCGAGCACCTGCGCCGTGCCCCAGCGCTGCACCTCCTCGGACAAGGGCGAGCCGGTGCTGCCCAGCGCACGCACGCGCGAGAGATCGCCGCAGTCTTTGGCTTCGACGCCGGCCTTCATGCAGCTCGCGAAATAGGCCGCGCCGGCGCCGAAGAAGCTGACCCGGTGCCGCGCGACGAAGCGCCAGAGTACGCCCCAGTCGGGCTTTTCCTTGCTGCCGGCCGGATTGCCGTCGTAGATGCAGATGGTGGCGCCGAAGGCCAGGCCCGAGAGCTGCGAGTTCCACATCACCCAGCCCGTGGAGCTGTACCAGTGGTAGCGCTCGCCGAAGTTGTTGGCGCTGTAGCTCGGGCCCAGGTCGTGATGCAGGCCGCAGGCGTACATGTTGACGAGGATGCCGCCCTGCCCGTGCACGATGGGCTTGGGCAGGCCGGTGGTGCCGCTCGAATAGACGATCCAGATCGGATGTTCGAACGGCAGCCACTCGGGTTCGAAGGCCGCAGTCTGCGCATCGTCGCGCGCGACCGCGGCGGCCCAGTCGCGCTCGGCCGCGATCTGCTTCGCAGCGAATGGCGTGCGCAGCAACACCAGCGTCCGGACGCTGGGCAATGCGGCGCGCAGTTCCTCGATCACGCCGCTGCGGTCCAGCGCCTTGCCGCCGTAGTACACGCCGTCGGCCGCGATCAGCACCTTGGGCTCTATCTGGCGAAAGCGGTCGACCACCGCGGCCGTTCCCATGTCGGGCGCGCACACGCTCCACACTGCGCCGATGCTCGAGCACGCGAGGAAGGCGATCATGGTCTCGGGCACGTTGGGCATGTAGGCGGCCACGCGATCACCGTGTGCCACGCCGAGTTCGCGCAAGCTCAGCGCGCAGGCGGCGATCTGCCGGCGCAGCTCGGGCCAGGACATCTCGCGCACTTCGCCCAGCTCGTTCTCGCTGACGATCGCCGGCATGCCGGCCGCATGCGCCGCATCGGCATGGCGCAGCACCTCGCGCGTGTAGTTGACCTGGGCGCCGGGAAACCAGCGCGCGCCAGGCATGTGTGCATCGGCCAGCACGGCTGTCGCCGGCGTGGGCGACTGCATGCCGCTGAAATCCCAGATGCTCTGCCAGAAGGCTTCGAGATCGCTGACCGACCAGCGCCACAGCGCGTCGTACGAATCGAAGTTCAGACCGCGCTTCTCGCGCAGCCAGTTTTGATAAAGACGAATCTGGGGAATGAAGGGGGCGGATGTTTGAGTCACCTCCGCAGCCTAACGCGCCGGTGGACCCGGCTTCAATGCGGGAAAGCACAGGGTTTGTACGAGTGTTCAACAAGTTTGTACACTTGTTCAATACCCGCCATGGTTCAACGTGTGCAGCGCGCTTCTTCCGTTCGGCCCGACCGCCGGCAGGCGATTCTTCTCGCGGCCGAGAAGCTGTTCGCGCAGCACGGCTACCACGCGGTGACGATCCGCCAGATCGCCGACGAGGCCGGCGTGCCGCTCGCGCTGGTGGGCTATTACTACGGGCCGAAGCACGAGCTTTTCCACGCGATCTTCGAGCACTGGAGCCACACCATCGAGGAGCGGCTGGCCGGCCTGCGCGCGGTGCACAACGACCCTCATGACCCGCAGACGCTGCCGCGCATCGTCGAAGCCTTTACCGGCCCGGTGCTGGCGCTGCGCGCGAGCGCCGAAGGCGAGTACTACGCGCTGCTGGTGGCGCGCGAGCTCTACCACGCGACCGAGGAAGCCGACCGCGTGCTGCGCGGCTACTTCGATCCGCTGGCCGAGGCGTATATCGACGCGCTGCATATTGCGCTGCCGCATGCGACGCGCGGCCAGGCCGCATGGGCCTACCAGTTCGCGCTCGGCACGCTGCTGCACCACCTGAACGACAACCGCATCGAGCGGCTCTCGCGCGGCGAGAACCGGCGCAGCGATCCGGCCGTGGCGCCGATGCTCGTGAACTTCATCGTCGGCGGCCTGCGCGCCGCGCTGCCGCGACCCAAGGCCTCGCAGAAGAAACCCACCCCCAGGAGACAAAAGACATGATGAAACGACGCACCCTGTTGTCGGCGCTCGCCGCCGCCTCCGCGACCGCGGCACTGCCTGCGCGCGCACAGGCCAACACCAAGATCGTGTTCGGCTACACGGCCGTGACCGACTTCGCCTCGGTCTTCGTGGCGGCCGAAGAGGGCTACTTCAAGAAGCGCAACCTCGACGTCGAGCTCAAGTTCATTCCGCTCAACTCCACCATCCCGGCTGCGCTGCAGTCCGATTCGCTGCAGCTCGGCGGGCCCACGCCTTCGGTGTTCCTGCAGGCGGTCGACGGCGGGATGGACCTGGTGCTGGTCGCCGGCGGCGGCCTCACTTCGAAGACCATCACCGGCTTCGGCCTGGTGGCGCGTGCGGGCTCGGGCATCAAGAGCGCGCAGGACTGCGTGGGCAAGAAGATCGGCGTGCCGGGCCTCGGCGCCTTCCTGCACGTGACCTTCCGCGCCTACCTGAAGGACCAGGGCGTGGACTACCGCAAGGTCAACTTCGTCGAGGCCTCGTTCCCGCAGCATGCCGACCTGCTGCGCGGCGGCTCGGTCGATGCGGTGGTCTCGGCCGATCCTTTCATGAGCCGCATCACCGACAGCGGCGCGGGCTACGTGGCCTCCTACTACTCGACCTTCCTGCCCGAGGGCAACCAGACCATCGTGCACGCGGCCAAGCGCGAATGGGTGGCGAAGAACCCGGCCGCGGCGCGCGGCTTCCGCGAGGCGGTGCAGGAAGGCGGCGCCTTCATGCAGCAGCCGAAGAACGATGCCAGGGTGCGCGCGAGCATCGGCAAGTACATCAAGCTGCCGCCCGAGGTGCTGGCCAAGGTGCAGATCTCGCCGCCCGGCCCGGTGGTGACCGACAAGCAACTCGCCTACTGGGTCGGCCTCATGAAGGAGCAGGAGATGCTCAAGACCCCGATCGACGTTGCCAGGCTGGTCGCGAAGTGAGGCCGGATTTCCTCGCCATCGACGGCGTGCGCATTTGCTATGGCGCGCGCGAGGTGCTGTCGCCTACCTCTTTCGAGGTAGCGCGCGGCGAGTTCGTCTGCATCGTGGGCCCGAGCGGCTGCGGCAAGACCACGCTGCTGCGCGCGGCCAGCGGCCTCGTGCGCGCCAGCGCCGGCGAGGTGCGGCGCAAGGGCAAGCCGATGAACGAGCCTTCGCGCGAAGTGGCCTTCGTGTTCCAGGACTACGGCCGCGCGCTTCTGCCCTGGCGCACGGTCGAGGGCAACGTGAGCCTCGCGCTCGAAGCGGCCGGCGTGCCGGCGAGCGAACGCGCGCCGCGCATCGCCGAAGTGCTGGCCAAGGTCGGCCTCGCGGCGCATGCGCAGAAGTTTCCGGTGCAGCTCTCGGGCGGCATGCAGCAGCGTGCGCAGATCGCGCGCTGCCTCGCGCAGAAGCCCGAGCTGATGATGATGGACGAGCCCTTCGGCGCGCTGGATGCGCTGACGCGCCAGGGCCTGCAGGACGAACTCGCGCGCCTGGTGCGCGAAGACGGGTTGACGGTGCTCTTCGTCACGCACGACCTCGAGGAAGCCATCTACCTCGGCGACCGCGTGATCGCGCTGCAGGCCGATCCCGCGCCGGGGCGGCCGAGCCTGGCGCGCATGATCGATGTGAAGATCCCGCGGCCGCGCGACCAGCTCACGACCAAGGAGCATCCGGAGTTCCTGCATTTGCGGCGCGAACTGTTTGCCTTCATCGAGCAAGGCCATGACTGAACGCCGTGCGTTGTCACTGCTGCGGCCCTGGGTCTTCCCTGCCCTGCTGCTCGCCCTCTTCGAGTGGTATGCGCGCCGCGCCGCCGCACAGGGCAGCGATGCGCTCGCGCCGCCGAGCGCCGCGCTCAAGGCCTTTGCCGGCGCGGCCGTCGACGGCTCTCTGTGGCAGGCCACCGGCTTCACGCTCGGCACCGCGGCCCTCGGCCTGCTGATCGGCGCCGTGCTGGGCATTGCGCTGGGCATCGTGCTGGGCTTGTCGCGGCGCACCGCGCAGTTCGGCCTGCTGTCTATCGAGGTGCTGCGTCCCATCCCCTCCGTCGCGCTGATTCCGCTTTCGATGCTGATGTTCGGCTTCGGCGTGCGCATGGAGCTGGCCATCGTCGCCTTCGCCGCCTTCTGGCCGATGCTGATCCTCGTCCAGTCGGCCGTGCAGCAGGTCGAGCCGCGCCTCTTGGAGGTGAGCCGCGTGCTCGGGCTCACGGCGCGCGAGCGGGCCTGGAAGATCGTGCTGCCCGCGATCGTGCCGCGGCTCTTCGTGGCGCTGCGGCTCGGCGTGGCGGTGGCGCTGGTGGTGGCCGTCACGGTCGAGATCGCGGCCAATCCCAACGGCATGGGCTACGCGATGATGATCGCGCAGCAGAGCTTCGACCCGCCGCTGATGCTGGCCTGGCTGGGCTGGATCGGCGTGGTGGGTTTTGTCATCAACGCGGCGATGCAGCGGCTCCAGCGCTGGGTGGCGCGGCGCATGGGAGTCGTGCAATGAGCCATCGCTTCACCGGATGGCTCGGCTCGGCCGCGGTGCTCGCGGCGCTCGTCGCGCTGTGGTGGACCGCAAGCAACGCGGGCTGGGTCAGCCGCGTGTTCCTGCCGACGCCCGAAGCGACGCTCGCGAGTCTGGCCGAAGGCCTCAACCTGCGCGGCAGCGGAAGCGGAGAGCTGCTGGTCTTCACCATTGCCACCGTGCGCCGCATGCTCGAAGGCTGGCTGTTGGCCTCGCTCTTCGGCGTGCTGCTGGGCGCCGCCATCGGCATCTCGCCCGCGGTGCGCGCCTGGGTGCAGCCGACGCTGGAATTCATCCGCCCGCTGCCGGCCTCCGCGCTGCTGCCGCTCGCAATCTCGATCTTCGGCCTCAACCCGGGCATGGTGCTCTTCGTCGTCGCCTTCGGCGCGATGTGGCCGGTGCTGCTTGCCACCGTGCACGGCTTCGCGGCCATCGAGCCGCGGCTCGCCGAAGTGGCGCGCTGCCTGCAAATGCCGCGCGCGGCCTTCGTCTGGAAGATAGGCCTGCCCAACGCGATGCCCGACATCCTGGCCGGCATGCGCTTGTCGATGACCATTTCGCTCATCGTCGCCGTGGTCGGCGAAATGATCGCCTCGCAGAGCGGCCTGGGCCAGGCCATCCTGCTCGCGGCGCGCGCCTTTCGCGCGAGCGAGCTCTTCGCCGGCATCGTGCTCCTGGGCCTGATCGGCTTCGCGAGCAATGCCCTCCTGGCCCTTGCCGAAAAGAAACTGCTGCGCTGGCAGCACCCCTGAAGAAAAGGAACCCCGCCATGACCCGCAAATTCGTCGACCTCTCGATCTTTCTCGAAAACGACGTGCTCTCCGATCCGCCCGCCTTCGCGCCCAAGATCCAGTACTTCACGCACGAGCAGACCTACGAGCAGATCGAGCCTTTCTTCCCCGGCTTGAAGCGGGAAGACCTGCCCGACGGCGAAGGTTGGGCCGTGGAGTTCGTGCAGCTCTCCACGCACAACGGCACGCATCTCGATGCGCCCTACCACTTCCACTCGACCATGGACAAGGCGCTCGGCGAGAAGAAGCCCGCGATCGCGATCCACGACGTGCCGCTCGAATGGTGCTTCCAGCCCGGCGTGAAGCTGGACTTCCGGCATTTCGAGGACGGCTATGTCGTGACGGCCGACGACGTCGACGCCGAGCTCAAGCGCATCGGCCACACGCTGACGCCGCTGGAGATCGTGGTGGTCAACACACGTGCCGGCTCGCGCTACGGCCACGGCGACTACGTCTCGGCCGGCGCGGGCATGGGCTACGAAGCGACCATGTACCTGCTGGAGCGCGGCGTGCGCCTCACCGGCACCGACGCCTGGAGCTGGGATGCGCCCTTCGTCCACACGGCCAAGAAGTACGGCGAATCGAAAGACGCCTCGCTGATCTGGGAAGGCCACAAGGCCGGCCGCGACATCGGCTACTGCCACCTCGAAAAGCTGCACAACCTCGAGGCGCTGCCGGCGGATGGCTTCTTCATCAGCTGCTTTCCGCACAAGATCCGCGGCGCCTCGGCCGGCTGGACGCGCGCGGTCGCGATCTTCGACGACGCGCTGATGGCCACCGTGGGATGAACATCATGACGACGACGCTCAACCACACGCACGATGCAAGCGCCCGCAGCTGGCTGGCCTCGGCCAACGCCGAAGGCAGCGACTTCCCGATCCAGAACCTGCCCTTCGCGGTGTTCCACCGTACCGGAAGCCGCGAGCCCTACCGCGGCGGCGTCGCCATCGGCGACCAGGTGTTGGACCTCGCGGCACTGGCCGCGGGCCGGCAATTGGACGGCGCGGCGCTCGATGGCGCACGCGCCTGCGCGCAATCGGCGCTCAACGACTTCTTCGCGCTCGGCCCCAGCGTGTGGCGCGCGCTGCGCCATGGCTTGTTCGCGCTGCTCAAGGACGATGCGCCGAAGGAAGTGGCCGAGGCCGTGCGCGCCTGCCTGATCCCGCAGGCCGAGGCCGCGTTCGCATTGCCCGCGCGCATCGGCGACTACACCGACTTCTACACCTCGATCGACCATGCGCTCAACATCGGGCGGCTGCTCAAGCCCGACGATCCGATCACGCCCAACTTCCAGTGGATCCCGATCGCCTACCACGGCCGCGTCTCGACCATCGGCGTGAGCGGCCAGCAGTTCCACCGGCCGATGGGACAGACCATGGCGCCCGGCACGCAAGCGCCGACCTACGGCCCTTGCGCGCGGCTGGACTACGAGCTCGAGCTCGGCATCTACATCGGCCAGGGCAATGCGGCCGGCGCGCCGATTCCGCTCGAGCGCGCGGAGAACCACATCTTCGGCATCTGCCTGCTCAACGACTGGTCGGCGCGCGACATCCAGTTCTGGGAGATGGCGCCGCTCGGCCCTTTTCTGGCCAAGAACTTCGCGACCACCGTCTCGCCATGGATCGTGACGCTGGAAGCGCTGGCGCCCTACCGCCAGGCCTGGGTGCGGCCGGCCGATCATCCGCAGCCGCTGGCCTACCTGGAGAGCGAAGCCAATCGCGCGAGCGGCGCGCTCGACATCCGGCTCGAGGTCTGGCTCGAAAGCGCCAAGGCCCGCGCCGAGGGCAGCAGCCCCTCGCGCCTGTCGGCCACCAGCTTCAAACACCAGTACTGGAGCATTGCGCAGATGGTCGCGCACCACACGGTGGGCGGCTGCAGCCTGAACGCCGGCGACCTGTTCGGCAGCGGCACCATCTCAGGCCCGGGGCCTGGCGAGGCCGGCGCGATGATCGAACTCACGCGCGCCGGCCAGGCGCCGATTGCGCTGGCCGACGGCGAACAACGCGGCTTTCTCGAGGACGGTGATGCGGTGCTGCTGCGCGGCTGGTGCGAGAAGCCGGGCCATACGCGCATCGGCTTCGGCGAGAGCCGCGGGACGGTGCTGCCGGCGCGGGGCTGAAGGGCTCAGCCGCCGTCGTAGGCCTTCTTCAGCGCCGCGATGTCCAGCTTGGACATCTTCATCATGGCTTCCATGGTGCGCTGCGCCTTGGCCGGGTCCTTGTCCTGTAGCATCGTGCCCAGCGCATCGGGTATCACCTGCCACGAGAGGCCGAACTTGTCCTTGAGCCAGCCGCAGGGCTGCGGCTCGCCGCCGCCCTCGGTGAGCCGGGTCCAGTAGTTGTCGATCTCTTCCTGCGTCTCGCACTTGATGAAGAAGGAGACGGCCGGCGTGAACTGGAACATCGGCCCGCCGTTCAGGCCCATGAACTCCTGTCCTTCGAGCTCGAAGCTCACGCCCATCACCGTGCCGCCGGGTCCGGGGATCACATTGGTGATGCGCGAATTCTTGAAGATGGCGGTGTAGAACTTCGCGGCCTCTTCGGCCTTGCCGTCGAACCACAGGAAGGGAGAGATCTTCTGCATGGGATTCCTTTCGAAAGGGCCATAACTGAACTTGAAGGTTCAGTATCTGGTTTGGACCGGGCTCTTGTCAAGGGCCCGCTCAGGCATGATCGACCCGGTCGAAACATCAACGCCCCGATCGACCCTTACATGGCGCCCTCCCCTCCACAGACCTGGACCGCCGACATCGGCCTGCGGATTCGCCGCCACCTGGCACTGAAGATCGTCGGCGTCACGGTGTTCACCTGGCTCTTCTTCATCGGCTACTTCCACATGCTGCGCCACCCGGACTTCGCGGTCACGGTGATGCCGCTGACTGCGCTCGACCACCTGATCCCGTTCCAGCCGCAGGCGCTGGTCGCCTACTTTTCGCTCTGGCTGTATGTGGGCGTCGCGCCCGGGCTGCAGCTGAGCTTTCGCGAGCTGGTGGTCTATGGCCTCTGGGTCGGCGCGCTGTGCCTGACCGGGCTGGGCCTGTTCCATTACTGGCCGACGCAGGTGCCGCTCGCGGCGCCGGCCTCGGACTTCCCGGGCTTCGCGCTGCTGCAGGGCGTGGACGCGCCAGGCAATGCCTGCCCCTCGATGCATGTCGCGGTCGCGATGTTCACCGTCATCCGCATCGACGACGTGCTGCGCCGGGCGCGCACACCGGTCTTCGTGCGCCTCTTGAATTGGCTGTGGTTCGCCGCCATTGCCTGGTCGACGCTGGCGATCAAGCAGCACGTGGTGCTCGATGCGCTGGCCGGCGTGCTGCTCGGCATCGCCTTCGTGCTGCCCTCGCTGCGCTGGCGGCCCGGCCCGCAGCGCGTGGCCCGCGCCATTTTCGGTCGAGCGGATATCATTCCCCATCGATGAGGCCAGGGCCGGCGTGAGGACGGACATCGCACAATGAGCTCGCTGAAAGTATTACAGGATCTGATCCACGAGAAGTACGGCATCGAGGCGGCGGCGCTCGACCCTCACGCGTCCATGCGCGACAAGGGATTCGATTCACTGACGCTGGTCGAATTCGTGTTCGCGATCGAAGACCACTTCTCCATCTCCATCACCGACGACGACGCGAACAGCGTCGACACGCTGGCCGGCCTCGCGGCCATGGTCGACAAGGTCAGGATGGCGCAGGCCAAGTGACAACCGAGGTCGCCGTCACCGGTCTGGGCCTCGTCGCGCCGCATGGCGACGATCCGGGCACGGTCTTCGAAGCGTTGATGCGCGGCGAATCGGCGCTCGGACCCGTCCTCCCCGAGCTACCCAAGCCGGCCGCCGCCGCCACGGTGGCCTTCGACGAATCCCGCTGGTTCACCAAGCTGCAGCTCGCCGGCGTCGACCGCGTGAGCCAGCTGGCCGTGGCCGCGGCCGACCTGGCGGTGCGCGATGCAGGCGCACTCGGCAACGTGGACTCCGAACGCATAGGCGTCTACGCCGGCTGCGGCATGGGCGGCGCGGGCGCGCTCGAGGCGGCCTACCGCGGCGCCGGGCGCATGCCGCCGCTCACCATTCCGGCCTTCATGCCCAACGCGCCGGCCTCGCAGGTGGCGATGCGGCAGCGCGTCCACGGCCCGGTGCTCACCTATTCCGTGGCCTGCGCCTCGTCGGCCGTGGCCATTGCCGAGGCAGCCAAGGCGGTGCAGCGCGGAGAGGTCGACATCGCCATCGCCGGCGGCAGCGAAGCGCTGATCGTGCCGGGCGTGTTGCTGGCCTGGCAGGCGATGCAGACCCTGGCCGGCTTCGCGCCCGGCGAAGCGGCCAGCGCGATCCGGCCCTTTGCCAGCGACCGCAGCGGTTTCGCGCTCGGCGAGGGCGCGGCCTTCCTCGTCCTCGAATCGGCCGAGCGCGCACGCCTGCGCGGCGCGCGCAGCCATGCCACGCTGGCCGGCTGGGGCATCGGCTGCGACGCCACCCACCTGACCAAGCCCGACGCCCCGGGGCAGGCCCGCGCCCTGCGCGCCGCGTTGCGGCAGGCCGGCCTGCAGCCGCGCGACGTGGGCTACTGCAACGCGCACGGCACGGCCACGCGCATCGGCGACGTGGTCGAGCGCAACGCGCTGGCCGAGGTGTGGGGCGAGGCGCTCGACGATCTGCGCGTGAGCTCGACCAAGGCCCTGCACGGCCACCTGCTCGGCGCCGCCGGCGCGCTCGAGGCGGTGATCACCGTGCTGGCGCTGGCGCGGCGCCAATTGCCGCCCAACGCGCATTGCCAGACCATCGACCCGGAGTGCAGCCTGAACCTGGTGCGCGAGGCCGGTGAAGCCGCGCCGCAGCTCGAAGCCGCGATCAGCAGTTCCTTCGCCTTCGGCGGTACGAACGCGGTGCTGCTGTTTCGCCGCGCGTGAACGTCGGCTAGTACTTGATCGTCACGCCGGCCTTGATGCCCGCGTTGCTCTTGCCGTCCGAATGGGCGCCTGCCGAAAAAGAGGTGCTGCCGCCCGTGCTTGCACCGAGCGAATAGTTGGGCCGGGACCCGGAGGTGTCGACGCCGCCGTACGCGCCGCTTCCGTCGAGTCGTTGCGTGCCGATCGTTGCGCCATTCGTGCGGGCCGAGGTCTCGGTGGGCGACACGTTGGGCGCGACGTAGAGGGTGCCCTGGTCGCTGCTTTCAACGGGAAGCTTGAGCGGCTGCGCGAGAGCGCCGGCGCAGCATGCGGCCAAGGCCAGGGATGCGAGGATGGATTTGCTCATACGGATTGGATGGTCAGGTCGACGGGTGGCGGCAGCCACGGGCCCGTGATCAAGGCCTGCGTAGGATAGCTTCTTCGCGCTGGCGCATCCCCACCACCGCCGGCATGGCCTCCCGCATCGCCTCGACGAAGCGGCGCAGCCTGGCCGGATAGAAGCGGGCGTGGGGATACACCACGTAGACAGGCAGTGGCGCGGCGCACCATTGCGGCGCGAGCTGGATCAGCCGGCCCTGGGCCAGGTCCTCGGTCAGCAGCCAGGCCGACCCCACGCCCGCGCCCAGCCCCAGCACCGCGGCGTGGCGCAGGGCCAGCAGGCTGTCGGTGCTCATGCGCGGCCGGATCGCGAAGCGATGGGTTTCGCCGCTCGCCGCATGCGTGAGCGTCACCTCGTTGCGGTAGTAGGTGCGCAGCGCCAGCCAGGGCAAGCCCGCCAGCTCGGATGGGTGCGCCGGCACCGGCGCGCCGGCCAGCACCGAGGGCGCGGCGACCACGATGCGCGGCACCTCGGCCAGCTTGATCGCGACCAGCGCGGGGTCGCTGACTTCTCCGATCTGGATGGCGCAGTCGATGCCGTTGGCGATGAAGTCCTGCGTATCGTCGTGCAGCAGCCACTCGACCGTCACGCGCGGGTAGCGCCGCAGGAAGCGGGCCAGCGGTTCGACGAGCTGCGACTGGCCGAAGGCATGCGGCGCGATCACGCGCAAGCTGCCTTCGGGCTCGTCGCCGGTGCCGCGCAGGTCGGCTTCGAAGGCCTCCCAGTTCGCGAGCAGTTCCTTGGCGCGCTCGAAGCAGCGTTCGCCGTCTTCGGTGAGCTTCATCGCATGCGTGGAACGCTGCAGCAGCCGCACACCGAGCGATCGTTCCAGGACCTGCAGGCGGCGGCTCACGGTGGGTTGCGTCGATCCCATCTGCGCCGCGGCCGCCGACAGGCTGCCGGCTTCCACGATGCGGACGAAGGTCTGCATCAGCGCGATGCGGTCGGCGGAGGCCGAGGGTGAGCCGGGTTCTTTCATTGGTAGACGTTGGCTCTTATGGATGTTGAATCGAAGAGCCAACGCCCCCGTTCAAACCGTGCATGCGGATTTCCCGCACACGGCTTACCGGTGGACTGTCGGCTCGCAGCATTACGCGGCCCCCTTGTTGGGCAAGAGGGAATGCGCCGGGTAGCGGATGGTTCCGCGCAGGCGATACAGACCGAGTGCTTCGAAGTATTCACGCGAGTAGCCGGGAGCTTCGCCAGGACGCAGGTTGCGCCCTTTGCGCGCGACGCGCAGCTTGCGTAGCCGCCGCACCACGAAGGAGTCCAGCGCGCCGAACTGCCGCGCGGCGTTGCCGCTTTGGAAGTACTGACCCCAACCGCGCAGCACCGGGTTGAGCTCAGCGATGACGCTTCGCACATCCTGATGACAGCGCCCCCGAGGCGTTATCTGCCGCACGCGTTCGCGGATGCGGTTCATGGCTCGCCCGCTGGGCCCGCGATGCAGGTAGTACCTGCGCAAGCCCTTGGTTTGCCACAGCCGCCCACTCATGCGCTTGTGCAGGTGACAGCCCAGGAAGTCGAAGCCTTCCTTGCCCTGCGTCAGCTCCACCACGCGCGTCTTGCCCGGATGCAGCTCAAGCCCCAGCCGCTGCATGATGTGGCCGATGCGCTCGCGGGCTTCTTCGCAGTCCGCGCCATTGCGGCACATGATCACGAAGTCATCCGCATAGCGCACCAGCGTGCCCAGATGGGCACACCGTTTCGTCCACACCTGGTCCAGTACGTGCAGGTAGATGTTGGCCAGCAACGGCGAGATCACCCCGCCTTGCGGCGTTCCGGCCGCCGCGCTGCGCACGGCGCCTTCTTCCAACACCCCCGCCTGCAACCACTGGCGCAGCAGCTTGAGCATGCGCCCATCCGACACGCGCCGCTCCACCAGCTTCATCAGCTTGCCGTGATCGATGCTGCCGAAGTAGTCGCGGATGTCGGCCTCCAGCACCCACTGGCCGCCTTGGGCTCCGAGTTTCCTCAGCTCCTCCAGGGCCTGTGTGGCACTGCGCCTGGGCCTGAACCCGTATGAGCAGGACAGGAAGTCCGCCTCGTACAGGGGTTCGAGCACCAGCTTGGCCGCCATTTGCACTACCCGATCTCGCACCGTGGGGATTCCCAACGGCCTCGCGCTTCCATCGGCTTTCGGTATGTATGTGCGCCGCACGGCTTGCGCACGATAGTCGCCCGCCCTCAGCGTCGCCGCAATTTCGCCCAGGAAGCGATCAACCCCGTACTGCTGGATTTGATCGATGCTCTGGCGGTCCACTCCGGCTGCGCCTCGGTTGGCCTTCACTCGCCTCCACGCCTCCTGCAGGATGTCATCCCTGCAAATCTGCCCGTACAACGCGTGGAAACGCCTACCCGGTGCCCGCTTGGCTGCGGCCCAGAGCTGTCTTTGCAGTTGTCGCACTTTGGCATCGGGCTCTCGCCCCACGGGGTCTTTAGGTCCGGTCAGGCCGGCCATTCCCTCGCGCTTACCTGCATCCCCAGCATGTCCACCGCAGGGACCCTTCCCTCCAGCCGCGTTATGCCGCGCGGCCTTCGTCGGTGCGGCTTGCGCCCCACCGTGCAGTACTACGATCCCCTCGGACTGCCGCTGCGCACGCCTCGATTTCGCCTTGGGCTTATACGAGCGCGCTTGCCCCGACCCGGGCCGCGCAGACGGCTCTCTCGTGTTCCGCTCCTGTCCTTGCACACGTGCTGCTCCCCATACCCCGCCGCAGTCTTGCGCACCGTTCGGTTCAAGCGCGCCCGATGTTGCCTTCGCCGCGACATGATCGGCTCGGCCTGCGGGTTGTAACTCTGTCGAGGCTGCAGGCTTCACTTCATGTTGCGGCCCGCGTGCTTGCTCCCCGCTGAACAGCTCAAGCTGCTTCACGGGCTTTTGACACCCCGCTCGGGCGGCCAGGTCTCCCCGCTCCGCCTGGGGTCTGCTACCCGGCGCACCGACGCTTACCGGGACGGGACTTGCACCCGTTGGACAGGCGCAGCAAGCAAAGTCGGTCCCTTCCCCTTTCGGAGTCAGTTCGTTCTTCGCGTCACGACGCACCATGCGAGCAGCGTATATCAATTGTGCGCGGCTTGCGGCTACCACTGAGAGCACTCAAACCTCACACTCCGTCCCTCAAGAGTTTCTAAGGGTTAACACCATGTCTGGTATTCACTGCTCGCATGCCACAGCAGCCGTCGTGCCGGCCCCGGAGCCGGCCCGCGCGGCCCAGGGCCTGCCGGCGTCGCTGGTTCTTCTGCTCGCGACCGCGGCCGGCCTCGCCGTCGCTTCGATCTATTACGGCCAGCCCATGCTCGGCGTGCTGGGTGCGGACATCGGCGCCTCCGACCGGGCCGTCGGCTTCATCCCGACGCTGACGCAGCTCGGCTACGCGCTCGGCATCCTGCTCTTGGCGCCGCTGGGCGACCGCTACGACCGGCGCCGCATCATCCTGCTCAAGGCGGCCGTGCTCGGCGCCGCGCTGCTGCTGGCCGGCGTTGCTCCCTCCATCGGCGCGCTGCTGGTCGTCAGCCTGGTCATCGGCCTGGCCGCGACGATGGCCCAGGACATCGTGCCGGCCGCCGCCACGCTCGCGCCCGACGCCCATCGCGGCAAGGTGGTCGGCACGGTGATGACGGGGCTGCTGCTGGGCATCCTGCTCTCGCGCGTGGCGAGCGGTTTCGTGGCGGAGCACTTCGGCTGGCGCGCGGTGTTCGTCGCGGCCGCGGCGAGCATCGCGCTGATCGGCGCCGCCGCATGGCATCGGCTGCCGCGCTTCCAGCCCACTACGCAACTGGCGTACGGCGCATTGCTCGGTTCGCTGGCCCAGCTGTGGCAGCGCCATGCCGCACTGCGCCGCGCGGCGCTGGCGCAGGGCCTGCTCTCGGTCGGCTTCAGCGCCTTCTGGTCCACCCTGGCCGTGATGCTGCACGGCGCGCCGTTCCACCTCGGCAGCGCCGCGGCCGGCGCCTTCGGGCTGGCGGGCGCCGCCGGGGCGCTGGCCGCGCCCATCGCCGGCCGCATCGCCGATCGCCGCGGGCCGGAACTGGTGACGCGCCTGGGCGCGGGGCTGGTCGTGCTCTCCTTCGCGGCCATGGCGCTGGCGCCGCTGATGCAGCCGCACGCTCGGCTGGCGCTGCTGGTGGCCTGCGCCATCGGCTTCGACCTCGGCATCCAGGCCGCGCTGATCGCGCACCAGACCATCGTCTACGGCATCGAGCCCGGCGCGCGCAGCCGCCTCAATGCCGTGCTCTTCGTCGGCATGTTCATCGGCATGGCCATCGGTGCGGCGCTGGGCAGCCTGCTGTTCGCCGAATGGGGCTGGATGGCGGTCACGGCGCTCGCCACTGCGGCGGCCGGCGCGGCGCTCGCAGTGCGGCTTTGGTCGAGGGCCTAGATCCCGAGCCAGTACATCAGGCTCTTCTCGACTTCCGCTGAAGGCGCGACGAAGCCGGTATAGGTCGAAGTGGCCAGCGCACGCTTGCCACCTTCCGACTGGCCGAGCCCCAGCAAGGTGTCGCGCACCGTGGCGACCGCGCTCGCATCGAGCTTGCTCGATGACAGCCATTGCTTGATGGGGACGGCGCGCGATTCGGCGCAGGTCTTGCCGCCGGTGGACTTCCAGGCCTTGACCACGCCGGCGGAGGCCGTGGCGCCGTAGGCGGCGAAACCATTCTGCACGTAGAAGGGCACCGCGTCCTGGTAGCGCGTGTTGGTGGTCTTGACCGCGCCGTCCTGCAGGCCCTGCTCGCGCAGCATCGCGCGCGTGATCACCGAGGTGATGGAATCCGGGTCGGGCATGACCAGGCTCTTGCCGGCGATCTCCTTCCAGTTGGAGATCGTCTGCAGGTCCTTGCACAGGAACGAGACCTTGTATTCGGTGAAGCCCGCGGTCCAGGCGAGCGTCTTGTAGTTGCCGCCCTTGGTCGCTTCGAAGGCGATGTGGGCCGGATGCACGAAGGCCAGATCGACCTGGTTCTGCCTCAATGCTTCGCGCGCATTGGCGTACGAACTCAAGACCTTGAGGGTCACGGGCTGCTTGAGCGCCTTGCTCAGTGCCTCGGCGATCGGCTCGAACTTGGCTTCTATCTGGCTGTCGCTGGCCTTGTAGGTCACGCCCTCGGTCACGCCGAGCACCAGCGCATGGGCCGGAGCGACAGCGGCCAGCAGAAAAGCCGCGGCCCAAGGGGCGAAGCTTGCGTTGCGATCGACGCGGTGTTTCATCATGGATGTCTCGATTAGTTGCGAGCCCGCAGAATAGGTCAGGGGCCCCGCGCTGCGGTCAACGCGCGCCAACGCCAGGTAGAACTTTCGAGTCAAAGTGCGCAACTTCGCGTATTGATCCGGAATGCGCCGCGCGCTGTAGGTCATGCGCCGACATCCGGCCGCACCGTGCGGAGGCAGAATCGTGACGAAGTGCCCATGCGCTCCAAGGAGACGACCATGACCTATCGAAAGCTCACTCTTGCGCTGGCATGCATCGCCCTGGCAACGCTCGCCGCCTGCGATCCGAAGCCGCAGCCGCCGAAGGCAGCGGCGGCCGATCAGCTGCTGAGCTTGCAGTCGGCCGGCGTTTGATGGTGCGCCACCAGTTGCCAGCGGCCGCCGGTGCGAACATAGACCGAACTGCATTGCGCGCGATAGGCGCTGCCGGTGCTGCCGCGATCGGCGGCAGCGGCGTAGACCAGCACCGCCGTGCCCTCGGCCGGAGCGAGCAGATGCTGGTTCGCGAACTCGACCCGGCGCCAGCGCTTGTCCGGCTCGATCGAGGCCAGGATCTGCGCGCGTCCCATCATGCCCACGGGCTGCGGAAAGACCATGCGCGCATCGACTGCCAGGTGCTGCTCGTAGAAGAGCGCGTCACCGAGCCAGAGCCGCTCTTCCAACGCCCACAGGTCTTCTTCCATGCGCCGCAAACTCACCCGGGACGGTGGCGGCCGGCGTAGGAAACGAGGCTTTGTCTTCCACGGACGAAGCCGACGGGAAGCTCAGGCCCAGGCCTCCAGCACCGCGGTGCGCACCGCATCGACCGCCGTCGTGCGGCTGCTCCCGGCCGCTTCGACCCAGCACAGCCAGGTGTGCGAGCGCCAGCCCTGCCAGATCTTCAGCTCGCCGTTGCGCTCGGCCTGCTCGGCCTGGTCGACGCGCAGAAGCCCGGCGCCCAGGCCGACCGCGACCATGCTGCGGATCGCGCTCTCGCTGTCGGCCGTCCGCGCGGGGCGGTATTCGCGGCCGACGCTTGCGAACAGGCCGTCGAGGTGCGCGCGCAGGATGCATGAAGGCGGCGTGCCGACCCAGGGCAGCTGGGTCAGGGCCTCGAGATCCAGCGCGGGGTGGGCCTCGGCGAGCGGCAGCGGGAGCGTCACCGCCAGGTCGACGACACCGAGGCGTTGCAGCACGAGGCCGTCGAGCTTTTCGCTGTCGCTGAGCGCATAGGCGCAGTCCAGCTCGCCGCGCCGCACGCCTTCCAGCGTCCGGTGCGACAGGCCCTGCTGCAGTTGCAGCGAGACCTGCGGATGGCGCTCGGCCAGCTTCACCAGCACTTCGCCGAGCCGCAGCGCAACCGGATCGACCACAGTGCCGAAGCGCACCACGCCCTGCGCCGCGCCGCGGATCTGCTCGGCCGCCGAGCGCATGCGCGTCGCCGAGGCCAGGGTGCGCTCCGCTTCCTCCAGCAGGGTGTGGCCGGCTTCGGTCGGCGTCATGCCGCGCGGCGTGCGCTCGAAAAGCTTGACGCCGAGTTCGTCTTCCAGCGCCTTGAGCTGCGCACTCACGGCCGGCGCGCTGGTGAACACGCGCTCGGCCGCCCGCGTGAGGCTGCCCTCGCGCGCGATGGCCACGAAGGTCTTGAGTTGGTAGAGCTCCATGTCGCAAATTGTGAGCGCGCCGGCCGGATTCGTCTGTTCGCAAATCCTGAGACCCCGGTCCAAAGAAACGAATGGTCAATGCGGACCCCGATGCCGATATTCGGCTCATGTTCAAGACCATCCACCCACGCGCGCTCGGCATCGCCGCGCTGCTCGCCGCCACCTCCACCTGGGGCGGCATGTTCCTCGTCAGCAAGAACGTTCTCCACCACGTCGATCCATTCTGGTTCACGCTGATCCGCTACAGCCTCTCCGCGCTGGTGTTCGTGGCCCTGCTCGCCCCGCGCGGCGCGGCGCCCTGGCGAAAGCTGCGCGCCCACGCCGGCCCGCTGGCCCTGCGCGGCATCGCGGGCTTCGGCGTGTTCAGCGTGCTGCTGCTCACGGGCCTCGCCCATTCGCTGCCTTCGCACGGCGCGGTCATCATGGCCACCACGCCGATGACCGCACAGCTGCTGCGCTGGGTGCTCGACGGCGTGCGGCCCACGCGCGCGACGCTCTCGACCAGCGCGCTGGCGCTGGCCGGCGTGGTCGTCGTCTCGGGCGTGCTCTTCCCGCACGGCGCAGAGGCCGGCGCATCGACCGCCTACGGCGACGCGATCGCCCTCCTCGGCACGCTGGGCTGGGTCTGGTACACGCGCGGCGCCACACAGTTCGCCGACCGGCTCGACGTCGTCGAATACACCGCGCTGACCGTGCTGACCGCCTGGCCCGTGCTGCTGCTGGGCGCGTTGCTGGCCACCGCCTTCGGCCTGGCCGCGGTACCGAGCGCGGAAGGCATGGCGCTCTCGTGGCACGTGCTGGTCTTCGTCGGCCTGGTGCCCTCGGCCATGGCCGTGCTGGCCTTCAATCACGGCGTGCGCACCCTCGGTGCGGTGACGGGCACGGCCTTCCTGAACTTCATCCCGGTGTCGGCGCTCCTGATGAGCGTGGCGCTGGGCAAGCTGCCCTCGGGCAACGAGCTGCTGGGGATGGCGATGGTGGTCGGCGCCCTGTTGATCCATACCGCGCGCAGCCGGACGGGTGCTGCGACGCCGGTTCGCGGCACCGCACTGGCGAAGCGCAGCGGCAGCGGTGAGTGCGGCGCGACCTCGTGAGGCAACGAAAAACGGGCCCTCAGGGCAATGCGATCAGCTGCAGCGCGAGTCGCAGCCCGCTTTCATAGGCCTCGTCGACCGGAATCACTCTCGAAGGCCGCGCCGATGCAGCGGGGTCGACGGCACTCGGCGACGGCGTGGCCGGCGCGATCTCCAGCAAGGACTGCCACCGCGACGCAGGCAGCATCACGGCCTCGCGCTCGGAGCCCTGCAAGGCCATGCCCGCAAGGCGCCCGTTGGCGTCGAGCACCGGCCCGCCGTGCGGCCCGTCGGCGACCTCGATGCCCAATCGCCGAAGGCCGGCGTTGCCCTGAAACGAACCGAGGAAGCCCTGCCGCAGCCACGGCCATGCGGCGACGGCGGCGCCCGGCGCGGCGTATTCCAGCGCGAAGCCCGGGCTTCCCGCGAAGGGATCGCGCGCCGCCACGGCCTGCGCTCCCGTCGCGTCCAATGCGGCCTCAAGGCGCAGCACCGTGACGCCGAGCGCCTCGAGCGCTTGCGCACTGGCGTCGCCGTCGATCCGCGCGCGCGTGGTCTGCCCGAGGCCGTTGCGCACCCACAGCGTGCCGGAGGCCGCCGAGCGCGCGGCCGAGCTCGGCACGAGTGCGAGCGTGCCGTCGTTGATCAGCACACCGCTCGAGACGATCCGTGCCGTCTCCGGAATCTCTGCCTGCCCGCGCGCCATCACGCCTTGGGGTGCCATCCGGTGCGGCGTTTGCAGCAACGGCCCTGCCGCCACCGGCAAGGGCTTCGCAAGAGCGCTGCGCGCCTCGATCAGCACGGGATCCTGCGGCAAGCGTGCGAGCGTCTCGTTCAGCACGCGCTCGGCGAACGCGGCCTGGCCGCCGGCGCGCAGCAGCCACGCGTACAGCGCGCCGGCCGGGGCCGATTCGAGGTGCGCGCCGGCGGTGTGCGCGCAAAAGGCGAGTGCGCGCCGGTACTGCCCGGCCTGCATGTAGGTGCGCACCAGTCCCATCTCGGTGTCGGGCGCGTGCAGCATCAGGGCGGCACGGTCGAAAGCGTCGGTGGCCGCCGCGATGTCGCCGCGCACGAGCTCCGACTCGGCGCGGCCGAGCAGCGCCGAGCGGGCTTCCATCCGCGTCGTGTCCAGCACGCGCATGTCCGTGATCGCTGCCGGCGAACGCGGCTGCGCATCGGCGCGCATGCCCGGCAGGCCGAGCGCGATGCAGGCGATCGCGACGACGCACGCGGCCCGGTTGCTGGTCAGGGCAGCACCGTGATGCGCGGGATCGCCAGCGCCGGCAGCGTCGGGTCGTAGGGGGACTTCGGCGACTTGTAGCCGGCGTTCAGGTAGGCAGTGAGCGCATCGATGTCCTGCGCGCCGCCGAGCACGTTGGTGCCGCCCAGGAGCACCGTGAAGCCGTCGCCGCCGGTGGCCATGAAGTTGTTGACGGTGACCCGGTAGGTCTTGGTCGGGTTCTGCACCACGCCGTTGGCCACGATGGTCTCCGGCGCGCCGGTCGCAACCGGCGGCGTGACGGTGACGTCGGTCGGCGTGAGCACCACGTTGACGATCTTCGAGCAGGGTGCGGCGGCGGCGCTCCACGAATACTTCAGGCCGTTCGACGCCTGCATGATGCGCTGCTGGATCTGGCCCTGGCAGCCGACGAACTGCTGTTCGAGCAGGTTCTTCAGCTGCAGCGCGGTCAGCGTCATCGTCACCAGGCTGTTGCCGAAGGGTTGCACCGTGAACGCGTTGCCGTAAGTCACGTTGTACGGGTAGCTGGCACCGGCGATCGCGAAGCCGGGGTTGCGCACGCCGCCGGCGTTCATGAACGCCATCACCGCGCCCCCGAGCGCGGCCGGCTGCGTGGCCTGCAGCTGCGCGTCGGCGATCAGGCTGCCCGCCGGCATCTCGCCGGCGCTGTTCGCGGCATTGGGCAGCGGCGCGGCGATGGTGCCGATCACCGCGTTGGCCAGCGGCGACACCAGCGCGTTGTAGCCGTCGACGATGTTCTTCACGCTCGGATCGGTGGCGATCGCGTTGTTGATCGCCACGTCCGTGCGGTCGACCAGCCGGTTGGTCACCGACACCGCCAGCACCTTGTGCAAACGGGGGTGGACGCTCAGGTCGATGTCGGTCAGCACCCGGCCGAAGGCGCTCGCGCTCGTGACCGGGACCAGGCGCCCCTCGCTGTTCGGCAGGCCGGTCGGGCGCGGCGTGCTGACCGCCACCCCGCTGACGTTCTTCACGTCGACCGTGTTGGCGGAGCAGTTGTAGGCCGCGTGCGTGTGGCCGCTGATCACCAGGTCGACGCCGTTGCGCAGGCGCTTGACGATGTTGGCGATCTCGGAGTCGCTGCCGTCGGCGTTCTTCAGGTTGCCGTCGCAGCCGTTGATGTCGCCGACGTTCGGGCTGGTCTGGAAGCCGCCCTGGTGGACGAGCACGACGACCGCGTCGACGCCCTGCGCGCGCAGGCGCGGGATCAATGCGTTGACCGTCTCGGCCTCGTCACGGAACTCGAGACCGGCGACGCCAGTCGGCGTGACGATGCTGGGCGTGCCCTTCAGCGTCATGCCGATGAAGGCCACCTTCACACCACGGAAGTTCTTGATGCCGTAGGCCGGCAGCAGGGTGCGGCCGGTGGCGGTCTCGAACACGTTGGCCGACAGCCACTTGAACTTCGCACCGTCGAAGGTGCCCAGTGCGTTGGAGCCCACGCCCTTGCAGCTGTTCGGGTCGGGGACGCTGTTGGTGAGCTTGCAGCCGCCGTTCTGCAGCCGCTTCAGTTCGGCCGAGCCCTTGTCGAACTCGTGGTTGCCGACGGCATTGAACTCGAGCCCGATCTTGTTCAGCGTCTCGACTGCCGGCTCGTCGAAGAACAGGGCCGAGATCAGCGGCGAGGCACCGATGAAATCGCCGGCGCCGACGACCACGTTCAGCATGTTCTGCGCCTTCAGCCGCGCCACGTAGGCCGCCAGGTACTCGGCACCGCCCACGGCCGGACGCTGCGCCGCGGGGACCACGGTGTTGATGCCGAAGGTGCCGGGCGACTGCAGGTTGCCGTGGTAGTCGTTGAAGCCGATGATCTTGATCTTGATGGGCTCGCGCGGGCGACCGTGATGGTCGCGATCGCGATCATCGTCGTGGTCGTTGAAGGCGATGGTCTTGATCGGCTGGGCCGAACGGGCCTGAACAGGGGCAGAGACCAAGCCGATGCCTGTGACGGCAACGGCAGTCAATGCGCAGCTCAGCGCGAAGTGGCGGATCGTCATGGCAGGGTCCCTCCTGGTCCATCGAATTGCGGCAGCGCTGTTCTTTGGTGCATGTTCCGATCGCACGCGGGAACCGGTGCAGATGGCGCGACTATCGATGCGCCCGGTGACGGTGCTGTGACGCGCCGAATCGGGCTTGACCGTCTTCCGCGATTTCGGCGCTCGCAAAGGCATTGAAGGTTCGTGCAGTTGTGCGCAATTCGCGGCGCGGCGCACGATGTAACCCGTTTGCCTTCATTCGACCGCGTTTGACAATGGCACGACACAATTTCGAGCCTTAAGTCATGAACGCATCTCGCCTTCTCGAACCGCTCTTTCGAATCCCGCGCGGCCTTTGGGCCGTCTTGGCGGCGCCCGTGCCGATGCGGCCGGCCGTGCGGGCCAAGCCTCGAAGCGAGGCCCCGGCCAGGCGCGAGTTCCGTCCGACGAGCTTCGAAGCGGCACGGCCCGAGGTCGAGCCGGTTGCCGTTCAACCCGCTGCTCCCGCGCCAGTCATGAAAGCGCCCACGATCGTCGTGCAAGCCCCTGAGGCCGAAGCGCCCGTCGGCGCGAAGACGATGCGCTCGCTCGAAGAGGTGAGGGCCGACCTGGCGCGGCTGCGCCAGACGGCCAGGGAGCGGCATGCGCTGGCACAGCAGCCAGCGCGCCATGTCGATACCAGCTTTGCGCGGACCGACTTCATGGAGATCCCCGAACCCTTGCCCATGTCCTCGCCGCGCAAGAAGGACGATTCGGAGTTCGAGGCCACTGCCTTCGTGGGCATCCCCGAACCCCTGCCCATGCCGCGCAAGAAAGACAACTCGGAATTCGAGGCCACGGCCTTCGTGGACTTCGCTTACCCGATACCGCTGCTGGCCAGATAAGACCCTCCGTCGGCTAGCGGGCCGGCGCGGGCAACTTGAACCGGACGAGATTCCATCGCGTCACTTTCTCCTCCCACTCGTCGCCCTCTGCGGGCGTGAGCGGCAAGGCAAGGTTCGAGACGATCATCCAGTCGCCTTGCGCGACAGTGCTCGCCGGAAACAGCAGTCCCCGCGGCGCCCCGTCGCTGCCGATGCCATCGAACTCGCCCGCGCGAACCACGGTGCGGCCCTTCTCGTCGAGCCCCAGCACCACGTCAGCCTGGTTCGATGCGATCCACATCAGGCCGCGGTGGAACATCAGGCCGTCGGCGCCATGCACGCTCTCGGCGACGATGCCGAGCGGCCCCGCCGGCATCGGCATGCGCAGCAGGCGTCCGTCGCCGGCGTTGTTGATATAGAGAAGGCTTTCGTCGGCATTGAACGCGAGCCCGTTGGCGCCGAAGGGCAAGGTGCCGGCCGTCGCGAGCAGTGGGTCGCGCGATATCGGCACCACGGCACACGATGGCGCGCAGCTCGTCGCCCGCTCGATGCGATAGATGGCGCCCTGGAACGAGTCGGACACGTACAGGTTTCTTGCCTTGTCGAACACCATGCCGTTGGGCGCCGGGAATCCGCTGGACCCGAAGGTGATGATGTCCTTGCTGCCTTCCGGATTCGCGACCGGCCTCGGCAACGGCGTGGGCGGCACCAGGGCCGTGAACACAGCGACGTCTTCCACCGGCGTGGCGGAGGTGAAGGCGGCATCGATGCGCTGCAGCTTCGATGCGCCGAAGTTCAGGATGTAGAGCTTGCCGTCTGCAAACTCGATGCCGGTCAAGGGCGTCGGCCCGAAGCTCTTCTGCGCGAGCAGGCGTCCATCCGCCGAATAGCGAAGCAGCTGGTTGTTGCGTGCCGACTCGGGCATGCGGGCGTCGAAGGTGCCGACGTAGATCTCGCGGTTCGCGGGATTCGAGGCGAGTCCTTCCGGATGCCGGACGTTGTCGGGCAGGGTCACGAAGGGCTGCACCTTGATGCGAACGGGCCCTTCTTGATCGGCCGCTTGCGCGCTTCCTGCGGCGCCGAAGACCGCGAGGGCCATCGCAAGGAGGCATCCGGACGCGTTCACGGCCCTGCTCCCTGGATGCCCGGCGCAGGCGCATCGGCCCGCAACCGGTGAAGGCGGCGCACCTGCAGCGCGGCGCCCACGACGAAGACGACGAAGAAAAAGCCGACCAGTTTCTGCAGCGCCGGGTCTTCGGGCCCCGAGAACAGCGGCGCGCCGAGCGGCAGGCGGGTGAAGGTTTCGGTCAGCCCCGGAATCATGTGGAAGAAGAAGGTGGCGCTGTAGCCGATGGTTTCGACGTAAGGCGACGCGCGACCGAAGCTGCGCTTCTTGGGGCCAGCGAGTGCTGCGATCCCGAGCACCACCAGCGTGAGCACACCCAGCGCATGCGGCTTGCCGAAGCCGCCGTGCTGGAAGATGCCGAAGCCGGTGAGACAAGTCAGCACGGTGGCCCAGATGTAGGCCCTGCCGAGGCGGTTACTGGGCAGGATCTCCCGGTGGCGGATGAGCGCGAGCAAGCCCGCCGCCAGCGCCACCAGGCTGATGGCGGTGTGGATCGCACCCGGCGGTGTGAGGCCGAGCATGGCGACGCTCAGTCTTCGAGGAAGGCCAGCAGGTCGGCGTTGACCCGGTCCGGCTGCGTGGTGCAGATGCCGTGCGACTCGCCCGCATAGACCTTGAGCGTCGAGTTCTTCACCAGCTTGGACGCCATCGCGGCCGATGCGCCGATCGGCACGATCTGGTCGTCGTCGCCGTGGATGAAGAGCGTGGGCACGTTGAACTTCTTCAGGTCTTCGGTGAAGTCGGTTTCGGAGAAGGCCTTGATGCAGTCGTACTCGGACTTGATGCCGCCGAGCATGCCGATGCCCCAGAACGAATCGATCACGCCCTGGGAGATCTTTGCGCCGGGCCGGTTGTAGCCGTAGAAAGGAACCGCGAGGTCCTTGAAGAACTGCGAGCGGTTGGCGGCCACGCCGGCGCGGATGTTGTCGAAGACCTCGATCGGCAGTCCGCCGGGATTCGCCTCGGTCTTCAGCATGAGCGGCGGCACGGCGCCGATCAGCACGACCTTGGCGACGCGCTTGGTCCCGTGCCGGCCGACATAGCGGGTCACCTCGCCGCCGCCGGTCGAATGGCCGACCAGCGTCGCGCCCTTCAGGTCCAGCGACTCGATCACCGCCGCGAGATCGTCCGCGAAGGTGTCCATCTCGTTGCCCTCGGCCGGCTGGCTCGAGCGGCCGTGGCCGCGCCGGTCGTGCGCGATCACACGCCAGCCGTGCTGCAGCAGAAAGAGCATCTGCGGGTCCCACGCATCCGCATCGAGCGGCCAGCCGTGGGAGAAGACGACGGGCTTGCCGGTGCCCCAGTCCTTGTAGTAGATCTGGGTGCCGTCCTTGGTGGTGACATAGCTCATGGCGCTGCTCCTGGTTGGGGTGGAAGGGATGGGCTCGAAGGTACGAGCCGAGCGCTTGGCCGTCCCGGACCGGCGCTGAAATCTCCTGAAAAAAGCGAAGCCCTGCCCCTAAACTCGCGCGTCTCAGCCCAGGCCAGCACGTCCGTGCCTCATCCGCGATGAACCCCGCCGCCTCCGCGCCTTCCTCGTTCGAATTCGGCAGCTGCCGGGTCTTGTTGCAGCGCCGTGAACTGCTGTGCGAAGGCCAGCCCGTGGCGCTGGGCGGCCGCGCCTTCGACATCCTGATCGCGCTCATCGAAGGGCGCGGTTACGTGGTGACCAAGGACGAGCTGATGCGCCTGGCCTGGCCCGGCCGCATCGTCGAGGAGAACACCCTCGAGGCCCAGGTCTCCGCCTTGCGCCGCGCCCTGGGCGAAGACCGCAACCTGATTCGCACCATCGCCGGCCGCGGCTACCAGTTCGTCGGCGAGATCAGCGACGGCGCCAGGGTGGCCACCGCCGTGGCGAGCAACGGACATCTGCCGGTGAGCGTGACCCCCTTGATCGGCCGGGAAGCGGCGCTGCGGGAGATCGTCGAACTCGCCGCAGCCCATCGATTGATCACGCTGGTGGGCACCGGCGGCGTCGGCAAGACGCGCTTGGCGCTGGAAGCTGCCAGACGCCTGGCGCCGCTGTTCCCCGATGGCGTGTCGCTCGCGGAACTGGGGCCGCTCGGCGCGCCGGAGTTCGTGCCGGCCGCGGTGGCCCAGGCGCTCGGCTTTCCGCAAGGTGCGGGCACCCCTTCGCTGGACCGCATCGCCTCGGCGATCAGCACCCGCCGCATGCTGCTGGTGCTCGACAACTGCGAGCATCTGGTCGAGGCAGCCGCTCAGATCGTCGAGAAGCTCCTGCACGCGGGCGCGTTCGCGAGCGTCATCGCCACCAGCCGCGAAGCGCTGAAGGCCGACGGCGAATACGTCTACCGCGTCGCCTCGCTCGACGTGCCCGCCGAAGAGAACCAAAACGTCGCCGATGTGCTGCGGCACGGTGCGCTGCAGCTCTTCGATGCCCGCGCGAGCTCGGTGGCGGGCGCCGGCCGCAGCGAGGACCCGCGTGTCGTCGCGCTCAAGGCCCGCATCTGCCGTCAGCTGGACGGCATCCCGCTGGCCATCGAGCTCGCGGCGGCACGCGTGCGGGTGTTCGGCATCGAGGGCGTGGCCGAGCGCATCGACGACCGCTTCAACCTGCTGACCAACGGTGCCCGCACGGCATTGCCGCGGCAGAAGACGCTGCGCGCCACGCTCGACTGGAGCTACGAACTATTGTCGGTTCCGGAGCGCGAAGTGCTGGGCCGCCTGAGCGTCTTCGCCGGCCCCTTCTCGATCGACTCGGCGACGGCGGTGGCGTCGTCTGCGGAGATCCCGACCGACGCGGTGGTCGACTGCCTCGCGCAGCTGGTCGAGAAGTCGCTGGTGTCCGTCGACGGCGCCGCGGCCATGCAATACAGGCTGCTGGAAACGACGCAGGTCTATGCGCGCGAGAAGATGGCCGCGAGCGGCGTGCTGCGCGAGTACGCGCATCGCCATGCGCAATACCACTGCGAGCTGCTGACGCGCGCCGAGCTCGAATGGGAGAGGCGCCCCACCGTCGAATGGATCGCGGTCTACGGACGCCATCTCGAAGACCTGCGCGCAGCCATCAACTGGAGCTTTTCGCCGGAGGGCTCGCCCGCCCTCGGCGTCGCCTTGACCACCCGCGCGGTGCCGCTCTGGCTGCACCTCGCGCTGCTAGAGGAATGCCTGGCCCGGGTGGACGAGGCGATCACGCATCTGAACCGCGAACGCATCGTCGACGATCGCTCGCACATGAGGCTGTACGCCGCCAAGGGCGCGTCGCTGCTGTACCAGGGCGTCGGCCTGGAAACGGGCGCGGCCTTCCAGCGCGCGCTCGAATTCGCCGAGCGCCTGGGCGAGGCCGAGTACCAGTTGCGCGCGATCTGGGGCTTGTGGTGCGTCAGCTACCTGACGGGCAGGTACGAGGCATCGCTTTCGCTGGCCCGGCGCTTCTCGGAACTGTCGGCCCCCTTGCCCCACCAGGCCGACCGCCTGATCGGCGAGCGCATGGCCGGCATGTCGCTGCTCTGCCTCGGGCGACTGGCCGATGCCCGCGACGGGCTCGAACGCATGGTCGGGCGGTATGCCGCGCCGGTCTATCGATCGCACCTGATCCGCTTCATCTACGAGCAGAAGATGATTGCGCAGAACTCGCTCGCGCACACCCTCTGGCTCCAGGGCTTTGCGGACCAGGCGATGCGGGTCGTGCAGCAGGCGACGGAGGGTGCGCGCGCCATCGACCATCCGCCCTCGGTGTGCTACGTGCTGACCGAGGGCGTGTGCGCCATCGCCCTGCTCACGCGCGGCGTCGCGGCGCTGGCGGAGCCCGCGGCATCGGCGATAGACGCGACGCGGCGGCACGGCGTATCGACCTGGAAGGCGCGCGGCCGCATGTGGCGTGGCTTGCTGCTGCTGAGCCAAGGCGACACGGAGGCGTATGCGCGCGAACTCCGCCCGGCCTTCGACGAGATCGGGGAAGCGCTCTTCGTCCTGCACTACACGGGCTACGTTTCCGCCGCCTGCATGGAACTCGGCCTGCAGGGATGCGTAGCCGAAGCCTTCGAACTGATCGAGGCCGCCATCGGGCGCGCACGGCGGGTCGGCGATCGGTGCTCGGTGGCCGAGCTGTTGCGCGTGAAGGGCGAGCTGCTGGATCGCGAGCCCGCTTCGAAGGATTTGGCCGAAGCGCAGTTCATCGAGGCCGTCAAAGCGTCGCGACAACAGGAATCCCTGGCCTGGAAGCTGCGATGCGCGACGAGCCTTGCGCGGGCTTGGCTGCAACAGGGGCGTCGCGTGGAAGCATGCGAACTGCTGGCGCCCGTGTACGCACAGTTCACGGAGGGTTTCGACACGGCCGACCTGCAGCAGGCTCGCGCCCTGCTGGGATCGATCCGCTAGCCCTCGCCCGCGGGCACGAGCGTCCCGCCGATCGCCGCGTCGATGCCGCGATGAAAGCGCAGCACCCCGTGTTCGAGCCGACCTGCCTGCAAGCCCGCGTTGGCGCCGCTGTGCAGGCCGCGCTGGATCGCCACCGCCGTCGCGATGTCTTCCTTCTGAAAGACCGTCTCCTCGATCAGCCGGAAAGTCTTTTCCCAGTGCGGAATCCAGTCGTCGCCGGTGCGATCGGGAGGAATCAACATCGTGTGCATCCACCGCACTTCGCCGGCGGCCGGCGAGAACATGCCGATGAGGCTGACATAGTCCGGGTGCCAGATCAGGAAGGTGTTCGGGAACAGAAACTGCGTCGGCGTCGCAAGCTTGCACAGCGCGCCGCGGTCGCGCGGCGTCTCGAATGCCTCGAAGGCTCTGCGCCGGGCGACCAGCGAGTCCTGATGCGGGCCGGCATCCAGGTTGACCGTGTACGCATCGGCGAAGAACGGATAGATGGTGTCACGATGCAGGACGCGGATGTGATAGCCCTCGAGGAACGCGTCGACGGTGAGCTTCCAGTTCGCGGCATACACCCGATCGATCTTGCGGAACACCTTCATGTCCGCCAGCCCCAGCCATTGCAGGTGCTCTTCGAGCCCTTGCAGAAAGCCGGCGGCCGAGAACGCCGGGCCAGGCGTGCGCTTCACGAATATCAGCCCGCCGGCTTCGGCGCAGGGCAGTTCGACCAGATGGAGCGTGGCCGGGTCGATCCCGTCGAAAGTCTCCGCATGCAAGCGATGACGCAAGTGCCCGTCGAGCCCGTAGGTCCAGCCGTGATACGGACAAACCAGTGTCTTGCAGCTTTTGGCCTTTGCGGGCTCCGGCCCTTCGGCTTGAACCAGCGCCATTCCGCGGTGCCTGCAGACATTGAAGAACGCGCGGACGCGATCGTCGCCGGATCGGGTCACCACCATCGGCACGCCGAGCACATCGAATGGCAGCGCCGATCCTGCAGGCACTTCCGAGCTGTGCGCCGCGACGATCGGCCACTGCGCGAAAAGAATGTCCTGCTCCTGCTGCCAATGGTGACGGTCGGTGTAATGGCCGACGGGCACCGTGCCCGTCTCGGTTCCCATCTCGCGCTCGCCGGTTGAACGGGCGTGATCGAGCCGGTGAATCAGATCGGCCAGCGTCGCAGGCGGCGGAGCAGAGGTCTGCTGTGTCATGGCGGGCGATCCCCAGTTTCGAGTTCGAAGGCGCCCTGAAAGCTTATGTGAGATGTACGCTCGGCGTGTTCGGTTTTCCCGCCCATGCGCGCGCGTCGCAATGGCACGTGCTTCCCCCTCGTGGCGCCCGCCCGGACGAGCGGCGTTGCGGCTCCACGGAAAGCAAGTGTTCAGCTTTGGAAGATGAAGTCTTCGGTGTCACCCCAGCAGACAGCACATGATCTTGACTGTTAAGCCTCGCCGCAAGCCTTCGCAGGCGCGGGCGTGGATGACCTCGCGCGCCATTCAGGATGCCTTCGTCCTTCTTCTGCTCGAGCGCGGGTACGAGAAGGTGTCGATGCGCCATATCGCGGCGGTCGCGGGCGTCGGCCTTGGCACCCTCTATCAGTACTTTCCGGGCAAGGATTCCATCGCCGCCGTCACCGTTCGCAGCCGGCTGCGCGGATTGGCCGCGCGCGTGGAAGAGGCCGGCGTCGCTTCGAGCCCGCGTACGCTGGAGCAGACGGTTCATGCCCTGGCGCAAGCGCTTGTCGGAACCTTGCTGGGCCAAGCTGCGGAATGGCGAGCCCTCTTTGTTCTGGAGCGGCGCATCTCCTCTTCCGAAACCTATCGCGAGCTCTACAGGCAGTTTGTTCATCTGCTTCGTGATGCTTTTGCGTCGGCATCGGACTGGCCTGCGGAGTTCGATCGCGAGCGCGTCGCCTTGAATGCGTTCTCCATCGTCGATGCCATGGCCAAGCACGCATTGCTCGTGCAAGAGTCCTGCCCCGACGCGGGCCAGGTCGTGGAAGACGTGGAATGTGCGGTCAACGGCTACTTCCTGCTGGAGAGAAGAAAGTGCGGAGCCGCGCGGACGCGCTAGCGTTGGCTTCGCCGCAGACGCCCATGGTTATCTCGACCTGACATCCTTGAGGCCACGCAAACTGCCGGTGATGAACCACACCTGCGGTGCGGCGGCTTTTTCGAGCAGGCACCGCATCCTTTTGCAGGACCGAAACGTCTTCCGAGTACCTGCGTATCCACGCCGGGGAGGCAACCATGAGGACCGAACTTTTCTATCTGCTGCTGACCGCCATCCTGACCGGCGTTCTCTGGATTCCCGTCGTCATCGGGTATGTGAGGTCGCGCGGGCCGCTGACGCCGGCCGCCTACAAGACGCCGCCGACGACACCGCTGCCCGACTGGGTCACCCGCGCCAACCGGACGCACCAGAACGCGGTCGAGAACCTGGCGCCCTTCGCGGCCGTGGTGCTGATCGCGCACGCCGCTGGCATATCCAGCGGGGTGACCGAGGTGTGCGCCGCGGTCTACTTCTATGCGCGCCTGGCGCATGCGGTGATCCACATCAGCGGCTTCGGGCGGCTCTTCGCGCGCACCGTGTTGTTCACGGTCGCCTGGTTGGCGTTCATCACCTTCGCAGTGGTGGTGCTGATGCGCGCGCTGTGAGGAGCGCATCCGCATGATGGCCTGTCCTGCTCCCTCCCCCTGGGAGAGGGCGGGGGTGAGGGCACGCAGCGCCTCCGCCCATGATCAGCTCGCTCCGCAGCAAGAGCCCCTCCCGCCGGCATCAGAAAACCGTCGCTAACATTTCGCAAGAATACTGGATGAATGTACAGTGTCATCCATGGACCGCGAAATCTGGATTGCCGTCTGTGCGCATCGGCTGCAACGACAGTGGCGCACCGTAGACCCCGAGCAGCTCGACGAGCTGGCGGCGGATTTGTGGAAGGACGAGAGGCTGCGCGCCCTCGCGCCCGACGATGCGGCCACGCTGTGGCTCGAGCCGCTGGCATCCGCGGATGGGCAGCATCCTGGTCGGCGCCGCCTCGGGGGCTGGGGTTGATTGGGCTGGCCGTCGGAGTCGGCGCCTCATCCGTGCGATATCTCACACATCGAGCGAAGCAAGACAAATGAATCCTTTGGTATTCATCTTGGCGCGCTCAGAATCAGGTCCCATCTCTTGCGAAGGCTTTGACGGCCATGGAGACTTCTCCCTCTTTCCGACGACTGCTGAGCCTTCTGGCGCAGATCGGCAGACGAGTCGCCGCGCGTTCAGCGAAATCTGCGTCAGGTCAGACGCTCGGTGTGCGTTCCGCCTACCGAGTACCGCCCGGGTCAGCTCCCATGAGGTCGGAGGCTCCCGCACGGTCCTTGGGTTCGCCGAAGCCTCGGGCGTCGGTGCCGCCGGCACCCGCGATCGCCACAGGCGTACGCGATCGGGCCAAGACGATGCGCTCGTTGGATGAGATGAGAGCCGATCTGGCGCGCCTTCGCGCGAGTTCCAGGGAGCGCCACGCGCCTGTTCCGATCAAGCGTCAAACCACCTTCGACGCCACCGTTTTCGCAAACTTCACCGAAGCCGCAACCACGGGGAACACGGATCCTCCTCAGGACTACTCCCAGGCGGTGTGTTTGCCTCGCAGTGCTTCCAAGTCGCAGTCGAGAAAGTAGATCGGTGGGGCACACGAGCTTCCAGCCGCTAAACCTCTAGAGCCATGTCAAGACGATTCAACACCCACAACCGCTTCGCTGCCGAACTCGACAGCGCCCCTTCCCGGCTGGAGGACCTGACCCTCCACCATCGGCTCGAGGAACGTGAGCAGCGCACTTCCGGCTGGCGGCGCAACATGGGCGTCGCCGCGCTTGTGGTTGTTGCGGTGCTCGTCGCGATGTTCATCGCGTGGTGAGGGGAAACGCTGCTGGTGCGAGACCGCACGCAGGAGCCTCCGCACCCCTTCATCAGCTTGGTGCTTAGCCACCTCCAGCAAGACCGCGAGCTCCTGCGCAATTGGCCGACGACGGCCAAGGGCGGAAACCTACAGGAGGAGCGCACGTAGACGAAGCCCCTGCTTGCACCAGTGGCTCCAGTATCCAGCCTGGTCAACCAGATGGACATGACATGAGAGCTGATGCACTACCAAGCGCAACGAACGTCGATACGGCGCGCCGCAACGGCGTGGTTTGGACTGCGTTCATTGACGAATATGAACTCGCCTTGCGCTCGGTCGAGTGCGACTACCCCGTGCTCGATCCCGATTCCACCGAGTTCAAGGAGGACGTGATGCTCGGGGTCTACGAGGCCATGAAGGCTCTTGTGAAGCAAGGCACCCCGCCCGCTCTGGCAGTCAGGCTGGCTGCGGTCCAGCGCTTCGGCAATTGACGGATGCACTGGCGTTCGGCATAGCCACCCAAGCCGAATGCGAGTACCTTTCAGTCATGAGCACGAAGGCCGCACGTCGCGAGTACTTGGAGGCTGTCGCTGAATTTCAGCGAGCGCTTCAAGAGTTCTCTGTCGGCATGGGCCGCCTCGATCCGTCCCTGCCCAATCGCTCGCCACAGGACGGCGCGCAACCGGCGGTCATCACGGAGCTGCTTGGGCCCCGCAAGCCTGCTCAGCGCGCGCCGCGTGCTCAGCGGCTGATAGACGGCGCAAGGAAGGCGTGATCTCCCTCGATGGCGGGCGGTCTCAGGTGTAGAACGCGTCCTCCAGTTCGTCGAGCGCCTTGCGGGCAAGCCGAATGGCTTCGTCGATCTGTTCCAGCGTCAGCGGAGGACGCGCAGGTGCGGACTGAAGAGCGTCGTTCAACTGCTCGCACGCCGCTTCCCAGACGAGCAACCCGCGCCGGCGGGCAAGATCCGTTTTAGTCACTGCGTTTCTCCTGCGGCGAACCGCGAAGGCGAAGTGTGCGCCATGGAGAGCGAATGGACGCACGGAACTGTTCGCGCTGTCGATGCCCAGAACAGCGATAGGACGTGCGCCGCCCTCCGGAGCGGCGACACGGTCATGATCGGCGACTGCCAGGCGCGATTTATCGCCGATGAGGACTTTCACGAGATCGTGGCCGAAACGCGCCCGTCTCTCCCGGGACTCCGGGTGCTCCTGGTCGATTCAATGGCGAGCGAGCTGCTTACCCCCTGACCAGGGGGATCCTTGGGCCCAGTCCTCGCGCTTGCCAGTCCTCGGGTCCGTCTTGCGGGAATACAGGCGGTATTCGCCTGAGGCGAGTTTGCGAGACGCCGACCACCACAGGTTGACGCAAGCCAAGTCAACCGCAGCGCGTCGCCTTGCTCTCCGCCTTGTTGATAAGCCATGTCAGCAAGGTACCGGGCACGAGAAAGCCGAGGGTGACCAAGATGCCGTGCAGCAGATGAGCCAACGGTTCGTTCAGCCCTGCGACGTGCTTCATAGGCGAAAGCCAGGGTGACAGATTCAGGAACAGGACGACGAGCACTATCGAGGGCCAGAGCAGGCTCACCCCGCGACGAGCGCTTGTGACCCATGCGTACGCGACCAGAGCTGCAGCAAACACACCCTCTAGAACCCAGGATGCACTGCCCAGCTTGCCCCACAGCGCATAGCCCAAATGGGTCTCGGCGTGTGGGTACAGCGCCATATCGTTGTTGTGCACGGGCAAGTCCGCGAGGAAATGCGAAAGGGCCGCGACGAACGCCAAGGTCGCGACCCGCCTGTCTCGCAGGAAAAGCGCGCCCCAAATCGCTGACCAGAACAACGCGGCCAGCAATGAGTGGTCCCAATCTATGAACGTGAGGTCGAAGAAGAGGTACGGGCCGGCGAGCGGATTCGGCGTCACGCGATCCCAGCCCAGAACGATGAAGATGCCATCAAGAACGTCCAGGAAACCCGCGCCGAGCATGATTGGCAAGGCGGGTACTTTTGGATAGCGTGCTTTCAGCGCCATGCCGATGGCGAAATGTCCGACGTACATGAGAGGATGTTAGAGCTTGAACCGGCTGTTCGTCGTTGAACGCGGGTGACCGTCGGCATCAGGGCACTGACACGCAACGGCACCGGCTCAGCTCTGGCGACGGTCGCCACGGACGTGGCGCTCATCTCGACCAGCTCTTCCCATTCAGGAGCTGATGACCTGGGGGTCGCCGCTCGCACCCAGGTGCTGGCGCACCTGCTGCGCCATCGAGCCGAAGATCTTTCCTGCCAGACCGGGTTCATCGCTGCCGAAGACGATACGGCTGCAGCCGTAGTCGCGAGCGGCCATGGCAATCGTCTCGGCACTGCGCCCCACCAGCACGATGCTTGTGTAGCGGACCCCAGCCAGGTTGAGCAGGCTCTGTGCGTACTGCAGATCCTCGGCGCCTGCGTCCAGCTGCAGGTCGAGCAGCTCGCGTGTGCCGAAGAGCATCGCAACATGACCCGAGACCTTGGGCTGCACCCGCAGCAAGCGAACGGTCACCCGCTCGGTTCGGCTCATGCGCACGACCTGCTCGATGGCCGAGCGCGTACGAGCCGGTTCATTCGGGTCGATAGGTACCAGAATGCGCGTCATGCGGGCACCTTCAGACGGCGGGTTGCTTCTTGGTCGCTTGCAGTTGTTGTTCGCGGCGCTGTCCGCGGCGGGTGCTCAGCCACTTGCCGATCGCCACCACGAACATGGCACCGAGCGCCGGGACCACCGTGTGCAGCGCGTGTTGATTGGCGGCCCAGCCGACGATGGACGGATCTGTCATCGCCATTTCGCCGGCCACCCAACCGAGCAGGGCGGCGCCGAGCACGATGATGATCGGGAATCGATCCATCAGTTTCAGGATCAAGGTGCTGCCGAAAATGATCAGGGGAATGCTGATCACGAGACCGAACACAAGCAGTGGAACATTGCCCTTCGCTGCAGCAGCGACACCGACGACGTTGTCCAGGCTCATGACCAGGTCGGCAACCACGATGGTTTTGATGGCCGCAGCCAGACCGGCGTGGCCTTCCATGCTCTTCCCCTCGTCCTCTTCTTGAAGCAAGCCAATGCCGATCCAGAGCAGCAGCGCTGCGCCGACCAGCTTGAGGTACGGCAGGGTCAGCAGATAGACGGCAAAGAAGGTCAGGACCACGCGCAACACGATGGCGCCGACGCTGCCGAACAGGATTGCCTTCTTTTGCTGGGCGGGCGGTAGCGAGCGGGAGGCCATCGCTATGACGACGGCGTTGTCCCCGCTCAGGACGATGTTGATCAGGATGATCTGCGACAGGGCGATCCAGAATTCGGCACTCGACAAAAGCGACACGGTGTCTCCTCGGTAAATGGTTCGGAACCACAGCGGTTCCGCCCTTTTCGAGCGTAGAGACCTGTCCTGTCACCTTTCTGCCGGCGCGCTGACAGCCGGTTGTCTGCGAGCTGTCAGTAAGCTTACAGAGCGCTGCTGCGCCGATCAGGCAGCGCGCAATGGGAAGAAGACGCTGAAGGTGTTGCCCACGCCGTCGGCGTCTTCCTCCAGCGTGATGCGCGCGCCGTGCAGCGTGGCGATCTCGCTGACGATGGCGAGACCGAGACCGCTGCCATCCTCCTGCGTGCCGAGGAGGCGGTGAAAGCGTTCGAAGATGCGGGCGCGCTCCTCGACAGGGATTCGGAGGCCATCGTCGCTGATGGCCAGGCGGCATTGGTCGTTTCCGATCTGGCCGGCCTGCACGGTCACCCGGCCGCCCGACTGGCTGTAGCGGATCGCGTTGTCGATCAGGTTATTGACCAGCTCACGCAAGCGGTCCCGGTCGGCGTCGATCATCAGCGGATGATCGGCACCTTCGAAGCCGAGGTCGATGTTTCGCTTGATCGCCTGCGGCACCCACTCCATGCTCACCTCCAGGGCGTGAGCATTCAGGTCCAGCGGCTGCAATTGCATGGAGTCGAGCGCACCGGGCTCGTTGCGGGCCAGCGAAAGCAGCTGGCGCACCAGCCTCGACAGCCGGTCGGCGCTGATATAGAGCTGCGCGAGCGAATGGCGCACCCGCTGCGGATCGTTCTCCCGTAGCGCCAGCTCGATCTGGGCCTTCAGGCCGCTGACCGGTGTCTTCAGCTGGTGAGCGGCGTCCGCCACGAAGCGGTTCTGGAAATCGAAGGTGCGCCCAAGGCGTGCCATCAACTCGTTGACGTCATCCACCAGCGGCCGCACCTCTCCCGGAACGTCGTGGGTGTCGATCGGGCTCAGGTCGAGGTGCGAGCGGTCTGATACGGCACGCCGCAGGCGCTGCAGCGGCTCGAGCCCACGCGAAACCCCGAACCAGACCACCGCTGTCGCCATGACGATCAGGAGCAGCTGCGGCAGCACCACATTGGCGACCATCTCCCAGGTGAAGCGCGCTCGCTTGTTGAGCGTTTCGGCCACCTGCACCAGAACCAGCGGAGGCCCGGCGTCCGGACCGATGGGCATCCACGCCACCATCATTCTCACCGGCTCCCCGCGCACCACATCGCCGTAGAAGTCCGGCTTGGCGGTCTTTTCAACGCGCGGTGGAGGCAATTGCGCATCGCCGCCCAAATTGACTCCGTCCTCGCCGACAACGCGGTAGAAGAGCTGGTCTTCCTGATCCAGCAACAGGATGTTGGCCGCGACCTCCGAGAGCTCGAGCCGGGGACGTGTTCCGTCGAGCTTCACATGCAGCGCGATCTCGCGTCCGATCTCGTGCAGCGCGCGGTCGTAGGCGAGGTTGGAGAACCGCAGCGAGTTCCAGTAGGCGGCGGCGGTATCGAGCACCAGCAGTACGGCGAGCGGCCCGAGCAGCCAAGCCAGCAGCTTGCGCTGCAGCCGAGGCTCAGGCCTCCACATCGCTGCTGTCGATCAGGTAGCCCATGCCGCGCACGGTGCGGATCTCGCAACCGAGCGGCTCCAGCTTCTTGCGCAGCCTGTAGACGTTGACCTCGATCGCGTTGTCGCCGACCTCTTCGCCCCAGCCATAGAGATGGTTGACCATGTGCTCCTTGCTCACGACACGCCCCGCGCGCATCAGCAGCAGTTCCAGCAAGGCGAGTTCGCGCGGCGACAGATCCAACGGCCGCTTTTCGTGGAACACGCGGCGGCCCACGGTATCGAAGCGCAGCCGACCATGTTCGAGGTAGGGTGTGGACCGGGTACTGCGGCGCAGCAGCGCCCGCACGCGCGCTTCCAGCTCCGGCAGGTCGAACGGCTTGGCCAGGTAATCGTCGGCGCCCAGATCGAGCCCGCGGACACGGTCTGCGAGGGTGTCGAAGGCGGTGAGCATCAGCACGGGCGTCGTGGACTTGCGCCCCCGGAGGCGCTTCAGCACATCCAGTCCGCTCAGCCCCGGCAAGCCGATGTCCAGGATTGCCAGGTCATAGATGCCCAGGGCGAGGGCATGGTCGGCCTCCTCGCCGGTGGAGACGACGTCGACGGCATGGGCGGACTGCACCAGCGCGCGCGAAAGCGCATCCGCCAGCACCCGGTCATCCTCGACGAGCAATATCCGCATTGATTTCCTGACTGCGTGTCTCCTGGCTATGCTAACCGCAAGCCTCTTGCCCGCCAGGCCGTTTCCGGCTTCACAGGGCGCGCCATGCGTCGAGGCAGTGAGCGGCAAGTGCGGTGATCCAGAAGGGCTCATCCGGATCGAAGGCAAGTCCGAACCTGGGAGAGACGAGAAAGCCTGCCCTCTCGAACGCAGACGAATCCGCGGTGCGAATGAAGGATGCAAGCACGGTGAATGGCACCGACAGATTGCCGATGTTCACCACCGGCGCTTGCATGGTGATCTCTTCCAACCTGCCGCTGTCCTGAAAACGGTAGATGACCGATTCGTAGTCGAGCTCATGGAGTCCGACGCCGTTTCGGCTCGTTCTCGTGGGCTTGCCTCGCATCTTCACCACCTCTTCTCTTGAAGACGAGAACGGTGTTTGATCGACGCTGATGAACGGGTCGAGGTTCATTCGATCACCTGCGCGGCTGCGGCGTCAGCCCGATCAGCCGCGAGACACGAACAGCACCAAGAGCCCGAACACGGCCAGTGCGTGGGCTCCCGCGCGAGTCGACTCGACAAAGGGGTAGACGAGGATGCCGGCCAGCTGCACCAGCAGCAGGACTGCCGAGGGATGACGCCGGGTCTGAGCAGCGCTCGAAGGTAGTTCATGGGTGGTCCGTGGGCTGTTCAGAGCAGGGGCGCGAGCATCGGGCGATTTTCTACACTTGCCCAGCCGCTGGGTGAGGCATGTGCCTTGCACAACTCGTTACGATGCGCGCGGGCCCAACGTATCAGCCCTTCATCTCGCCGACAGCCACTTCCCACACCCATGAGCGGCACATCCGCACATGGCGACATGCGACGCCTCGCCTACGGTTCACCCCGAACTGGCCGCAAGCCGGTTCGTTGTCAGTGACCATTCAATGAAAGGGACCGTCACACATGAAGATGCATAACCAACACCGTATCGCGCTCGGCGCATTGCTCGCGGGTCTTCTCGCCATGAGCGGATTCGCCCAGGCACAGTCCGTCGGCGTGGGCGTAGGCGTGGGTGCCGATGTCAACACATCGGGCAAAGCCAATGCAGCGCCCAAGCAAGGCACTACGGGTGCAGGCGCCAAGGCCGGCGCGCGCACCGATGCGGGCGCGCAGACGAAGGCTGGTAGCGCAGGCGCCGGAACGGCGACCGAAGCGGTCGGCAACGCGACGAGCGGCGCCGGCGGAACCATCGGCGGCGTGGTCGGGGGCGCCACGGGTGCGGTGGGTGGCGCGACCAATGCGGTCGGCGGCGCCACGAATGCCGTGGGTAGCACGGTCGATGGCGCGGCCGGAGCCGCGGGCTCGGCCGGCGATGCACTGAAGCCCAGTGGCGCCGGCGCCAAGGCCGGCGGCAAGGCTCAAGGGTCGGGCTCGCTCGGCGTCAGCAAGTAAGCAAGAGGTCGGTCGCAAAAGCCCGCAGCGCTCGCGCGTTGCGGGCTTTTTTTTGATTGAGAATCGCGCGACATATGAAGATCGAAATCGACGACCTCTCGCGCCCCGAAATCCATGCACTGCTCGATGAGCACCTGCAGAACATGTATGCGGTGTCGCCGCCCGAGAGCGTTCACGCGCTCGATATGGCCAAGCTTCGCCAGCCCGGGATCACCTTCTGGTCTGCTTGGAACGGCTCGCTCCTGCTGGGTTGCGGCGCCCTCAAAGAACTGGATCTGGAGCATGGCGAAATCAAGTCGATGCGCACGCCCAGCGCACTTCGCCGCCAAGGCGCCGGACGCGCGATCCTCGCCCACATCATCGAGGTCGCAAGGTCTCGCGGCTATCGGCGCCTGAGCCTCGAGACGGGCCCGCAGGAGGCCTTCGAGCCTGCCCACAGACTCTACGAGAGTTTCGGGTTCGCACGCAGCGGGCCCTTCGGTGGCTATGCCGAAGACCCGTACAGCGTGTTCATGACGATGCGGCTGTAGCCATCGTCACGTCGCCACGCCCGCGTTCGCGAAGGTGCTCGATCACTGCGTCGGCAGCGCGACCGGCGCCATCGACATCGATGTAGTGCTGCCGCGTGCGCGCGGCGGCCGCCGCGTATGCCGGCTGGGTGACGATCTCGCGCACCGCCCGCGCAACCTTCGCTTCGTCCGCGCGTCGCGGGCCGATCGCGATGGCCATGCCCTGGCGCACGGCCAGGGCCACGTTGAGTTCCTGCTCAGGCTGCAGGGGAAAGCCGACAAAGGGAGTGCCGCCGGCCATTGCCGTCTGCACGCTGCCCTGGCCGCCCATGATCAGCGCCACCGCGACGCGCGGCATGATGCGATGGCTTGGCAGGATGCCTTCCACCAGGACGTCGGAGTTCTCCAGGTCGCGCAGTTCATGGATTGTTGCGCCAACGAGCACCCGCAGGCCCGCATCACGGACGCCGGACACGACACGTCGTATGTACGCCGGCGTGCTGGACGACAGGCAGACGTAGGCCGTGGATCGCGCATCGCCGAGGAAGGCTTCCACGCGCGCGGAAATGGGCAGGTCGAGCCGGGCATAGAGCGGGCCGACGTAGCGCAGCCTCGTGTCTACCCGGTAGGCCCCGTGACCATTCGGCCTCCATGCCGACATGTCGGCGTCGGAGATGCCGAGCACCTCGGGAACGTCGGTGACCAAGGTCAGATCGCCGAGCATCAGCGCGGCCAGGCTGGGCACAGGTTCAACGCCGAGTTCCGCCGCGATCTCGTTCAGGAATGCGACCGGCCCACGCATGCGCGGCGGCCCGAAATTGGCCATCAGCTTCTGCATCGGAGCCGGCAGCCAATCGAGCTGGGGAACCGGCGACTGCGATGGTGCGGGTGCAAGGCCCTGCTCGAACACCGGTGGAACATAGGACCCGCCATGCGAAGCGGCGAGCGGGATGCCGACCACCCGCGCCGAAAGGTACGCCGTCAGCGTGAACCCGATCACGACCATGCTGGCCGCGTGCGCACGCAGGAACTCGACCTCGCTGCGCACGCCGGCGCGCACTTCGTCCGCCGGCTGGAGCCGGGCGCCGGGCTTGCCGAGCGTGACGATGCCGGCCAAATATTCCTCGCAGCGCCGGTCGTCCATTGCCGGTGCCAGCAGCGTGTAGGGCATGCCTGCCTCGTCGAGCACGCGCGTGTAGGGGCCGCCATGCGTGGCGACGACGATCTGTTCGCCGCGCTGCACAAGCGCGCGCGCAATGGCCAACATGCGCGAGGTCTCGGAGAGAAAGCCGCAATGGGGGAACAGCGCGATCATGGTGCCACCTCACTTCAGGAGTCGTCAGGCCGATCGAATATAGGTAATATATTCCCTATGGAGTTGCGCCGTCAAATTCTTAGCCTCGGACTCGAGGCCGATCGCGATGCCGAGCAGGCCGAGCGCGTCCTGCTGTTCCGGCTTCTGCTCGCCAACGGCATGGAGCTGCGCACGCGCATGGATCGGCAGCTTTCGGACAGCGGCCTCACGACCCAGCAGGCGATGGTGCTGCAGGTGCTGCAAGGTCAGGCCGAGGCGCCGACGCTCAAGCAACTGGCCTCAACGCTGGCAATGAGCCACCAGAACCTCAAGCAGATCGCCAACGTGCTCGAGCGCAAAGGCTTCCTCGAGATCACCACGGACGAGCAGGACGGCCGCGTGCGCCGCCTGCACCTCACGAAGCAGCACCATCGCTTCTGGAAGCGCCGGAACACGGACGACCACGCGGAGGTCGGGCAGTGGACAGCGGCGCTGTCGCTCCCCGAAGTTCGCGCCCTCGTGCGAGGGCTGGACAAGCTGCATCGCGCATTGATGCAATCGCGGGGTGAGCGATAGCCGGCGGCATCGCCCGATGGGCCGGACTCACAGCAGCTCGTTGAACGAGTAGAGCACGTTGTCCTTGCAGCGGTGCCACAGTCCGCGGCGCGCCCACGCGTCGGCCTGCAGCTCGATGCAGTCGCGCGTGTCGCGCTCGAAGATCTCTTCGAGCTGCGCGGCCAGCGCCTCGTCGCGCAGGCCGAGCGTGATCTCGTCGTTGGTCTCGAAGGAGCGGTCGTCGAAGTTGCTCGAACCGATGGCGCACCACGCGCCGTCGATGGTCATCACCTTCTGGTGTAGCAGGCACTTCTGGTATTCGAAGATGCGCACGCCGCCGGCCAGCAGCAAATGAAAGTTGCGGTGCGCGGCGTGCTGCACCATGGGCATGTCGGAGGCCTCGGTCGAAGGCACCATCACGCGCACGTCGACGCCGCGCTTCGCCGCTTCGCACAGCGCGTCGATGGCCTCGCGGTCCGGCAGGAAGTAGGGGTTCTGGATGCGGATGCGCTTGCGCGCGATGCACACCACCAGGTGGTGCAGGATCTTCACCGCCGGGGGCGAGCCTTCGGGCTTGAGGCTCGCGACATGCACCGCCACCTCGCCCACGCGCTCGAGCGGCGGGAACACCGCGTCGCCGACGAACAGCTCGCCGGTGTCTTCCACCCAGTTCTCGCTGAAGGCGGCCTGCACCGCATGCACGATGGGCCCGCGCAGGCGCACGCCGAGGTCGCGCACGTGCTCACGGTCTTGCCCGTCGCCGAGCCAGCCGTCGACGATGCAATGGCCGCCGACCAGCGCCACCTTGCCGTCGACCACCACCAGCTTGCGATGGTCGCGGTCGTTGAAGACGCCGATGTTGCGCACGTGGCGCGGGTGGTGCATCGCGAGCCGGCAGCCGGCCTCGCGCAGGCGGCGCGAGGCGCCCTCGCCCATCTTCTTTCCGCCATCGGCGTCGACCAGCACGCGCACCGGCACGCCGGCGCGGCGGCGTTCGACGAGCGCATCGACCAGGCGCGTGCCGAGAACGCCTTCTTTCCACAGGAAGGTCTCGAAGTGCACCGAGCAGGTGGCGGCGCGGATCTCTTCGAACATCGCGTCGAAGAAGGCGCCGTTCGCCAGCAGCTCGACCGCGTTGCCTTCGTAGATCGTGCCTTGCGTCAGACCGGACAGCGACGGCATCAGTTCGGTGATCGGCGCATCGCAGTCGATTACGAGGCGTGGATCGCGGTGCCGGCGGATCGACCAGATGACGAGCCCGAGCAGGACGACCAGGAGCGCCAGCACGAAGGCGAGTGCCGAGGGCCACGAGAGCGTTGCCAGGAAACCCTCGCTCATGTAGCCCTTTCGCAGAATGCCGGTGCGCGGGATCGTAAGCGCTGGACCGGCGCCAGGCCCTGGTCTTCGATCAGCGGTAGCCTGCTTCGTTGGCGTTGTGGATGATCCAGATCAGGTGGCCGCTGGAGAAATCGCCCATGCCGCCGCCGGCGAAGATGAGGCGGCCCTGGCCCTTGTAGGTCATCTCGAAGCGATGCCGGTCGGCGCCGAAGTAGACGGGGATCCAGGCCTTGCCCGTGATGTAGGCGCCCTGGTCGGTGGGCGGGCCCGCGAGGTCGGTCACCTGGCGCGCCGGCATGCCGATCTGCAACTTGCTGAACTTGCTGTTGGGCGCGGGGTTGCCGGTGATCTCGCCCTCGTAGTCGTTCAGGCCTTTCACGGTGCGGCCGCTGCCGGCCTCGACCTTGGATGAATCGACCACGTTGCCTTGCGCGTCCATGCCGGCCTTGGCGACGCCGCCGCTCGAACGGGCGGGTGCTGCCGGTTGCGGTGCGGGTGCCGCGGCAGGTGCCGGCGCTGCGGCCGGTGCCGCGGCAGTCCTGACGGGCTCTGGCGGTGCACAGCGTTCGAGGTCGACGATCTTCTGCTTGGCCTTGGTCACGAAGCGATAGCCGCTGACCTTGGTGCTGATCTCGCCGCCTGCGAAGCCGGGGGCGGCGGTCCTGCAGCGGAAGTAGATCGCATCCGTGTCATCGACCTCGTAGTGCCCGGCTGGCCCGCGGCCCTTGGCCTTGGCAAGGTTCAGCGCCACGGTCTTGCCGACCAGCTCCTGCCTGACGCGCTTCTCGTTGCCGTTGCCCAGCACGCCGGTGAGCTCGTCGTAGCTCATGCCCTCGGGCACCGGCGGTGCCGGAGGCGCGGCCGGTGCCGGTGCCGCCTGGGTTGCCGGCGCCGGAGCGGCGGCTTGAGAAGAGGTGCGGGACTGCGTCGAGCAGCCCGCGGCCAGCACCACGATCGCGGCCGTCATGGCCAGGGTGGAAAAAGGGATCCTCAAGGTCACGGTCGAAACTCCATTGTTGATATTGATGGCCGCGTCGAGCGGCTCGGCATTCTGGCCGACGATGGGAAATGCGTTAGCATCTTTTTCCCACCCCCCCTTCCCAGCCAACGCACCGCCAGCGGTGCGCAGCCAACAACCATCGTGATGGGACTCGCCGTCCCTGTTGTTCATGCTGCGCGCCCCGCTGAGACGTCTCTGGCTCAGGATTCACCGCTGGATCGGCCTCTCGCTCGGTCCGCTGCTCGCCCTCACCGCCTTGCTCGGCGCGATGCTGGTGGTGGCGCTGCCGCTCGACCGCTACGCCCATCCCGCCTTCTTCGTCGCACGCACGGCCGGTGACGCGGCGACAGCGGCGCTGCCGCTCGAGTCGCTGCGCCAGCGCCTCCTGGCCGAGTTCGGCCCGGACACCAACCTCACGCTGCGCCCGCCGCGCAAGCCCGGCGAAACGCTCTGGGTGATGGTGCGCGGCAAGTGGGAGGGCACGCTCTACCTCGACCCCGCGACCGGCGCAGAACAAGGACGGCGCGGCACGCACGAAGGTGCGTACAACCTGCTCTTCGAGCTGCACAGCAGCCTGCTCCTGGACGACGCCGGCAAGGGCATCCTGGCCTGCGCTGCGCTGGCCTATCTGTTCCTTCTGATCACCGGACTGGTGCTCTGGTGGCCGACGCGCTGGCCGCCCTCGTTGCGCATCACGCTCCATCGCGGCCTGCTGCGCGGGCTGTTCGACCTGCACCGCACCGGCGGCGCGGTGCTCGGGCTGCTGATCGCCGTCTCGGTAGCGACCGGCGCCTACATGGCCTGGCGGCCGCTGGGCAACTTCATCTCCACCGCGATCGGGCAGCAGCCCGTAAAGCCGCCCGTGGTGCCCAAGGGGACGCCAGCCGGGTCGCGGTTTTCGCTCGACGAACTCGTGGCCCGTGCGCAGCAAGAGTTTCCGGGCCAGCCGATCGGCTACATGCACGTACCCGCCAAGGCCGACCGTCCGTTGCGCGTGCGCTTCCGGCTTGCCGACGATCCGCATCCGAACGGCATCAGCTCGGTCTGGCTGCATCCGCGAACGGGCGAGGTGCTGGCGGTGCGCCGATGGCAGGAGCTCGACGCCGGCAACGGCGCGGTGGCGGTGATCTATCCGCTGCACACCGGCGTGCTCGGCGGGCCGGTGCACGAAGCCGTCACTGCCCTGCTCGGCCTCGCGCTCGGCGGCCTCGGCCTGAGCGGCGTCTGGCTCTGGTGGCGCCGGCGCGCCGTGGCCGGCGCCGCCCGCAGCAGCGCACTTTCCAGCCGCACGACGTCCTGAGCCAGGCCGTCCTGCTCGTCTAATTTTTTATTCGAAGGAGAAGCCTTGTCCCCCCAAAAAACCCGCGTGGCCATCGCCATCGCGCTGCTTCAGATCAGCCTGCAAGCCCTTGCTGCCGAAGCCGATGCGTCGCCCGGCGCGCAGCTGGAAACGGTCACCGTCACCGGCGACTGGCTCGGCAGCCCCAGCGAAACCAAGGTGCTCGAACATCCCGGCGCACGCACCATCATCGAACGCAAGCAGATCGAGGAAAGCGGCTCCACCAGCGTGCGCGACGTGCTGCGCCAGATCCCCGGTGTGCAGGTGCAGGAGAGCAACGGCACCGGCGGCAGCGACATCTCGCTCAATGTCGGGGTGCGCGGGCTGACGTCCCGGCTGTCGCCGCGTTCCACCATCCTGCTGGACGGCGTGCCGCTGGCGTATGCGCCGTACGGCCAGCCGCAGTTGTCGCTGGCACCGCTGTCGCTCGGCAGCCTCGAGGCGGTCGACGTGGTGCGGGGCGCGGGCTCGGTGCGCTATGGCCCGCAGAACGTCGGCGGGATCATCAACTTCGTGACGCGTTCGATTCCCCGGCAGTTCACTGCCGACGCGAGCATCGGCGTCGAGAGCGCGAGCCACGGCGGCGGCGTCAAGACGACGCCGAGCCTGTTCGTCGGCGGCACCAACGAGCAGGGGCTCGGCCTGGCACTCCTGTATTCCGGAACGCACGGTGACGGTTATCGCAGCAGCAACGACAGCACCAGGATCGACGACGTGATGCTGAAGGGTGCCTACCGTTTCTCCAAATACGACGACATCGCGCTGTCGCTGCATCACTTCGAGGGCAGCGGGCGCATGCCGGGCGGGTTGACCACGGCGCAGTACGCCGCGAACCCCTTCCAGTCCGACCGCCCCTTCGACGAATTCACCGGGCGCCGGACCGACGGCTCGATCAAGTACACGCACAACGACGGCATCAACAAGTTCGAGCTGCTCAGCTACTACACCGACTCCTTCCGCGGCAGCCACATCGAGCAGGACGGCACCGGCGCCAGCGCCGGCCTGCGCCGCCTCACCGCGGCCCCGCGCAACTACAACACCTTCGCGGTCGAGCCCCGCTACTCGCGGCTCTTCGATTCCGGCAGCGTGGTCCAGGAAGTCAGCGTCGGCTACCGCTACCTGAAGGAGTCGAGTTCGGAAGTGGCGACGCGCAGCGCGTTCTACCGGCCGCGTCCGGGTTTCGATGCCTACACGCTGGCCTCGCCGACTTACCAGACCAGCGCGGGCGGCACGACCGCGCATGCGTTCTACATCGACGACCGGATCGACTTCGGCAACTGGACCGTCACGCCCGGCGTGCGCTACGAAGCCATCCGCACGCACAACGACGTGGTGAACCTCACCGGCAGCAGGATCACCAGCACCCTGTTTCCGAAGATCGACTCCAACGAGGTGCTGCCCACGCTGTCGGTGATGTACCGCATGAACGAACGCTGGTCGCTGTTCGCGAACGCGGGCGTGTCCTTCGGACCGCAGCAGTACGCGCAGCTCGCTCAGGCCACGGAGGGCCTGCACCCCGAAAAAGCCAACACCTACGAGATCGGCACCCACTACAAGGGCGAAGCCTGGAGCTCCGAGCTGACGCTGTTCAACATCGACTTCGACAAGGAACTGCAGCTGGCCCGCTCGATCGTGGGCGAAGGCACGTGGACCGACCTGGGCGCGACACGGCATCGCGGCCTGGAAGCGGCGATGCGCTACGAGCTCGGGGCGCTGAACGCCGCGCTCAAGGGCTTCTCGGTCTATGCGACCTACACCTACACGCAGGCCATTTCCAAGGCCGGCGTCTTCGCCGGGCGCGACCTGCCCTTCTACTCGCGCCAGGTGGCATCGCTCGGCGCGCGCTACCAGCGCGGTCCCTGGATCTTGAATGCGGACGTGTTCGCGCAGTCCAAACAGCGCTCGCCCGGATCGCCCGACGCGGGCGCCCAGTACGTCACGCTGGAAGATGCGAGCGGGCGGCTCGGTGACATTCCCGGCTACGCGACCGTGAACCTGCGCGCGGGCTACGACTTCGGTCCGCAGCGGAGCAACCTGAAGCTGGCCGTCGGCGTGAAGAACCTGTTCGACCGCCGCTACTACACGCGCTCGGTCGACAACAACGGCGGCAAATACGTCGGCCAGCCGCGCACACTGTACGTCCAGGCCTCAGTGGCGTTCTGAGCTCAATCGAGCGCCCGGGATCCTTCGACGCAGGCCTTCGCCCGCCCGAAGGACCAGCCGAGGTTGATGCCCGCGGCCGCCAGCAGGATGGCGGCCACGCCGAACATCTGCACCGGATGCAGCAGATTGTCGAAGGCCACGAAGTCGACGACGATCGCGACGATGGGGTAGACGAAGGACAGTGCGCCCGTCACGTGCGTCGGCAGTTTCTGTATCGCGCCGTAGAGCAGCACAAACACGAGGCCGGTGTACACGGCACCCATGATGAGGAAGTTGCCCCACGCCTGGCTGTCGGTGGGGAGCTCCGACCAGTGGGCGAAGGGCGCCAGCATGAGGATGCCGACGCAGACCTGGATGAGCGCGATCAGGTGCGGCGGCGTGCCGGTGAGCTTCTTGGTGATGATGGCGGCCAGCGCATAGAAGAAGGCCGCGCCGAGCGCCAACAGAATGCCGGTGAGATAGCCGGCGCCAGCGTAGTCCGCATCGGACTTGGCCTGCACGATGAGCAGCACGCCGATGAAGGCCAGGCCGAGCCACATGAACTTGTTCGCGGTCAGCCGCTCGGAGAACAGCAACGCGCCCAGCAGGACCAGCATGAAAGGCTGGGTGTTGTAGACCGCCGTGGCGATGGAGATGGAGGCGCGCGAGAACGAGGCGAAGATCAGCACCCAGTTGAGCACGATGGCCGCGCCGCCCAGCGCGGCCCAGCCGATGAGCCGAAGCGGGAGCTTGCCGCGCAGCATGCCCATGGCCGCGCAGACGATCAGGAGCGTCGCGGCGCCGAAGACGCAGCGCCAGAACAGCAAGTCGATGATCGGCAAACCCGATTGCACGACGAACCATCCGATGGTTCCGGAAATCACCATGGCGGCGGTCATCTCGACCGTGCCGCGCGTCCTGTTTTTCATGCCAGCCCGTTCAAACTCAAGCGGCCGAGAATGCCATGAGATGCCGGCCTTGTGCGGATGAAGTTCTCTATCCCGCAGCCTGCGGCAGGCAAAACGAATACTTCCATTTTCAAGTTTTGATGAGGAGCTGATTCGATGCGTTCATTCCGTTGGCCGGCCCTGGCGCTGGCGCTGCTGTCCGGCCTGGCGCAGGCCTCCGTCGGCCTGGGCGAAATCCCCGCCACGGCCGACGACGGCCCGGTCACGCTGTACTACCCGTCGGGCGACGAGGCCCGGGCGGTCCAGCGCGGGCGCTTCACGCTGACGCTGGCGCCGCAGGGTATGCCGGCGCGCGGGAATGGCCGGCTGGTGGTGATCTCGCATGGCTCGGGCGGCTCGCCCTGGGTGCATGCGGACCTGGCGCGCAGCCTGGTGGAAGCCGGCTTCGTCGTCGCCATGCCCGAGCACCGGGCCGACAACTACAGGGACGACAGCGACCCCGGCCCCGACAGCTGGACGATGCGGCCGGCCGAGGTGTCGCGGGCCATCGACGCGGTCGGGCGCGACGCGCGCTTCGCGCCGCTGCTGAAGCTGGACAAGGTCGGCGTCTACGGCATGTCGGCCGGCGGCCACACGGCCTTGAGCATGGCCGGCGGACGCTGGTCGCCGGCGGGCTTCAAGCAGCATTGCGAGGCGCACCTGGTGGAGGACTTCCAGTCCTGCGCCGGCCTGATCACCCGGCTGACCGGCGGCATCTTCGACGGCGTGAAAAAGTGGGCCGCCCTGTCCGTGATCCGCCATCGCTTCGACGATGCCGCGCCGCGTTCCCACACCGATGCGCGCGTGGCCGCCGTGGTGGCCGGCGTGCCCTCCTCCGCCGACTTCGACATGGCATCGCTGGCCGTGCCGCGCGTGCCGCTGGGGCTGATCACCGCGCAGCAAGACCGCTGGCTGGTGCCGCGCTTCCACAGCGACCGGGTGCTTGAGGCCTGCATGCCGCGCTGCGAACACATCGCCGACCTGCCCACCGGCGGCCACGGCGCGCTGCTGTCGCCGCCGCCGCCGGGGCTCACCGGCCTTGTCGGCGAGATGCTCAACGACCCACCGGGCTTCGATCGCAGCGCGATGCCGGAGGTGGACCGCAAGACCACCGCCTTCTTCAGCCGGCACCTGCTGCCTTGATCCGCACCGTCCAGCACACAATGCGCCCATGCTCAAAAGGTCACTTCTGCCCGCGCATATGTGGGTGCTCGTCGCGGTGTACTTCGTCGCCAGCCTGGCGCACTTCGCCCACAACGCCGAGTTCATCGCCTTCTATCCCAACATGCCGAGCTGGCTCACCCGGGAGCAGGTGTATCTCGCCTGGCTGGCCGTCAACAGCCTCGGCATCGCCGGTCTGCTCGTCGCTCGGCTGGGGCTTCGTGCGCTCGGCGTGCTTCTTGTCGGCGCGTACGGTGCCCTCGGGCTCGGCGGCCTCGGCCACTACACCCTTGCGCTCTGCTCCGAACACACGCTCGCGACCAACACGACCATATGGTCCGAAGCTGCCAGCGGGTTCATGCTGATGCTCGCTTCGGCACTGCTGCTTGCGCGTCGCATCGCCGAGTTTCGTACTTGACGCTTTCTCCGCGGCGCATCAGGAAGCCAGCCTCTTCATCTCCGCATAAAGGTCCGTCTTGCCCTCGAAGCCGATGCCCGGAAGCTCCGGCAGCACAACGTAGCTGTTGTCGACCTTGACGCCATCGGGAAAGCCACCGTAAGGCTGGAACAGGTCGGGGTAGGACTCATTGCCTCCCAGGCCCAGGCCGGCCGCGATCGCCAGGGACATCTGGTGACCGCCATGCGGGACGCAGCGCGACGCAGACCAGCCGTTTTCCTTCAGCATCTCCAAGGTCCGCAGGTACTCCACCAGGCCGTAGCTGAGTGCGCAGTCGAACTGCAGATAGTCGCGGTCGGGGCGCATGCCGCCGTAGCGGATCAGGTTGCGTGCGTCCTGCATCGAGAACAGGTTCTCGCCGGTGGCCATGGGGCCGCGGTAGTGCTGGGCGAGCTCGGCCTGCAGCGCATAGTCCAGCGGATCGCCGGCTTCCTCGTACCAGAACAGGTCGTACTCCGACAGCGCCTTCGCGTATTCGATGGCGGTCTTCAGGTCGAAGCGGCCGTTGGCGTCCACCGCAAGCTTCTGGCCCGGCCCGAGCAGCCTGAGCACCGCCTCGATGCGCTTGCGGTCCTCGGCCAGCGAAGCGCCGCCGATCTTCTTCTTGACGACGGAATAGCCGCGGTCCAGGTAGCTGCGCATCTCGCGCTCCAGGCCCTCGATGCCCTGGCCCGGCCAGTAGTAGCCGCCGGCCGCGTAGACGAAGACCTTGCGCTCGGCGCGGCCGGAGCCGTAGCGCTCGGCGAGCAACTGGTACAGGGGCTTCTGTTCGATCTTGGCGACCGCATCCCACACGGCCATGTCGATGGTGCCGACCGCGACCGAGCGCTCGCCATGCCCACCGGGCTTCTCATTCGTCATCATGGCGGCCCAGATCTTGTGGGGATCGAGGTTGTCGTGCTTGTCGTCGATCAGCGAGGCGGGGTCGGCCTCCAGGATGCGGGGGCGGAATCGCTCGCGGATGAGCGAGCCCTGGCCGTAGCGGCCGTTCGAATTGAAGCCGTAGCCCACCACCGGCTTGCCGTCGCGAATCACGTCGGTGACCACGGCCACGAGGCTCAGGGTCATCTTCGAGAAGTCGATGTAGGCGTTGCGGATGTTGGACTTGATGGGCTTGGTCTCTTCTTTGATGTCGATGATCTTCATGGTCGAACTCGATCAGGGTTAGCGCGGCAGCGAGGAGCCGCCGCAGATCTGGATGTCCTGGCCGGTGATGGCGCCGGCTTGCGCAGACAGGAGAAAGCCGACGAGTGCGGCAATCTCGTCTGGCCTGATCAGGCGGCCGATCGGCGGCAACACGGGCGCTTCCGCGGCGCGCGAAGGGTCGGTGGTCATGGCGGTCTGCGTGGCCGCCGGCGACACCACGTTCACCGTGACGCCGCGCGCGGCCACTTCCGCCGCCCAGCTACGCGCCAGCGCGACCAGCGCTGCCTTGGACGCGGCGTACTGGCTCCGGCCGGCCTTGCCCTGCGCGACGCGGCTGCCGACGAGGACGACGCGGCCATGGCCTGCCGCTGCCATGGCCGGCACCAGCACGTCGGCGATGCGCGTGGCGGCGTCGACGTGCAATCGCCACATCAGCTCGCCGTCGGAAGGGTTCAGGCTACCGATGGTGCCGACGCGCAGCACGCCCGCCGCATGGACGAAGGCCGTGACGCCGGCCGCCTGCCGCGCCACCTCGTCGGTCGCGGCTGCGTCCGAGAGGTCGACCTCGACGGCCGTGAACGCGGCGTGCGCGATGGCCGGCGCAGATCGATCGAAACCGGTGACTCGCCACCCGGCCGCCAGCAAGGCCTGCGCGATGGCGAGGCCGATGCCGGAACTGCTGCCGGTCACGAGGGCATGCGTGCTATTCGGCACGGATGTTCGCCTCGGAAATGATCTTGGCCGAACGTGCCATGTCTTCCTTCTGGAAGGTGGCGAAGTCGGCGATGCTGCCCGGCGTCAGCAGCAGGCCCTGGACGGTGAGCTTGTCCTTGATGTCGGGCGCGTTCAATGCCTTGTTGACCTCCGCGTTCAGCCGCTGCGCGATCTCCTGCGGCATCTTGGCCGGCGCCCACATGCCGTACCAGCTGTAGAACTCGTAGCCGGGCACGGTCTCCGCGACCGTCGGGGTGTTGGGCATGCTCTCGATGCGTGTCTTCGAGGTCACGGCCAGCACCTTCAACATGCCGCTCTTCGCGTACTGCGTCGAGCCGAGCACCGGGTCGACGAAGCCGTCGATCTGGCCGCCGATCAGGTCCTGGTAGGCGGGGCCGGAGCCCTTGTAAGGCACGACCAGGTAGTCGATGCCGCTCGCGCGCTTGAGCAGCTCGGTCGACAGATGGCCTGCCGAGGCCGGCGAGCCGATGGCGAAGCTCAGCTTGCCGGGGTGGGACTTCGCATGCGCGATCAAGCCCTTGAGGTCGTTCACCGGCAGGTTCTTGTTGACCGCAATGGAGAGCGGCGCCTTCGCGACCAGCGCGACGGGCTGGAAGTCCTTGTTGACGTCGTAGGGCGTCGTCTTCACCACCATCGGCGTGGTGGTGAAGGTCGACGGGCTGAAGAGGACCGTGTAGCCGTCGGGCGCCGCGCGGGCGACGGCCGCCGAGCCGATGGCGCCGCCGGCGCCGGCGCGGTTGTCGACGACCACGCTCTGGCCCAGCTGCTCGCCGAGCTTCTGCGCCAGCATGCGGCCCACCGTGTCGAGCGTGCCGCCGGGCGGGAACGGAATGATCATCGTGATGGGCTTGCTCGGCCAGGCCTGGGCGCCGGCGGCGCCTGCCAGACCGAGCAGCATGGCGGACAGTGCGCAATGCGCGAATTTTCTGCGTTGCATGGCAGTCATCCTTGGGTCTCGCCGCGCGCTCAGCGCTTCAGCAGACCCGCGTTGTCGAGCGCGGCGCGCAGCGCCTGCATCTCGGCCTCGCTCGGCGCTTCGGTCGGCGGGCGGGCGGTCGGGTCCTTGATGACGCCGGCGAGATACATACCGGCCTTCATGCGCGCATGCGCCTCGCCCGTGGGCTCGCCGCCGCCATACACCGCGTCCTTCAGCGGCGTGATCAGGGCCTGGACCTTCATGGCCTTCTTCAGGTCGCCGGCCTTGACCGCTTCCCAGAGATCGTTGATGAGGCCGGGAATGAAGGTCGCGAAGCCGACCAGTGCACCGTCGACGCCCTGCACCATCGACGCCAGCAGGTATTCGTCATGGCAGGTGAGGATGGACTTGGAGGCATCGGCCTCGCGAATCGCCTTGATGTCGCTTGCGTACTTGTTCATGTCGCGCTGGCCGACCTTGAAGGCCTGCACGTACGGCAGCTTCGCCAGTTCTGCCAGCGTGGCGGACGAATAGGCGGCCCGCGTCCAGGCGGGATACACGTGGGCCACCAGGTCCAGGCCGGCCTCCGAGATCGCCTCGAAGTAGTCGGCGACGTGCCCGGCGCGGAAGCCGAAGCGCAGCCAGTGGTGCGGCGGCATCACGTCAAGTGCGCGGGCGCCCGCGTCGCGCGCCATGCGCGCATGCTCCTTGGCTTCCAGCAGGCCTTCGCAGACGATCGAGGAGATCACCGGGAGCCTGCCCTCGAGCTCGCTGGCCACGATGCGCGTGACCTCCGCGCGCTCCTTCGCCGTCAGCGAGAACACCTCGCCGGTGTGGCCGTTGGTCATGACCGCGACCACGCCGGGCTGCTCGGCCAGCCAGGACGCATGGCGTCGCAGCTCGGGCTCGTCGATGCGGAAGTCGCGCGTGAAGGGGCAGGCGATGGCAGGAATGATCCCGCGGTAATTCTGGATGGTCGGCATGATGTCTCCTGGGTTAAAAACTCCTGGAACGGCGAGCAAGTCGCGTCCGAGTGGCCCCATGGTCGCCCTGCAGCGCGCCAAAGGCCAATGCCCGTTTTCTCTTCTTGTATGCCGCCAAAGCACCGCCGATGAATTTCTTGTGGCTCGAAGACTTCCTCGCCCTGGCCGCCACGGGCAACTTCTCCCGAGCCGCCGAGGAGCGGCACATGACCCAGCCGGCTTTCAGCCGGCGCATCCGCGCGCTGGAGGAGTGGCTCGGCGTGGTGCTGGTCGACCGCACCAGCCATCCGGCAACGCTGACCGAAGCCGGCGAGTGGTTCCGCTCATCGGCGCAGGAGCTGCTGGCGCGCGTGGCCCGCATGCCGGACGAGGCGCGCGCCGTCGCCGACGCGAGTTCGGCCACGCTGCGGATCGCCTCCACGCACGCCTTGTCGCTGACCTTCATGCCGGCATGGCTGCGCGGACTGGAATCCGGTGCGTCCGCCGGCCCGATGCAACTGGTGTCGGACGTGATGCAGCAATGCGAAGCACTGATGCTGCAAGGCCGCACGCAGTTCCTGCTGTGCCATGGGCATGCCCAGGTTCCCGGACGGCTGGAGGCAGGCGGCTTTCCCTCGTGCGTGGTCGGTGCCGACGCGCTGATCCCGGTCTGCGCCCCCGGTAAACGCAACACGCCGGTCCATGCGCTGCGCGGCACGGATTCGGCGCGCGTTCCCATGCTCGCCTACAGCACCGAGTCCGGCCTGGGCCGCATCATGCGCGCCGTCCTCGGGGCCAGGCTCGAGCAGCTGGCGACGAACGTGGTCCTCACCGCGCACCTTGCGACGGTCTTGAAGACGATGGCGCTCGAGGCGCGCGGTATCGCCTGGCTGCCTGTCAGCCTCATTCAAACCGAGCTGGCGGAAGGAACGCTCTTGCCGGTCGGAGACGGCAAATGGAACGTGGAGCTCGAGATCCGGTTGTTCCGCACGCCGGGACAGCTGCCGAGGGCGGCAGAAATGTTCTGGAGGGCGGCTATGCAATCGGCGCGACGCGTCTGAGCTATACGGTCCGGTCTTTGACAGCCCTGACCGCTCGGCGAGAGGACACTTCGCAACCAGGGACGATCTCGTCGCTGCATCGCATGGAGGCGCCATGAAGGTCGACACGTTTGACGAGGGCTTGGAGCACCGCAACATCCTGCCCTACGATCCCGCGTACTCCGATGTGTTCGCGCAAGTACGGCGGTACGTCCAAGAGAATCTGGAGAGCGTGGAGCTCGTTCACATTGGGAGCACAGCCATCCGCGGTTTGCGGGGCAAACCCATGGTGGATATCGCCGCCATCACGAGCCGAGAGGATCTACGCGCTGCGCAAGAGGAGTTTGAGAGGCTTGGATTTCACCGGCGTGCCGTGTGGGTGGACAAAGATGAGAAGCCGTACGTCTGCGGGTGCATTCAACACGACGGACGCAGGTTCAACATCAACATACACATCTGCCATCGGGGTGATCCGGTTCACAAGGACTCCTTGGCATTTGTGGACATCCTCCATCGACGTCCAGACCTGCGTAGGAAGTACGAGGAAGCCAAGGACCATGCTCACATGATCGATCCGGTCAATCCAGAGGTCTACAACCGGGAAAAAGAGGCTGTGATCAAAGAGATACACGCGCAGATCGGGCTGGCGTAGAGGCGGGCCGGTCAGCGTGTTGCGAGACCGGCGGAGCAACCGGTAGCGGCCGACCGCGGGAAGTTGCTGGCAAACTCGACTTCTCCTTGCTCTCACTGGTACCGGTATGCGCGTGAAACCTTCCTTCTTGGCCATCGCGCTGGCTCTGGCAATTCCCGCCATCGCACAGCCCGTAGACCAGGCGGACAACACCGATTGCAAAGCTAAGGAAGCTGCGCTCGAGCGGGACATCGACATCGCCCGCTCCAAGGGCCAAATGCTGCGCCGAAGGCAGCTCGCCGAGGCGTTGGCCGCCTTGCAAACTCGTTGCAAGGCGGTCGCCCCCCTGGAGCAAAGTCGCACAGCGCGCATCGAGAGGCTGGAGCAAGAAATCCGGGAACTGCGGCTGGAACTCAACCGTGCAGAGGAGCAATTGCGCGAGTTGAAGCACGGAGGGCCGTAACGGCTCGCCGCGCATCTGTTGGGGAGAGCCCAGCTACGAGCGGACGGCGGCCCCTGCTTTTTCTCCGGTGATTCGTCGATTCCATCACGCAACGCGTTGCGCTGGTTGGGGCAAACTGATCGCATGTTCAGAGCGCTGCTTCTTCTCCTTGTTGCCCTAGGCCCGCTCTGGCTCATCTACACGTTCGGCTTCTGGCTGCTCATCGCGTTCGTCGCGCTCACCGCCGCAACCTTTGTGTTTTCAACTGGGCAGGCGCGAGCATCCGAAGCGACTCAGGGTGGTCGGCTAACCGGCTATCACACCACCGAGTTTGCGGACTTCTAGGCGGGGCAAAGGCGCACATGACCCGCATCATTCCAGCGCTGGTCCTGGGGACGGCTTAGAGCCCGATAGCGTCGGTGCGCGGCGTGGCAGGATGCGGCCCAGCGGTCGTTCGGCGTGCCCGATCCGGAATCATGCTTGGAACCGGGCCGCTGCCGCGCGACAAACACATACTACGGGCCTTCGACAAACCGGCACCGGCCACATGTCCCTGACACTCCTCTTCCTGCAGCTCACCGTCATCCTGGTCACCGCTCGGACCTGCGGCCTCGTGCTTCGGGCATTCGGCCAACCGATGGTCATTGGCGAGATGGCGGCGGGGATCCTGCTCGGGCCGGTCGTGTTCGGCGCGCTGTTCCCGCAGTGGCATCAACAGCTTTTTCCCCCAGCATCGCTTCCAGGGCTGTCCTCGCTAGCGACCGTGGGGGTCGTGCTGTTCATGTTCATCGTCGGCGCCGAGCTACGCGCGCCCAGCGGCATGGGGGCGCAGTTCAGGGCTGCGGGCTGGGTCGGCGTATCGAGCATGGTGCTCCCGATGGTCCTGGGCCTTGCGATCGCGCCGGTCCTTCATCCTGCGCTCGCACCGCAGGGTGTGGAATTCTGGCCATTCGCGCTGTTCCTCGGCGTGGCGCTGTCGATCACCGCGTTCCCGGTGCTGGCCCGCATCCTCAAGGACCGCAACATGACGCGCACGCGCATCGGCCAGCTGTCGCTCGGCGCCGCCGGCGTGGTAGATGCGCTGGCGTGGATTCTGCTGGCGCTGGTTGTCGCGCTGGCGAGTGCTGGCGCCGGACTGCAGGGTTTCATTCGCATCGCGATCGGCCTGGTTGTGCTGGTGACCGTGGTATTCCTCGCTGTGAAGCCGATGCTGGCCTGGTTGCTGCGCACCCACGCGCCGGACGGCGTGCCTTCGCCGATGATGCTGGCAGCGCTGCTGATCGGCATGTTCGTCTGCGCCATGCTCACTGAATGGCTGCATCTGCACGCAGTCTTCGGCGCGTTCCTCTTCGGTGTTGCTCTTCCGCGCAACGACCGGCTTCTGCACGCGCTGGCCGAGCGGATAGAGCCACTGTCGATCGTCGTGCTGATGCCGATCTTCTTTGCGCTGGCTGGGCTGGGAACCAGTGCCGGCGCGTTCGCGAACAGCGGCCTGGGCATGCTTGCACTGATTCTGCTGGTGGCCAGCGTCGGCAAGATCGTTGGCGGTGCGGCCGGTGCGCGGATGTGCGGCTACGGCTGGCGGGAGAGCCTGGCGACGGGATCGCTGATGAATTCACGTGGCCTGATGGAACTCATCGTGATCAAGGTCGGGCTTGACGCTGGACTGATCGGGGCCGAGTTGTTCACGATGCTGCTGGTGATGGCTCTGGTCACGACGGCCGCGACAGGCCCGCTACTTTCGCTGATCGCCCGGAAGAGCCCGAAGCCGATCGATCGGCCGACGAGCGCCTAGACCGCGCCCGGAGGCGCGGTGACGGACTTGTCATCGCGGTCGCATGCAGCATGCATGAGGCCGGAAGCCGGCTCAATTCGAGTTGGCCGTCAACACCTTGCGGCCATTCAACGGTTGCACAGGCCGTGCATTCATCTTGTAGAGCTTCCTGAACGCGGCAAGCTGCGAGGCGGAGAGCTCGACTGGCGTCTTCAGCACCTGCCAACGCACCTCTTCGCTGCAAGGCGGCGTCGTCAGCGATCCCATGAAGGCGTAGTAGGCACGATCGGCAGGTAGCAGATCGGCCGGGTTGATGGCGACGTCCAGCTTCAGGGTTTCGCCTTCCTTGGCCGGCAGGTGGTCGAACACGGGCTTCAGCGCCGCGTTCTCCTTTCCGGCCTTGAACAGCACCGCAATGACGGCGAGCTGTCCCTCTGCGTTCTTATGCACGAGATGCGCAACCAAGGGGTACGCCTTGCCGTCGATCTTCTCTTCGCTCGGCGTGTGGAAATGGAACTGCAGCAGCTTGTACTCGACCCGATCGAGGGTGACCGAGCCGGCCGCGGGCAGATTCACCTGGATCGTGTGGCCGTTGTTGACCACTTCACCGGTCTCGGCCGCGTAGGCAAAGCCGAGGGGCTTCGCGCCAGGCGATTTCTCGACCACCCGGGTGTCGACGTTGATCGGCGATTGGTGCTTGCCTAGCTTGCACAGCCTGAAGCTTTCATCCAACTCAGCCCAGTGGGCGGCGCTGCCGTGGCCCTGGTAGCTCCAATGGGGATGGCCTTGGGCAAAGGCCAGGGGTGCGACGCTCAGTGCACATGCCGCAGCAAGCAACAGTTTTGATTTCATGGATCCTCGTTGGGTAAACGCCGGCGATTGTAGGTACGGGCAATGAACACAGTCTTAATCGTCAAGACAGTTGCAGCACTCCGCCGACATGCAGGCGCAAATGCGCGAAGCTTCGTCGCTGCGATGAAGTTTCAGCGCGTCACGGTCGAGCCGTGACGGGCAGAATGCGGGCCAATAGCGGTCGTCCGCTGGACATACCTGCCGCCATCCATTCCTGTCATTCCCAAGGATTCCTTGAATGCGCCGACTTGCCAAGCCTGAGGACATTGAGGCCGTGTTCTCAATCTACGCGCACGAGAAGGTAGTACCGTTCCTCACCTACGAACCCATGTTGCTCGACGAGTTCGAAGGTATCTACGATGAGCTCATCAGAAGCAGTTGTTTCTACCTGTGGGAAGTCGATGGCTCGCTCGCCGGCTTCTACAAGGCGACTCGCTACCCAGGTCGGGTGCGGCATGTCGCCTTGCTTGGAACCCTGGCGGTAGACCCGCGACGCCACGGGCAAGGCATAGGGCATGCCATGCTTGCTGATGCGATAGAGCGGCTCAAGGCCGAGGGTGTCCGACGCATCGAGCTGTACGCCGAGAGCGACAACACGCAAGCACTGCGCTTCTATGGAAAGCTGGGTTTTCTACACGAGGGCACTCTGCGCGAGTTCTACAAACGGGCCAACGAGCCACATTACGTAGACGAGTACGTGCTGGGGCTGCTTGTGAAGGCGTGAACGCGACGCGGCGATAACCCTACCTAGGCATGATGTGAACATGGCTCGAAATGTAGAAATCAAAGCACGCGTGCAGGACCTTGCACGGCTAGCTGCCGTGACGGCCAGTTTTGCCGACACGGGGCCAGTCGACATCTTCCAGGATGACACCTTCTTTGCATGCCCAAGCGGTCGGCTGAAGCTGCGGGCATTCAGCGATGGGACTGGAGAGTTGATTTTCTACCGGCGCCCCGACCAGGCCGGGCCGAAAGAGTCTTTCTACGTTCGCACGCCGACCTCTGAACCGGACGGGCTCCGCGAAGCGCTGAACCTTGCCTATGGCACGGTCGGGCGAGTTGTGAAGCATCGGGTTCTGTATATCGCCGGACGTACGCGCATCCATCTTGACGAGGTTCGTGGGCTGGGTGCCTTCCTCGAACTTGAAGTGGTACTGCGGGACGACGAGGGACGCGACGACGGAACCCGCGAAGCGGCACAACTCATGGAGCGTCTCGCGATTGATTCTGCCCAGTTGGTGGAGGTTGCGTACGTAGACCTCCTCAAGCAGCGTTCCGAGTTGCGGTCCGCCGAGCAGTGCAGCCTTTCCCGTCAAATATGAAAACACCCGCAATCATCAACGAATGGTTTGCTGAAAAGGTGGAGCTACTCCCTTGGGCAAGCGTGCACGAAGGGCGCATCGTTTCTCACGAGTGGCGTCGGCAGCTTGGTGGAAGGAACATGAGCGCGGCTCTGACCGCCGCCATCAAACCTGCCGCAACTTTTTCCTTTTCGGTCAGCGCGGACGGCATCGATGACGAGTACGTCGCAGCGGCGAAGAACGGAGTCCTGACGACGCTGCTCGCGCAGAGCTACGTTTCAGTCTTGGCGTGCAACGTCGAGCTCTCGGGCTTTCGCGATGGCGGCCAGGACGCTTCGTACGCTGCGTTCTTCATGGTCGCCAAGGAGGCCACTGAACGACTCCTGGGAGTTGTCCCAGGTTTCAAACACAACATCGACTGGGGCGGCGGGCAGCCGTAAACGGCTACGACCGGACACTCCCATCAGCCTCCTACTTCTCACAAGAGCACGAACCTGATAAAGAGCCGCATCATGTACATCGAAGCGAAGTCGGGCGGTCTGACAGGACCAGCTCGCATCGGCCGAGTCACCTGCTCCAAGTCCGGGGCAACGCTGTACTACGGAGGCAAAGCTTTTCGTAGCCTTAAAGGGAGCGGATTCAAGTCGAACTACTTCGACGTTGAGACAGGCGAGCACTACTGGATTTCAGGACCCCGCCGGGACGGCAAGGACGCTCTGTACGCCACGCACGTCCGGCCCGTCATTGACGACGACGTTCAGGACGAATACTGGTCGAAGGTTCGCGGGGTTGCCTCCTCACCGCTCGAGGGCGAGAAACAGGTCGCTTGAAGATTGGCGCCCAGTGCAAAGGCAGAATGCGGCCAGAAGCGGCCCCTTCGGCAGAGGTGTGCTTGGTTCAACTGAATCTTCGGAGTTTTCGTGTACGTATCGAAGCACCACGCACAGTCCGACTTTGTCGAAGCCCAGGCATTGATAGAGGCCTACCCGCTGGGCGCGTGGGTCGCGCCAAGCGGCGAAGGGCTGGTCGCAAACCATGTTCCCTTTCTGCTGGACAGGTCGCGCGGCAAGCTCGGAACACTTCTTGGCCACGTCTCGCGCGCCAATCCCGTGTGGACGCAGCTCCTCGCATCGAAGCATTCAGTGGTCATGTTCCAAGGCCCTCAGTCGTACATCACGCCTGGCTGGTACCCGAGTAAGCAAGAGCACGGGAAGGTCGTCCCAACCTGGAACTACGCGGTCGCACACGCACACGGCGTGGCCCGAGCCATCAACGACGAAGCCTGGCTGCGTGACATGCTGGTTCGCTTGACGGCTGTTCATGAGTCCTCACAGCAACCGCCTTGGAAGGTGACGGACGCGCCAGCGGACTTCATCGACAAGCTCTTGCGTGCGGTGGTGGGCATAGAGATTCCAATCGAGCGCTTGGTCGGAAAGCTCAAGGCGAGTCAAGATGAAGCATTGCAAGACAGGCTAGGCACCGTCGCCGGGCTTGCCGCCGAAGGGACTGAGAACGCTGCGGCAATGGCTTCCGTTGTCGAGCGCGCTATGTCTGGGCGTGAAGACGTCTGACCCAGCGACGGGGACTCCAACTCAACGTCGGCTTCAGAGAAAATCGTAGGACCGCAGTGGGGCCCATTGCGGAAGTTCGAGAGACCAACTTCGACACCGCAAAGGACCGCTCAACGTTTGAGCTCAGCCGCGCGCGAAGGCCGCAGGCCCGCTGCGGCTGGAGCGATCAGTCAGCACTGCTCGCATTTCGCGCCGCCCCCGCCAGCCCGTTCGACGATGTCCCTGGCGGCCGCGTGAATCCGCCCGATCGTTTGAGCTGCCGGCCATAGTCCAGCGCCCAGCCACGTCAGAACTCCCCGAGCGTCGCACCGTTGGTCGGCTTCTGCAGCCAGTTCGCGATGTCGCCGCCCAACGCATAGGTCACCACGCCCACCATGCTGCAGGTGCTGCGCGGCACGCCGAAGTAAATGAACATCTGTCGCTGCGCAGTGAAGCCGGCGGGCGGCTCTCCGCTGCGTTCCAAGGTGCCGCGCAATTGCACGATCTTGGGTCCGCCATAGAGGCCGCCGGCGTTCGCAAGAATGTCGGTGATCTCGATCTTCAGCACAGGCGCCCCGTCGGTGCCAGGAGAGCGGGCCGGAAGCAGGTATTCGTAGGGCGCGATCAACTGGTCTTGCACGGCCTGCTGCAACGAGGCCGGCACATCGCACGGATCGTCTTTCTTCGATAGCTGAAGGCCCTTGGCGGTCGTGCCATATGCGATGGCAGGCATCACCACCGTATTGCGCGCGCTGGCGGCGGCCGGCTCTGCCTGCGGCGCTGCGGGCTGGCGCGAGCCGCAGGCAGCCAACAGCACGATGGTGTTCAGTACGACGAGAAGCCGTGTGGCTGCGCGCCCCGCAAATGATGGTTGGGCCATGAAGATCTCTTGAAGGAAGGGTGAGGTGCCTGACGGCAGGAGTGCACCTGCAGCCTCCCATGCATATCGGCAGAGCGCTGCAATTGTTTAGCCGGTCGACCGCGTGTTCATGGCCGCGCGCCGGTGCCTACAATCGCCGGCGTCGACCAAATGGCCGCAAGCGGTTGGCGATCAACTCGAATTGGGCCGGCTTCCGGCCTGACACACTCCAAGCATGAATACCGCGCTCCTTGTTATCGATGTCCAGCAGGGCCTTTGCGAAGGCGAGCATGATGCCTTCGAGTCGCAGCAAGTCATCCGTCGAATCAATCAGGTGGCGGACAGGGCTCGCGCCGCTGGCGCATTGGTGGTCTTCGTCCAGCATGAATCGAATGCCGGCTACCTCGAGTTCGGAACGGATTCGTGGCAGCTGGCCCGTGGCCTCGAAGTGAAGGCGACGGACCTGCGCATCCGAAAGACCTCCCCTGACTCGTTCCATCGCACGGAGCTCGAGCAAGTGCTCAAGGACAACGGCGTCACGGACCTTGTCGTTTGCGGAATGCACACGGAGTTCTGCGTGGACACGACGACGCGAAGGGCTCTGGCGCTGGGCTACCCGGTGGTCCTGGTCGAGGACGCGCACACGACGGAGGGGAATCAGTACCTGTCGGCGCCTCAGGTGGTTCAGCACCACAACACAACCCTCAGCAACATCAGCAGTTTTGGCCCTCGCGTTCGCCTGGTCTCGACTGCAGACTTTCGAATCGGCGCGTGAAGGTTGCGGTTTATCAAGACATGTAGATGACGCTGAAGCGCTCACAGACTACGGGCATGACTTGGCTTGGCGCTCGCCCGATGCGAGCGCACTCGCGGCCGAAGTAGGCCCAATGGACGTCGCGCCAGTACGCCAATGACCCGTCGCCTTCGCCCTCGCTGGCGGCGAACTCGGCTGTGACCTGCTCGAACGGCACCACCTCGATCTCCAGAGTCTCGATGACGCACGCGGGCTTGCCGTCCCAGTAAGTGACGACGCTGAGGGCGCCTGGCTTGGGTGGCGAGACGCCTGCGCTCTCGTACGTCCAGACAAGACCGGCAGTGGCACGCTTGACGCCCGCGAGCACGAGCTGCACCAGTTCGTTGGCGCCGGCTTCGTTGTCGTGGAAGTGGAAGGCCTCGAAGAACCGGGCGGAGCGATCTTCTCCCATCTCGGTGCAGAAGTCCTGCCAGAACGCGGCGATGCTTGGTGGGATGTTCATGCGTTTCCTGCGGGTTGACTTCGTTTCATGGCCAGCGCAATCAGTTTGCGCTGGGCGGTCCGCTTGATGCAAGATGCCCCGCTTGGAGCGCACCGGCGTACGAAGGGGCCGACATGGCGATCATCGGAAGCGGCAGCGCCCCATGGTGCTGCGCGGCCCGGACCCGGCCCATATCAAGGCCTTCCATCCCACGCTGGTGAAGGTCACGCAGCGCTTCGAACGCCGCTGGTGGGGCTGAAGTTGCGGCTGCGCGTGCGAAGGTAGTCCGATCGATCAGAACTGGAAATTCTGATCGACAAGGTCGCTCGCAGTGATGTCGACCTGCCGCGTGCTGACAGCGCCCGCGTCACTGGTTGCCTGGATGCTGTATTTGCCCGCGGCGGCGGTGTCTGCCGTCAGCGGAATGGGAAGCGTCGTCTGATAGGTGCCCACCATGGGCGCGGCCGTCGGCAGCGCCGGCTGCGCATCGAAAAGGCCGTAGGCTCCCGTATCGAGGTTGCTCGCCGTGGCGGCGATCTCGAATGTGCGCGCGCCGCTCAGCTGCAGGGCCCGGATCGTTGCTTGCGCGCTGGCCGGGCTGACAGCCCCGGAAACCTTGCGAAATGCCGAGCTCGGTAGTGTGATGGGGGCGCCCGCGGTGGCAAGGGCCGTGCTGCCGCCGGCGGTGACCGGAACGTCCCGAATGATGCCGGTGCCGCGAGCGTTGGTCGAGGTGGGCACGATCACCACGTCCACGGTGCCCACGCTGCTGCTCTGCTCGATCGGCGACAACGTGAAGTTGCCGTTCGCGTCCGCCACCGAAGCCTTGACCACCGTACCGTTGCGCTCGGCATAGACCCTGGCACCCGGCGCACTGGCCAACACGCCGGTCACCGAGCCGCTGACCGCGCTCGGAAGCGCCGTCACTACCGGCTTGAGGCCGTAGGTGCCGTTGCCGCGCGTCACGATCGACTTGCAGGCATCGAAGTCCAGGATCAGGTCGGTCAGCGTGTCGGCCGCCACGGTGAAGGGACGGATGATCTTGATGCCGGACTGCACCGCGCTGGGGGTGTCGAGCGGCTGCTCGACACCGCCGGTCGGCACCACCGAGTTGGCGACCTTGCCGGCCCCGTTGGCCGCGAGCACCAGGCGAATCTGCTGGTACGTGCCGGCTGCGAGCGGCGTCTGGCCAAGCGTCGTGAGCACGCCGTTGGTCAACGACAAAAGATCGATGCGTCGTGCCGGATCGACCGCGATGTCAACCCATCCGGATCCGCCTGCGTCGACGCCGGCATCGCCGTGGACCCGCACTTTCTCGACGGTGACGAAGACATTGTCGAAGCCGCAGGCGGGCGCATCTGTCATCGATACGCGCAGCGTGCCTGAAGAATTGGCAGCCGTCGTCCCGGTCCCGGCCGAGAACCCGCCGCCTCCGCCGCCCCCACCTCCGCAGGCCGAGAGCACGAGGGCACTGCTCAGGGTCAGCATGCGAAGTGAGTACGCCAAGGGGTTCTTGATTTTCAGCATGTCCGGCTCTGTTGTTTCGAGGTTCAGAAGCAAATGTGAAAAAGTCACATTCGACGCCTGAATCCTACAAGGCAGGGGTGCACGCTGCAAGACAACGATGGTGTTATCAGCAGGCGATGTGGTCGTTGGTCAGGCTCCCGGCTCGTCCCGGCAACCGACAGGCTGGCCTTCGGCCGAATCCTCAATGGCATGCGAGAAAGCCCGCCACGACGTCGTTGACCAGCTCCGGATGCGTGACCGGCCCCATGTGCCCGAGCCCGGCGAACTCGATGACGGTGACCTTGGCCAGCGTGCCGGTCAAAAGCCTGGCCACCCCGCGCGACGAAGCGGGAGACTGCCCGCCCATCATGTACAGCACCGGGAGATCGAGCGCGCGAAAGGCCCGCAGGGGCGTGGGCTCGGAGAAGAGCGCCCGGGCCCAGCCCGCGACGTTGACCATGGATGCGGCGACGGGCGCCTGGCGCGCCTCAGGCATGCCGCTCCAGCTTCCCGGGCCCATCCAGTAGTCGATGAAGCGCTGGGCGGCGGCAGCCTGGTCGCCGGCATCGATGGCCGCGGCGGCATCGGCCACGGCAAAGCGGATGCCGTTCGCCGCCTCCTGGCCTGGCGCTTCTTCTTCGAGCAGCGCGAACAGGGTCGGTTCGTACAACGCGATGGCGCGAATCCGCTCGGGGCGGGCGAGCGCCGCCATCAGGGCCACCGCGGCGCCGTAGGAGTGCCCGACCAGGAAGAAAGGTTCGCCGGCCGCCGCGAACACAGGCTCCAGGAGCGCGACCTCGTCGCCCAGCGCGACGACACGGTCAGGCGGCCAGGCAGGACTCCTGCCGGCGCCGAAGGAGTCGGGAGCGAAGACGCGGTAACTCGGCGACAGGCGCTCCATCAGCGCACGCCACTGCGCGGAAGCGCTCGCATTGGCGTGGATGCAGACGACGCCGGGGCCGGCGCCGGCTTCGCGGAAATAAGGCGGTTGCTGTTGTGGCATGGGCACCGACTGTCGTGCCGATGCGCGGCGGCGTCCTGCCCGCGCGTCGGGCATGCTTGCCCGATCGTCCGCATGTCGCTGCCGTCAACGCGTGTGGGACAGCCTCACCTCGTGCCCTTCGGCCTGCGCCAGGAGCTGGGCAATCGCGTCGGCCGCCATTTCCAGGCGCTTCACGTCGCGCTCTTCGAGATCGGCGCCCGGCTCGAAGCTGAAACCGCACAGCACGCCGTAGAGGGTGCCGTCGGTGAACCGCACCGGCACGCCGATGTGGGCGCCCATGCCGTCGTAGTAGTCGGGCAAACCATTCGCGATCCGCACGCGCGTGATGTCGGGCACCAGGCAATCCATCCGGCCGTCGATGATCCGCTGGCAGATGGTTTCGTCCAGCGGGTGGAACTGCCCCGGCTGAACGATGGCCGGCGCGGTCTTCGAATCGATGTGGCGGAACACGCGATTGGCGTTCACGAACTCGCCGACGAACAGCACCTCGAGATCGAGCTGTTCGCGCACGACGCGCAGAAGACTGCCGATGCAACGCTCGATGAGGCCGGCGTCCGCATTCGCGACTGCGTCCGCTGTGATGGCGGCGATGCGCGTCTCCCAGCCCTCCGGGTTCTCCGATTCACTGTCGAAGATCGTTCTCATGTATATCCACTTTCATGAATCGATCCTAAGCGGACCCCGGCGATTTCGCGCGTGAAGAATAGCCTTGAAAGGCACAGAAACTCCGATATGGACTTGGCCCGGCACGCGGCGTAGCATCGATTCCCCCCTTGCCGCCAACGTCGCGGCGACAAGTCCATGTCCCAGTGGCTTCAACGGAGGTGTGTATGAGCTATCACCTGGAAGGTCGCCTGCTCGAGGTTTGCAACTGCAATGTGCTGTGCCCCTGCTGGATCGGCGAGGATCCTGACAACGGCACCTGCGACACCATCATCGCGTGGCGCATCGACAAGGGAACGGTGGACGGCCTTGACGTGGGCGGCAACACCATCGCAGCCGTGGCCCATGTGCCCGGCAACATCCTGGAAGGCAACTGGACCGCCGCGATCTTCGTCGACGAGAACGCCTCCAAGGCGCAAGAGGAAGCGCTGATCAAGGTCTACACCGGCCAGGCCGGCGGGCCGATTGCCGACCTCGCCAAGCTGATCGGCACGGTGGTGTCGGTGGAGCGGGCGCCGATCCGCTTCACCGTGGACGAGGGCAAGGGCGAACTCGCGATCGGCAAGAACTACTACGCCGAACTCGAGCCCTATCGCGGCGCGATGGGCGGCCTGACCACCCTCTCCGACACCGTGTTCTCGACGGTACCGGGCGCGCCGGTGTTCGTCGGCAAGGCGCCGACTTATCGCTCCAAGAACCCGGCCCTCGGTATCGATCTCGACATCAAGAACCACAACGCCCTGCAAAGCACCTTCGTCTTCGACGCATGAGCGCCGCCGCAGGCGCCGGGCGAGCGGGTCGGCTGCCCGCCGGCGCCTCCCGTCACCGCCGCGTGTTCCTGCCGCTGCTGGCCGCGCTGATTGCGCTCGCGTGGCTGGCGCTGTGGGCCTGGGCGCGCAGCCCCTACGGACGCTATCTCGAGCACGGCGACTGGACGGCATCGGGACCGGCGGCGTTCCTGTGCCGCGTCGTTCCGGCGGGCGACGTGCTCGTGCCCGCGCTGCTCTACGGCCTCGCGTGGATCCTCATGACGGCGGCCATGATGCTGCCGACCACGCTGCCGCTCTTCAACGCCTTCGACCGATTGACGGCCGATCGCCCGGACCATGGGCGCCTGCTGGCGCTGCTCGCCCTGGGCTACATGGTGGTGTGGGGCGCCTTCGGCCTGCTGGCGCATGCGCTGCACGGCACCCTGCTGGCGCTGCTTTCCAGCGCGCCCACGCTGGCCTGGCATGGCTGGCTGATCGGCGCCGCGACCATCGCGCTGGCCGGGGCCTTCCAGTTCAGCAAGCTCAAGCACCGCTGCCTGGAGAAGTGCCGCACGCCCTTGAGCTTCGTCATCGAGCACTGGCGCGGGCAGGCGCAGGCGCGCCACGCCTTCACGCTGGGCATGCACCACGGCCTGTTCTGCGTCGGTTGCTGCTGGGCGCTGATGCTGTTGATGTTCGCGCTCGGCACCGGCAGCCTGGGCTGGATGCTGCTGCTGGCCGCCGTGATGGCGATCGAGAAGAACTTTCGCTGGGGCCATCGCCTCAGCACGCCGCTCGGCGTCGCGCTGCTGGCATGGGCCATGGTCCTGGTGGCCGTTCATGCCTGAAGCGCGCGACGGCCCGCCCGGCCTGCAGACCCTCGCGCTCACCGTGGCCGCCATGCTGGCCTTCGCGGCCAACTCGCTGCTGTGCCGGCTGGCGCTGCAGCAAGAGGCCATCGACGCGGCCAGCTTCGGCAGCATCCGGCTGGTGTCGGGCGCGCTCGCGCTCACGCTCATCGTGCGGCTGCGCGCGAAGCCGCCGGCCGCGGGCCGCGCCGACTGGCTGGCTGCGGCCATGCTGTTCGCCTACGTCGCCTTCTTCTCCTTCGCCTACCTCAGCCTGTCGGCGGGCACGGGGGCGCTGATCCTGTTCGGCGCGGTGCAGCTGACGATGCTGGGCGTCGGGCTGCGTTCGGGCGAGATGTTCGGGCCGGTCGCCTGGTCCGGCTTCGTGCTGGCGGTCGCGGGCCTGGTCTACCTGATCTCGCCGGGCGTGACGGCGCCGCCGCCGCTCGGGGCCGCACTGATGGCCATCGCCGGCATCGCATGGGGCGTGTACTCGCTGCGCGGCCGCGGCGTGGCCGATCCGCTGGCTGCCACCGCGCGCAACTTCTTGCGCGCGGCGCCGCTCGCGCTGCTGCTGAGCCTGGCGCTGGCGTCCCGAGCCCACGCGGACGCGGCCGGGATCGCGCTGGCCGTGGCCTCCGGCGCGGTCACCTCCGGCATCGGCTATGTCATCTGGTATGCGGCGCTGCCGGGGCTCTCGGCCATGCGCGCGGCGACGGTGCAGCTGTCGGTGCCGCTGATCGCAGCCTTCGGCGGCGTGTTGTTCCTGTCGGAAGCGATCACGCCGCGGCTGGCCTTCGCCTCGGTCGCGATCCTCGGAGGCATCGCGCTGGTGCTGATGGCCAAGGCTAAGCGCCGAGCTTGAACAGACTGGTCGCCTCGAGGTCGAGCACGAGCAGCTCGCGCTGGTTGAACAGGCGCCAGCGCCAGCGCAGGATGCCCAGCGTGGGGCGCTTCTCCGAACGGCGCACCTCGATCACGTCGGCCACGAGCCGCAGCGAATCGCCGGGCCGCACGGGGTTCGGCCATTTCACGTGGCCGAGGCCCGGCGATGCGAAGGATTCGGAATCCGCGAGCGCTGCGTCGGTGACCAGCCGCATCGCGATCGCGCCGGTATGCCAGCCGCTTGCGATCAATCCGCCGAAGGGACCTTCGGCCGCCGCCTCCGGATCGGTGTGGAACCACTGCGGGTCGTAGGCCTTCGCGAACTGCAGCAGCTCCGCCTCGGTCACCAGATAGGGGCCGGCCTCGATGACCTGTCCGGTGTGGAACTCGGCGAACTTCATCGGCCGAGCTTAGTAGGTTTCGAGGTGCAGGCGGCCTTCGCGCTTCAGGCTGGCACCGACCGTGTCCCAGTCGAGTCCGGCTTCCACCGCTACGTCGCGCAGCGCGAGCACCACGCCCTCTTCCATGCTCTTCAGGCCGCACACGTAGAAGTGGCTCTGGCTGTCCTTGAGCAGCGCGGCCAGGTCGGCGGCGCGTTCGCGCATCGCGTCCTGCACATAGCGCTTGGGTTGGCCGGGCGTGCGCGAGAACGCGAAGTTGATGTCGATGAAGTCCTTGGGCAGGGTCTGCAGCGGGCCGAAGTACGGCAGCTCCTGCTGCGTGCGTGCGCCGAAGAAGAGCATCAGCTTGCCGCCCTCGAACTTGCCGCTCTTGCGCAGGCGCCGGCGCCATTCGGTCATGGCGCGCATCGGCGCGCTGCCGGTGCCGGTGCAGATCATCACGATGTGCGACTTCGGATGGTTCGGCATCAGGAAGGAGGCGCCGAAGGGGCCGACCACCTGCACCTTGTCGCCGACCTTGAGGTCGCACACGTAGTTGCTGGCGACGCCGCGCACCGGCTTGCCCTGGTGGTCCTGCAGCACGCGCTTCACCGTGAGCGACACGTTGTTGTAGCCGGGCCGCTCGCCGTTGCGCGGACTGGCGACGGAGTACTGGCGCGCGAAGTGCGGCTTGCCGTTGGCATCGGTGCCCGGCGGGATGATGGCGATCGACTGGCCCTCCAGCACCGGGAAGGGCATGCTGCCGAAGTCCAGCACGATGTGGTGCGTCTGGTTCTCGTAGCCGGCCTCGGTGCAGTTGAAGTTGCCCACCACGGTGGCGGTGGTCGGGCTCTTCGGCGGGAACAGGTTGGTGTAGGCGTGTGCAGCCGACCAGGGCGGCGTGGTGGCGCCGTACTGTGCGGAGTTGAAGGGCACTTCGCCCGGCTCGGCCGGCGGCTGCGGCGGTGCGGCCGGCGCAGGCGCCAGCGTTTCGGCAGGCGATGCGACGCCTTCGGCTTCGAGCTGCTCGGGCGTGAGTTCGGCCGGCAGTTCGTCCCAGGTGAGCTGCTCCTCGATCGAATAGGCGCGCGCCACGGGCATGGTGCGCCAGTTGTCGATCGAGCCGGTCGGGCACGGCGAGATGCAGGCCATGCAGCCGTTGCAGACATCGGCGCGCACCACGTAGTTGCGGTCGTCGTGCGTGATCGCGTTGACCGGGCAGGTGGCTTCGCAGGTGTTGCAGCGGATGCAGATTTCAGGGTCGATCAGGTGCTGCCTGATGACGCCGATGTCGATGGTGGCCGTTTCCATTAGTCTCTCCTAAAGCCCTCCCCCTCTGGGGGAGGGTTGGGTGGGGGCACGCGGCGCTTGTCGTGGGTACGCTGCTTGCCCCTATCCCTGCCTTCCCCCAGAGGGGGAAGGAGTCACACCGATCAGCCGAATCTCACGTACTCGAAATCCACCGGCTGCCGGTTGATGCCCATCACCGGCGGCGCGATCCAGCCGGCGAACTTGCCCGGGTCGACCACGCGGCCCATCAACGATGCCACGAATGCGAAGTCCTCGCCCGTGGGCAGCCACTCGTCCTTCTTGGCGGCCCATTCGGCCTCGTTCACCACGCGGCCTTCGGGCGACATCTTGATGCCGGCCAGGGCGCCGATCTGGCGGTTGAAGGCCTTGTGCGGCACCACCAGGCGGGTCGGGATGCCGGCCTTCTCCAGCACCTTGTTCCAGCGGCTCACGCCGGCCACCGAGTCCTTGATGAAGTCGTCGCGCAGCACTTCGTTGAGCGCATTCAGCATCGGCACGTCCTTCTCGACGAGCTGACCGTTCTGCACCTCGAGCACCTTGTAGGTCTGGCCCTTGAGCACGTGGTCGTCGCTTCGCTTGCCTTCCTCGTAGCGGCCCTTCAGGCCCGAGCTGTAGAAGGTGGCGGCGTTGCTCGACTGGTCGGCGCCGAACAGGTCGATGGTCACGCTGTAGTGGAAGTTGAGGTAGCGCTGGATCGTGCCGAGGTCGATGGCGCCGGCCGCGCGCACCTTCTGCGGGTCGTCGGTCTTCAGCTCGTTCATCACCTGCGCGGTGCGCTGCAGCACGCGCGAGACGCCGCTCTCGCCCACGAACATGTGGTGCGCTTCCTCGGTCAGCATGAACTTGGTGGTGCGTGCCAGCGGATCGAAGGCGCTCTCGGCCAGGGCCGACAGCTGGAACTTGCCGTCGCGGTCGGTGAAGTAGGTGAACATGAAGAAGGCCAGCCAGTCGGGCGTCTTCTCGTTGAAGGCGCCGAGGATGCGCGGGTTGTTCTCGTCGCCCGAGGTGCGCTGCAGCAGCGCCTCGGCCTCTTCACGGCCGTCGCGGCCGAAGTGCTTGTGCAGCAGGTAGACCATGGCCCACAGGTGGCGGCCCTCTTCCACGTTGATCTGGAACAGGTTGCGCAGGTCGTACATGCTGGGCGCGGTGAGGCCCAGGTGGCGCTGCTGCTCGACCGAGGCCGGCTCGGTGTCGCCCTGCGTGACGATGATGCGGCGCAGGTTGGCGCGGTGTTCGCCGGGCACATCCTGCCAGGCCTTCTCTCCCTTGTGGTCGCCGAAATGGATCTCGCGGTTGGCGTCGCCCGGGTTCAGGAAGATGCCCCAGCGGTAGTCGCGCATCTTCACGTGGCCGAACTGGGCCCAGCCCTGCGGGTCGACGCTGACGGCGGTGCGCAGGTAGACCTCGTAGTTGGTCGAGCCGTCGGGGCCGACGTCGTCCCACCAGTTGATGAAGTTCGGCTGCCAGCCTTCGAGCGCGCGCTGCAGCGTGCGGTCTTCGCCGAGGTTGACGTTGTTGGGGATCTTCTCGCTGTAGTTGATCGTGCTCATGGGGGCTCCTGCTTGGATGGAAATCCGAAAATCCGTTCGGCCTGAGCTTGTCGAAGGCTCGCGGGGGGCTTCGACAAGCTCTGCCCGAACGGTCGGGGTGGACTCAGACGCGGTTGAGATCGAAGCCGGCTTTTTCGCCGGTGCCGTAAACCTTGAGGGCACCCTTCTCGCCGACGGCGTTCGGGCGGTTGAAGATCCAGTTCTGCCAGGCGGTCAGCCGGCCGAAGATGCGCGTGGCCATGTTCTCCTGGCTGGCGAAGCGCAGGTTGGCTTCGAGGCCGGTGAGCGCGTCGGGCGACATGGCGGCGCGCTCCTCGATGGCGATGCGGATCTCGTCCTCCCAGTCGATGTCGTCGGGCGCGGCGGTGACCAGGCCGAGCTTGAGCGCCTCGTCGGCGTCCAGCGCGCGGCCGACCGCGCCGCGCGCGGCTTCCATCGGCGCGGCCTCTTCGTAGAAGCGGCGCTGCAGGCGGCTCTGGTCGTTGACCATCGGGAAGAAACCGAAGTTGAACTCGTCCAGCGTGATCTTCGGTGCGCGCTCGGCATCGTCGGGCAACGCGAGCATGTAGGCGCGGTCGGCCGCGAAGGCGATCTCGGCGAGCGTGCCGGCGAAGCAGGAGCCGGATTCGACGAGCGCGAACAGGCTGCGCGAGGAGACGTCGAGCCGCGCCAGCGTGCGGCGCAACGCGCCGATGGTTTCGCGCACCAGCCAGTGGTCCTTGTGGGCGAGCATGGTCTTGTCGCTCGCGAGCACGGCTTGCGCATCGCCCTCGGTCTTGAGCAGCCAGGTGCCGATGTCGAGCTCGTTGGTGCGCAGGTTGAGGATCGCGTCGTCGAGCTGGCGCGCCATCGCGAGCGGCCACCAGGCGGCGCCGGCGGCTTCGATCGCGGCGATGTCGGCCGGCTGCGCGCCCTTCGGCGCCTTGACGGTGAAGGTGGCGGTGCGGCGTGCGCGGTCGATCTCGACCGTGACGTGTTCGTAGCGCAGGCTGTCGGCGCCGTCCTCGCGCTCGAGGCGCGTGAGGCTCACGCCCTTGCCATCGGCGGGGCGGTCGCTGCCCTCGCCCAGCTTGGCGGCGCGCTCCTGCACCGCGGCGCCGAACTGCGCCGGCTTGGCGATCGCATCGACCAGGCGCCACTCGACCGCGCGCTGGCCGCGCACGCCTTCGACGCTGGTGCAGAAGATGTCGGCCAGGTCATGGCGCACGTGGCGCTTGTCGGTGACGCGGGTCAGGCCGCCGGTGCCGGGCAGCACGCCGAGCAGCGGCACTTCCGGCAGCGAGACGGAGGAGGAGCGGTCGTCGACCAGCAGGATCTCGTCGCAGGCCAGGGCCAGCTCGTAGCCGCCGCCGGCGCAGGCGCCGTTCACGGCCGCGATGAACTTGAGGCCCGAGTGCTTCGACGAATCCTCGATGCCGTTGCGCGTCTCGTTGGTGAACTTGCAGAAGTTCACCTTCCAGGCGTGGCTGGAGACGCCGAGCATGAAGATGTTGGCGCCCGAACAGAAGATGCGGTCCTTGCCGCTGGTGACGATCACCGAGCGGACTTGCGGATGCTCGAAGCGCACGCGGTTCAGCGCATCGTTGAGCTCGATGTCCACGCCCAGGTCGTAGCTGTTGAGCTTGAGCTTGTAGCCGGGACGGATGCCGCCGTCTTCGGCGATGTCCAGCGACAGGCGGGCCACGGGGCCCTCCACGCTGAGCTTCCAGTGGCGGTATTGCGTGGGGTCGGTGCGGTAGTCGACGCGGGCGGGATGGGCGGCGGTGTCGGTCATGTCGAGGTCTCCTGGGTGCCGTGGGGTCTAGGAACAATAATGCATTTGTCTCGCGACTGAAGATGCATCATGCTGCATGTTCCGAGGCGCGTCAACCCTGCGACGGACTTTTTTTTTACGTTCTTCGTTGTCGCCTTCAGCCGGCGCGGCTCATCGCCTCCCGCACCGCCGAGCGCAGCGCGTGGAAGCTCTGCGCCAGATCCTGTCCGCTGGTGTCGACGCTGAGGTCGGCCTTGGAATAGAAGGCGGCGCGGCCGGCGAGGATGCGGCGCAGGTCGTCCATGGCTTCCTTGCTGGCGGCCATCGGGCGGGTGTCGCCCTGGGCGGCGACGCGGCCCATGTGCTCCTCGGGCGCGGCCTGCAGCCAGACGGTGGCGCAGTGCGCCAGCAGCTGGTTGAAGGTGGCGGGGTCGGACACGATGCCGCCCGGGGTGGCGATCACCACCTCGCTGTAGATCTGCACCGTCTCCTCGAGCGCGCGGCGCTCGTAGCGGCGGTAGGCGTTGGTGCCGTACAGGTCGTGGATCTCGCGCACGCTGCAGCCGGCCAGCTTTTCGATCTCGCGGCTCAGCTCGATGAAGGGCACCTCGAGATCGTCCGCCAGCATCTGGCCCAGCGTGGACTTGCCCGCGCCGCGCAGGCCCACCAGCGCGATGCGGCGGTTGCGCGCCGGGTCGCCGGCAGCGGTGCCGAGCAACTCGCCGAGCGCGATGCGGGCGCGCCGCAGGTCGGCCTCGTCGCGGCGCTCCAGCAGCTCGCGGATCAGCAGCCACTCGGGCGAGCTGGTCGTGACGTCGCCCACCAGCTCGGCCAGCGAGCATTGCAGCGCGGTCGCCACCTGCTGCAGCACCAGGATCGACGCATTGCCGATGCCGTATTCAAGATTGGCCAGGTGGCGCTCCGAGACCTCCGCCGCCTGCGCCACGGCCTTGCGCGTGAGCCCGCGGCGCGCGCGCAGGTTGCGCACGCGCTCGCCCAGCGCCACCAGCAGGGGGTTCTTCGCTTCTTCGGCCGGCAGGGCCGGGTCCGCGGGTGCGGTCAGCACCGCGTCGGCTCGCTCATTCATATCGCTCCTTCGTCTCCCGGTTCACCCCTATCCGGGTAAACACCATATATGCACTATATTGCTTGACACCTTTTGTGTCGATGCTTATGGTTCGTGCACAGGCAAGATACTGCACGCGGTCAATTGCCGCAAGTTCCACCCACGCATGAGCACCACCACAATGTCCAAGGAAGCCTTCCACCAGATCGTTGCCGACGTGACAGCGCAGCTCGCCGGCAGAGCGCTCGATGACGAACTCGACCGCTGGCTCAACACCGTCCACGGCGCCGGCAGCCCCGCCTTCGAGCGCCTGAAACAGGCCTGCATCGACGGCGTGGCGGAAGGCTGGCTGTGCGATCGCGAAGGCGGCGGCATCAAGTACGGCCGGGTCTTCAAGGCCGAGGACGCGCTGCATCGCTTCTCGGTCGACGTGGTTGACATGAAGGACATCGCCGGCCCGCACCACACGCATCCGAATGGCGAGATCGATTTGATCATGCCGCTGGAGGGCGATGCCACCTTCGACGGGCGGCCGGCGGGCTGGTGCGTCTATCCGCCGGGAACGGCTCATCACCCCACCGTCGCCCAAGGGCGCGCGCTGGTCCTCTACCTGCTGCCCGAAGGCCAGATCCAGTTCACCAAGACTTGAGACGCTCCATGACCGAACTTCTTTCCAACTACGTCGCCGGCCGCTGGCAGGCCGGCAGCGGCGCCGGCACGGCGCTTGTCGATCCGGTACTCGGCACCGAGCTGGCCCGGGTCGATGCGACCGGGCTGGACCTGGCCGCGGCCTTCGGCTTCGCGCGCGAGACCGGCGGCGCTGCCTTGCGCGCCCTCACTTATAAAGAGCGCGCCGCGCTGCTGGGCGCGATCGTGAAGGTGCTGCAGGCGAACCGCGACGCCTACTACGAGATCGCCACCGCCAACTCGGGCACGGTGAAGAACGACTCGGCCGTCGACATCGACGGTGCGATCTTCACGCTCGGCCAGTACGCCAAGTGGGGCGATGCGCTGGGCAATGTGCGCGCGCTGCGCGACGGCGATGCGGCCAAGCTCGGCAAGGAGCCGGTGTTCCAGTCGCGGCACCTGCAGGTGCCGACGCGCGGCGTGGCGCTCTTCATCAATGCCTTCAACTTCCCGTCCTGGGGCCTGTGGGAGAAGGCCGCGCCCGCCCTGCTCTCGGGCGTGCCGGTGATCGTGAAGCCCGCCACCTCCACCGCCTGGCTCACGCAGCGCATGGTGCGCGACGTGGTCGAGGCCGGCGTGCTGCCGGCCGGCGCGCTGTCGGTGATCTGCGGCAGCTCGAACGGTCTGATGGACCAGCTGCAAGGCTTCGACGTGGTGTCCTTCACCGGCTCGGCCGACACCGGCGCCGTGATCCGCTCGCATGCCGCCGTGGCCCAGCGCTCGGTGCGCGTGAACATCGAGGCCGACAGCCTCAACTCCGCCCTGCTATTGCCCGATGCGGCGCCGGGCAGCGACGCCTTCAATTTGCTGGTGCGCGAGGTGGTGCGCGAGATGACGGTCAAGTCGGGCCAGAAGTGCACCGCGATCCGCCGCATCCTCGTGCCGGCTGCCGTCTACGACGCGGCGGCCGAAGCCATCGGCGCCAAGTTGGCCGGCATCACGGTCGGCAATCCGCGCAACGAGAGCGTGCGCATGGGCTCGCTGGTGAGCCGTGCGCAACTGAATGCCGTGCGCGAAGGGCTGGAAGAACTCAAGGCGCAAGCGAGCGTGCTGCATGACGGCAGCCGGGCCCCGCTGGTCGATGCCGACCCTGCCATCGCCGCCTGCATCGGCCCGGTGCTGCTGGGCGCGCGCGATGCCGATGTGGCGCAGCGCGTGCACGACGTCGAGGTTTTCGGACCGGTCGCCACCCTGCTGCCCTACCGCGACGTCGAGCATGCGATCGCGCTCGCACACCGCGGCCAGGGTTCGCTGGTGACTTCGCTCTACGGCGCCGACGAGGCGGCGCTCGGCCAAGCAGCGGTGCAGCTCGCCGCGAGCCACGGCCGCGTGCACGTGATCACGCCGGACGTGGCGCAGGCCCACACGGGCCATGGCAACGTGATGCCCCAGTCGCTGCACGGCGGCCCCGGCCGCGCGGGCGGCGGCGCCGAACTGGGCGGCCTGCGGGCACTGGACTTCTATCACCGCAAGAGCGCGGTGCAGGCCAGTCCGGCGGTGCTCGCGCAGCTCGGCCTCTCGGCCGGCTGAAGACCGTCCGAAGAGAAAAATGCGACCCGAGGAGACACGATGAGCCTGCCAGCATCCTTCAATTTCGCCGAACACCTGTTCGCCCTCAACCGCGGCCGCGCGCAGAAGATCGCCTATGTCGACGACCGCGGCACCCTCGCCTACGGCCAGCTCGAAGACCGCGCGCGGCGGCTCGCCGCAGCGCTGCGCGCATCAGGCGTGAAGCGCGAAGAGCGCGTGCTGCTGCTGATGCTCGACAGCAGCGACTGGCCGGTGAGCTTTCTCGGCTGCCTCTATGCCGGCATCGTGCCGGTGGCAGTCAACACGCTGCTGACGACCGACGACTACGCCTACATGCTCGAACACAGCGGCGCCAAGGCGGCGCTGGTGTCGGGCGCGCTGCTGCCGGTGCTGCAGGACGCGCGGGTCAAGGGGTCGAACGAGCTCAAGACCTTGATCGTCTCGCAACCCACCGGCGCCCTGCCCGACGGCGCGCAGGATTTCGAGGCGGTGATCGCCGCGCACCAGCCGCTGGCCGAACCCGCCGCCACCACGCCGCAGGATCACGCCTTCTGGCTCTACTCCTCCGGCTCCACCGGCAAGCCCAAGGGCACGGTGCACACGCACGGCAACCCGTGGTGGACGGCCGAGCTCTACGGCAAGCCGGTGCTGGGGCTGACCGAGAACGACGTCTGCTTCTCGGCCGCCAAGCTCTACTTCGCGTACGGCCTGGGCAATGCGCTGACCTTCCCGCTTTCGGTCGGCGCGACGGTGCTGCTGATGGCCGAGCGGCCGACGCCCGACGCGGTCTTCAAGCGCTGGACCGGCACGCACAAACCCACGGTGTTCTTCGGCGCCCCGACCGGCTTCGCCGGCATGCTCGCCTCGCCCACGCTGCCACCGCGCGAGGCGGTGTCGCTGCGCATGTGCTCCTCGGCCGGCGAAGCCTTGCCGGGTGAACTCGCGCAGCGCTTCAAGCAGCACTTCGGCTGCGAGATCATCGACGGCATCGGTTCCACCGAGATGCTGCACATCTTCATCTCCAACCGGCCCGGCGACATCCGCTACGGCACCACCGGCCGGCCGGTCGAGGGCTATGCGATCGAGCTGCGCGGCGAGGACGGCAAGCCCGTGCCCGTGGGCGAAGTCGGCGACCTCTATATCAAGGGGCCGAGCACGGCGGTGATGTACTGGGGCAACCCCGAGAAGAGCGCCGACACCTTCCGCGAGGGCTGGACCAAGAGTGGCGACAAGTACTCGCGCGACGCCGACGGCTACTACACCTACGCCGGCCGCAGCGACGACATGCTCAAGGTGAGCGGCATCTACGTCTCGCCCTTCGAGGTCGAGGCCACGCTGATGCAGCATCCGGCCGTGCTCGAGGCCGCGGTGATCGGCAAGGAAGACGCCGATGGGCTGACCAAGACCAAGGCCTACGTCGTGCTCAAGTCCGGCCAGTCGGTGACGGACGAGGAACTCAAGGCCTTCGTCAAGGAGCGCCTCGCGCCCTACAAGTACCCGCGCTTCATCGAGTTCGTCGAGGAGCTGCCGAAGACGGCCACAGGAAAAATCCAGCGCTTCCGGCTGCGCGAGCGGGAGCATCAGCGTTGAGGCCCCGGTCCGTCTCCCTCCCCCACTGGGGGAGGGCTGGGGTGGGGGCACGCGGCGCCACCATCGACGGCGGCCCCCATCCCCACCTTCCCCCAGAGGGGGAAGGAGCACTGCCATGAGCGGCCACAACACAGCGTTCGCCGTGATCGCGTGGCGCGACCGCGAAGTGCGCATCGAGTATCAGCGCATCGCACCCGAACGGACCGATGCGCCGCTGGTTGTGTTCCTGCATGAAGGCCTGGGCTCGATCGCGATGTGGAAGGATTTCCCCGAGAAGCTCTGCGAGCGCGGCGGCTTTCGCGGCCTGGTGTTCTCGCGCCCCGGCTACGGCCGCTCGACGCCGCGCGAGCCCGACGAGTTCTGGGACGTCGACTACATGCACCGCCAGGCGCACGAGGTGCTGCCGGCCTTCTTCGAGGCCATTGGCCTCAAGGAGAAGCCCTGGCTCTTCGGCCACAGCGACGGCGGCTCGATCTCGCTGCTCTACGCGTCGCGTTTTCCGGAGCGCGTGGCCGGGCTGGTGCTGCTCGCGCCGCACATCTTCGTGGAAGATCTGACGGTGGCGAGCATCGACCAGGCGCGCCAGGCCTGGCTCGCGACCGACCTTCCGAAGAAGCTGGCCCGCTACCACGATGACGCCGAAGCCACCTTCTGGGGCTGGAACCGCATCTGGCTGCACCCGCCCTTCAAGCAATGGAACATCGAGGCCGGGCTCGACGCCATCCGTTGCCCGGTTCTTGCTATCCAGGGGATCGACGACGAGTACGGCACACTCCGCCAGGTTCGCGGCATCGCCGAGCGGGTGCCCGGAACCCGGCTGCTCGAGCTGCGCGACTGCGGGCATTCCCCGCATCGGGACCAGCCGGAACAGGTCATAGTGGCGGCCGTTTCGTTTGTCGAAGCAGCGAATCGGCGGGCAGGGAAAACTCGTGTTTGAGAGATAAATGATTTACCCTTAAAGTATCTGCGTCCCACGGTTCACCATGGACAAGCCCGTCCCGACGCGCCCCTGCCGATGCGTCGCCAGGCCGTTCCCGTCCTTTTCACTCATCATCAACGCCAGGAGATACCCATGACCACTCGCATCGCACGCACCACGCTAACCGCTCTTGCGCTGGCCTGCATCGCGACCGTCGGCCACGCCCAGCAGGGCAAGCTCAAGGTCGGCCTGATGCTGCCCTTCAGCGGCACCTATGCGGCGCTCGGCGCGGCCATCGAGAACGGCTTCAAGCTGCGCGTCGAGGAACAGGGCGGCAAGCTCGGCGGCCGCGAGATCGAATACATCAAGGTCGACGACGAATCGGACCCGGCCAAGGCCACCGACAACGTCAACAAGCTGATCAAGCGCGACAACGTCGACGTGATCGTCGGCACCGTGCACTCCGGCGTCGCGATGGCGATGGCCAAGGCCGCCAAGGAAAGCGGCACCGTGCTGATCGTGCCCAATGCCGGTGCCGACGCGGTGACCGGCCCGATGTGCGCGCAGAACATCTTCCGCAGCTCGTTCTCGAACTGGCAGCCGGCCTACGCGATGGGCGAGGTCGCGGCCAAGCAGGGCAAGAAGACCGCGATGACGCTCACCTGGAAGTACGCGGCCGGCGACGAGTCGGTCAACGGCTTCAAGGAAGGCTTCGAGAAGGGCGGCGGCAAGGTTGTGAAGCAGCTCACCGTGCCCTTCCCGAACGTGGAGTTCCAGGCGCTCCTGACCGAGATCGCGGCGGCCAAGCCCGATGCGGTGTATTCCTTCTTCGCGGGCGGAGGCGCGGTCAAGTTCGTCAAGGACTACGCGGCGGCCGGCCTCAACAAGAACATCCCGCTCTACGGCCCCGGCTTCCTGACCGACGGCACGCTGGACGCGCAGGGCGAATCGGCCCAGGGCATGCTGACCACGCTGCACTATGCCGACGGCCTCAACACGCCGCGCGACAACAGCTTCCGCACCGCCTACGCCAAGATGTTCAAGCTGCAGCCCGACGTGTACGCGGTGCAGGGCTACGACGCGGCGCAGATGCTCGCGATCGGCCTGGCGGCGACCAAGGGCGACATCAGCAAGAAGGCCGAGTTCGCAGGCGCCATCGAAAAGGCCAAGATCGACAGCCCGCGCGGCGCTTTCACGATCGGCAAGTCGCACAACCCGGTGCAGGACATCTACCTGCGCAAGGTGGAGGGCAAGGAAAACAAGATGGTCAACGTGGCCATCAAGGGCCTCGCCGACCCCGCCCGCGGCTGCAAACTCTGAGCGGAAAGTGACGACCTGTCGTGGACCTCGGTACCTTTCTAGTCCAATGCCTGAATTCGGTGCAGTACGGGCTTCTGTTGTTTTTGGTGGCCTCCGGACTGACGCTGATCTTCGGCATCATGGGCGTGATCAACCTGGCCCACGGCAGCTTCTACATGATCGGCGCCTACATGGCGTTCGCGCTCTCGCCGCTCTTCGGTGACCAGTTCATCGTGATGCTGCTGGCGGGCGTGGTGCTCAGCGCGCTCTTCGGCTATGCGCTGGAGTGGGCCTTCTTCAGCTACCTCTACCAGCGCGACCATCTGCAGCAGGTGCTGATGACCTACGGGCTGATCCTCGTGTTCGAGGAGCTGCGTTCGCTGCTCGTCGGCAACGACGTGCACGGCGTCAGGGTGCCGCCCTGGCTGGACGGCAGCTTCGCGCTCGGCGATCTCATGAGCTACCCGTGGTACCGGCTCTTCGCTTCGGCGGCCTGCGTGGTGCTCGCAGTCGGGCTCTACTACGTGGTCAACCGCACGCGCCTGGGCATGATGATCCGCGCCGGCGCCAGCAACCGCGACATGGTGCGCGGCCTGGGCATCGACATCCGCCGGCTCTACCGCATCGTGTTCGCGGCCGGCGTGGCGCTGGCCGCGCTGGCCGGCATGATCGCGGCGCCGATGTCCTCGGTCTATCCGAACATGGGCGCGAGCGTGCTGATCATCTGCTTCGTGGTGGTGGTGATCGGCGGCATCGGCTCGATCACGGGTGCGCTGGTCGCTTCGCTCCTGGTCGGCTTCGTCGACACCTTCGGCAAGGTCTTCTTCGCCGAGCTGAGCGGCATGGGGGTGTACGTGCTGATGGCCATCGTGCTGATCTGGCGTCCTGAAGGCTTGATGGGGCGCAAGACCTGACATGAAGCGCTTTTCGTACTTTCTTCCGCTGCTGTGCGCCGTCGCGCTCGCAGTCCTCGGCCCGATGCTGAGCCCCTATCTCAGCGACCTCGTGGTCAAGGTGATGATCCTCTCGATCTTCGCGTTGAGCCTCGAGCTGCTGGTCGGCATGACCGGCCTCGTGAGCCTGGGCCATGCGGCTTTCTACGGCATCGGCGCCTATGCCACGGTGCTGGGCTCCGGCAAGGATGGCGGCTCCATCGCCGTGCTGCTGCCGCTGGCCATGGGCTGCGCCGCCGGCTATGCGCTGGTGACGGGCGCGCTCAGCCTGCGCACGCGCGGCGTCTACTTCATCATGGTCACGCTGGCCTTCGCGCAGATGGCCTTCTTCGTGTTCCACGACACCGCGCTCGGCGGCGGCAGCGACGGCATCTACATGTACGTGCGGCCGGCCATCGGCGCGCTCGACATGGAGAACCGCAGCGTGCAGTTCTACTTCGTGCTGGCCGCGCTGGCGCTCACCTACGGCTTCCTGGCGCTGATCCGCCGCTCGCGCTTCGGCGCCGCGCTGGCCGGCATCCGCGTCAACGAGCAGCGCATGCGCGCGGCGGGCTTTCCGGTCTACGGCTACAAGCTCGCGGCCTTCGTGATCGCGGGCGCGCTGGCCGGGCTGGCGGGCTTTCTCGTCGCCTCGCGCGACGGCGTGGTGAACCCCGAGCTCCTGGCCTGGCACAACTCGGGCGAGGTGCTGCTGATGATCATCCTCGGCGGCCTCGGCCACCTGCGCGGCGCGGTGATCGGCGCCGTGGCCTTCACGCTGCTGAAGGAACTGCTCTCCACCCATGCGCTGGTGGGGCCGCTCGCGGACCATTGGCAGCTCACGCTGGGTCTGGCCATCATCGCCTTCGTCGCACTGCTGCCCAAGGGCATCATCGGCATCGCATCGCGGCTCTCGCCGAAGGGGGCGGCCGCATGAGTACCCTGCTCTCGGTCGAAACGCTGACGCGCCGCTTCGGCGGCCTGGTCGCCGTCAATGCGGTGAGCCTGGACCTGCGGCGCGGCGAAGTCCATGCGGTGATCGGCACCAACGGCGCCGGCAAGTCCACCTTGATCAACATGCTCTCGGGCGAGATCGACGCCTCCGACGGCCGCATCAAGCTCGACGGCACCGACGTCACCAAGCGCGCGCAGTTCCGCCGCGCGCTCGCCGGCGTCGGCCGCAGCTACCAGCGCACCACGATCTTTCCGGAGTTCACGGTGCTCGAAAACTGCCGCCTCGCCGCGCAGGCCGCGACGCCGCGGCCGTGGGCGATCTGGCAGGCCTCGACGCAGTGCGCAACGAGCAATGCCGCGGCGCGCGAAGCGCTGGAGGCCGCGGGGCTCACTGCGGTGGCCGAGCGCGTCGCCGGCACGCTGAGCCATGGCGCCAAGCGCCAGCTCGAAGTCGCGATGTGCCTGGCCACCAACCCGCGCGTGCTGCTGCTCGACGAGCCGCTGGCCGGCATGGGCGCCGAGGAGACCGAGCGCATGCTGGGCCTGCTCGCCAGCCTCAAGGCCTCGCACGCGATCCTGCTGGTGGAGCACGATATGGACGCGGTGTTCCGCATCGCCGACCGCATCACGGTGATGGTCAACGGCACCGTCATCGCGACCGGCGACCCGGCTTCTATCCGTCAGAACCCCGAAGTGCGCACTGCTTACCTGGGCGAGGACCACTGAGATGCTGCAGATCGAAGGCCTCAACACCTACTACGGCGACAGCCACATCCTGCGCGGCATCGACGTCGCGATGCCGGCGGCCACCTCGGTCGGCCTGCTGGGTCGCAACGGCATGGGCAAGACCACGCTGATCCGCTCGCTGATGGGCTACGTGCGTCCGGCCTCGGGCCGCGTGAAGCTCGACGGCGACGACGTCACCGGCTGGGCGCCCGAGAAGATGGCGCGCCGCGGCATCGGCTACGTGCCCGAAGGCCGCGGCATCTTCCCCAACCTCTCGGTGCGCGAGAACCTCGTGATGAGCGCACGCTCCGGCATCGACGGCAAGCGCGCTTGGACTTTCGATCGCGTGATGGCCACCTTCCCGCGCCTCACGGAGCGGCTCTCGCACGGCGGGCAGCAGTTGTCGGGCGGCGAGCAGCAAATGCTCTCGATCGGCCGCGCGCTGATGACCAACCCGCGCTTGCTGATCCTCGACGAGGCGACCGAAGGCCTGGCGCCGCTGATCGTGGCCGAGATCTGGCGCGTGATCGCGGACATCCGCACGACCGGCATCGCGACACTGATCGTCGACCGCGACTGGCGCAAGGTGCTGGCGCACACGGATCAGGCGGTGGTGATGGAGAAGGGCAAGATCGTGCGGCACGGGCCTTCGGCGGAGTTGCTGGCGGCGCCGGAGGTGTTGGAGGAGTTGTTGGGGGTGTGAAACGGGCGAGGCGCACCGAGATCCTCTGCGCAGATCCCAACGATCATGCGCCCGTCGTGAGCCCGAGATGGGAGAAGTTGCTCTGTGGTCGAATGCCGACCATAGGTACCCCTACTTCAACTCGTACCACACGCCCCGACCAGCGCCGCGCTGGGCCAAGCGGGCTTGTTCGACCAGGGCTCTGAAATGCTGCTTGAGCGTATTGCGATTGCCGCCGGCCAGCCGAATCGCATCCCCCATCGTGATGCGCCCATGCTCCCGCGCAAATTCGACGATCTGCAGTGATAGCTCGGGCAGCGCGGCCAGCACCAGCTTCTCGCGCTCCACCTTGCGAGCAAGACGACGAACCTGCTCAGCCAGCGCGCGCAGGAAGAAGATGAGCCAGGGCTGCCAGTTCGCGGCGCGAATCGTTCCCTGCGTCTGGCGCAGCGCAAGGTAGTAGGCTTCCTTGCTCAGTTCGATCACGCTCTCGAGTGAGCTGTACGGGACATAGGCGTAGCCGGCTTGAAGCAGCAGCAAGGTGGTCAGCACCCGACTCAAGCGGCCGTTGCCGTCCTGAAATGGGTGGATTTCCAGGAAGACCACAACCCAGATGCTGACGAGCAACAGTGGATGGAGACGCGCGGCGTCGTGTTCGCCGTTGAACCAGACCACCAGTTCGGTCATCAGGCGTGGCGTGTCGAACGGCGTCGCGGTTTCGAAGACCACGCCCAGCTGCTTGCCGTTTTCGTCAAACGCGACGACGCTGTTCGTGGAGGTCTTGTACTTGCCCCGGTGCCACGCGTCCTTTTCGCTGTATGTGAGCAAGTCGCGATGCAGCTGCTTGATGTGGTTCTCGGTCAGGGTGATGTCCTGCCAGGACGAGAACACCAGCTCCATGACCTCGGCGTAACCGGCCACCACATCCAATTACACCCATTCCGGTGGCGCTGCGGTCGGCTGGGAAGACCCACTCATCAACCGGATTGCGTCCATTGACGCGCCGCGGCGATTCAGCTGCCAGGGGATCTTGCCTCAAGCCCGCCCACCTCCAAACTGCCGAACCTGCTTCCGCAACCCTTTCACGATGCGCTCCCAAATCCTCCCAGGAAACGAATCCGGCACCCTCCCCTCCACCCGCCCAATCGCCCCCTCCACCTCCCCCACCATTGCCTGCATCGCCTCCCACACCCCCACCCCACCGTTCTTCATCGCCAGCCCCTCCCAATGCCTAGCCTGGATCGTGTGAAGCGCATAGTGGGCATTCTTCGAGCGCACCGCCATCGCCAGCCCCGCACTCCGCCACCGAAACTGATTCGCCCCATCCCCGACATAGGGCCACACTGAGATCACGTCATACAGCGGCGTCATCGCATACACGTCCCCCTGCCCCAGAAAGATCGAGTAGTTCTTGGCATGCCCATCGGTCGCGGCCAGGAGCCAGAAGGCCAGCTGCGTCAGCAGAAAGGCCGTGCGATCGGTCTGCGCATCTGCGCTGCCAGCCAACACCTTCAGGCAGGCCTCCATGCCGGGGCCTCCATCCTTTTCGTACTTCTTGTCGGGCGGGTAACCCAGGGCCTGGCAGAAGTCCTCCTGCGGTAGTCGCGCGATCCACTTCTTGCCGTCCATCCACGCGCGGTCGAAGCGCTCGACGATCAGTACCTTCTGGCCGTCGAACTCCGCCATCTCGGTGTTAGCGACGGGCAGGCCCAGCTCGCGCAGGAGCTGCGCGCACAGCCATTCGTTCTCGACGGAGTCGGACAGGTCGACGCGCCGCGATCCGCCGACCAGTCCCAGCGGCAGCTTGAAGATGTGGGTCGTGGGTGTCGCACCGTGCGGCCGGCACCAGCGGCGGCGATAGCGGGTGAAGGCGGTCTTCTCCTGCGCGCCGGCGAGGGAGATGCGAAACAGGTCCTCGTCGTCCGCGGGCTGGCCCAAGGGGGTGTCGGAAGTCACGGCATGCAGCAGGCTGCGCAGCTTCGCGTCGCGCAGCGGTTCGCAGTCGACGCGGTCCCATCCTTGCGGCGCCATGCCTTCGGGCAGCAGCTGCACGGCGCCGACGCAGTCGCGGCCGATGGCCTCCAGCAGGGCGAAGGCCTGGGCGTCGCGGGTCCTGAAGCGCCGGCGCAGGCGCTCGCGGATGCGGTCGTTGTCCGGGAGCAGGTTTTCGAAGTAGTTGGCGACAACCCGGCCGCGGATCTCGCGCGCGCCGGTGATGGGCAAGGACAGCGACAGCGAACGGCGCTTGTCGGATTGCAGCCATTCGCTCGCGTAGCTCAGGACGTGGGTGCCGCGCGCGACCCGCCAGTGGCCGACGAGCTCGCCGTTCATCCAGATGCCGAGGGCGGCGCTCACCAGGAGCCCTTCTTCGGCGGGATGGTGAGGAGGGGTGTCGATGCGCGCTTCGAGGCTGTTTTTGCCGGCGGCTTCACGGTGGGCGGCTCCACTGCGGACTTCGAGCGGCGTGCGACGAGCGGCTTGGCCGCCTCCTGGCCTGGGTCAGGCTCGCGGGCCAGCACAGGTGCAGATGCCGCCGCGCTTTCTGCGCCCTCTCTCAGCACCAAGGTCGCGCCCAGGGCAGACAGAAGCTGCATGAGCTGGTCGACGCTGACCAGCCCCGGCCTGGCCTCGATCTCTGCCATGCGGGCCTGGCCGATGCCCAGCCGCTGGCCGAGCTGGGCTTGGGTCAGGCCGCGCTGCTTGCGCAAGGCACGCAGATGTGCGCGGAGTTGGTCGGCGAGTCGGACCGCGTAGTCCATCGGAGGCTTTCAGGGGGAATACAGAGGTATTGGCCTTGGCCGATGAAGACAATATATCGGTCTTGAGCGATATATGCAACATATCGGCCATGGCCGATATGCAGCGCGGCCGCCGCGCGAGCGCGAAAGCCCGCACTGCTGCGTGGCGCATGCCATACCGGACCATGAGGTCACGCAGATCCTCAATCTTGGGGGCGCGCTCTTTTTGCCTCGGCGTTCCAAATTGAAGCATCCGGGCTCGGCCCACTCCGCTGAAATCAGCTTGTCATCCTGCGGGGCTAGTTTGCTGCTGCTCAGCCGGCCGGCGTTATTCACCACCTACCAGGAAGACAGCCATGGGAAAGATTCTCAGCGCCTTCGCGTACGCCAACAATGAAGTGGCCTACATCGCCTGGGATGTGGACAACAAGATCGAGGGCTGCCTCGGCTTTGAAGTCACGCGCGTTTACCTGAACGCCGATGAAAGCGTCGTCGTGCGCAATGACGGCAGCGAAGACCGCGTGCGCTGCGCGAGCTGGGTCGGCTTCTCCGGCCAGCGCAATCCCCACTGCTTGCCGCAGCACACGGGGATCTGGCCCGTGCAGAAGCTCTCGTGGAGAGACCTCACGCTGCGCAAGAGACGCGATGAACTGAATCGCAGGCCCTCGGAGGTGTTCGTTCGGTACGAGATCCGGCCGGTCGGCGACCTGGAAGACGGCATGGAGCCCGCGCCCGACCCCACGCCGAAGACGGTGCGAGTGACCCAGCGTGACGACCACGGGCGCCCCGTCAAGGATGCCGAGGGCAAGCTGGTCAAGATCTCCGTCAAGGCCTACGAGGGCAAGCCCCGCCCGCTGGGCTATCTGGGCCCCGCGGTGCCTACTCTTCCGGTGCGGGTGACGAGCCGTCGCGGCGTTTTCCGCTCGACCTTCACCAACGGCATCCTTGCCGCACAGTGGCTGCGCAACGTGCTGATGGAGGACGGAGAGATCGAGCCGAACGAGTTGTTCGAGAAGATCTCGAACCCGGACGATCCCCACCGAAAGTACCTCGCCGGCGATGTGCTGCCGCTGCTCCACGAGCTGTTCGCCAGGCCCGGCGAGTTTCATCTCGCACTCTACGAGCTGGACGACAAGGAACTTGTCGACCTCTTGCTGGCGAACGCGCAGCGCATCCATCTCATCCTGGCCAACACCGGCAAGGACAACGGCGGATGGGATGGCCGGAACGCCGAGGCACGGGAACGCCTGATTGCCGCAGGGGCCGACATCCAGCACCGCATGTTCAACAACTCGACGCACATCGGCCACAACAAGTTCGTCGTGCACACGCCCCCCAATGGCGGGCCTCGCTCGGTGTTCACAGGGAGCACCAACTGGACATCCACCGGCGTGGCGGGCCAGACCAACAATGCGCTGCTGATCGAGGACGACGCGGGCGCGCAGGTCTTCATGGACTACTGGCAGCGCATGAGCGCGGACGCGCTGGAGATTCCGGACCCCTTCGGCGCCCCGATGTCGAAGAACCAGCAGAGTCTCGAGTTCCGGCGCTCGAATGAAGCCCCCGCGCGTCTGGCGCTCGCCAATGGCGCGCAGATCGAGCTCTGGTTCTCGCCCAACATGCAAGGACGCACGAAGGGAACGAAGACGCCACCGGACCTGAAGGAGGTGTACCGGCGCATGCGGCTGGCGCGCGAGGCCATCCTCTTCCTGGCCTTCTATCCCGGCCAGCGCGGCAACGACTGCATCATCGGCGAGGCCATCGACATCGGGCGCAAGGACGGACGTCTGATCGTCACCGGCGCCGTCTCCAGCGCCCAGGCCATGCCCAACTACGTGCCGGGCAAGAAGAACGATCCCGATGACGAAAGCGACGACGAGCCCGGCGAATCCCCGCGCACCTTCTTCGAGGACAAGGTCTCGATCGTGCGGGCGTCGCGCGTCGACGATAGAGCGATGCTCGGGGACTTCGGCGCGGAACAGCTGACCGCCAAGGGCGGAATCGGGGCCATCATCCACGACAAGCTGGTCGTGATCGATCCGCTGTCGCCGGACTGCACCGTCATCCTGGGCAGCCACAACCTGGGCTTCAAGGCCTCGTACTGCAACGACGAGAACATGGTGATCGTCAGCGGCGACCAGGCCCTGGCCGAAGCCTATGCCGTGCACATCCTCGACGTCTACGACCACTACCGTTTCCGGGCCGTGCAGGCGGAACGGCAGGAACAGCACAAGAAGAGCTGGTCCGGTTTCCTGGACACGGACGACTCGTGGCTGGAGGGCTACGTGGAGGATCGTCAGGGCGCGTTGATGCGCTACTTCGCGCGCGGCCGCCGGGCGTAGTCCCGGGCAGGCCGATTTCCATCTGCGCGCCGGCGTCTGAGAGTAGGCCGGCGGAGGCCCGGGCTCGTGTAGCGGCTCATGCGGCCTTCGGCTCAGGGAGGACTGCCGTCAATGCGAAGTCGACGAGATGGAGCCAGGTCGCTTCGAGGCCCATGATGCTGCGGTGGTCGGAGCCGGTGATGGTCTGCACGCTGATGGATGTTGGCCAGGCGGCGATGAGCTTCTGTGAACGCTCCGGCAGCACGACATCGTCCCACTCGGCCAGCAGGACCTGGGTTTTCGCCGCGACCTCCTTGCAGTGCGTCAGGGAGTTGAACTGGTGCCGCAGCAACAGGGAAAGTGGAACGAGCGGGAAGCGCTTCTTCGCCACCTGCAGCATCGAGTCGTATGGCGTGACCAGCTGCAGGCTCGAGAAGTCTTGTCGCGCCACAAGCTGAATGGCCACGCCCGTCCCCAGACTTCGACCGACGACGTGCAGGCGCGCGTGCGGGAAGGCCCGGCGCAAGTGATTGGCGAACTCTCTCGCGTCCTCGACGGAGGCGACCTCGGAGGGGTGCCCCTGCGAGTCGGCCACCCCCCGATAGTTGACCGCGGCGAAGCCGAAGCCTTCCGGAAGCCAGTGCAGCGCCTTTGCAGTGGCGCGGACATCCTCGCCTCGGCCCGCGAAATAGATGAACAGGTCCTGCAGCGCCTCCTCGCCCTGGGGGTGATAGACATAGCCGCGGACCATCCCGCCCGGCACGGTATGAGAGTACGTGGAAAAGTCGTCGGACAAGTGAACGACGGGATGCTTGCGAGCGTCGAAAAGGATGTGTCCCTGGCGCGTCGCAAGGAGAGCCCAGTAGGCTGCGATGCCTCCAAGAGCAGCTGCCGAAGCCGATAGTGCAACGCGGAAGGCTTTGGATGACAAGGTTTGCTCCGGGGGAAGGGCCAGGGTGTGTACCCCCGTAGTTTCACCTCGTTCCTTTGGACGCACCTGCCTGGGCTCAAAACCCGGGCGGCACCAAACGCTCCGGGTCGGCCAGGATCAAGGCCGCGCGGTACGCCGATCGCCCCGCTTCCTTGGTGAGCTCGCTCAGGTCGTTCCAATCCTGCAGGCGTTCGCTCGGAGACGGCGTCGCCGAACGGTTCAGAAGCAATTGCGTCACGCCCAGCAAGGCACTCGCGGACAGCAGGCAGAACTGCGCGGCCGATCGTTCGGGCTCTGCGGCGTATGCGTTTTTCTCAAGTCGGGCCTTGTGCGCCTGCTCGTCGATCGAAAGTGGAACGAGGTCCGTGTGTCGGAAGTGGGGAACGGCGCCTGTCGAAGCCTCGACTTCGGTAAGCAGCTGTTCGATCGCTGCCAGCGCGCGCTGAATGGACGGATTCTCGACAGGTTTCGGGCTCATGTTTTCGGGTGTGGCACACCGTTGCCAACGACTATCGCCTGCAACTTGGGAGAAATCGTGCGCGTGGCCCGTGACCTGTCCGCGCAGCGCGAAGATCCGGACCGGGTCATCGCCGTCGACGACGAAGACTCTCCCCGCTGCTAGCATGGCAGTCGATGTGCAGCCTGTTCAGGCGTACACGGGATCTGCGGTCCGCGCGGATCGGGCCGTCGCCGCCTTGCGCGCCGCCCGCTCGTCGGCCATGGCGCGCACGAGTGCGCGGTCGCCGGCGCGGGACGCGGCCTCGATGACCGTGAGATGCAGCAGATCGCGCTGGGCATGGCTGCCGCCGAGCGGACTGCTGGCCGCGAGCACGGGCAGCAGCAGTTCGACACAGCGCGCATACCGGCCGGCCGCGAAGGCTTGCAGGCCGCGGGCGGCAGGCAGTGCCACCGCGGCGGCAGCCTGTGCGCCGGGGCGCCACGCCGCATCGGCGATCGCGGCGATGCCCGCGTTCGACGCGCCTTCGTCGCCGGCCTCGGCCAGCGCCATCACGGCATGCACGTCGTTGAAGGCGTAGGAGCCCCAGGCGGCCTGCAGGCGCCAGCGTGCAGCGAGCGCCTGCCAGTGCTCCGACACGTCGACGCCGCGCAGGCCGAAGCGCCACAGCAGCGCGCTGGCATCGTCGAGGTTCAGGGCGATGGCTTCGGGCGCGGGGGCGACCGTGGCGTCGTAGAGCGCGAGCGCCGCGTCCATGTCGCCGTGCGCCATGTGCATCAGCGCGAGATGCCAATGGTTGTGGACGGCCATGCCGGAGTCGGTCGCCCAATGGCGCTGCGTGGCCTTCAGCCAGGTGAACCTGACGCCGCCGCAGTACCGCCGGCGCTTCGGCGGTCTGCGCGCGGTCCTGTCGGTGCACGGCAACGCTTGAGCGCGGCGGGCACAGAGCTTGCGGCGGGCCGGCGCATGAAGAATCCTTCCCCCGCCGTCGATCGCACCCGCCTGCTCGCAACGATCGAGCGGCTCTCGCCGCGCATGACGGAGATCCTGAGCGAATTCGTCGCGGCGCCCAGCCTGTCGGGCGCGGAGCAGCCGGCCGCCGACTTCTTCGAAGGCGCGCTGACCGAGCTGGGATTGGAGCCCGAGCGCATCGTGCTCGACAGCAGCCTGATCGAAGGCATGCCGCTCTTCTCCTGCCCGTGCGACCCCGACAACGGCCGCTACAACCTGCTGGCGCGCCACCTGCCGCGCATGGGCGGCGGGCGCTCCGTGCTGTTCAACGGGCATATCGACGTGGTGCCCACCGGACCCGAGGCGCTGTGGACCCGGCCGCCCTACATTCCATGGGTGAAGGACGGCTGGCTGCACGGCCGCGGCGCGGGCGATATGAAGGGCGGCCTGGTCTGCGCACTGATCGCCTACCAGGCCTTGCGCGAGATGGGCCTGCAGCCGGCCGGCACCGTCGGCTTCAACGCCGTGCTCGACGAGGAGAACACCGGCAACGGCACGCTCGCCACCGTGCACGCGCTGCAGAACGCGCTGGGCAAGGCGAAGCTCAGCGACTTCGATGCGGTGCTGATCCCCGAGCCCTTCGGCGAAACGCTGATGCGCGCGCAGGTCGGCGTGTGCTGGCTCTTCATCGACATCACCGGCCGGCCAGCGCATGTCGCCTACATGAGCAAGGGCGTCAACCCGATCGAGGCCGGCATCGCCATCATGGCCGACCTGAAGGCGCTGGAGGCCGAGTGGAATGCGCCCGAGCGCCGGCATCCGCTGTTTCGCGACGTGGAGCATCCGCTCAACTTCAACCTGGGGCGCATCGAGGGCGGCGAGTGGAACTCGTCGGTGCCTTGCACCTGCAGGCTCGGCATCCGCTTCGGCTTCTTCCCCGGCACGACGGCCGAGGAGGCCACGCTGCAAGTGACGCAACGCATCCGCGCCACCGCGGCCCGGCTCGATGCGGATCTCACGGTGGAGATCAACGCACGCGGACATTTCTCGCCGGGCTGCGAATACGAGCTCGACGCGCCGCCGCTGCGCATGCTGGCCGAGGCGCACGAGAAGATCACCGGCGCCGCGCCCAAGCCGCTCGCCTGCACCGCCACCACCGACGGCCGGCACTTCGCGCTGATGACCGACATCCCGGTGACCGTCTACGGCCCGCTGGCGCGCAACATCCACGGCATCGACGAAGCGGTCTCGCTGGACAGCATGAAGCGCGTGGCCGCCACCATGGCGCAGTTCATGGCGGACTGGTGCGGCGTCGAGCCGCTCGACACCTGACTCACAGCGTCGTCAGGACGCTATCCAGCGTGTCGACCAGCAGGTCCGCATGGGCTTCGCTAAACACCAGCGGCGGACGGATCTTCAGCGTGCTGGCATGCTCGCCGGTCGAGCTCAGCAGCACCTGCCGGTCGCGCAGCGCGTTGACGATGCGCGCCGTCTCGGCCGTGGCCGGTGCGCGCGTGGCGCGGTCGCTCACGAGGTCCACGCCGACGAACAGGCCGGCGCCGCGCACCTCGCCGACGAGCGCATGGCGCGCGGCGAGCGCCGTCAAACGCGCGCGCAGGTGCTTGCCGACGCGCTGCGCGTTCGCCATCAGGCCTTCGCGCTCGATCACGTCGAGCACCGCCATGCCGGCGGCCATCGAAACCGGGTTGCCGCCGAAGGTGTTGAAGTAGCGGCATTCGCGCGCGAAGGCGGCGAGCACCTCCGGCCGCACCGCGAGCCCGGCCAGCGGATGGCCGGCGCCGAGCGGCTTGCCCATGGTCACGATGTCGGGCACCACGCCGTGGCGCTGGAAGCCCCAGAAGGCATCGCCGGTGCGGCCCAGCCCGGGCTGCACTTCGTCGGCGATGAAGATGCCGCCGGCGGCGCGCACGGCCTCCACCGCCTCGGCCAGGAAGCCTGGCGGGTCGGTGAAGATGCCGTCGCTGGAGAACACGGTGTCGACCATCAGCGCGGCGGGCCGCATGCCATGCGCCTGCAGATCGGCGATGGCGGCGCGCACGCCGTCGGCGAAGGCCGCACCGCCGCCGTCGGGCGCCGGCACGGTGCGCACGGCGTCGCCGAGCTGCACGAACTTGCCGAGCGAGGGCGAGGCTTCGGCGATCGATGCGGTCACGCCGTGGTAGGCGAAGCGCGTGACGATCAGGCCACAAGCCTTGGTGTGCGAGTGCGCAATGCGCATCGCCAGGTCGTTGGCCTCGCTGCCGGTGCAGGTGAACATCGCGTGCGCGAGCTCGGCGGGCATCGTGGCGAGCAGGCGCTCCGCATAGTCGAGCACGCCTTCGTGCAGGTAGCGCGTGTGCGTGTTGAGCACGCCGGCCTGGCGCGCGATGGCTTCCACCACATGCGGATGGCAATGGCCGACCGAGGCGACGTTGTTGTACGCGTCCAGGTAGCGCCTGCCGTCGGCATCGTGCAGCCAGACGCCCTCGCCGCGGACCGGGTGCAGCGGCGTCTCGTAGAAGAGGCGGTAGGCCGGGCCCAGGACCCGCGCGCGGCGGTCCATGAGCGAGCGGGTCGCAGGAGGGATCGCAGAAGTTGAGGTCGGCATGTTAGGCCTCCATGTGCAGGCCGCAGGCGCGGCGGAAGACGGCGGTCGCGGCTTCGGCGCCGACGCGCTCGCAGGCCGCGAGGCGCGCCCATGAGAGCGGGTTGTTGCGCAGCAGGTAGGCCGCGTTCTCGGGATGGCGCGCCGCGCGCCAGCCGCTGATGGCCACCACCATCACCAGCCGCGCCGTGATCAGCGTGAACAGCAGCTCGACTTCGGCCGCGAGCAGCGGCCGCACGCCGTGGTAGGCGGCAACGAAGGGCGCGATGTCGGCCAGCGGATCGCCGCCGGTGCCGACCTGGTAGGCGGCCGCGACGGCCAGATCGTCGATCGCCGGCGCGCGCACCATGTCGCCGAAGTCGAGGATGCCGGCGATGCGGTCGGTGTCGGCCGGATCGACCAGCACGTTGTAGATGTTGAAGTCGTTGTGGATCGGCTGCGCGGGCAGCGCGGCGAGCCGTGGCTTGGCGTCGCGCTCGAAGCGGTCGAGTGCGCCCTCCGCCAGCGCGCGGCGCTCCGGGTCGGCGATGTGCGCGAGCAGGCCGCGCACGCTGTCGGCGCGCTGGATGTCCCAGGGCAGCGCGAGCTCGCCGGCGGGATGGTCGAAATCGCGCAGCGCAAGGTCGAGCCGCGCCAGCATGCGCGCGAGGTTCTGCTGCTGCCGCGGCGTGCGCGGCGCCTCGGGCAGCGGCAGGCCGGGCAGGTAGCTGAAGAGGCGCGCCACGCGCGGCAGGCCGTCTCCGGGATCGCAGAGGAAGGAAGGCTCGCCGCTCGATGCCGGCACGATGCGCTGCACCGGCAGCTGCGGGTCGGCAGCCGCGAGGTGCAGCAGCGCCTGGGTCTGGAAGTCGGCGACCAGCGCCGACTCGGCCGGATGCGAGATCTTCAGCATGAAGCGCGCGCCGTCGCCGGGCGGCGCCAGCAGGTAGTTGCGGTCGCGCTCGCCCGTCAGCGCGCGCAGCTCGCCCTCGATGCCCCAGCGCTCGCGCGCCAGCGCGCGCACCCAGGCATCGTCGAGTTCGGGCGAGCCCTCGCTCAGGACCTGCGCGTCGGTCATGCCGCGCCGGCGAAGCCGCGCAGCGCGCTCGCGATGTTGGGGCCGAGGTCGTCGGAGAGGTAGCCGCCCTCCTGCACCAGCACGGTCGGCAAGCCGAGGCGCGCGATCTCGGCCAGCAGAACCGCAAAGCCCGGCGTCGTGATCTTCATGCCCTTGTACGGGTCGCGCTCGTGCGTGTCGAGGCCCAGCGCCACCGCCAGCGCGCCGGGCGCAAAGGCGCGGATGCTGTCGCAGGCCTCGCGCAGCGCCGGCAGGTAGCCGTCGAGATCGGTGCCGAGCGCCAGCGGCTTGTTGATGTTGTAGCCCAGGCCCTCGCCCTCGCCGCGCTCGTGCGCATGGCCGGTGAAGAAGGGCGTGAAGTTGCGCGGGTCGCCGTGCAGCGAAATGGACAGCACGTCGGCACGGCGGTAGAAGATGCCCTGCGTGCCGTTGCCGTGGTGCACGTCGATGTCGAGGATGGCCACGCGCGCGTGCCTGCTGCGCAGATGCTGCGCGGCGATGGCCACGTTGTTCAGGTAGCAGAAGCCGTTGGCGCGATCGACGTAGGCGTGATGGCCCGGCGGGCGGCACAGCGCATAGGCGGCGCGCTCGCCGTCGAGCACCAGCTGCGCGGCGTGCGTCGCCATGTGGGCCGACGCAACGGCCGCCTCCCAGGTGTGGGGGCCGATGGAGCAGGCGTTGTCGCCCATGTGAAAGCCCGCTTGTCCGACCACGCTCTCGGGATAGCTGCAGGGCTGGCCTGGAAAGGGGTGGATGTTCGGCATCACCTCTTCCGAAGGGTCGTCCAGCAGCTGCCAGCGCGCATGGGCCGTCTCGAGGAAGCGCAGGTAGTCGGGCGTGTGGATGGCCGCGCGCGGGCCGGCGCCGAAGTCCTCGCAGGGGACGATCTCGTGGCCATCCTTGCGCACAGCGTCGAGCAGCCGGAAGGCGCGCTCGGGCTGCTCGTTGCTGCGCTTGAGCTTGCCGCGCACCATGAACAGCTGCGGGTCGTGCCCTTGGTGCGTGTCGGTGTAGACGACCTTCATCGAGGGGGTCCTTGAATTCAGGGGGTGGGGACGCCGTGCTGGCGGACGAACAGGGCGCGCACGTCGCGCCATGCGGATTCGATGTGCGTGCGCATCGCGGCCTTGGCGGCTTCAATGTCGCGGCGCACCAGCGCGTCGGCGATCAGCAGGTGGTTGCTGGCCACGGTCTCGGAATCGTCGACCACGGTGATGAGGGCGATGATCATGCGCAGCTCGGTCTGCGTGTTCAGGAAGATGCGGTGCAGGTGCGCATTGCCCGAGAGTTCGCTGATCAGCGTGTGCAGCGCGAGGTCGGTATCGATGCGCTCGTCCTGCGCCCGCGTGCGTGCCAGGCGCACCATGTCGTCGACCATCGCGCGCACGCGCGCCAGGTCGGCATCGCTGGCCTTGCGGCAGGCCAGCTCGATCGAAGTCAGCTCCAGGCTCAGGCGCACTTCGTACAGGTCGTCGATCTCCTGCACGCTGATGGTTCGCACCGCGAAGCCGTGGCGCGGCCGCGCGACCAGCACGCCCTGGCGCTCGAGCCGGCGCGCCGCTTCGCGCACCGGCGCACGGCTCACGCCCATGCGGCGCGCGATGTCGGCTTCGACGATGCGGCTGCCGGGCGCGAGGCGGCCTTCGACGATGGCGCGGGTGAGCTGGGCTTCGACCAGGCCGACCAGGTCGGTCGCCTCGACGGATTCGAAAAGAACGGTGTCGGAAGAGGAATTGAAAGCCATGTGGTTGTCTCGTCTTGTTGGAGCACCCGGGCTCATTCTTTCATCGGCTGCCGCGCCAGGTAGACGCCGGCCGCGATGATCAGCGCAATGCCCGACATCGCCAGGCCGTCGGGCGGCTTGTGGAACCAGAAGGTGCTGAAGGCCACCGCGAGCAGCAGCTGGAAATAGTTGAGCGGCGCCAGCGTCGAGGCCTCGACCCGCTCGAAGGCCGCCAGCAGCAGCCACTGCGCCGCGCCGCTGCAGGCGCCGCCGGCCAAAAGCAGCAGCACGGCGCCGGCCTCGGGGCGCTCGGCCGGCAGGAAAAGCGGCGCCGGCAGCGCGGTCGCGATCAGGCAGACCAGCGCGGTGTAGGCGTACTGCACGGGGCTCGCGACCCTGCCCGCGAGCCGGCGCGTGAGCAGCTGGAAGACGGCGTAGCAGACGGCGGCGATCGCCATCAGCACGGTGCCGAGCCACGGCAGGTCGCTGCCGGGCCGCACGATCAGCAGCATGCCGGCAAAGCCGACGACCACGGCCACCCAGCGGCTGCGCTGCACCTGCTCGCCCACCAGCCAGGGCGACAGCGCGACCATCAGCAGCGGCGCGGTGAAGTAGATGGCCGTGGCCTCGGCCAGCGGCATCCAGATCAGCGCCGTCATGAAGCAGGTGGCCACGGTCGCCAGCATCGCGCCGCGCAGCAGCAGCAACTTCTTCTGCGGCGCGCGCCAGATGCGTAGGTCGCCGTGGTGCAGCAGCATGGCGAGAGCGATGCAGATCACCGACAGGTAGCGCATCAGGTTGACGAAGGGCGCCGGGTAGAACTGCAGCATTTTCTTGCAGAAGGCGTCGTAGGAGGCGAAGGCCACCAGCGCGCAGAAGAAGAGCGCGATGCCGGCGCTCCTCGAACCCGGCGCTCGCAGTGCGGCGGTGGTCATCACCGAAGCGCCTCGAAGCCGCGCAGAAAGTGGTCCAGCGCCGGGCCGATGGCCTCCACCATGTAGCCGCCTTCCTGGACGATCACCGTGGGCAGGCCCAGCGCGCCGATCTTCTCGCCGATGCGGCGGTAGGCGTCCAGGTCGAGCCGCAGCACGCTGATGGGGTCGTCCTTGTAGCTGTCGAAGCCCAGCGCGAGCACGAGGGCCTCGGGCGCGAAGCCGCGCAGCGCCGCCAGTCCCTGGTCCACCGCTTGCAGGAAGAGCTCGTTGCCGGCGCCGTGGGGCAACGGCAGGTTCAGGTTGCAGCCCTCGCCCGCACCGCTGCCGCGCTCGTGCGCATAGCCGGTGTAGAACGGGTAGTAGCCGCTCGGATCGGCATGCGTCGACACGGTCAGCACGTCATCGCGCGCATAGAAGATGTTCTGCGTGCCGTCGCCGTGATGGGCATCGAGGTCGAGCACGGCCACGCGGCCATGGCGCTCCCGGAGGCGCTGCGCGGCCGCCGCGCTGTTGTTCACGTAGCAGAAGCCGCCCGCGCGGTCGCGGTGCGCGTGGTGGCCCGAAGGCCGGCACAGGGCATAGGCGGCATCGCCGCTGTCGAGCACCGCGTCGGCCGCCGCCACCGCGGTGTGCGCCGAACGCAGGACCGAGCGCCAGGTGTGGGGGCCGATCGGGCACGAGAGGTCGCTGATGTAGTAGCCCGTGCGCGCCACGATCGACGGCGAGGGGCAAGGCGCGCGCAGCACGCCCGGCGTGCCGCCGTGGTACGGCGAAACATTGGGCAGCACTTCGATGCCCGGCTCGACGCCCGGCAGCTTCAGCGCGCGCCACAGCGCGTAGGCCGTTTCGAGGTAGTCCAGATAGTCGGCGCTGTGCACGCCTTCGAGCGGCGCGCGGCCGTAGTCCCGCGGCTGCGCGAGTTCGATGTCGCGTGCGGCCAGCGCGTCGCGCAAGGCGTGCGCGCGGGTCGGCAGATCGGCCGGCTTGCTGATGCGGCCCAGGCGCATGAACTGCTGCGGGTCGTGCAGCAGCTGCTCGTCGGTGAAGAAGGCCTTCATGCCATCGACGCTTCGAAGCCGACCAGGGCGCGGTCGAAGCGCTCGAACATCTCGTCGATCTGCGCGGCGCTGATGACGAGCGGCGGGCAGAAGGCGACGGCGTCGCCCATGGCGCGCACGATCAGGCCCTGTTCCAGCGCGAGTTCGGCCACGCGCGCGCCGGCCTTCTGCGCCGGATCGAAGGGCGTGCGCCGGGCCGGGTCGGCGGCGAGCTCGATCGCGCCGATCAGGCCCACGCCGCGCACCTCGCCGACATGCGGGCGCGCTGCGTAGCGCTGCAGGCCCTGCTGGAAGCGCGGCGCCAGCGTCTTCACGTGCGCGAGGATGTTCTCGTCTTCGTAGACCTGCAGCGTTTCGAGCGCGATCGCGCAGGCCACCGGATGGCCCGAGTAGGTGAAGCCGTGGCCGAAGGTGCCGATCTTTCCGCTGTTGGCGGCCACCGCCGCATGCACCTTCTCCGACACCATCACGGCCGAGATCGGCACGTAGCCCGAGGACAGCGCCTTGGCCGCGGTCAGGATATCGGGCCGCAAGCCGAAGGTGGTGGAGCCGAACATCTCGCCGGTGCGACAGAAGCCGCAGATCACCTCGTCGGCGATCAGCAGCACCTCGTACTTCGCGAGCACCGCCTGCACCTTCTCGAAGTAGGTGGCCGGCGGCACCAGCACGCCGCCCGCGCCCATCACGGGCTCGGCGATGAAGGCGCCGACGGTCTCGGGGCCCTCTTCGAGGATGCGCTTTTCCAGCGCATCGGCCAGGCGCGTGGCAAAGGCTTCCTCGCTTTCGCCGGCCTCGGCGTAGCGGTAGTGGTGCGGGCAGTCGACGTGCAGGATGCGAGCGATCGGCAGGTCGAAGTCGCGGTGATTGGGCACCAGGCCGCTCAAGCTGGCCGCTGCCACGGTGACGCCGTGGTACGCATTGCGGCGCGCGATGATCTTTTTCTTGTCCGGCTTGCCGATGGCGTTGTGGTAGTACCAGACCAGCTTGACCGCGCTGTCGTTGGCCTCCGACCCGGAGTTGGCGAAGAACACCTTCGACATCGGCACCGGCGCGAGCGTGAGCAGCTTCTCGGCGAGCGCGATGGCCGCCTCGTTCGAGCGGTGGTTGAAGGTGTGATAGTAGGGAAGCGAGCGCAGCGCCTCGCTGCCGGCCTTGGCCAGGCGCTCGTTGCTGAAGCCCAGCGAAGCGCACCACAGGCCCGACATCGCCTCCATGTAGCGGCGTCCCTGGTCGTCCTCCACGAAGATGCCGTCGCCGCGCCGGATCACCAGCGGCCCGACCTGGGGATGGGTGGCGAGGTTGGTGAAGGGATGAAGGTGCGCCGCGATGTCGTGGGCGGCGTTGTCGGCGTGGGTGGATGGGTTCATGTCAGTAGCCGCGTTCGAGGTCGACCAAGTGGGAAGGACGCTCGCCTTTTTTCAGCAGCGCGAGGTTGGCGAGGGTCTGCTGCGCGATCACCAGGCGGTCGGTGCGCGTCGCGATGTGCGGCGTGATCAGGATGCGCGGATCGCCCCAGAAGGGATGGTCCGGCAGCAGCGGCTCCTGCGAGAAGGCATCGAGTGTCGCGGCCGCGAGCTGGCCGCTTTCGAGCGCAGCCAGCAGGTCGGCTTCGACCAGGTGATCGCCGCGGCCGACGTTGATCAGGTGCGCGCCGCGCGGCAGTTTCGCGAACAGCGCGGCATCGAGAAAGCCCTGCGTCTGCGGCGTCAAGGGCAGCAGGCACACCAGCGTGTCGCAGCCCGACAGGAACGCGTCGAGCTGTCCGGCGCCGTGGAAGGCGACGACGCCCGGCGGCAGCGCTTCCTTGGCGCTGCGGCTCCAGCCGCGGACCTGGTAGCCGATGCCCGCGAGCGCCTCGGCGCAGGCCATGCCCAGCGTGCCGAGGCCGGCGATGCCGACGCGATGGCGGCGCGGCGAGACCACGTCCTGCTCCTCCCATCGGCCGGCCGCAGAGCTCGCGACGTAGGCGTTCATGCCGCGATGGTGCTGCACCACCGCCCAGCTCACATAGGCTTTCATGCCGGCGGCCATGCCGGTGTCGACGATGCGGCACAAGGGGCGCTCGCGTGGCAGCTGCGGGTCGGCCACGATGTGGTCGATGCCCGCGGCCAGCGACTGCACGAGCTTCAGCTTCGGCAGCCGCGCCAGCTGACCGTGCGGCGGATACCAGCAGACCGCCGCCTCGATGTCTTCCAGCGGCCCGAGCTCGGCGCCGAGCCGCAGGTCGATGCCGGGGCAGGCCTCGCGGAAAGCGGGTGCGAGGTACTGCATGTCCAGCACCTCGCTGAGCAGCGCCACGCAGGGTGTCGTGCTGTCGCCGTTGCGCTGCATCACGCGACCCGCGCCGCAGCTTCGGCGGGCGAAGCCAGCCGCGGCACCGCATCGATCAGCTTGCGCGTATATGCATGCTGCGGGTCGTTCAGCACCGCATGCGTCTCGCCGTACTCCACCACCTCGCCGCGCTGCATCACGGCGATGTGGTCGCACATCTGGCCGGCGACGCGCAGGTCGTGGGTGATGAACACCATCGCCAGCTGGAACTGCTCACGCACCTGGGCGAAGAGTTCCAGCACCTGGGCCTGCACGGAGACGTCGAGCGCCGACACCGGCTCGTCGGCGACCAGCAGTTCGGGCTGCATCGCCAGCGCGCGCGCGATGCCGATGCGCTGGCGCTGGCCGCCGGAGAACTCGTGGGGGTAGCGTTGCGCCGCGTCGGCCCCGAGCCCGACCAGTTTCAGCAGCTCCATCGCGCGCGCCATGGCCTCCGCCTTGGCTACGCCCTGGGCGATGGGACCGCCGGCGATCGCCGCACCGATGCGATGCCGCGGATTCAGCGACGCATACGGATCCTGGAACACCATCTGGATCTTGCCGCCGGCAGAGCGGCGGAAGTTCCCGTCCTGCGCCAGGTTGTGCCCCTTGAAGAGGATGCGGCCGCTGTCGAAGGGCGCCAGGCCGACCAGGCAGCGTCCCACGCTCGACTTGCCCGAGCCCGACTCGCCGACCAGGCCCAGCGTCTCGCCGCGGCGCAGCTCGAAGTTGATGTTCTTCGCGGCCTGCACCGAGCGGCCACGTTTGAACAGGCCCGCGCCGGACTTGTAGGTCTTGCACAGGTCCTGCACCTGCAGCAAGCGCAGCGCATCGTCGGTCGGCGTGGCGCGCTGCGCGTGGCCATGGGGAATGGCGGCGATCAGCTTGCGCGTGTAGGGATGCCGCGGCGCGCCGAGCACGCCGGCGGCGGCCCCGGACTCGACGATCTTGCCGGTCTGCATCACCACCACGTGATCGGCGATCTCCGAGACCACGCCGAAGTCGTGCGTGATGAAGAGCACGGCGGTGCCGCGGCGCTGCTGCAGTTCGCGCACCAGCTTGAGGATCTGCGCCTGCGTCGTCACGTCGAGCGCGGTGGTCGGCTCGTCCGCGATCAGCAGCACGGGCTCGAGCACGAGCGCGCAGGCGATCATCACGCGCTGGCGCTGGCCGCCGGAGAGGCGGAACGGATAGCTGTCGATCAGCAGCTCGGGATCGGGCAGGCCGACGTCGGCCAGCGCCGCGAGGATGCGGCGCCGCTTCTCGGCCGCGGGCACCGTGCCGTGCGCATCGAACACCTCGCCAATCTGCTCGCCGATGCGCATGACCGGGTTCAGCGCCGTCATCGGCTCCTGGAACACCATGCCGATGCGCCGGCCGCGCAGCTCGCGCATCTGCGGCTCGGTCAGCGCCAGCAGGTCGGTGCCTTCGAACAGGATCTTGCCGGCCACCGGCGCCACCTGCGGGCGCGGCAACAGGCCCATCACCGCGTTGGCGATCATCGATTTGCCCGAGCCGGATTCGCCGACGACGCACAGCGTCTGGCCCGGCAGCACCGAGAGCGTCGCGCCCTCGACCGCGAGCGCGCGGTCGGCACCCTTGGGCAGCGAGATGCTCAGGTCGACGACCTCGAGCACGGCTTGCGCCGGCTTCAGGCGTGTCACGCCGGCGTTCATCGGCCCCTCCCGTCCAGCCGCGTGTTGAGGCCGTCGTTGAGGCCTTCACCCACCAGGTTGAGCGCGAGCACGGTCAGCACGATGGCCAGCCCCGGGAACAGCGCCATCCACCAGGCCTGGCGCAGCACGGTGCGGGCCGAGCCAACCATGTAGCCCCAGCTCATCTGGTTGGGGTCGCCCAGGCCGAGGAAGCTCAGGCTCGATTCGAGCAGGATCGCCGTCGCCACCATGAGCGAGGCCATCACGATGATGGGCGACATGGCGTTCGGCAGGATCTGCGTGAGGATGATGCGCGGCGTCGACTGGCCGGCCAGCAAGGCGGCCTGCACGAAGTCGCGCTGGCGCAGCGTGAGGAACTCGCTGCGCACCAGGCGCGCCACCGGCGGCCAGGAGACGATGGCGATGGCCGCCACGATGGAACCGACCGAGGGCTGGAAGATCGCGACCAGCACGATGGCCAGCGCAAAGCTCGGCACCGCCTGGAAGATCTCGGTGAAGCGCATCAGCCCGGCATCGATCCAGCCGCCGAAGTAGCCGGCGACGGCACCGAGCGTGACGCCGATCAGGAGCGCGACGACGGTCGAGACCACGCCGATCAGGAGCGAGATGCGCGCACCGTGGATCACGCCCGAGAGGATGTCGCGCCCGAGGGTGTCGGTGCCCATCGCGAAGCCGGGCTCGGTCCAGGGCCGCAGGAAGGGCTGCTGCACCATGCCCCAGGGGTCGTTGGCGGCCATCCAGGGGCCGAACAAAGCGACGACGGCGACGACCGCCAGCACCACCATGCCGGCCACCGCGCCCTTGTTGCGGACGAAGCGCCGCCAGAAAGGACTTTGGGTCATGTCAGTTCGATGCGTGGGTCGACCAGCGTGTAGACGAGGTCGGTGATCAGGTTGAACAGCACGGCCATCGCCGCCGTCACGAGGAAGGTGCCTAGCAGCAGGCTGTAGTCGCGCTGCAGCAGCGCGTCGAACATCAGGCGGCCGAGGCCGGGCCATGCGAACACGGTTTCGGTGAGCACCGCGCCGCCGATCAGGCTGCCGGCCTGGATGCCCGCGAGCGTGACCACCGGCAACAGCGCGTTGCGCAGCACGTGCGCGCGCAGGATGCGGCCGGGCTTCACGCCCTTGGCGCGTGCCGTCTTCACGAAGTCCATCTGCGCGACGTCGAGCATGGCGGCGCGCGTCATGCGGGCGTAGACGGCCATGTAGAACAGCGCCAGCGTCAGCACCGGAAGCACCAGGTGCTGCGCAACGTCCCACGCCAGTGCCAGCCCGGTCGCGCCCGAGCCGACGGTGCTGAAGCCGAAGCCCGGAAGCCAGTCGAGCTGCACCGTGAACACCAGCACGGCCATGAGGGCGAGCCAGTACAGGGGCGTGGCATAGAACACCAGCGCCACCGTGGTGATCGCGCTGTCCACCCACGTCCCCGCCCGCCGCGCCGAGAGCGCGCCGAGCGTGACGCCGAACAAGAGCGACAGCGCGAAGGCGCTGCCGGTGAGCAGCAGCGTCGCGGGCAGCCGGTCCAGGATCAGCTTCAGCACCGGCTGCTGCTGGCGGTAGGAGAAGCCGAGGTCGAGCTGCACCACCTTGCCGAGGTAGGTGCCGAGCTGGGTCGTGATCGGCTGGTCGAGCCCGAACTGCGCGCGCAGCTGGGCGACGAACTGCGGGTCCGAAGCACCGGCCTCGCCGGCCAGCACCGAGACCGGATCGCCCGGCGCGGCGCGCACCAGCATGAAGTTGACGGTCGCGATCAGCAGGATCGCGACCAGACCCTGCAGCACGCGGGCCAGCATGAATTGCGTGCGCTTCATGCGCGGCTCAGGCCACCGAGGCGCCGCTCAGGCTGTCGTTCAGGCCGATGCCCGAACTGATGATGTTGCTGAGCTTGGTGCGGTAGAGCGTCGGGAAGTTGATCTCGTACAGCCAGGCCACCGGCACGTCGTTCAGCAGCAGCTTCTGCGCCTCCAGGTAGATCGCCTTGCGCTTCTCGGGATCGGCCTCCTTGGCGCCGGCATCGAACAGCTCGTCGATCTTCGGGTTGGAGTAGCCCTCGACGTTGTTGAAGGGCGAGCCCTTGGCGATATTGGCCGTGGTGTAGTTGCGCGCCACGCCCAGGGCCGGGTCGCCGTACTGGTAGACGTAGGTGAAGGCGAGGTCGTAGTCCCACTCGTTGAGCTTCTGGTTCCAGCCGGCCACGTCGGTGGCGACCATCTCGAGCTTGACGCCGGCCTGCGCCAGGTTCTGGCGCAGGATCTCGGCCGAGCGCGTCCAGGTCTCGCCGTAGGGCAGCGGCAGCAGGCGCAGCGTCTCGCCCTTGTAGCCGGCCTCGGCCAGCAGCTTCTTGGCGGTGTCGACGCTGCGCGGGTACTTGGGGACGTCGGTGCTGTGGAACTTGATGTTGCTGTTGAAGGGGCCGGTCGCCGGCTTGGCGAAGCCCTGCCAGGCCACCTTGCAGATGGCCTCGCGGTCGATCGCGTGCATCAGGGCCTGGCGGAACTTGACCTGGTCCATCGGCGCCTTGCGGTTGTTGATCCACAGCCAGGCGTGCGGCGCGAAGAACTCCCAGCCCTTGGTCGTGACCGCGGCGCCCGGCAGCTTCGACAGCCGCAGCACGTCGAAGTACTCGACCGCGCCGCCCGGCACCAGGTCGACCTTGCCCGATTCGAAGGCCGCGGCGCGCGAGGCCGCGTCGGGAATGACGTGGAAGTACACGCTCTCGACCAGCGGCACGTCCTTGACGTGGTACTTGTCGTTGGCCACCAGCTGGATGTAGGAGCCCTTGACCCATTCCTTGAACTTGAACGGGCCGGTGCCGATCGGCGTGGCGTTGGCCGGGTTGGCGGCGAAGTCCGTGCCTTCGTAGATGTGCTTGGGGATCATCGGCATGCTGCCGACCTCGAAGATGCCGAGGAAGGGCCCGAAGGGGTACTTGAGCTTGAACTCGACCGTCAGCGGATCGACGGCGCGGATGCTTTCGACCGCGGCGAGATTGGCGCGCAGCCGTGCATGCGTCTTGCGCAAGAACACGTCGGCGGAGAACACCACGTCGGCCGAGGTGAAGGGCTTGCCGTCGTGCCACAGCACGCCGGGCTTGAGCTTGAAGGTGAAGAGCGTGCCTTCCTTGTTCGAGGTCCAGGAGGTGGCCAGCGAAGGCAGCGGGGTGATCTTCTCGTCGTAGCGCAGCAGGCCTTCGTAGATGTTGCCGGCAATCATCTGCGTGGGACCGTTCTGCGTGATGCCCAGCATCAGCCCGGGCGGCTCGGGCTGGACCACCGCGTTGATCACGCCGCCCTTCTTGCCTGCCGCCAGCACATGCAGGGGAACGCCCGCGAGCGTCAGGCCGGCCGCCGTGGCGGCACCCATTTGAATGAGATTGCGACGTTTCATGAGAACTCCTTGTGGCTCGATCGGGGATGGTGGGAAGGAAGGAAGGGAACGAAGCTCAGTCGCGGAAGGACGTGGCGGGCACGGGCTCGATGCGCTGCAGCAGCGCGCGCCATTCGCGTGCATTCGGGTCGGGCTGGCCGGGCATGCGCACGGTGTCGCCGCTCTCGTACTGGCGCGCGGTCTTTTCGCAGACCTCGAGCGGCACCGGATACACGGGCTGGCCGCTGGACTGGATCGCGACCTGCACGCGGCAGGCGCGCTCCAGATTGAGCATGAGGATGAAGGCCTCCGACACCGTGCGGCCCAGCGTGACCAGGCCGTGGTTGCGCAGGATGAGCGCACGCGCCGTCGGCCCGAGGTCTGCGACCAGCCGTTCGCGCTCCTCGAAGTCGAGCGCGATGCCCTCGAAGTCGTGATAGACCACGCGCTCGTGGAACTGCAGCGCCCACTGGTTGCAGGGCTGCAGCCCGCCGGCGAGCGAGGACACCGCCACGCCCGCCACCGTGTGCGTGTGCAGCACGCAGGCGGCGTCGTGGCGCGCCGCATGCACGGCGCTGTGGATGGTGAAGCCGGCCGGGTTCACGTCGTAGGGCGAGTCGTCGAGGATGCGGCCCTCGAGGTCGATCTTCACCAGCGAGGAAGCCGTGACGTCCTTGAACAGCATCCCGAAGGGGTTGATCAGGAACTGGTCTTCGGTGCCGGGCACGCGCGCGGAGATGTGCGTGTAGATGCTGTCGTCCATCCCGTAGTGCGCCACCAGCCGGTAGGCGGCAGCCAGGTCCTGGCGCACGGCGCGCTCGGCATCGGAGATCGGGAGGGCCGCGCGGCCCACTGCGTGCAATGGCATGGATCTTTTCCTTGGGTCGGTTCCGACGGGCAACTGTCGACAGTCGGCATTTCACAGCATACAGCAATATACGGGCCCATCCTTCGATGTGTGCATCCACTCTCCTGGCATTCCTCTAAAAACAAGGTGGTTCATCCCAATGAAGAGGGCGTCAGTGTTGATCTGATTCAGGGCCTTCGGGCGCGCCGCACACTATCGGGGCAGCCAGGCACCATGGCGCGCCACACCAGGCAAACTGCGCCAGACTGCAGACTGTTCGAAAAGGAGCCGAGCATGAAACTGCTGGAAATGCCCGAGGCGCAACGCGCCGAGCTGTCCGCCCGCAGCGCCCTGGCCATCGACGCCAAGGGCCGGGAAGTGCTGCATGGCTTGAGCGCCGACGAGTCGCAGTTCTTCGTCGATTGCATGCGCGAGTCGCCGTCCCGGCCGGCCGAACGCGAGCGCTGCGTGGAACTGAGCGTCAAACACGAGGCCGCCCGCCTGAAGATCGCCTCGGTGGACGACGAAAGCACCGGCGAAGAAAACAGGCCTCCGCGCCTCGCGCACAAATTCTGAAGGCCGCCACGGGCAGCGCTGGATCGGCGGCGCTGAGCCGGCTCTGAGGGATCGGGAGCTTGGCGGCGCCCGGCTCCGGCAGTGCTGTGGCATGCTTGCCATTCGCACTGGTTTACGGAGGCGTCATGTCCATGACCGTTCAAGATCTTGAGGCTCAGGTCCTCGGTTTGCCGCCCAAGGAGCGACTGATCGCCAGCTTCGAGCCCAGATCAAAGGCACAGGAAGCGTGGATGCAGCTGGCGCTGCGCCGCCAGGAGGATGTCCGTTCGGGCAAGGCCGCAATGGTCCCAGGCGATGAGGCCCTTGCGCGCGTGCGGGCAAGGATCAGGTGAGTCACCGGATTCATCCCGAAGCCGAAGCTGAGCTCGGTGATGCGGCGTCTACTATGCGACCCATGCAAGTCGACTGATCGCACAGAGGCTTTCCTCGCCGAGTACGAGCGAGTTCTTGGGCTCCTCCTCGAGAATCAGCAGCGTGGTCCTCATGGCGGGCACGGCATGCGCATCTATCACTTCGATCGATTTCCCTGCACCGTGATCTACGCGGAAGACGCAAGCCTCGGGCCTCAGATCTTTGCCATCGCGCATCAGAGCCGCGAGCCCGCGTACTGGTCTTCCAGGCTCTGACTGCCCAGACGCGCTGCAGGCGAGTTCTCCGACGCACTATTCGGCAAAGCGCCGCAGCCCTTCCAGATCGACCACGGTGATGCCGCCGTACTCGATGCGCAGCAGGCCCGCTTCGCGCAGCCGGTTGAGCGCCGCGTTGCAGCGCTGGCGCGAGAGGCCGGAGAGGTTGGCGATCTCTTCCTGCGAAGTCTGCAGATACACGTCGCTGCCCGGATGCAGCCACGGATGGAACAGGCCGGCCAGCGCGCGCGCCACCTGGCTGTCGGCATCGAGCAACCGGTGCGCCGCATAGTTGCCCATGAACCAGTGCAGGCGCTCGTTGATCTGGTTCAGCAGGAAGTGGTTGAAGCTCATCTGCGTGCGGTGCAGCCACTCGAAGGTGTCGAGCGGCAGCACCGCGACACGGCTGTCGCGCAGCGCGATGATGTCGGCCGAGCGCGGCATCGCGCGCAACAGCGTGCCTTCGCCGAACCAGCTGCCGACCGACAGGCCGCCGAAGGTGACGGAGCGGCCGTCGCTCGATGTCATCGACCACTTGAGCAGGCCTTCGAGCGTGCCGTACCAGTGCAGCGGCGCGTCGCCGCGGCGGCACAGCGCGGCGCCGGCGGCCACCGACTCCTCGCGCATGTCATCGAGCACGCGCGCCTGCGCCGCCGCGTCCAGCCCGGGGAACCAGACCGATCGCTGCAGCAGCTCGGGAATCGACAAGGACGCCGGCGGTCTCTGGCTCGGCCTGGTGTGCGGCATCGACGCTCCTGCTGGCTGCGGCTCGTAAACCCTGATCTCAAATGTCATCGCAATGACTGCCGGGACGACGGCAGCCAAAAATAATAGCGCGCCGTCCACAGGAGAAAGCCCATGTCCAAGCGCAAAGTGATCGTGACCATCGCCCCCACGGGCGGCATGGCGCACAAGTCGCAGAACCCGCATCTTCCCACCCAGCCCGAGGAGATCGCAGCGGATGTGGTGGCCTGCTGGAAGGCCGGCGCGAGCGTGGCCGCGATCCACGCGCGCCGGCCGGACGACGGCGCCACCTGCGACGCCGAGGTCTACCGCGACATCAACCGCCGCATCCGCGCCGCCGGCTGCGACATCGTGCTCAACAACTCCACCGGCGGCGGCGTGCACGGCGACATGATCAAGCCGCTGCCTGGGGGGCGCTGGGAGATCGCCTTCGACGAGCGCGTGAAGGGGATGGACGCCGGCGCCGAGATGTGCACGCTGGACGCGACCACGCTCAACCTCAGCTTCGAGGGCCGCGAGATCCTGATGGACACGCCGCTCACCAAGGGCCGCGAACTCGCGGCCGGCATGAAGGCGCGCGGCATCAAGCCCGAGTGGGAGGTGTTCAGCCCCACCCACATCCTGCAGGACACGACCACGCTGATCGAGGAGGGGCTGGACGAGGCGCCCTACTTCATCAACCTGGTGATGAACGTGCACCGCAACTTCCAGAACGCGATGCCCTTCTCGCCGCGGCATCTGCAGATGATGGTGGACACGCTGCCCAAGGGCGCGATCTTCTGCGTGAGCGGCATCGGCCCCTCGCAGCTCGAGGCCAACATCAGCGCGCTGCTGCTCGGCGGCCATGCGCGCGTCGGCCTGGAGGACAACCTCTATTACCGTCACGGCGAGCTGGCCACCAACCTGCAGCTCACCGAGCGCATCGTGCGCCTCATCCGCGAGATGGACATGGAGCCCGCGACGCCGGCCGAGGCGCGCGACATGATGGGGCTGCCGCGCGTGGGCCTGCCGCGCCCCGAGTTCGCAGCCTGACCAACGATTCCGAGAGAACAGCAAGGAGACACACCATGACCGATCGCCGCCACTTCCTCCACACCCTCGGCGGCGCAGCCGCGCTCGCTGCCCTGCACCCACTGGCCGCGCTGGCCCAGACCATCGAGCAGGTCAAGATCCTCTACGGCTTCCCGGCCGGCAGCGCCGGCGACAGCGTGGCGCGCCGCGTCGGCGAGAAGCTGGCCGGCTCTTCCTACACCCGCAACGCGGCCGTGGTCGAGAACAAGCCCGGCGCAGGCGGACGCATCGCGCTGGAGCTGCTCAAGGCGGCGCCGGCCGACGGCAGCGTGCTGGCGCTCACGCCCTTCTCCTGCACCTCGATCTACCCGCACATCTACAAGAAGCTGAGCTACGACCCGGTCAGGGACCTCGCGCCGGTGTCGATCGCCGCGGTGATGCACCACGGCCTGGCGGTCGGCCCGCTGGTGCCGGCCAGCGTCAAGACGGTGAAGGATTTCCTGGCCTGGGCCAAGGCCAACCCCAACGACGCGAGCTACGGCTCGCCGGCGGCCGGCTCGACGCCGCACTTCATCGGCGCGCTCTTGGGCATCAACAACGGCGTCGAGCTCAAGCACGTGCCCTACCGCGGCTCCATCCCCGGCGTGACCGACGTGGTGGGCGGCCAGATCGCCTCGATGATCACGCCCAGCGGCGACTTCATCGCCAACCACAAGGCCGGCAAGCTGCGCCTGATCGCCACCTCCGGCAAGGCGCGCTCGCCGTTCTCGCCCGAGGTCCCGACCCTGGCCGAACAGGGCTTTCCGGAACTGACGACCGAAGAGTGGTTCGGCTTCTACGCGCCGGCCAAGACGCCGGCCTCGGTGATCGCCGCCGCCAACGCGTCCATCAACGCCGCGATCAAGGACAAGTCCGTCATCGACAGCCTGGCGGTGGTCGGCCTGATCGCCCAGGGCTCCACCGTCGAGGAGATGGCCCGCTCGCAGAACATCGAGTTCGAGCGCTGGGGTCCGCTGGTCAAGAAGGTCGGCTTCACGGCCGAATCCTGACGATGGCGCACATGGACACGGCCATCACACGCGTCGCGGTCGTCGGCACCGGCGTGATCGGCGCCAGCTGGGCGGCCTACTTCCTCGCCCACGGGCTCGACGTCGATGCCACCGATCCTTCGCCGGGCGCCGAGGCGCGGCTATTCGAAGCCGTGGCGCAGCACTGGCCGACCTTGCAGCGCTTCGGGTTGGCCGAAGGTGCGTCGATGGAGCGGCTGCGCTTCCATGCAACGCTGGAAGACGCGGTGCGCGACGCCGACTTCGTGCAGGAGAACGGCCCCGAGCGCCTGGACTTCAAGATCGATCTGTTCCGCCGCATGGACGTGGCCGCGCAGCCGCACGCGATCCTCGCTTCGAGCTCTTCGGGGCTCGCGATCAGCGGCGTGCAATCCGGCTGCGCGCATCCCGCGCGCGTGGTGCTGGGCCACCCCTTCAATCCGCCGCACCTGATTCCGCTGGTCGAGGTGATCGGCGGCACGGCCACGTCGCCCGCGACCATCGAACGCACGATGGCCTTCTATTCCGCGATCGGCAAGCGCCCGATCCACGTGAAGCGCGAGGTCAAGGGCCATATCGCGAACCGGCTGCAGGCCGCGCTGTGGCGCGAGGCCTTTCACCTGGTCGACCAGGGCGTGGCCTCGGTGGCCGACATCGATGCGGCCATCGCGCACGGGCCCGGTTTGCGCTGGGCCGTGATGGGCCCGTTCATGAACCTGCATCTCTCCGGTGGCGCCGGCGGCATCGCGCATGTGCTCGCGCACCTGGGTGGGCCGATCGAGGACTGGTGGAAGGATCTGGGTGCACCCACGATGACACCCGAGCTCAAGCAGCAGGTGGCCGAAGGCGTGGCCGCGGAGCTGGGCCAACGCCACACCAGTGAGCTCGAAGCCGCGCGCGACATCCTGCTGTTGAACCTGATTCGCGCAAAAGCGGCGTCCGGCACACTCGAATAACCAAGCGCCTCCAGGAGACAAGCGATGACCGCCCCCGGCTTCTTCGACGACGAGCGCCAGCTCGCCCCGCCGCGCACCCTGCGCATCGACTTCGACGACGGCTCCTTCGCGCTGCGCTCGCCGGTGGCGCTCAGGCCCTATGCGCGCTGCATCGGCGAGTGGCTGGAGCGCTGGGCGCGCGAGACGCCCGATGCGCTGGCGCTGGCCGAGCGCGACGAAAGCGGCGAAGGCTGGCGCCGGCTCGACTACCGTGCGCTGCGCCGCGCCGTCGGCGCCGTGGCGCAAGGCCTGCTGGACCTGGGCGTGCCCGCAGACAAGCCGGTGGTGATCCTCTCCGACAACGCGATCGACCATGCGGTGCTGATGCTCGCCGCCATGCACATCGGCCGCACCGCCTGCTCGCTCTCCAGCGCCTATTCGCGCATGGCGAAGGACCCGACGCGGCTGCACAGCATGCTGCGCGCGCTCGAGCCGGCGCTGATCTATGCCTCGGATGCCAAGGTCTACGGCAGCGCACTGGCGGGCTCGCGCATCGATGCGCCGGCGGTGTTCAGCCGCAACGCCGACGCCCACCCGGGCGCGCTCAGCTTCGCGCAGCTGCTCGAAACCGAGGAAACGCCGGCCGTCATGCAGGCCTTCGAGGCCATCCTGCCCGACACCCACGCCAAGTACCTGCTGACCTCGGGCTCGACCGGCAGGCCCAAGGTGGTAATCAACACGCACCGCATGCTGTGCGCCAACCAGCAGATGATTGCGCAGACCTGGCGCTTCCTCGACCAGGAGCCGCCGGTGCTGGTCGACTGGCTGCCCTGGAGCCACACCTTCGGCGCCAACCACAACTTCAACATCGTCCTCAGCCACGGCGGCGCGCTCTACATCGACGAGGGCCGGCCGGCGCCGGGGCTGATCGAGAAGACGGTGCGCAACCTGCGCGAGGTGCGGCCCACGCTGCTCTTCAACGTGCCGCGCGGCTACGACATGCTGCTGCCCTTCCTCGAGGCGGACGACACGCTCGCGGCCGAGGCCTTCTCGCGCCTGCGCCTGTGCTTCTATGCCGCCGCGGCGCTCGCGCCCTCGACCTGGCAGCGGCTCGAAGCGGTGGCGCGGCGCGCACGGCCCGCGCAGCCGCTGTGGCTCACCACTTCCTGGGGCGCGACCGAGACCTCGCCCGCGATCACCTCGGCGCACTGGAAGCTCGACGGCGCAGGCTGCATCGGCGCGCCGCTGCCGGGGCTGGAGCTGAAGTTCGTCCCCAACGGCGACAAGCTGGAGATGCGGGTCAAGGGCGTTTCGGTGTTTCCCGGCTATCGCGGTGCGCCGCGCGAGACCGCGCAGGCCTTCGACGAGGAGGGCTACTACCGCATCGGCGACGCGGGCTACCTGGTCGATGAAGCACGGCCCGAGTGCGGCGTGATGTTCAACGGCCGCGTGGCCGAGGACTTCAAGCTCACCAGCGCCACCTGGGTGTCGGTGGGCACGCTGCGCGTGGAGCTGGTCTCGCGGCTTGCGCCGCTGGTGCAGGACGTCGTGATCACCGGCCACGACCGCGAGGCAGTTGGCATGCTGGTGTTCGCCAGCCCGCAGGGCGCCGCGCTGCCGCGCGAGGAGCTGGCGGCCGCACTGCGCCGCACGATGGCAGCCATGCGCGACGCCGGTGCAGGTTCCTCGCAACGCCCGGTGCGCGCACTGGTGCTCGCTACCCCGCCCGACATCGATGCCGGCGAGATCACCGACAAGGGCTACATCAACCAGCGCGCGGTGCTGACGCGGCGCGCGGCCGAGGTCGAGCGGCTGCATGGCAGCGCAGCCGACCCGGAAGTGGTGCGCCTGGACGATTGAGCTCGAGAAGCGGCTACGGAGCGTTCATGTAGCGCTCGACCTCGCAGGCCTGCCCTGCGGGATCGGCGCCGCAGGCCGTCGGAGGCGGTGCATGGGCCGCGCCCGCGCAGCCTGCCAGGATGAGAACACCAGCGATCGCGAAGATGGCTCGCACTGCGTCTCCTTGGTAGACAGCCTCGCGGCCATGACCAGCCTGCGAGGCCCACCCACGATACCGCAGGCACTCCGACTCCGCAGCGATCGCCGAAGCTTGTCGAACGACGGCTTGGCGCCCCGGTCCCGTTTAAGCTTCGCCGATCAAGCCTGTCCGGAATGCAAAAGACGACGCCTGCTTCTAGTCCCGACGCCTATGTGGCCGCCCTCGATGGCTGGCGTCGGGCGTGCGTCGGGGAATTGCGTGCGGCGGTTCGCGCCGCGTCGGCGATGGAGGAGGTCGTGAAATGGCGCCACCTCGTCTATCTCGCGAACGGGCCCGTGCTCCTCATTCGCGCGGAGGAAGCCCGGGTACTGTTCGGCTTCTGGCGAGGGCAGCAGCTGCGCGCCATCGAACCCGGGCTCAAGCCTGGAGGGAAGTACGAAATGGCCACGCTGGAACTGCGAGAGGGAATGACCGTCGACCCCGCCACAGTGCGCCTCCTGACGCGAAAGGCGGTCGCCCTCAATCGAACGCTTGGTGATCCGACTCTCGCAGCGAAGCGCGGCTGAACGACTGATGCAGGCTCAGCCCAGCAGCAGCGGATTGCGGCGCGCTTCGTCGAGCCGGCGCTGGCGCAGGGGTTCGACGCACTGCAGGCTGCGGCGGGCGGATGGCTGCGCGCACGCGTAGTTCATGCAGACCGCGCGGAACACGAAACTCAAGCCCGTGCACTTGGCCGACGGACCCCGGGCGCCGGCGCGGGCCAGCAGCGGTGCTGCACTGGCGTGGGCCGAAGAAAACCTGCGCGGGGTTTTGCCTGGCGCCGCACGGGAGCGCTCCGCAACGACGGCAAGGGGTTCGGTGTCCGCCTTCGGCGCTTGCGCCAGCGCGACGGCCGGCGCATCCGGCGATGCATGCATCGGCATTTTTTCGCTTGCCGAAGAGAAGGACCCGTCGCGAGGGCCGAAGGCCGCGACGACGATGAGCGGGATCGCCACGGTCCACATGGCCAGCAAGGCAACGGCGCGCAATGGCCGCGCCACCACGACGGGCGACGGCGTCTTCGGTTCGTTGTCGGCCGGCCGCGCCGCCAGGCGGTCGGCGAGCCGGCGGCGCCGTCGCGCTTCGTCGGCCGCCAGTCTCGCGAACTGCCTGAGCTGCTCTTCCGTAGGACCCGGGCCGCCCCGGATGAAGCTTCCGAACGAGCGAACGATGGCGGCCTGCGCCTCTTCTCTTGCGCTCGCCGCGTTGCGGGTGGCGTCCAACTGGGCACCGATCGACACCTCCGTCGTCCGCGCAGACCTTGAATTGAAACCCTCTGACATCAGTTCCTTCCAGCACCAAAAGCCATGAGACGGCATCACATCCGAGCTTGCGCATTTTTCTGTCGGACATCGCCTGATGTGCTTGTCCCGGTGGTAACCGGGCGTTAAGACGCCCAGGGCCTGCTAACAGGCCCTAGCGCTGCAGACGCGCCGCAAGCCGTGTCAGGTTGGAAGCCCACCGGTTCGGCTTTTCTTCTTCCCATTGTTGGGCGAGCTCGGAGACATTGCGGTCCGCGACGCGGGCCAGGGCCAGCCTGGCGCGCGTCGCGAGCGCATGCAGTTCTTCTGTTCGTCTGCCGGCCAGGCACTCCACCGCTCGCGTTTTCGATGCCGCGGCGCCCTTGCCGATGGCGCCGGCGATCAGTTCGGCGGCAGCGACCGCGGCGGCCCCGTCGTCCGCATCGATGTGGCTTGCCATCTGCGCCATGTCGAGAGCCTGGGACACAAAGGCCGGATCCGCCCTGCGCTCGCATTCGGCCAGCCAGTCCTGCGCGGCGTCGTTGTCGAAAGCGCCGTCGCCCCACGCCCCGGCGTGCGCCGCCAGGTTCATCGAAAGTGCGAGTGCAGCAACAATCAAAAGATGCTTCGGCCGGCTCACCGTGGTCCACCTCATCGCAGCCGCCATGGCTGCCGGCGACAAGGCTACATCAACCAGCGCGCGCTGCCGGCGCGGCGCGCGGCGGGAATCGAAAAGCTGTCCGGCAACGCCAGCGATGCGGTGGTCATCCGGCTGGACTGAAGCACGGCCAGGTCGGTCTCGACTTCGAGGAAGCAGGCCAGCATCGCATTGACGCCCGGCGCGCGGCCGGTGCCGTCGCGCCAGTGCGGCAGCTCGTGGTCCATCTGGACGCAGAGATCGTTCCAGGCCTCGGCCAGCGCGGCCCAGGGCACGACCGCAGGGTCGCTGACGCGGCCCGCCAGCAGCAGGAGCGCGCGCCGCAGCGAGGGGGTCTGCTCCACCAGCAGGCGGCAGCGGCGGAACTCGCTCGCGCTGCGCGGCAGGTCGAGCGCGGCGCCGCCATAGTGCGGCGGGCGAACGCCGGTCAAGAGCGTGAAGAGCGCCAGGCTCGAAAGCCCCTGTTCACCGGCCGCGAGCCAGCGCACGGCATCCGGCTCGAGCCGGCGCGCAGCACGGCCCAGCTGCGCGCGCACGCGTCCCATGGCGGCGGGCGCTTCCTGCTCGCGGATGCGCTCCAGCCCTTGCGGCGGACCGAGGACGGCAGTGGCGCCCAGCATGCGCGCGACGTCGGCATGCAGCACGTCGATGTCGCTCGCCTCCTTCAAGAGAAGCAGCCAGTCGCGCAGCGGCATGTGGCCGTACACGATCCTGCAGCCTTCGCGCTGCTGGATCTTGTAGTTCGGCTCGCCCGCGGCCGGCGTCTTCGATGGGGTCATGCCGGTATATCGGCAGACCGGGGGCCGGCGAACAGGGCGACGCCAAGAAAAAATGCGAGCGTGGTGTGCGGGTAGCGCTCACTCCAGCTTCATGCCCGAATCCGCCAAGCGAATCGCGCCAAGCTCATGACCTGAAGAGCCGGTCGTATTCGAACAGGCGAACGATTCGCGGCGCGATCCGCTTCGACTGCGGATGGAGAGGATTGATCAGGGCCGCTCGTTCCTCTGGAACCACCACCGAAGGCACCAGCAGAATCGGCGTCCGCAGCGAGGCAAGCCACGCGGAGCCGATCCTCACGCTGGCATGACCCGCGGGGATCGCTGACCAGGTCGCAGGCAGGGACGCCACGTCGAGTTCTTCGCGCGACTCCCACATGTCATCCGGTACATCCAGCTCGAGCAGATATCGGTTCAGCGGAAGGCCGGTGTTGTCGATGTGCGCAGCGGTCTCGAGCACCGCGATGGAGACGGACGGCGCCGCGTAGACGACCGGCTCGCCAGTGTCGTTCCATCGGCCGGGATGCTTGGCCGCGCCGCCGCCGCTGAGATCATCGGCGCGGTACTTTCGAGTATCGGCCGCGATTCGCCACAGCTTCACTGGTAGGCGCCGCTCTCGATGGAGCCCAGCAGACGGGCGACGACCTCCACGCCCGTCGGCGTGTCGATCAGGTCCGCGGGCTTGCGGCCGCCGAGAGAGGGCTGGGGCCGCTCGATCCATTGGCCGAGCCATTTCGCGGCATCGAAGCCCTTCGCCTCGGGCGCCTTGCTGTTCTCGACGATGTCCTGTGCGATTCCGAGGAGCTTGATCATGCCGATCGCGGCTTGGCCGCCGCTGCCGGAGACCAGCTCGCCCGCAGCAGCCTTCTTCTCGGCCGTGGCCTTCGGCACGCCGAGGATGGCGAAGAAACGCGAAGTCGCAAGGTCCATCCTCTTGGACAGATCCTTGATGAAGATTCCCTGCACGCCCTGGCGTTCGATCGCCACGATTTCCATCGGCGTGGCACCGGACACCGCGCGCACGTAGGCGTCGACACCTTTGTTCCGCTGATAGAGGATGACGGCCTGGGTGCCGCGACGCGGCTTGGGGGCGGAACCGGTTCTGGTCTGTGACGACAACATGGCTGGCCTCAGTATGTCTATATGAAGACGAATTTTAGTCTCATTCTAGACGACACAGGCAACCCCCTCACGTTCCGCGACCTCGTCGCCCACCTCGGATACACCACGTCAACGGGCTTGAGCACGCCGGTGCGGCGTGACACGATCGCGCAGATGACCAGCAGACCCGCCGCAGCGCAGCACCTGCGCGACCTCGCGAGGCTACGCCGCGTTCGCGACCGGATCGACCGGGAGTACGCGCAGCCGCTGGACGTCGAGGCGCTCGCCCGTGGCGTGAACATGTCGGCCGGGCACCTCAGCCGCCAGTTCCGGCTCGCCTACGGCGAGTCGCCGTACGCCTATCTGATGACGCGGCGCATCGAGCGCGCGATGGCGCTGCTGCGTCGTGGCGATCTCAGCGTCACAGAGGTCTGTTTCGAGGTCGGCTGCTCGTCGCTGGGCACCTTCAGCACTCGCTTCACCGAACTGGTCGGCATGCCGCCCAGCACCTATCGGCGCCAGGGAGCGCGCGCGACCGCGGGGATCCCGTCGTGCGTGGCGAAACAAGTCACCAGACCGATCAGGAATCGAGAAGCGCCGATCACCGAGCCGCAACTAGACTGGCCGCCACCGCAACCAGACTGACCGCCATGGACATCACCATTCACTCGAGCTTCCTCCCGCACAACGACCCGGACGCCTCCCTGGCCTTCTACCGCGACATCCTCGGCTTCGAGGTCCGCAACGACGTCGGATACAACGGGATGCGCTGGATCACGGTCGGCCCCGCCGACCAGCCTGGCACGTCCATCGTCCTGCACCCGCCGGCCGCCACCCCCGGCGTCACCGACGACGAGCGCCGCACCGTCGCCGAGATGATGGCCAAGGGAACCTACGCCATCATCATCCTGGCCACCGCCGACCTCGACGGCACCTTCGCTCGCCTGCAGGCGAGCGGCGCCGAGCTCATCCAGGAGCCCACCGAGCAGCCGTACGGCGTGCGCGACTGTGCCTTCCGCGATCCCGCAGGCAACCACATCCGGATCAACGAAGTGCGCTGAGCGGTCCGGCAATGCGGCCCCGCCCAACAGATGGAGACACGATGAGCAAGGCCACGAGGAAGGACACGCAGTCGCCTGCGCTGCACGTTGCCGACCGCCACGATCTGATCCGCGTGCAGGGCGCGCGCGTGAACAACCTCAAGGACATCAGCGTCGAGCTCCCGAAGCGCCGGCTGACGGTGTTCACCGGCGTCTCCGGCTCGGGCAAGAGTTCGCTGGTGTTCGGCACCATCGCCGCGGAATCGCAGCGGCTGATCAACGAGACCTACAGCGCCTTCGTGCAGGGTTTCATGCCGACGATGGCGCGGCCTGAGGTCGACGTACTCGACGGCCTGACGACCGCGATCATCGTCGACCAGGAGCGGATGGGCGCCAACGCCCGCTCTACCGTCGGCACCGCCACCGACGCCAACGCGATGCTGCGCATCCTCTTCAGCCGGCTCGGCAAGCCGCACATCGGCTCGCCCAACGCGTTCTCCTTCAACGTCGCCTCGGTCCGTGCGACCGGTGTGATCACCGTCGAGCGCGGTGCCAGCAAGACGGTGAAACAGAGCTTCAGCCGCACGGGCGGCATGTGCCCGCGCTGCGAGGGCATGGGCACGATCTCCGATATCGACCTCACCCAGCTGTACGACGAGGCCAAGTCGATCAACGCGGGCGCGATCACGATTCCCGGCTACAGCATGGACGGCTGGTATGGCCGCATCTTCCGCGGCTGCGGCTTCTTCGACGCGGACAAGCCGATCCGCAAGTTCACCAAGAAGGAGCTGCACGATCTCCTCCACAAGGAGCCGACCAAGATCAAGGTCGATGGCATCAACCTGACGTACGCGGGGCTGATCCCGCAGATCCAGAAATCGTTCCTGTCCAAGGACCTCGACGCGCTGCAGCCGCATATCCGCGCCTTCGTGGATCGGGCGATGACGTTCGACACCTGCCCCGACTGCGGCGGCACCCGGCTCAGCGAGGCCGCCCGGTCCTCCAGGATCAGGAAGATCAACATCGCCGACGCCTGCGCGATGCAGATCAGCGACCTGGCCGATTTTGTCCGTGGCCTCGAAGAGCCGTCGGTCGCGCCGTTGCTCGCCAAGCTGCTGCATACCCTCGACTCGTTCGTGGAGATCGGGCTGGGCTACCTCTCGCTCGACCGGCCGTCGGGCACGCTGTCGGGCGGCGAGGCACAGCGCACCAAGATGATCCGCCACCTCGGCTCCTCGCTCACCGACGTCACCTACGTCTTCGACGAGCCCACCATCGGTCTGCACCCCCACGACATCCAGCGGATGAACGAGCTGTTGCTGCAGCTGCGGGACAAGGGCAACACGGTGCTCGTCGTCGAGCACAAGCCGGAGGCGATCGCGATCGCCGACCACGTCGTCGACCTGGGCCCGGGCGCCGGTACGGCGGGCGGCGCCGTTTGCTACGAGGGCACCGTCGAGGGGCTGCGGGCCAGCGGCACCCTCACCGGGCGCCACTTCGACGACCGGGCCGCCCTCAAGGAGACGGTACGAACGCCGACGGGCCAGCTTCCGATCCGCGGCGCGAACACACACAACCTGAAGGACGTCGACGTCGACATCCCGCTCGGCGTGCTTTGCGTGATCACCGGCGTGGCGGGCTCCGGCAAGAGCTCGCTCGTGCACGGATCGATCCCCGCCGGCGACGGTGTGGTGTCGGTCGACCAGGGCGCGATCCGCGGCTCGCGACGGAGCAACCCGGCGACCTACACCGATCTGCTCGAGCCGATCCGCAAGGCGTTCGCAAAGGCCAACGGCGTGAAGCCGGCGCTGTTCAGCGCCAACTCCGAGGGCGCCTGCCCCACCTGCAACGGCGCCGGCGTCATCTACACCGATCTGGCGACGATGGCCGGCGTCGCCACGACCTGCGAGGACTGCGAGGGCAAGCGATTCCAGGCGTCGGTCCTGGAGTACCACCTCGGCGGCCGCGACATCAGCGAGGTGCTCGCGATGTCGGTGTCCGAGGCCGAGGAGTTCTTCGGCGCCGGCAAGGCGCACACGCCGGCCGCACACGCCATCCTCGAGCGGCTCGCCGATGTGGGCTTGAGCTACCTGAGGCTCGGCCAGCCGCTCACCACGCTGTCCGGCGGAGAGCGGCAGCGGCTCAAGCTGGCCACCCACATGGCCGAGAAGGGCGGCGTCTACGTCCTCGACGAGCCGACCAGCGGCCTCCATCTCGCCGACGTCGAGCAGCTGCTCGGCCTGCTCGACCGGCTCGTCGACGCCGGCAAGTCGGTCATCGTCATCGAGCACCACCAGGCGGTCATGGCGCACGCCGACTGGATCGTCGACCTCGGCCCCGGCGCCGGCCACGACGGCGGCCGGATCGTCTTCGAGGGCACACCCGCCGACCTCGTCGCCGCCCGCTCCACCCTCACCGGCGAGCACCTCGCGGCCTACGTCGGCACCTGACCCCTGCTGCGCAAGCGTTGGGATCACCCCAGATGCACCGCGTCAACGGGCTTGACCCCACCGCGCCGCCCATGTCTCCAGCGGCACCCGCGCCGCGTTGCAGACATAGCTGATCGCGTGGTACCAGCCGGCGAGCATCAGCAGCTCGATCAGCTGCGGCGGCGTCCAGTGCGCCGACAACGATTGCCAGAGCGCGTCGTCGACATCGGCCTTGTCGTGCAGCGCGTCCACCATCTGCAACAGCAGCCGATCACGCGGTGCAAGCACTTCGAGGTCGGCGACGGCCGAGACGATGGCCTCGCGCTCACGTTCGCCCAGTCCCGCAGCCTGGGCGAACGCCGCCCAATGCACGCCCCACTCGTACTCCGCGCCGCAGCGCGCACACACGCGCAGGATGACGATCTCCCGATCGCGCAGCCGAAGGCTTGCCTTGCGGCCCAGCAGGTAGCCGCCCCATGGCATCGATCGCTCGGCCAGCGCCGGATTGATCGCCAATACCCGGAAGAGCGCCAGGATCTCTGGCGCATCGGGCGGCGTCATCTTTTTCAGCAGCGCACCGAGCTCTTCCGGATAGGGCGGCGCAAGCGGTGCGATGCGTGGTTCGGACGGGGTCGTCATCGGCAATTCCTCTGGCTAGAATGGCTGCATTTCGCTACGGAATTCGTAGCAGCAGAATGCAGTCTACCGCTACGAATTCCGTAGCGCAATCACCTTTGCAGCATGAACGCCAAGACTTCCGATGCCCTCCCCGTCACGGCCCGGCGACCGATCATGGCCCTGCTCGAGCAGCTCGGCCGCAAGGGCACATTGCGCATCCTGTGGGAGCTGCGCGACGGCGCGCCGCAGAGCTTCAGGCTGCTGCAGACGAATGCGGGCGAGATGTCGCCCTCGGTCCTCAACGACCGCCTCAAGGAACTGCGCGCGCTGAACATCGTCGAGCTGGCCGAGCTCGGCTATGCGCTCACCGAATCGGGCGTCGAGCTCGTGAAGCGCCTGAAGCCGCTCAACCAGTGGGCGGACCGCTGGTTCGAGGAGCTTTGATAATTTGTCCAGATATAGATAATCTGTCCATACCAAGGAACGCCATGCCTGAGACCCTGAAACTGCCCACCTTCGAAGACGTCGCCGCCGCTGCCGCGCGCATCGAAGGCCATGCCCATCGCACGCCGGTCCTGCGTTCGCGCACGGCCGACGAAGAGCTGGGCGCTGAAGTGTTCTTCAAGTGCGAGAACCTGCAGCGCATGGGCGCCTTCAAGTTCCGCGGCGCCTTCAATGCCTTGTCGAAGTTCGACGAGCGCCAGCGCCGCGCCGGCGTGGTGGCCTTCTCTTCGGGCAACCATGCGCAGGCCATCGCGCTCGCGGCACGCATCCTCGGCATGCCCGCCACCATCGTGATGCCGCACGATGCGCCGGCGGCCAAGGTGGCGGCCACCAAGGGCTACGGCGGCCAGGTCGTGATCTACGACCGCTACAAGGACGACCGCGAACAGATCGGCCGCGAGCTCGCCGAGAAGCACGGCCTGACGCTGATCCCGCCCTATGACCATCCGGACGTGATCGCGGGCCAGGGCACGGCGGCGAAAGAACTGTTCGAGGAGGTGGGGCCGCTCGATGCCTTCTTCGCTCCCATGGGCGGCGGCGGCCTGATCTCGGGCTCGGCGCTCTCAACGCGCGCGCTTTCGCCGCAGTGCAAGGTCTACGGCGTGGAGCCGGAAGCGGGCAACGACGGGCAGCAGTCGTTTCGCAGCGGCGAGATCGTCCACATCGACACGCCCAAGACCATCGCGGACGGCGCGCAGACGCAGCACCTTGGCCAACACACCTTCCCCATCATCCGCCGCGATGTCGACGACGTGCTCACCGCGAGCGACGCGCAGCTGGTCGAGGCCATGCGTTTTTTCGCCTCGCGCATGAAGCTGGTGGTGGAGCCCACCGGCTGCCTGGGCTTTGCGGCCGCACGCGAGATGAAGGCGCAGCTGCGCGGCAAACGCATCGGCGTGCTGGTGAGCGGCGGCAATGTCGACGTGGAACGCTTCGGCGCCCTGCTCGCAGGCTGAGCCTCAGGCCCGCGGCTGCACGCCGTAGCGGTACAGCACGTTCTTGAGCAGCTTGCCGAAGTTCGGGTCGCTGCCGATCACCCAGGCCGCGCCGACCGCGCCGGCGTGAAACACGCGCCCGCCTTGCGGCCGTTCCCAGTAGATCATCTCGGCCGAGAGTCCGCCGATCGACTCGGTGAGATTCGAGTGGTAGTCGAGGTAGGCGTCGAGCTTGCCGGGCGCGCGCCGGATGCCGTTGGCGATGACCTCGATGCCTTCCTGCGGCGCGGGCAGCGCAGCACCCGGCGGCGAGCGCTTCGTCATGCGCGCGAGCGTGGCGATCGTCAGGTCCCACTCGTGGCCGATCGCGCGCGGCAGGCCACCGCCCGGCGCATGGCCGAAGGTCTGCCCCTTGGCCAAGCCCAGCGGATGCGGCTCGTTGAACAACGCATGCGCCGGCTGTTCCACGTGGTAGACGCCGAAGTCCTCGCCGTCGGCAAAGGCCCAGCCCGCGGTCTCCAGGCCGATGATGTCGGCCGCCGGCCGGCCCGAGGCCTTGAGGCGGCCGCCACGCGCCCAGTCCTGGCTGTGGTACTGCTCGCCGAAGGGCCCGGCGGGCGGGCCCACCGGCGGCACGGTTTCGTCGTGATGGGGGCCGTTGACCTTGCGTTGCTCCATGACGGTGAAGTCCTCGTCGTAACTCACGCGCAAGTACATGGTGTTGCCCGACAGCACGATCGCGCTGCCGCCGCGGCGGAGGTAGTCGTCGAGACCCTCGACGCCGGGCAGCGACCAGTATTCGCTGTGGCCGTTGACGAACACGGTCTGGTAGCGCGAGAGGATCGCGGGATCGCGATGCAGGTCGATGTCGCCGATCACGTCGAATTCGTAGCCCTCGCGTGCGAGCCAGACGTGCAGGCGGCGCTCCAGCCGCGTCCACTGGCTGAAGCCGCTGCCGGCCGGATCGTAGAGCGCACTGGGGCTGGCGTTGGGCCAGGGCATGCGCAGGCCGACCTGGTAGCAGGGCTGGCCGGCGCGGTGGTAGGTGTAGCTGCTGTAGGCCGGCGCTTCGGGATGGCAGTTCTCCAGGCCGGCCGCACGGCGCGGCCACACAGGATCGTCGACCACGTTCTTCGCGAAGGGCGTGCTCGCATAGGCCAGCCAGCTGTTGACGGCGCACAGCACGAGGATCGGCGCCGGCGCTGCATGCGCCGGCTTCCGGACGATGAAAGTGATGTCGTAGTCGGCTTCGCGGCCGCCCTGCTCGAAGCGGATGCGGCCGACGTAGACGCCGGACTTCGCATCTTCGGGGATGCGGAACTCGTGCGTCGCCTCCCATCGGCAGTCGTAGAGATCGTCGCTCGCGAAGCGCAGGCCGTGGCCGCGCGTCGGATCGGCGAAGGGGTCGTAGCCTGATTCGGCGTCTTCGCTGGGTGCGACCTTCGCAGGCTCGAAGGCGGGGCCGACGATCATCCAGGTGCCGTGGTTGACGATGCGGCCGGTGCGCTGATGGCCGCTGGCGTCGGCCACCTGCGCGCCGCGCTCCTCGCGCAGCGGCCAGCAGGCGTGCACCGAGCGGCCGGAAGCGATCGCGAGGCCGCGCTGCGCGTGGCGCTCGGCAATCTCTTCAGGTACCAGCGCGCGGCCGTAGAGGACCGGCATGGCGAGATCGGCTTCGAGGAAGACGTCGGCCAGACCGTCGACGCCGCTCGCGCCCATTCGCAGCGGCGCGGGACCGGGCCGGACTTCCTGCCCCGCATCCCATTGCCCGACCTGTTGACCATCGATCCACAGCGCCGCGACGCGGCCGTTCCACGTGGCGGCCACATGCTGCCAGCGGCGCTCGACGAGCCGGCCGTGCGCCCGCTGCGCCTCGGCGCGGAAGCCCCGGCCATCGCCGAGGTAGAAGGCGAGCGCCCCACCCTCCTCGATGAACAGGCCCCAGCCGCAGTGGGCGGGAAAGTCGTATTGGCCGATAAGGGTCTGGCGCGTGGCGATGCTCCAGGGCTTGACCCAGCATTCCAGCGTCAGGCCGTGGAGCGGCAGCGCCGCATCCAGCCCCTTCTCGACGAAGACATAGGAGCCCGGGTGGATGGCCTGCACGCGCGCGGGCGACGGCGCGAAGGCGTGCAGCACGACATCGTCGCTGCGCCCTTCCACATCGCTGCCGAGCTGGCAGACCGAGAGCTGGTAGCCGCGGTCGCTGCTGACGTGAAAGCGCACGCATTCGCCGGCGGCCACGCTCTTGCGGTCGGCGTAGCCGTGAACACCGGGAAGATTCAGGGACTTGTGCGGAGGGATCGGTGGCGTCGTCATTCGGACGTGAAACCGGAAGCCTTGACCACTGGCCCCCAACGCTTGAGATCGTCGGCAATGAGCTTGGTCAATTCCTCGGGCGTGCTCGGACTCGGATCGCTGCTGAGCTTCTGCAAGCGCTCCTGCACTTCCTTGTTGGCGAGCGCCTTGCCGAGCGCCGCATGCAGCTGGTCGACGATGGGCCGCGGCGTGCCGGCGGGCACGAAGAGACCGGTCCATTCGAGGTTGTCGAAGTGCGGCTGGCCCAGTTCCTTGAGCGTCGGCACATCGGGCAGGAGCGCCGCGCGCTTCGCGCCGTTGACGGCCAGCACCTTGAGCTTGCCGCTTTGCTGGTGCGCGACCAGGTCGGCGATCGGGATGATGCCGGCCGCGATCTGGTTGCCCAGCAGGTCCTGCACCAGCGGCGCCGCACCGCGGTAGGGCGCGGCCACCAGGTTGGCCTTGGCCTCGCTGCCGAGGCGGAAGCCCATGAACTGCGCGACGCTGCCGGGCGCGGGAACGCCGTAGCTCGCCTTCGACGGATCGGCGCGCGCGAGGTCCAGCCACTGCTGCACGTTCTGCGCCGGCAGCGCGGCGGGCACGGCAATGCCTTCGTAGAAGCTCACGATGCGGCCCACGGCCTGAAAGTCCTTCACCGGGTCGTAGCGCACCGACTTCGAGGTCAGCGGCAGCATCACCATCATGTGCATGTTGGCCAGCAGCACCGTGAGGCCGTCGGGCGGCGCGGCGCGCACATAGTCGGCCGCGATCTGCCCGCCGGCGCCGGTGCGGTTGTCGACGACCACCGTGGTGCCGAGCTCGGCCGCGAGCTTGTCGGCCAGCGTGCGTGCCTGCACGTCGGCCGAGCCGCCGGCCGGGTAACCGACGATGAGTTTCACGGGGCCCTTGCCGGCGGCGATCTGCGCCGAAGCGGCAGCGGCGAATGCCAGGGTCGCGCAGGCGAGCGCGGTCTTCAGGAGAACGGGGAGCTTCATCGGGGACCTTTCAGAAATAAAAAGGGTTCACGCGGCCAGGCCCTTGCGCGCGATCTCGTCGGCGAGATCGCGCAGGGACTTCTCGAGCAGGTCGGCGAGCTCGTCGATCTCCGGCTCGGTGATCGTGAGCGGCGGCGTGATCATCTGGAAGTCGCCGAAGGCGCCGAGGTTGGCGCGGCGGTTGTAGAGCGCGATGCCGTGCTTCAAGCCGTGCTCGGTGAGCCGGGCGGGCGCGTTGAAGGCCACCGGCAGCTGGCAGCGTGTGGCCTTGTCGGCCACGATCTCGATCGCGGTCAGCAAACCCTTGCCGCGCACGTCGCCGACGATGGGCGAACGCGCGGCGACTTCGTTGAGGCGCGCCATCAGGTACGCGCCCCTGTCGCGGGCGCGCGCGACAAGGCCCTGCCGGACCACCTCGTCGACCACCGCATGCGCGACCGCGCAGGAAAGCGGATTGGTGAAGTAGGTATGGCCGTGCACGAAGCCGCCGCTGGCAGCCACGGCATCGACGATGCGGTCGGGCGCGAGCAGGCAGCCCAGCGGCGTGTAGCCGGCGGCCAAGCCCTTGGCCAAGGTCACGAGATCGGGGCGCGCGGCCGGCCAGTGGTGCGCGGCGAGGAAGGCGCCGGTGCGGCCGGCGCCGCTCATGATCTCGTCGTAGATGACCAGCACGCCATGGCGGTCGCAGATGCTGCGCACGCGCTCGAAGTAGGCCGCCGAGGACACCACCGCGCCGGTCGAGAGCCCGCCGATCGGTTCGACGATGAAGGCCAGCACGGTCTCCGGGCCTTCGCGCAGGATGGCCTGTTCGAGTTCGTCGGCGCACGCCAGCGCATGGGACTCGACGGTGTGCCCTTCCGGCACGCGGTAGGACAGCGGCGCCGGCACCTTCGGCATCGCGCGGATCATCGGCCCGTAGAGATTGAGCGTGTTGGCATCGCCCGTGACCGCCAGCGCGCCCAGCGTGGAACCGTGGTAGCTCGGGTTGCGCGAGATCACCTTGGCGCGGCTCGCCTGGCCCCTGACCACCGCGTACTGCCGAGCGAGCTTGATCGCCGATTCGTTGGCTTCCGAGCCGCCCGAGACGAAGAAGGCGCGATCGAAGCCTTCGCCCGCGAGCGCGCAAACGCGGTCGGCCAGCGCGATGTTGTGCTCGCTCTCGAAGAAGCGCGGGTAGGCGAAGCTGACCTTGGCCGCCTGCTCGGTCATCGCGGCCAGCACGCGCGGATTGCCGTGGCCGATGTTGGCGACCACCGCGCCGGCGGTGGCGTCGAGATAGCGCTTGCCGTCGGCGTCCCACAGGAAGATGCCCTCGCCGCGCGCAATGCGGGGCGGGCGCGGCGCGCCCTTGGGCGCATAGAAGCCGAGGACGGTGCCGCCCTGCGGCGTGTCGCCCACGAAGCGTGCAGTGGGGGTCTGGGTGCTCATTAAGTAACCTCTGCGCTGCGCGCTCCGGTATTCGCCCTTGGGAACGGCCCTGCGGCTCATGCCGTCGAAGATACGAAGAGACCGGCGCCAGCGGTAGACGTATGGGACGATGAAGTGCTATACGTGCTGCGCATGAAGACCACGCACGACCGCCTGGACCTGCTCGACACTTTTCTGCGCATCGGCGACACCGGCTCGCTCAGCAAGGCGGCCCGCCTGCTCGGCACCACGCAGCCGACGGTGAGCCGCAGGCTGCTGGAGCTCGAACGCCTGCTCGGCTGCAAGCTCGCGATACGCACCACCGCGAGCTTCTCGCTGACCGACGAAGGCCGCTCGCTGCTGGCCGAGGCGCACGACCTGACCGATCGCTGGTCGGGCCTGTCGAGCCGGCTCTCGGGCGGGCAGAGCCGGCCCGAGGGCACGCTGCGCGTGATCGGCCCCTCCGGCTACGGCACCGGCTTCCTGACCGATGCAGTGACCGATCTGCGCGCCGCCCATCCCGGCCTGCGCATCGAGCTGACGCTGACCGATCGCGTGGTCGACCTCGCCGCCTCGGGCGCGGAGTGCTGGGTCTGCGTCGGCGAGGTGCGCGACCCGGGGCTGGTCTGCCGCCAGCTCGGCTCGATGGAGCGCGTGCTGCTCGCGACACCGGCGCTGCTCAAGCGCCTGGGGCCGGTGACCCTGGCGCGGCTGCCCTCGCTGCCCTGCGTCGGGCTGGTGCCCTACGTGATGGGCAGCGTGCGCCTGCTCGACAAGGCCGGCCGCTCGCGCATCGTGGCGCTGGACACGCCGATCCGCACCGACAGCCTGCTGTCGAGCTACCGCGCCATCCTCAACGGCGCGGGCATCGGGGCGGCGGCGCCGTGGATGTGCCAGGACGACCTGCAGGCCGGCCGGCTCAAGCGGGTGCTGCCTCAATGGTGGCTGGAGCCGGTCGGGATCCACGTCGCGTTGCCGCCAGGGATCTATAGACCCGCGCGTGTGACCGCCTTCATCGAAGCGCTCAAGCGGCGCATGCATGCGCTGCCCGGTTTCCGCCCGGCGCCCTGAGCCTCAGCGCGGCTTCTGCGGCGGCTTCTTTTCCTTCTCTTCGTCCTCGCCGCCGAACAGCTTTTCCACCTGCTGCCCGATGCGCGCGCCGATGGCGGTGCCGACACCCGGCAGCACGGCCGTGCCCACTGCGGCGCCGGCGAGCGCGCCGCCGGTCAGCGAAAGCTGCGGCTCGTCGAGCGTGCCGGCGAGCTTGAAGGGCACGCCGACCACGCCGTCGACCAGGTCGATTGCTGCCTCGCCGCTCAGGCGCCGGTTGAGCACCGTGGCGCTGCCGCTCGCGGTGAGCAAGCCGGAGCGCGCCTGCAGGCCGGTGTAGCGAAGCACGATGCCGTCGTCGCCGGACTGGGTGTCGAGGGTGCCCGTGAGTTCGTCGAACACGGTCTGGCCGCTGCGGTCCGCGCCGGCGGTGCTGACTGCCTTCGCGAGATCGAAGCCCTTCAAGGTCGCGGGCTTGACCGTGAATCGGGTGCGCGTGTGCAGCCGGCGCACCATCTCGCCCAGGTTGTCGCCCTCGGTTTCGAGCTCGGTCTGGCCGTCGATCCTGCCTTCGACCGCGTTGCGCCGCGCAAAGGCGCCGACCAGCCCGGCGATGTCCACGCCCTTCGGCGACAGCTGGGCCGTGAGGCGCATCCGGCCCTGGTCGAGCACCCGCAGCGCCGCATCGCCGTTCCACGAGCCGCCGCCCACATCGATCTTCACGCGCCAGCGGTCCTGCTCGCCTTCACGTTCGACGCGCATCCTCGCGGCGGGCGATGCGCCGCGCCGCGACACTTCGGCCTCGCGCGGGCGCCAGCCGCGGTCGAAGCGCAGGTCGGCGTCGTAGGCCAATCCGATGTCGCGGCGGTCGATCCAGGTCACATCGCGCAGCCGCAGGTGTTCGAGCGGAACCTCCGCCGGGCTCCACGCGCCGGCCAACGCCGTGGCCGCATCGCTCCACTGCCAACGCCCGCGGAAGGCGCGCACCGAGGTGCGCGGCAGCACGGCACCCTCGATTTCGACGGCATCGATCGCGATCCTGCGATTCCACAGCGCGGCGAGCTGCGGCCGCACGACCACGCGCCGCACGGTGATTGGGCGCTCCTGCACGGTCGCGAGATCGCTCAGCACCACCACCGGGATCGGCCTCAGCGACCAGTGCGCCCCGCCGATGCGAAGGGCGATGCCGGAGGCCTTCTCGAAGCGCTGGCCGATCTCGGCCGCGAGCGCTTCGTCGCTCGGCAACAGCCGCCAGGCCAACAGGGCCAGGCCGCCCAGCAAGAGCAGCACCGCGACGGCGGTTCCGGTGATCCATCGTCCTGCGCGGGTCATGATGAAAGCTTATGCCGTACAAGGCCGGCGGCAGTGTCGGCGGGAGGCCCGTCGTATCAGGGCCAGTCGCTATAGTTTTGGCCACATCGAACAGGAGAATGCCGCATGCCCATCTGGAAAAAAGAAATCTCGATCGAAGAACTGACTCGCAGCCACATCGACACCGCGGTCCAGACGCTGGGCGTCGAGTTCCTCGAGATCGGTGACGATTTCATTCGCGCCCGCGTGCCGGTGAACGAGCGCACGCGCCAGCCCTTCGGCATCCTGCACGGCGGCGTGTCGGTGGTGCTGGCCGAGACGCTGGGCTCCTGCGGCGCCCACTACTCGGCGCCCGAAGGCGAGCGCTGCGTGGGACTGGACATCAATGCCAATCACATCAAGGCCACGACCTCCGGCTGGGTCACCGGCACCGCGCGGCCGGTGCACCGCGGCCGCAGCACGCAGGTGTGGCAGATCGACATGACCAACGACGCGGGCGAACTCACTTGCGTCTCCCGCATCACCATGGCGGTGCTGAAGGCGCGCTGACCGGCTGAGCCCGGGATCCCGACAAAGACAACAACCGAGGAGAAGAACAATGAGCGATTCCTACCTTCCCCGCTGGCGCGAAGTCGCAGCCGGCAGCACCGCCGTGGTGGCGCCCGACGAGCGGCTGCCCTGGCCGCAAACGGCCGCGATGGGCGTGCAGCACGTGATCGCGATGTTCGGCGCCACGGTGCTGGCGCCGATCCTCATGGGCTTCAATCCCAACATCGCGATCCTGATGAGCGGCGTCGGCACGCTGATCTTCTTCGTCGTCACCGGCGGCCGGGTGCCCAGCTACCTGGGCTCGAGCTTCGCCTTCATCGGCGTGGTGATCGCGGCCACGGGCTATGCCGGCCAGGGGCCGAACGCCAACCTGGGCGTGGCGCTGGGCGGCATCATCGCCTGCGGCCTGGTCTACACATTGATCGGCATCCTGGTGGCCGTCACCAACGAGCGCCATCACAAGACGGCGCCCCTGCGCGGCGTGGAGGTCGAGGAGATCGAGCAGGACGTTGCGGTGCACTGGATCGAACGGCTGATGCCGCCGGTGGTCACCGGCGCGGTGGTCGCGGTGATCGGGCTCAACCTGGCGAGCGTGCCGATCAAGAACATGGCGCCGACCGGCTTCGACACCTGGATCCAGGCGCTGACCTTTCTTTGCGTCGGCCTGATCGCGGTCTACACGCGCGGCATGGTGCAGCGCTTGCTGATCCTGATGGGGCTGATCGCCGCGAGCGTGATCTACGCAGTGCTGACCAACGGCCTCGGGCTGGGCAAGCCGATCGACTTCACGGCCCTCGGCACCGCGCCATGGTTCGGCCTGCCGCGGTTCGCGGTGCCGGTGTTCGATGTCAACGCGATGCTGCTGATCGCGCCGGTGGCGGTGATCCTCGTGGCCGAGAACCTGGGCCACATCAAGGCCGTGAGCGCGATGACGGGGCGCGACCTCAACCCCTATCTCGGCCGCGCCTTCATCGGCGACGGCATCGCGACCATGGTGAGCGGCGCGGCCGGCGGCACCGGCGTCACGACCTATGCGGAAAACATCGGCGTGATGGCGGCCACCAAGATCTATTCCACGGCGATGTTCGTGGTCGCCGCGCTGATCGCGCTGCTGCTGGGCTTCAGCCCCAAGTTCGGCGCGCTGATCCAGGCCATCCCGCTGCCGGTGATGGGCGGCGTCAGCATCGTGGTCTTCGGCCTGATCGCGGTCGCGGGCGCCAAGATCTGGGTCGACAACAAGGTCGACTTCTCGCAGAACAAGAACCTGATCGTGGCTGCGATCACGCTGATCATCGGCACCGGCGATTTCACGCTGAAGTTCGGCCAGTTCGCGCTCGGCGGCATCGGCACGGCGACCTTCGGCGCGATCCTGCTCTACGCGCTGCTGAGCCGCTCGCGCCAGGCCTGAATGCGCCGGCGCGGGAGGGTGCGCGATCGGTAGACGATTTCGATGCGCGCCATGAGTTCGCGAAACAGTCCCATCGGATCCTCGACCATGCGCGTCACCGGATAGCTGCCGAGCGCAAAGCCGGCAAAGCAGATCTGGACGCGGTCGAAGTACAGGAAGAGGCCCTGGCCCGCGTCCTGCAGGCAGCGCTCGGCTGTTTCGAAGAAATCGTCGCGCGGAAGCACGGGCTGCGCCACCGCACCGAGGCTGTAGGTGTAGAGGCCGGGCTGGACGGTCCGGATATCGAGGATGGGTTGCATGGCAGGAAATGCGCCTTTTTGAAGCGGGCCAGTCTGCGAAGAGATTTCCGGGCCCCGTGTAGGAATCGGGCGCTCCTTCATGACCGCAAAAAATGCAACCTGGTGCAAGAGATGTTGTGCCGCGTGTTCTTTCACCAGCCTGTCAGCGGCGTGCGGCCTGCGCCCCGTTAGACTCCAACGCTTTTCGCACCAACGTTTTCCATGGCCGATGCTTCCGCCGCGCGCACCAAGGCGGTATTCGAATTCAAGAGCGCGACGCTGCCGCTGATCGCCGTGATCCTCAAGACGGCCGAGCTCGGCGTTCTCGCCGAGGCGCTGGACGTCCAGTTGGCCGATTCGCCTGACTTCTTCGATCAGGAGCCGGTGGTCATCGACCTCTCGCAGCTGCAGGAGGACCAAGCGGGCGCCAATATCGACTTTGCCGCGCTGCGCGCGTTGCTGGCGCGCCACCAGACGCAGCCGATCGCCGTGCGCGGCGGCAACGATGCGCAGAATGCCGCGGCCCGTGCCGCCGGCCTGTCGCTGGCCGCGATGCCGGTGACGCCGAGCCCCCGCCCGCCTGCGCCGCCGGCCGAGGCGCCCAGCGAGGCGCCGCAAATCGTGCGCGAAGTGCCGGTGCCGGCGAACGGCACGCTGGTGATCGACAAGCCCTTGCGCTCGGGCCAGCAGGTGTATGCGCGGGGCGGCGACGTGGTCGTGACCGCCGTGGTCAGCTTCGGCGCGGAGGTGATCGCCGACGGCAACGTCCACGTCTATGCACCGCTGCGCGGCAAGGCGATCGCCGGTGCGCGCGGCAATGCCGAGGCGCGCATCTTCACGACCTGCATGGAAGCGCAGCTGGTGGCCATCGCGGGCATCTACCGCACCTCGGAAGTCGCTCTGCCGGCAGACATCGCAGGCAAGCCGGCACAGATCTCGCTCGACGGCAAGAAAATCGTGATGAGCGCGATTCAATGAAGCGGCGCGCCTCGCACACCTGACAACCGAAATAAACGAAGGAATGGAATGGCCAAAATTGTGGTGGTGACCTCGGGCAAGGGCGGCGTCGGCAAGACGACCACGAGCGCGAGCTTTGCGTCGGGGCTCGCGCTTGCCGGCAAGAAGACGGCCGTGATCGATTTCGACGTCGGCCTGCGCAACCTCGACCTGATCATGGGCTGCGAACGGCGCGTGGTGTACGACCTGATCAACGTGATCCAGGGCGAGGCCAACCTGAATCAGGCCCTCATCAAGGACAAGCAGTGCGACAACCTGTTCGTGCTGGCCGCTTCGCAGACGCGCGACAAAGACGCGCTCACGCAGGACGGCGTCGAGAAGGTTCTGACGGACCTCGGCGGAATGGACTTCGACTACATCGTCTGCGACTCCCCGGCCGGCATCGAGACCGGTGCGCTGATGGCGATGCACTTCGCCGACGAGGCCCTGGTCGTGACCAATCCGGAAGTTTCGTCGGTGCGCGATTCCGACCGCATCCTCGGCATGCTCGGCAGCAAGACGAAGCGCGCGAAGAACGGCGGCGACCCGATCAAGGAGCACCTGCTGATCACGCGCTACAACCCGAACCGCGTGGCCGGCGGCCAGATGCTCTCGCTGGAGGACATCAAGGACATCCTGCGCATCAAGCTGATCGGCGTGATCCCCGAATCCGAAAGCGTGCTCCAGGCTTCCAACCAGGGCGTGCCCGCGATCCACGACAAGGAGAGCGACGTGGCCGAGGCCTATAGCGACGTGGTGGCGCGCTTCCTCGGCGAAGACAAGCCGATGCGCTTCATCGATGCCGAGAAGCCGGGCTTCTTCAGGCGCATGTTCGGAGGGAGATAAGCCATGTCCCTCCTCTCGTTCCTCTTGGGCGAAAAGAAGAAGACTGCGAGCGTCGCCAAGGAGCGGCTGCAGATCATCCTCGCGCACGAGCGCAGCAGCTTGAGCGGCAAGAAGCGGCCCGACTACCTGCCGGAACTGCAGCGCGAGCTGATCGCGGTGATCTCCAAGTACGTGTCGATCAAGGCCGAGGACATCAAGGTCAACCTGGAGAAGCAGGACGACCTCGAGGTGCTCGAGGTCAAGATCGAGCTGCCCGACGCGGCAGCGGCCGCGCTCGCGTCGCGCTGAAGCTTCTTCCGGCGCTCAGGGCCGGACGATGAACGCGACCACTTCCTGCAGCACCGAAGGCTCCTTGAGGATGCGCCGGTGGCCCAGGCCTTCGGTCGCGATCAGCCGCGCGCCCGCGATCGCATCGCGGTAGGCCACGCCGTCCGCGAAGCGATTGACGCGGTCGTCACGGTCGTGCACGACCAGCGTGGGCTGGCCGATGCGCGGGCCGACGGCGGCCGGCTCCAGGAGCGGCATCAGGATGCCCTCGCGCGCCTCGATCCGCCGCTGCATCGCGGCGCGCGTGCGCTCGCTGAGGCCGAACACGTGCGCGAAATAGCGCGTGAACGCGTGCGGCGACGCGGGCGGCGCCAGCAGCACCAGGCTTTGCGCGGGCAGGCCGCGGCCCGCGGCGTAGGCCAGCGCGTTGGCACCCAGCGAGTGCGCGACCACGGCCTGCAGGACGGCGCCCTGCTGCACCAGCCGCGCTGCCACGTAGTCGATGGCACGTGCGAACTGCGGCAAGTTGCTGACGGTGCCCGCGCTGCGGCCATGGGCCGGCATCTCGAGCAGCACCGGCGTGAAACCCTCGGCCGCCACGGCCTGCGCGAGCGCCAGCATCTGGCCCGCATGACCGCCCCAGCCGTGCACCAGCAGGACCTTCGGCGTGTCGGCGGCCATCACGGCGGGCGTGTAGAGGCCCATGCTCGCGTCCTCGAAGGGCCAGGCTTCGCGCCGCCAGCCCGCGCCCGGGCCGTGGCGCCGGTTGATCCATTTGAGCGGCAGCGGCGTGCCGAAGAGCCGATAGGCGGCGCGGACCCCAAGAGCCGGCCAGGCGCGTTGCGCCGTGCCCAGCGCGAAGCGCAGTGCGCGCATCGCGAGGCTGGCGCCGTAGTAGTTGGAAGCGGCGGCGCTGGCGCCGGTGCTGATGGTGGATTCCATGCTCAGTACCAGACCCAGTCTTCGTTGCTGCGCGGGAGGCTGCGCACGGTATCAACGACGGAACGGATGCCCAGCCCCAACAGGCAGGCTCCAAGAAAGAGAAAAGCGATCAACATGAGGTTTCTCCTTTTATCGCACAGTTGTGCGAAATTCAGACAAGGGAACGGGCAAGGCAGAGAGACATGGGGGTTCAGGCCCGGTAGCTGGCGACCAGCCGTTGCCAGGTCAGCACGGCGCGCTCAGCGGCACGCGGGTCGCGCAGGAAGCGCGCGTCGTGCAGCAGGGCCATCACCAGGCCGTTGATTTCGCTCACGAGCTGCGCGGGGTCGGTCTCGGCCTTGAGCTCGCCGGTCTCGATGGCCTGCAGCACGGTACGCCGGAGCGCGGCGCGCCAGCGCGTGACTTCTTCCAGCAGCAGGTCCCGCAGCTCGCCTTCGCGGTCGTCGAGCTCGAAGGCTCCGGCGGTGTAGATGCAGCCGGTTTCGATCTCCACGTCGCGCGTGCGCACGATCCAGCGAGACACGATCTCGTCGAGGCGCGCGAGGCCCTTGGGCTTTTGCATCGCAGGCACGAAGACATCGGCCAGGAAGCGGCGGCCGAATTCCTCGATCACCGCCTTCTGCAAGGCTTCGCGCGAGCCTACGCGCGAGAACACCCCGCTCTTGGACAAGCCCAGCCGCGTGGCCACCGCTTGCAGCGTGATGGCCTCCAGGCCTTCGGCCGAGGCGAGATCCATCGCCGCACCGACGATGGCGGTGCGGGTCATCTCGCTCTTCTGGGTCTTGGCGTCCATGCGAGCCAATTTAGCACATGCGTGCGAAATTGCAAGCCACTTCCATGAAGCCCTGGTGTGGGCGTATCGTGGCAGCCCCAACCACAGAACGGAGAAAAGCATGGCAACAAGCAGCAAATCAAGCGGCGCCACCGCCGCCAAGAAAGCGCGCCCCACGGCCGCGGAGGATGTCCAGGACGCCTTCATCAAGCCCCTCAAGGGCATGGCCGAACGCCTGCAGAACCTTCCGCTGGCGGGCGCCGCAGGCGCCATCGTCGAGAGCGGGCGCAAGGACCTGCAGGCGCTGGTGCAGGCCAACGAGAAGTCCTACCAGGGGTTGCAGGCGGTGGTGCAGCGCCAGACCGAGATGCTCAAGGCATCGATCGTCGAATGGCAGGGCACGGTGAAGGGGATGTCGCCCGCCGACCCGCGGGACAATCTCGCCAAGCTCGATGCCATGGGCAAGGCCGCCTTCAAGCAGGCACTCGACGACATCCGCGAGCTGTCGGAACTGGCGGCCAAGTCGCAGGCCGAGGCTTTTGACATCGTGAGCGAACGCATCCGGTCCAACGTGGACGAGGTCAGCAAGCTGCTGCAGCCGAAGCGCAAATGATGCCTCGCCGATGTCTTATGGCCTGATCCGAGAAAAAGGTCCGTGACGCTTCACACAGGAAGCGTACATTGGTCCCCATTCCTCAGCGATCGGAAAAGAACCAGCCATGGCATCGACTTCCACTTCCACGCGCACTTCCCCGACGGCGGCCGATGAAGCCGCGGCCCGGGAGCGGCTGCGGCAGGCGCTGCCTGCCACGGTCGATCTGCTGACCCAGCGCCAGGCCGACCGGATCGACGACAAGGACATCGACGCCTACGTGAAACTGAACTGGCTCGAATGGCATGGCGGCGGGCTGCGCCTGACCATCACCGGGCGCAACGTGTGCGCCCAGATGGCGCCGACCGCCGTCTGAAGCCTTACTGGCCCGCGATGATCTGCGCGATCAGGCCGGTGGCGATGGCGGCCAGCACATAGTCGCCTCCGACGCCGACCCACTGGTAGCCACGCGGGGGCGCATGCAGCCGGTGGCCACGCCAGTCGCTGACCACGTAGTTGCGGCCGCGGTATTCGCGCGGCACGTAGCCGCCGCGGCGCCATTCGGCACGCGGATGCGAATAGCCGTGGCGGTCGAAATGGCGGCCCTCCCGAAAGTCCTGGTGAGCACCGTGGCGTTCGAAATGACGCTGCTGCTGCTGCTGCTGCTGCTGCTGCTGCTGCTGCTGCTGCTGCTGCTGCTGCTGCTGCTGCTGATAGTGCTGCGGGCCCCGGCGATCGTCGTGGTCGAACCGGCGGTCCTGCGCAAAGGCACTGCCCGCCATGCACATCGCGAGCGCCGCTGCGGCCACGGCCATGCTCTTGGACTCGATCATCTTGGAACTCCTTCGCGTTGATGAGGAGTTCAGTGTCGAAGGCCCGTGTGTCGCTCGCGCGCCATGCATGTACGCGCGAGATGAAGCAAGGTAAAGCTAGGGCGCGCTGCCCTGCGGCCCGACCGGCGGCGGCGCGGCATGGCCGCCGCCGAGCTTGCGCCCGAAGGCCTCGCCCACCCTGCGCACCGGCCGGCTCGCGCGCTCCGACACGTTGTTGACGCCACGCTCGGTGGCGCTGCCCGCGCGGTCGATGCCGCGGCCGGCGGCATCGGAACCGCGCTCGATGCCGCCGAGGACCTTGTTGTCGCGCGGCGGGGTTTTCAGGGTGTTGGCACGCTGCGCCTTCGGTGGGTTGTCGGCGCTCTGGGCCGACGCGGCAACCGGCAGCGCGAGCATGGCCGCGAATGCGAGCGCGGCGATCAATGCGGGAGAACGGGGTTCGATGGGCATGGTTCGGGTTCCTGGGTTCAAGTCGTCATTCTTCACTGGCAGCGGCACGCGCCATGCGCTCGCTCTTCCAGTACATGTCGTCGCCGCCGTCGACGCGGTTGAGCACGCGCGCCAGCACGAACAGCAGATCGCTCAGGCGGTTGAGGTACTGGCGCAGCGCATCGTTGAGTTCGGCCTCGGCGCCGAGCGCGACGACCGCACGCTCGGCGCGCCGCGCGACCGTGCGGCACACGTGCGCCTGCGAGGCGGCGCGGGTGCCGGCCGGCAGGATGAACTCGGCCAGGCGCGGCAGCGCCGCATTGTGCTCGGCCAGCGCGTTGTCGAGCTGCAGCAGCGCATCGGCCTTGAGCAGCGTGTAGCCCGGCATCGAGAGCTCGCCGCCGAGGTTGAAGAGCTGGTGCTGCACGTCGACCAGCAGCTCGCGCACGGGCGCCGGCATCGGCTCGCACAGCAGCACGCCGATGTGCGAGTTGAGTTCGTCCACGTCGCCCATCGCGTGCACGCGCAGGTGGTCCTTGGGCACGCGCGTGTTGTCGCCGAGGCCGGTGGTGCCGTCGTCGCCGGTGCGCGTGGCGATCTGAGTGAGTCGATTGCCCATGTCGGGGCCCTTTTCGAATGCGGTTCGTAGAATGGTAGACCCTTCAGGAGACCCGCCGATGAACGCCCCCGCCGCCCTTTCCCATCTCACGCCCGAGATCGCGCTGCGCGAGGTGCCCGATGCGCTGATCGCAGCCTTGAAGGCGCGCTTTGCCGAGCGCTGCTCGACCGCGATGGCGGTGCGCACGCAGCACGGACGCGACGAGTCTTCCTTCGATGCGCCGCCGCCTTCGGCCGTGGTCTTCGCCGAGAGCACGCAGGACGTGGCCGACGCGGTCAAGCTTGCGAGCGACTGCAGCGTGCCGGTGATCCCCTTCGGCGTCGGCTCCTCGCTCGAAGGGCATCTGCTCGCGGTGCAGGGCGGCATCAGCATCGACGTGAGCCGCATGAACCGCGTGCTCTCGACCAACGCCGACGACCTCACGGTCACGGTGCAGCCCGGCGTCACGCGCAAGCAGCTCAACGACGAGATCAAGAGCACCGGCCTCTTCTTCCCGATCGACCCCGGCGCCGACGCTTCGATCGGCGGCATGACCGCCACCCGCGCGAGCGGCACGAACGCGGTGCGCTATGGCACCATGCGCGAGAACGTGCTGGCGCTCGAGGTGGTCACCGCGAGCGGCGAAGTGATCCGCACCGGCACGCGCGCGAAGAAGTCATCGGCCGGCTACGACCTCACGCGCCTGATGGTCGGCAGCGAAGGCACGCTGGGCGTGGTGACCGAGATCACGCTGCGCCTCTATCCGCTGCCCGAGGCGGTGTCGGCCGCGATCTGCTCCTTCCCGAGCATCGAGGCGGCCGTGCGCACCACCATCGAGATCATCCAGCTGGGCGTGCCGATCGCGCGTGTGGAGCTGATCGACGTCAACACCGTGCGCATGGTGAACGCTTACGCCAAGCTCGGCCTGCGCGAGGAACCGATGCTCCTGATGGAGTTCCACGGCTCGCCGGCCGGCGTCAAGGAACAGGCCGAGACCGTGCAGGAACTGGCCAGCGGCCACGGCGGCAAGGCCTTCGAATGGGCCAGCACGCCGGAAGAGCGCACGCGCCTGTGGACCGCGCGGCACAACAGTTATTTCGCGGCCGTGCAGTCGCGCCCCGGCTGCCGCGTGATCTCGACCGACACCTGCGTGCCGATCTCGCGGCTGGCCGACTGCCTGCTCGAATCGGTGGCCGAGGCCGATGCCAGCGGCATCCCCTACTTCCTGGTCGGCCATGTGGGCGACGGCAACTTCCACTTCGGCTATCTGCTGGATCCGAATGCCCCCGAGGAGCGCGTGACGGCCGAGAAGCTCAACCACGCGCTGGTGTCGCGCGCGCTGGCGCTCGAAGGCACCTGCACCGGCGAGCACGGCGTGGGCCTGCACAAGATGGATTTCCTGGTCGCCGAAGCCGGCGCCGGCGCGATCGACATGATGCGCACGATCAAGCGCGCGCTCGATCCGAAGAACATCATGAACCCCGGCAAGATCTTCAGCCTCTGAAGAAGAATGCAAAAAGCCCGGGGCTCGAAGAGCCGCGCCGGGCTTTGCATCCTGAGCGTCAGGTCTTATTTGCTGTTGCGCCGAGTTGGCGCACGCTCGGCCGGCGCCGAGGTCTGCGACGGCGCCACGCCGCCATCGACACCCAGCCGGCCGCCGCCGCCCAGGCCCTGCCCCTGCACCGTCTGCGCCTTGTAGTTGCGCAGCGAAACGACCATCTGGTTGAAGGCGTCCATGAAGGCGGCGCTGATGACCTTGCCCTGCGCCGTGTTGGTGTAGCCGCCGAGAGCGCCGGCACCGCTGCCGCCGAAGACCGAGCCGAAGGCGCCGAAGTCGGTCTTGGAGGCGCTGCCTTCCGAGGCCGCGACCTGCACGCCGGATCGGTTGTCGATCAGTGTGAGCAGCGCACTCGCTTCCTTGGTCTGCAGGTTGCCGCCGACCGCTGCCAGCACGCCGCTGTAACGGCCGCCCACCAGGCCGCCCAAGGAGCCGCCGACTCCACCGGCATTGCTGTTGCTGAACACGATCTCGGGCGACATGCCGTAGTCGGAAGCCACCATCTGGCCGCGGCCGAAGTTGCTGCCCTGGCGCATTTCGCCCGACTGCATGAGATCGCGCTCGCGCGACATGGCGTTCATGCCGGCCGCACCGCGCTCGACCACCACGAAGCAGTTGGATTGCTGGATCAAGAGGCGCAGCAGGTTGGCCGTCGGGGGCAGCTTGTATTCGTTGCGCAGGATGGTGTACCAGCCCGCCGACTGGTTCTCGATCAGCGACACGGTGCCCAGTGGCGAGGCGCAGCGCTCGAGCGAGCTGCTGGTATTGGCCGATGCACTGCCGGCTGCGCTGCCGGTCGCCACGGTCTTCGCGCTCTGGCTGCCCATCTGCATGTCCGTGGTCTGGCAACCGGTCAAAAGAAGCGCCCCCACGGCGACGGCGGCAAGCGGAAGTCGAGCGATGTGCATGGTGGAATCCCCTCCGAGAACTTTCGGGCTAAAGTTAAAAAAAGTAACTCCTGAGCATATGCGCAAAGAAGCCGGCGAATCAATCGCCCGGAAGGAAGGGATCCGAGATGTCGTGAGTTATGCCGTTTGGCGGATGCGGTCGATCAGACCGTTGAGCGCTTCGAGCGAGCCGAAGTGGATCGCGAGTTCGCCGCTCTCCTCCACCTTCCCGTTGCGCTTGCTGCGCTTCTTGATGCGCACTTCGACTTCGGCCGCCAGCAGATCGGCCAGCTCTTCCTCCACGCGCTGGAGGTCGCGCGACTTCTCGGCGGCGCCGCGCCGCGGCGACGGCGTGAGGCTGAACTCGGCGGCCAGCTTCTTGACCAGCGCCTCGGCCTCGCGCACCGAGAGCTTCTTGGCGGCGATCTGGTTGGCCGCGGTGATCTGGGTGCCCTTGTCGAGCGAAAGCAGCGCGCGCGCATGGCCCATGTCGATGTCACCCGCCATCAGCATCGCCTGAGCCGGTTCGGCCAGGTTCAGAAGACGCAGCAGATTGCTGGCGGCGCTGCGCGAACGGCCCACCGCCTGGGCCGCAGATTCGTGAGTGAGCCCAAACTCGGCGACCAGGCGTTGCAGGCCTTGGGCCTCTTCCAGCGGGTTGAGGTCTTCGCGCTGGATATTCTCGATCAGCGACATGGCCGCGGCGGCTTCGTTCGGCACGTCGCGCACGAGCACGGGCACGCTGTCGAGCCCGGCCAGCTTGGCCGCGCGGAAGCGGCGCTCGCCCGCGATGATCTCGAACTCGGCGTTCTTGGTGCGCGCCGCATCTCCGTCGAGGCGGCGAACCAGGATCGGCTGCATGATCCCCTGCGCCTTGATGCTCTCGGCCAGCTCGTAGAGCGCGCCCTCGTCCATGCGCGTGCGCGGCTGGTAGACGCCGGGCACCATCTGGTCGAGGTTCAGCGCGGTCGGGTTGGGCGGCGCGGCATCGTCGTTGGCGGAGCTGTCCGGACCGTTGAAGGTCGGGCCCAGCAGGGCTTCGAGTCCGCGGCCGAGGCCCTTGGGTTTCTTGGTGGCCATCGAGGTCATTCTTCTTTCAATAGATCGTTCAGCAATTGACGGCCATGGGGCCAGTCGCCCAGGCCGGATTCGCCGTTGAGGTGGCCGCCTCGACCTGCGTCGATGTAGCGGGCTCCCCAGTCGCCGGCCATTGCGCGCGAGCGCTCGGCAGCACAGTAGGGGTCGTCGTTGGCCGCGATCATGAGAGCGCGGAATGGCAAGGGTTGGCGCACGATCGGCGCCCAGCCCGGGATCAGCTCGCGCAGGTCCTCGCGCTCCAGATCGCCCGGCGCGACCAGCAGCGCGGCCGCCACCTTGTGCGTGTTGCGCGAATGCGCGGCCCAGGCGGCGACGAGGATGCAGCCCAGGCTGTGCGCCACGAGCGCGACCTGGCCCGGCGCAGCCAGGATCTCTTCTTCGAGGCGGGCCGACCAGTCACCGCGCAAGGGGCGCATCCAGTCATGCTGCTCGACTCGATGATCGCCATGAACCGCCTCCCAGCGACTCTGCCAATGCGGCGGGTCGCTGTCTTGCCAGCCGGGCAGCAACAGGATTTTCGGGGCAGTCATCTGCTGCGAAATTGATAGCAAAAGAGATCGATCCGGCGGGCCTCAGAGGCCGTTCGGATCCTGGATCGCAACCGGCGGCGCATCCATCGGTTCCGGTGCGGGCACGGGCGAAGCGCCGGCCAGCGCGCTGGCCGGCGGCATCTTCTCGACCAGCTCCTGCGCAAAAGCGATGAAGGCTTGGCTGCCCCTGGCCGCCGGATCGAAGACTACGCCCGGCAGGCCATAGCTCGGCGCCTCGGCCAGCCGCACATTGCGCGGGATCACGGTGTCGAACACCTTCTCGCCGAAATGGGACTTGAGTTGCTCGCTGACTTGCTGCTGCAGCGTGATGCGCGGATCGAACATCACGCGCAGCAGGCCGATGATCTGCAAATTCTTGTTGAGGTTGGCGTGCACCTGCTTGATGGTGTTGACCAGGTCGGTCAGCCCTTCGAGCGCGAAATACTCGCACTGCATCGGCACGATCACGCCGTGCGCGGAGCACAGACCGTTGAGCGTGAGCAGGCTCAGGCTGGGCGGGCAGTCGATCAGGATGAAGTCGTACTCGGCGCCGACGGCGGCCAGCGCGGTACGCAGGCGCTTTTCGCGTCGGTCGAGCGCGACCATTTCCACCTCGGCACCGGCCAGCTCGCGGTTCGCGCCCAGCACGTCATAGCCGCATTTTTCGGACTTCACCCGTGCTTCGGCCACGGAAGCGGACTCGAGCAGCACGTCGTACACCGTCGTTTCCAGCTGCCGCTTGTCGATGCCCGAGCCCATGGTGGCGTTGCCCTGGGGATCCAGATCGATCATCAGGACCCGTTGACCCACCTTGGCCAGTCCGGCGGCCAGGTTGACGGTGGTCGTGGTCTTGCCGACGCCGCCCTTCTGGTTCGCGATGCAGAAGATTTTCGCCATGCTATCTGGACACCGCCAGCTTGAGGCCGAAGGCGATCAGGAAGACGCCGGCGAGCTTTTCCAGCGTGGCCGAGATGCGGGGATTGGCGCGCAGGCGCTCGGCCAGGAAATGCGTGAGCAGCGTCGCGATCAGGCAATAGATGAAGGTCAGCACGGCGATGGTCAGTGCCATCACCGCGAAGGTCGTGAGCCCCTGGTGGCGAGCCGGGTCGACGAAGAGCGGGAAGAAGGCCATATAGAAGACGATCGCCTTCGGATTCAGCAGCGTGATCATCAAGGCCTGCCGGAAGTACTGCTGCGGACGGATGTTCAGGACTGGCGCGGCGCCCGGCTTGGCCGTCAGCATCTTGAATCCCAACCAGGCGAGGTAGGCCGCACCCAGCCATTGGACGGCCTTGAACGCGGGCGGATAGGCGCCCAGCAAGGCGGCGACGCCGGCCACGGCAGCCCACATCAGCATCTGGTCTCCGGCGATCAAGCCCAGGGCGGCGGCCAGTCCGCCACGGATTCCGCCCTTGCCGGTGGAGGTGATGATCGCCAGGTTCCCGGGTCCGGGAATCGCGAGAAATATGATGATGGCGACGACGAACGCGCCGTAGTCAGCGATGCCGAACATGAAATTGCCTTGGATGGGAGAGCGTCGAGTCTAAGCGAGGTCGACGCGTCGGGCGCCTGTCAGGAGGCAGCTTTTCGTGCCCAGACGATGCAGCGCTCGGCATCGAGGCCCGGAACGCTCAATTGTTCCACGTGAAACACATCGATTCCCGGCGGCAGCTCGGCCAATTCGTCGCCGGGCACCTTGCCCTTCATGGCCAACCAAAGCCCGCCGGGCGCCAGCAGGCGTATCGAGCCGGTGAAGAAATCAGGGAGCGAAGCAAAGGCGCGTGAACTGATGAGTTCGTAATTTCCGGCCAGCGATTCGACACGCGCGTGCACGCCTCGCAGATTGGGCAGCCCCAGCTCGGCCGCGACCTGTTGAACAAAGGCCGCCTTCTTGGCCACGGCATCGAGGCAGCTGACATCAATGTCTTCGCGCAGGATCGCAATCACCACGCCCGGAAGACCAGCGCCGGCGCCGACGTCGAGCAGTTTCGCCCTCCCCGGCCACTCGCGGTTCAGCGGCCCGATCACCGACAGGCTGTCGAGCAGATGATGCGTCAGCACCGTCGTCGGATCGCGCAGCGCAGTCAGGTTGTAGACCTTGTTCCACTTGAGGATCAGCGCACCGTAGGCCAGTAGCCGTTCGCACTGGCGATCGCTCAGCGCGAGGCCGAGTTTGGCTGCGCCCTCGCGCAGCACCAGATCCTGGCTCATTCGTCGATCTGCTGCGGCTCGGCCGCTGCGTCTCGAGCGAAGGCGCGATGACCGCCTTTGCGCAGGTGAATCATCAAGAGCGAGATGGCCGCCGGCGTCACACCGGAGATGCGCGAAGCCAGCCCCAGGGTTTCCGGACGATGCTTGCTCAGCTTCTGCCGCACCTCGAAACTCAGCGCCGCGACCTGGCTGTAGTCGAGGTCGGCCGGCAGCTTGAGATTCTCGAAGTGCGCCGCGCGCTCGACCTCGTCATGCTGCCGGTCGATGTAGCCGGCGTACTTGGCCGCGATCTCGATCTGCTCGATCTCCGATTCGCCCAGGGGCTGGTCCGAGCCGTACTTCCCGCCGTCCAGCGACATCAGCGAGGCGTAACTTACATTGGGCCGGCGCAGCAGGTCGCCCAGGTTGTACTCACGCTCGATCGCCTTGCCGAGCACGCGTTCGGACTCGGCAGCCGGCAGATTCCTCGGATTCACCCAAATAGAACGCAGCCTCTCTGTTTCACGTGAAACAAGATCGCGCTTGCGCGAGAAGGCGTCCCAGCGCGCATCGTCCACCAAGCCCAGCTTGCGCCCGATCTCGGTGAGCCGCATGTCGGCGTTGTCTTCGCGCAGCTGCAACCGGAACTCGGCCCGGCTGGTGAACATGCGATAGGGCTCGGTCACGCCCTTGGTGATCAGGTCGTCGACCAGCACACCCAGGTAGGCTTCGTCGCGGCGGGGCATCCAGGCGCCCCCCCCTCTGCATTGCAGCGCCGCATTGATGCCGGCAAACAAGCCCTGCGCCGCCGCCTCTTCGTAGCCGGTGGTGCCGTTGATCTGCCCCGCAAAGAAGAGCCCCTGGATCGCGCGCGTCTCGAAGTTGCTCTTGAGTTCGCGCGGATCGAAGTAGTCGTACTCGATCGCGTAGCCCGGGCGCAGGATGTGGGCGTTCTCCAGACCCGCCATCGAACGCACCAACTGGTACTGGATGTCGAAAGGCAGGCTGGTCGAGATCCCGTTCGGGTAGTACTCGTTGGTCGTCAGGCCTTCGGGCTCCAGGAAGATCTGGTGGCTTTCCTTGTCCGCGAAGCGGTTGATCTTGTCTTCCACGCTCGGGCAGTAGCGCGGCCCGATGCCGTCGATCTTGCCGGTGAACATCGGGCTGCGGTCGAAGCCGGAACGGATGATTTCGTGCGTGCGCGCGTTGGTGTTCGTGATCCAGCACGGCATCTGCTGCGGGTGCATGTCGGCCCGGCCCATGAAGCTGAAGACCGGCATCGGCCCGGCACCGCCCGGCATGCCGTCGCCCGGTTGTTCGACGCACTTCGAGAAGTCGATGCTCCGCCCGTCCAGCCGCGGCGGGGTGCCGGTCTTGAGCCGGCCTTGCGGCAACTTCAGTTCCTTGAGGCGCGCCGACAGGCTGACCGCCGGTGGATCGCCGGCGCGGCCGGCCTGGTAGTTGTCGAGCCCGACATGGATCCGGCCGTCGAGAAAGGTGCCTGCCGTCAGCACCACCGCGCGCGCGCGGAACGCGATGCCGACCTGCGTGATCGCGCCGACCACGCGGTCGCCCTCGATCATCAAATCATCGACTGCCTGCTGGAACAGCGACAGGTTCGGCTGATTCTCGAGCCGGCGCCGGATCGCGGCCTTGTAGAGCACGCGGTCGGCCTGCGCGCGCGTCGCCCGCACCGCCGGCCCCTTGCTCGAATTGAGGATGCGGAACTGAATGCCGCCCTCGTCCGTCGCGATCGCCATCGCACCGCCCAGCGCATCGACCTCCTTCACCAGGTGCCCCTTGCCGATGCCGCCGATCGAGGGATTGCAGCTCATCTGCCCCAGCGTCTCGATGTTGTGGGTGAGCAGCAGCGTGCGCGCGCCCATGCGCGCGGAGGCCAGCGCGGCTTCGGTGCCGGCATGGCCGCCACCGACGACGATCACATCGAATTCTTCGGGGTACAGCATGGAGAGTGGGGGCGCACATGCGCGTGCGCTCGCGGAAAGGGGCGCTAATTTTAATCGCGCACCGTGCTCCGTGCGGTGTGCAGGGGCAAGCCGGGCCCGGCTATTTGCCTGGGCCGATTGCTATCATTTTGATAGCAATTCAAGGGTTCGCCGACCGTGGCCACCGGCGCCGGCTTCTCGATCCCAACCAGCTGCCCGCTGGGCTCGGGCTCGGCCGGCGGCGTGAGGCTTTCGTCCTGCAGTTCGCGCACGACCAGCGACTTGCCCGTCATGCGCACCGGCCCGAAGATGGTGCAGAAGGCGACGTCCTTCGCATCACGCCCCGTGCCCACGCGCACCAGCCGATCGACCGGCGCCATGCGCGTGGCATCGAACAAGACCCACCGCCCGCCCAGCCAGGCCTCGAACAGCGCATGAAAATCCTGCGGCGGCTCGTCGAACCACACATAGCCCACCACCAGCCGCGCCGGGATGTTGAGCGCGCGGCAGAAAGTGATGCCCAGGTGCGCGAAATCGCGGCACACGCCGGCGCGCTCGACGAAGACCTCGCGCGCGGTGGTGGTCGAGTCGCTGCTGCCCGGTTCGTAGGTGATGCTGTCGTGAATCCAGTCGGCGATGGCCTGCACGCGTCCGATGCCCGGCGGCAGGTCGCCGAAGAGCTGCTGCGCGCAGCGCGACATCAGGTCCGACTCGCAGTAGCGCGTCGGCATCATGTAGTGGAGGATCTCGTTGGGCACCTGGTTCACCGGCACTTCGGCCAGATCGGACGGCACTTCCACGTGCGCGCGCTGGACGCTGGCGCGGTAGCGGATCTTCAGCGGCCCCGGCGGCGCATCGAAACGAATGAAGCGGTTGCCGCTGCCCTCGTCGCAGAAAACCTGCATTTCCACCGCCGGTTCGATCGCCAGATCCTCGCTGATCACAGTCTGTGCGCCGCTGCGCGCGGCCTCGATGTTGAGCAGCAAATGCGACGGCGCCTCGACCTCGTAGTCGAGCACCGTCTCCACGTTCGAGTAGTGCGTCAATCCAGCGCTTTCTTCACCGCGCCCACCCCGAGCGCCGCAAGAACGAGGAACACGACCGCCAGGATCAGGAACAGCCCGAACAGCACCTTCGCGATGCCGGCCGCGCCGGCCGCCACGCCGCCGAAGCCGAGGGCGCCGGCGATCAGCGAGATCACCGCAAAAATGATGGCGTACTTCAACATGAGCGAGCTCCTTGCGTGCGGTCATCCGCCCGCGGTGCCGGGAGCATAGAAAGGCGCGCCGGCCGGCCCGATAGTCGCCGCGCCCAAGGCCCCGTAGGACAAACGCGCTCGCGGCGAACCCGCTAGCATCGGCCTCGCGTCTGCAAGAAAGAACGTTTCCCGAACATCCATTGGAGAGTTTTTCGCATGAAGCTGTATTACTCGCCGGGCGCCTGCTCGCTCTCGCCCCATATCGCGCTGCGCGAAGCCGGCCTCGCCTTCGAACCCGTGCTCGCCAGCACCAAGAGCCACAAGCTGCAGGATGGCACCGACTACTACGGCATCAACCCGCTCGGCTACGTGCCGATGCTCGAGCTCGACGACGGCACGCGCCTGCGCGAAGGTCCGGCCATCGTGCAGTACATCGCCGACCTCGCGCCGAACAAGAACCTCGCCCCCGCCAGCGGCACGCTCTCGCGCTACCGGCTGCAGGAGTGGCTCACCTTCATCGGCACCGAAATTCACAAGACCTACTCGCCGATGTTCAACCCCAACATGCCCGAAGAAGCCAAGGCCATCTTCAGGACCAAGCTCCAGTCGCGCTACGAGTGGCTCAACGGCGAGCTCGAAGGCAAGGACTACCTGATGGGCGAGCACTTCACGGTGGCCGACGGCTACCTGTTCACCGTCACCAACTGGACCAAGCCGACCGGCGTCGACATCTCGCCCTACGCGAATGTGCAGGCCTGGCATGCACGCGTCGGCGCCCGCCCGGCCGTACAGGAAGCCATGAAGACCGAAGGCCTGCTCAAGTAAGCAGCAGCGGCCGCTGCCGCGAGGCGAGCGCAGCCCCGGCCCACAGCGTGATCGCCGAGGCCACCAGGCCGCGCGCCAGGCCGCCCGGCCCGTCGGAGATCCAGCCAGTCACGGTGGGCCCCACGATCTGCCCCAGCGCGAAGATGATCGTGAAGGCGCTGATGCCGGTGGCCCATTGTTCGGCCGGCAGGTTGTGGCGCACCAGCGCGGTGGTGGAGGCCACCACCGACAGGAACACTGCGCCGAACAGCAGTCCCGAGACCAGCGTCACCGGCCACGCGGCGCTCAGCACCGGCAGCAGGGTTGCCATGCCCAGCAAGGCATTGAGCACCGCCTGCGGCTGGCCGCCATGAAAGCGATCCAGCAAGCCGGCCCAGAGCCGCGCCGAAGCCACGCAGGCGACGCCGAGCAGCGCATAGAACATCGTGATGTTCGCCGGGCTCGCGCCCTGCTCGCGCAGCAGCGCGATCACGAAGGTCATGTAGCCGATGTAGCCGGCGCCGAAGAGCGCATAGCCCGCGAGCGCCCAGCCGAAACGACGTACTGCGCGCGCGGGCTGCGCGGCCGCCTCGTGCGCGGACGCCGGCGCAGCGGGTGCACGCGCCTCGCTCGGCATCGCATGCGCCGCGTACCCCAGCACGGCCGTCCCCGCGAAGCTCGCCAGCGCCAGCGCCCACCAGGCCCAGGCCCAGCCATGCGCTTCGCCCGCGGCAGCGTGCAGCACCGGCGGTACCAGGAGCGCCGACAAGGTGATGCCGAAGCCCGTGCCGCCGTAGTACAGGCCCAGCAGAAGGCCTGCGCGCGACGGCTGCAGCGTCCCGAGCCGCGCCGCCAGCAGGCCGCCCGCGACGAACACCCAGGCGCTCGCCAGCCCGGCCAGCAAGCGCTGCAACAGCAGCGCCGAGGCCGAGGTGAAGAAGCCGCTGGCCGCCATGAACAGGCTGGCCCACACCGCACCCCAGACCAGCAGACGCAGCGGCCCGAGGCGCCGCATCAAGGCCGGCGTCATCAATGCGCCCAGCAAATAGCCGGCCGCATTCGCGGTGTTCATCGCGCCGGCCAGCGTGTAGCTCCAGCCCAAATCCGCGCGCATCGGCGGCAGCAGCAAGCCATAAGAAAAGCGCGTGATGCCGAGTGAGACCGCGGCACCCATCGACAACGCAAGCGCGAGGCGCAGGGCCTGCGCGGGCGTGAGCGTGGCGGAATGCATCGTCATGGAGTGCGGGCATTCTGCTGCATCCCCTAGCAGCAAACCGACAACCCCGTGGCAGCGCGGTTAGGCGCGCCGGTTTACCGTTCGCGCTATTCATCCACCCCAACAAGCAGAACCGATGTCCTCCCTCTTCGACCCCATCCAGGCCGGCGACCTGAAGCTGGCCAACCGCATCGTCATGGCGCCGCTCACGCGCAACCGCTCGCCCAACGCCGTGCCGCGCGATATCGCGGCCACCTACTACGCGCAGCGCGCCAGCGCCGGACTGCTGATCACCGAAGCCACCGCGATCAGCCAGCAGGGCCAGGGCTATGCCGACGTGCCCGGCCTCTACGGCAGCGAGCAGCTCGAAGCCTGGAAGCGCGTGACCGATGCGGTGCACGCCAAGGGCGGCAAGATCGTGGTCCAGCTCTGGCACGTGGGCCGCGTCTCGCACAACGAGCTGCAGCCCGATGGCGGCCAGCCGGTCGCGCCCTCGGCCATCACGGCCAAGACCAAGACCGTGCTGATCAAGGACGGCGTTCCCACTTACGTCGAAACCTCCGAGCCGCGCGCCCTCGACGCGGGCGAGCTGCCGGGCATCGTCCACGGCTACGCCGCCGCCGCGCGCAACGCCGTCGAGACCGCCGGCTTCGACGGCGTCGAGGTGCATGCCGCCAACGGCTACCTGCTCGACCAGTTCCTCAAGACCGGCAGCAACAAGCGCAGCGACGACTACGGCGGCAGCATCGGGAACCGCGCCCGCCTGCTGCTCGAAGCGACGCGTGCCGTGGTCGACGCGGTCGGCGGCGGCCGCACCGGCATCCGCATCTCGCCCGTGACGCCGGCCAACGACGTGCACGACGAGAATCCGCAGCCGCTCTTCGAGTACGTCGTGAAACAGCTCGCCACGCTCAAGCTGGCCTACATCCACGTCGTCGAGGGCGCCACCGGCGGCCCGCGCGAGCTGGAAGACCGCCCCTTCGACTACGAAGCCCTCAAGGCCGCCTACCGCCAGGCCGGCGGCAAGGGCGCCTGGATGGTGAACAACGGCTACGACAAGCCGCTGGCCGAAGAGGCATTGAAGGAAGGCGACGACCTCGTGGCCTTCGGCAAGCCCTTCATCTCCAATCCCGACCTGGTGCGCCGCCTGCGCGAGGGCGCGCCGCTCAATCCCTGGGACAAGAACACCTTCTACGGCGGCGGCGCGAAGGGCTACATCGACTATCCGGCGCTGGGCTGATCGTCCCCGGGCGGGCTCGGCGCGAAGGCCACGCTGACCCGCAGCCCGCCCGCTTCGGACGCCTTGTCGAAGCGCAGCTCGGCGCCCAGCAGCGCGGCATGGCGCGCCACGATCGCGAGCCCGAGGCCGGCGCCCTGCCCCAGCTTCTGCCCGGCCGGTCCTTGCGACCAGCGCTGCATCAGGTCGCGCTGCACCTCGGGCGCAATGCCGGGGCCGTCGTCGACCACGCCGAGCGTGCGGCCCGCCAGCTCGACGGTGATGGTGCGGCCGCCGTAGCGCAGCGCGTTGTCGATCAGGTTGTCGAGGATGCCTTCGACGAGCGCCGCATTGGCCTGCACCGTCACCGGCTGGTCGAGACCCAGCGCGCCCAGATCCACGCCCTCTGCATCGGCGCGCGCGAGATGGCGCAGCACCGCCTGCTCCACCAGCTCGTCGAGCCGAAGCGGCGCGCGCTGCAGGCCGGTGCGGGCCTCGTCGGCCAGCGCCAGCGCGAGCAGCTGGTCGACCAGGTGGCTGGCGCGCGCCTGGCTGGCGGCGATGTGCTGCAGCTGTTCGCGCCACACGGCCGGGGCCTGCTGCGCGAGGCCGTAGTCGGCCAGCGCGCGGATGCCGGCCAGCGGCGTGCGCAACTCGTGCGCCACGTTGCCCGCGAACTCGCGCTGCGCACGCACGCTGTGGCCCAAGCGCTCGAACAGGGCGTTGAGCGTCTCGCCCAGGCGTTCGAGCTCGCGCGAGCTGCGTGCCACCGGCACCGGCGCCAGGTCGTGGGCATCGCGTTGGTCCAGCGTCCGGCGCAGTTCGCCGAGTGGACGCAGCTCGCCTTCGATGCCGCGCCACAGCCACACGGCCAGAAGCGCCAATAGCACACCTTGCGGCGCCAGCGAATAGAGCAGCAGCCGTTCGACCAGCGCGGCGCGGGCGCGCGTGGTTTGCGCGATCACGACGCGGAAGGCTTTGGGCGCGTCATGGTTCAACACCACGGCGCGCAGCGCTTGCCCCTCGTAGTTCACATCGGAAAAGCGATAGCGCGCGCCCTCCTTTGGCGCCGGTGCCTGCAGGCCCGCGTGCCCGGCGAGCCGCGAGCCGTCGGGCCGCAGCACCGCGAAGTAGACCTTCTCCGACTGGTCGAACAGCACGCTCGTGACCTCGCGCGGCGACAGCTGCAGCTGGATGTCGCGCTCGCCGGCCTCCACGTTGGCCGACACCGAATAGGCATCGTCGAGCAAGGCGCGGTCGAAGGCCTGCTCGGTGAAGTGGCCGGCCACCGCCACCGCGACCGCGGTGCCCACCAGCCAGGTCAGGGCCAGCGGCAGCAGCACGCGCCGCAGCACGCGCGAAGTGAGCGAAGGCGCGCCCGCCGACACCCGGCGCGGCGCCGGCTTCACTCGGCCGCTTCCAGCAGATAGCCGATGCCGCGCAGCGTGCGGATCGCCGCGCCGCTGCCCGCGAGCTTCTTGCGCAGGCGCGAGATGAAGGCCTCCAGCGCGTTGTCGCCCAGCGCTTCATCGAAGCTCGACAGCTTGTCGGACATGGCCCGCTTGCTGACTGTGCGGCCCGGCGGACTCATCAGCTCCCACAAGACCTCGAACTCGCGCGCCGGCAGGTCCAGCGGCGCGCCGGCCACCGAGAAACGGCGCGCCTTGCGGTCGAGCCGCAGCCGGCCCAGCGTGGCGATGTCCTCGGTGCCCTGTGCGCGCCGCACCAGCGCCCGCAGGCGGGCCTCGACCTCGGCCAGGTCGAAGGGCTTGCCGAGGTAGTCGTCGGCGCCCGCATCGAGGCCGGCGATGCGCTCTTCGGTGCGATCGCGCGCGGTCAGTACCAGCACCGGCGTGCGGTCGCCGCGCGCGCGTGCGTGGCGCAGCACGGTGAGGCCGCTCGCGAGGCCGCTGGTCGGGCTGGCCGTTGCCGGCAGGCTGAGATCGAGCAGCACCGCATCGAACAGCTGCACGCGCCACAGGTGGTCGGCGTCCTCGGTATTCGCCGCCACGTCGACGCGGTGTCCGGCATCGCCCAGGCTGCGCAGCATCACGCCGCGCAGCACCGCATCGTCTTCGACCAGCAGGATTCGCATGGAAAGGGAAAAGAGAGTTCGTTACCGGGGCTTACCGCGGGCCGCAGGCGAGGATACGGCAAAGGACGAGCGCCCCTGTACTGGACATTGACAACGTGAGAAGGTTGACACTTGCGCATCATCCCCATGAAAGGAGCAACGATGAGCCAGAAATTCCAGGTCTTGGGCATGAGCTGCGCCCATTGCGCGAGCGCCGTGCAGAACGCGGTGCAGACGGTGGACCCCGAGGCGCAGGTCACGGTCGATCTCGAAACCGGCCATGTCGACGTGTTGAGCCATCAGCCGCGGCAGGACATCATCGTGGCGATCGAGAACGCCGGCTACCAGGCGCAGTGAGCCCCGGCCCGGCCCGGATGCCGACCGGCGACACCGAGAATGCACGAAACAGTTGAATACTTTTGTTTCAAAGTGCAAAATATGCGCTGCATCCACCGTGAGCAAAGAGGCTTCCATGCTGTCGAATCTGCTGCCGTCATCGGTCCGCGAAGCTGCCTACCGGCGCAAGTTCCTGGACAACCGCGAAGAGAACCTGTTCATGGGTTCCTTCGAGAGCTTCGCCGCTGCCGAAGCCGGCGCGCCGCCCTCCAAGGCCATCGGATACGACAACGCCCCGGCGGACGCCTTCTACAGTCACCAGGTCGCTTTCTACGACTACCCGGGCCTCTTCTGGCTCGGCCGCGCGCTCGACGACGGCATGCGCAGCATCTTCGACCTGGGCGGCCATGTCGGCATCAAGTACTACGCCTTCCGCCGCATGCTCAACTACCCTGCCGACCTGCGTTGGACCGTCTGCGACGTGCCTAACGTGGTGGCGAGCGGCCGGGAGCTCGCGGTGCAGCGCGAGGCCAGCGCGCAGCTCAGCTTCACCACCGATTGGCGCGACGCGAGCGGCTGCGACGTGCTCTACGCCTCGGGCAGCCTGCAGTACCTGCCGACGCGCATGTCCGAGATCATTGCCGCGCTGCCCGTGAAGCCACGGCGCATCGTGCTCAACACGACGGCGGTGCATCCCGAGCGCACGCTCTACACGCTCAACAGCATCGGCTTTGCCGTCTGTCCCTACCGGATCCAGCACCACGACGAGCTCCTCGCCGAGCTCGCCGAATCCGGCTACAAGCGGCGCGACGCCTGGCGCAACGAGGGCAAGCCGATCGAGGTGCCCTTCGTCGACGGCGGCGACAAGCCCTACTACGCGGGCTGCTGCTTCGATTTGCACTAGGCCGGCGCCGGGCCGCCCCAAGGCGGCCTGCACCCCCTCGGGGGGCAGCGAGTACACGAAGTGACGGAGCGTGGGGGCCAGCTAGGCGCTGCGCACCATCGACAAGATCTTGCCGGCATCGAGCGTGCGCGCCTTCTCCTGCATCGCAGGCAGGTAGCGCGTCTGCAGGCCTTGCGCTTCCTGCGTGACGCTCGCATACGCTTCCTTCAGCATCTGCGTCGACAGCGTGCGGCCGCCTGCGTAGTAGCGCTTGGCGACATGGCCCAGCGCATAGGTGATCGCGAAGCTCATGCCCGAGCTCACCGCCTGCTTGGCGAGGCCGCGCAGCATTCCGCCGCCGACCTTGCCGAGCAGGCCGCCCAGCAGCTTGCGGCCGGCCTGTTCGAGGTACTGCGAAGTCAGGCCGACGCCCACCGTGGCGAGGAAGTCCTTCACATGGCCGCTGTCGAGCTCGTAGCCGTGCGCGCGGCCGATGCGATAGACCAGCTTCATCTGCAGCGGGATGATGGCCATGGTCGAGAGCGTCTCGGGCAGCAGCTCGAGCGCGCCGTTCAGGATCGCGGCGTTGAGGATCGCCTGGTCGAGCTCGGCGTTGTCGACCGTGGCGGACGGTGCAGCAGCGGCAACGGCCGTCGACAGCGGCACCGCCGCGATCTCCTCGGCCTCCTTCGCGAACTGCTTCGCCGCCGGCGCATCAAGCCCGAGCGAAGTGCGCACGTCGGCGAGGAACATGCGCTCGGCCTCCGACTGCGTGCCGTCGGCATCGCAGACGCAGACCGCCATCTCGTAGGCGAGCTGCTTCGATTCGGAACTCTTCAATTCAGCAGCCACCGCAGGCAGCGAAACGCGCTTCATCAGCACGTCCCGGTAGAGCATCGGCAGCTGCACGCCGTCGGCCTCAGAGAGTCCTTCGGCAATGCGCTTGATCTCGGCGCGTTCGCGCTCGTGCTTCTCGCCGTCGACAAAGGCTGCCAGCAGGCTGAGGGTGACGATGGCCCGGGTTTCGGATGGGGTCACGGTGCGGTTCTCCAGAATGCAAGACCCTGTTCGTTCGAGCTGCGGCGCAAAGGTTCCGGCCGGCTACCATCCGGCCCATGCCCTTCAACCCCCGGATCCTGATCGCCGAAGACGAGTCGGGCATCGCCGACACCCTGCAGTACGTGCTCAAGACCGACGGCTTCGTGCCCGTCTGGTGCGCCACGGCCGAGGAGGCCATCGCGCAGTTCGCGGCCGATCCGCCCGCGCTCGCGATCCTGGACGTGGGCCTGCCCGACATGAACGGCTTCGAGCTCTTCAAGCGCCTGCAGGCCTTGAACCGCGAAGCCGGCGGCGCCGAGGTGCCGATGCTCTTCCTCACGGCGCGCAGCGACGAGATCGACCGCGTGGTCGGCCTCGAGCTCGGCGCCGACGACTACATCGCCAAGCCCTTCTCGCCGCGCGAACTGGTGGCGCGCGTGCGCACGATCCTGCGGCGCAGCGGGCGCGGCAATGGCGCCTCGATGCCGGCAACGCCCGTTGCACCGGCGGCCACTCCACCCACCACGCCCTTCGCGCTCGACGCCGAGCGCATGCAGATCCGCTACTACGGCCGCCTGCTCGAACTCTCGCGCTACGAGTACGGGCTGCTGCGCCTGCTGATCCAGCGCCCGGGCCGCGTGTTCACACGCGACGAGTTGCTGCGACTGGTCTGGGACGATGCCAGCGACAGCTTCGACCGCACGGTCGACGCGCACGTCAAGACCCTGCGCGCCAAGCTGCGCGCCATCGCGCCGGAGGTCGAGGCCATCCGAACCTTGCGCGGCACAGGCTATGCGCTCAACGAAGAGCTGCCGGCGAATCGGAGATGAGCATCAGGCCGGCAACGGGCCGCCAGCGCGGCGAAGTCCGCGCTTCGCGCAGACGGGCGGCCTGCAGCTTCCTCCTCGGGGGGCAGCGAGGACACGCAGTGCCGAGCGTGGGGGCCATCCCTTGAGTCGCAGAACCCGCATCTTCATCGGCATCCTGCTGATCTACACGGCGGGCATCGCCTTCCTGCTCTACCGCGTGGTGTCCGACATCGACCCGCGCTACCGCGAGTCGGCCGAGGAGTCGCTGGTCGAGACCTCGCAGCTAATGGCCAGCCTGATCGAGCAGGACGTGATCGCCGGCGCGATCAACACCGCGCGGCTGGAGCCGGTGTTCCGCTCGGCCTACGCGCGCCAGTTCTCGGCCCAGATCTACAACCTGCACAAGAGCCGCGTCGAGCTGCGCATCTACGTCACCGACCGCAGCGGCCGCGTGCTCTTCGATTCGCTCGGCCGCAGCGGCGGCGCCGACTTCTCGAAGTGGAGCGACGTGAGCCGCACCCTGGCCGGCGTCTACGGCGCGCGCACTTCGCGCGACATCGAAGGCGACCCGATGACCTCCGTGATGTACGCGGCTGCCCCGATACGCTGGAACAACGAGATCGTCGGCGTGGTCAGCGTCGGCAAGCCGGTGCAAAGCTTCGGCCAGTTCGTCGAGGACGCACGCGCCCGCACGCTGTGGGTCGGCGTCGGCTCGGCCTTCGCACTGCTGGTGCTGGCGCTCATCATGTCGGTCTGGCTGGTGCGGCCCTTCGGCCTGATCTCCGACTACCTGCGCTGGCTGCGCAGCCAGCGCAGCTGGAGCCTCGCGCGCATGGTGCGCCGCGCGGTCGATACGCTGCGCAGCGGCTTCGGCGAGATGCGCGACGCGCTAACCGGCCGCAGCTATGTCGCCGACTACGTGCAGACCTTCACGCACGAGATCAAGAGCCCGCTGTCGGCGATCCGCGGCGCGGCCGAGCTGTTGCAGGAACCCTCGATGCCCCAGGCCGAGCGCGAACGCTTCCTCGCCAACATCGCAAGCGAGACCGAGCGCATCCAGGAGATCGTCGACCGCATGATGGAGCTGACGGCGCTCGAAACCCAGCGCGCGCTGGAGCGCAGCGAGCCGGTCGCGCTGGCGCCGCTGCTGCGGGAAGTGGCGGCGAGCGCCCAGGGCGCAGCGGCGGCGCGTGAGATCCGCCTGCATGTCGCGATCGACACCGAGGTCCGCGTCGAGGGCGATCCCTTCCTCTTGCGCCGCGCGGTCAGCAACCTGCTCGACAACGCGATCGACTTCTCGCCGCCGGGCGCCGAGGTCGCGCTCGCGCTGCACGCCGGCGCGCGCGAGGCCCGCATCACCGTGCGCGACCACGGCCGCGGCATTCCCGACTATGCGAAAGACAAGGTGTTCGAGAAGTTCTATTCGCTTGCGCGCCCGCACAGCCAGAAGAAGAGCACCGGCCTCGGCCTGGCCTTCGTGAAAGAGATCGCGGCGCTGCACCGCGGCCGCATCGAGCTTGCGAACGCGCCGCGCGGCGGCGCGCTCGCGACGCTCACGCTGCCGCTGGCGTCGCACTAAGGCTCTATCTGAAAAAGTCGAGGATCCGGTTGCGTTCCTCCGGCGGCGGCATCGCGCTGACCGGCACCGCGGCGAGCGCCTCGGCCGGCGGTGTAGGGCCGGTCTCGATGCCCAGGCTGGTGATGCCGCGGCCCGGCGCGTAGTCGTCGTAGTACCACTCGCCGTCCACCTTCACCACGCCGTCGGGCGCCGGCAGCTCGGCCACCGGCACGCCCTGCAGCGCCGCCTGCATGTAGCCGGTCCAGATCGGCAGGCTCAGGCTGCCACCGGTCTCGCCGCGAACGCCCAGCTGGCGCGGCGTGTCGTAGCCGATCCAGGCAATGCCGACGCGGCTCGGCTGGAAGCCGGCGAACCAGGTGTCGATCGAATCATTGGTGGTGCCGGTCTTGCCGTAGAGGTCGCGGCGCTGGAGCGCCTGATAGGCCTTGAAACCGGTGCCGTTCGTGACCACGCTTTGCAGCAGCGAACTCATGACGAAGGCGTTGCGCTGCGGGATGGCGCGCGCGCTTTCGTCGCGCGCCGGCGGCTCGGCCTCGACCAGCACCTGGCCCTTGGGGTCGGTGATGCGCGTCACGAGCCAGGGGCTGACGCGATAGCCCCCGTTCGCAAAGACACCGTACGCGGCCGCCATCTGCATTGGCGTGACCGAGCCTGCGCCGAGCGCCATCGGCAGGTAGGCCGGATGCTTCGCACGCTCGAATCCGAAGTTGCCGATCCAGTCCTGCGCGTAGCGCGGGCCGATCGATTCGAGCACCCGGATCGTGACCATGTTCTTCGATTGTTCGAGCGCATGGCGCAGCGACATCGGCCCTCCGAAAGTGCCGTCGTAGTTCTTCGGCTCCCACGGTTGGCTTCCGGTCGCGGCCCGGTCGAAGAACAGCGGCGCATCGTTGACGATGGTGCCCGGCGTGAAGCCTTTCTCGAGCGCGGCCGAATAGATGAAGGGCTTGAAGCTCGAGCCCGGCTGGCGCCAGGCCTGCGTCACGTGGTTGAACTTGCTCTTGCCGAAATCGAAGCCGCCCACCAGCGCCTTGATCGCACCGTCGCGCGGGTCGAGCGCAACGAAGGCGCCTTCGACTTCCGGCATCTGGACGATCTCCCACGCGCCCTTGGGCGTCTTCGCGACGCGGATCACCGCGCCGCGCCGCACGCGCACGTTCGGGGCCGCGCGCTGCGACAGGCCGGCCTGCGCGAGGCGCAGGCCCTCGCCCGTGATGCTCAATTGGTCGCCGTTGGCACGCACGGCGCTGACTTCCTTCGCGTCGGCCTGCAGCACCACGGCGGAGAGAACGTCGTCGTTGTCGGGATGCTCGGCCAGGGCCTCATCGACGGCATCGTCGAGCTCGGCGGGATCGGCGGGCAGATCGACGAAGCGCTCGGGACCACGATAGGGCTGGCGCCGCTCGTAGTCCATGATGCCGCGGCGCAGCGCCTTGTACGCCGCCGCCTGGTCGGCCGCGACGAGCGAGGTCGTGACCTTGAGGCCGCGCGTGTAGATGCTGCTGCCGTACTGCGCGTACATCAACTGGCGCACCGTCTCGGCCACGTATTCCGCATGCAGGCGCTTCGGCTCGGAAGGGTCGCGCAGATGCAGCACCTCCTTCTTCGCCTCCACCGCCTGCGCGGCGGTGATCGCACCGACTTCCTGCATGCGGTCGAGCACGTACAACTGGCGGGCCCGCGCGCGACGCGGGTTCTTCAGCGGGTTGTTGGCATCGGGCGCCTTCGGCACACCCGCCAGCATGGCGGCCTCCGCGAGCGTGATGTCCTTCAAGGGCTTGCCGAAATAAACCTCCGAAGCCGCGGCGAAGCCATAGGCGCGGTGGCCGAGGAAGATCTGGTTCAGGTAGATCTCGAGGATCTGGTCCTTGCTGAGCCACTCTTCGAGCCGGAACGCGAGCAGCGCCTCGTAGATCTTGCGCGTCAGCGTGCGCTCCGAGCTCAGGTAGACGTTGCGCGCCACCTGCTGGGTGATGGTGGACGCACCCTGGCGCGTGCCATGCCGCAGGTTCGCGAGCACCGCGCGCAGCAGGCCCTTGGCATCGACGCCGCCATGCTCGTAGAAGCGCGCATCCTCGACCGCGACCACCGCGTCCTTCAGCGACCGGGGCATGTCGGCGATCGGGATGAGCTGGCGCCGCTCTTCGCCGAACTCGCCGATCAGCACGCCGTCGGAAGTGAAGACCCGAAGCGGCAGCTTGGGCCGGTAGTCGGAAAGCTCCGAGACATCCGGCAGCTTCGGATAGATCACCGCCACGGCGATGCCGGCAGCGCACAGCAGCGCGACCGCGCCGCCCGCCGCCACGGTCGCGCTCCAGAACAGAAGGCGTCGCAAGCCGGGCTTCATGACTGCGCTCCGGCAGCGGCGACAGTCTTGCCGCCTCCGGTCGACAAGGCATACCAGTCGACCTTGCGCGTCGCCAGCATCAGCACGGCGAGCATGCCGAAGATCAGCAAGGCGCCGAGCAGCAGCGCGTTGCTCTCCGACGCAAGCAGCCCGTAGAGCGCGCCGTAGAGCAGCGCCACATAGGCGCCGAAGGAGGCGCCACGCCGCCAGCCGCCCAGCACCGCGCTGAAGTACGCCGCCAGCAGCAGCACGCTGGCACCCGCCGCGCCGGCATAGGCCAGCCAGAACGCCACCTTTTCGGACAGCGCCAGGAGGAGCAGGAAGAACAGCGCGATCGAGAGACCGACGAGCCCGTACTGCACCGGATGCAGACGCAGCTTGCGGAACAGCTCGAACATGAAGGCCGCCATCAGCACCAGGCCGATGAACAGGAGGCCGTACTTCACCGCCCGCGTGGACATCGAATAGACGTTGAGCGGCTGCGCGAGCGAGACGTCGAAGCTCTGCAGCGCTGCAGGCGCCTTGGCGCTCTTCATGCCGCCGCGCACTTCCTCACGCGCCGAAGTCACGAGCGAGGAGACGCGCCAGCGCGCATCGAAGCCCTGATCGGTCACGGTGCGCTCCGAAGCCAGGAAGCGGCCCCCGAAGCTCGGATGCGCCCAGGGCGATGTCAGATGCGCCGTGGTCTCCTCGCCGATCGGCACCATCGACAGCTTCTCCTGACCGACCAGCCCGAGCTTGAGCTGGAAGGGCAGCGGCTGCTTCGCCTGCCATGCCGCCAGCGCGCTGCCTGCGAGCGGCGCATGAATGCCGCTCGCAAGCCAGGCCTCGTCGGCCAGGCCAGGCAGGCGCTGCTGGAAGCGCAGCGTCTCGGCGCCGACCTGCAGCGCGGGCGAACCGTCGAGCCCGCGCAGGTCGCTGACGTTGAAGGCCACGTACGGCGGCTTGAACTCGATCGTCGAACCCTTCTCGCTCGACGGCACCACGGCCGCATCGAAGGCCGCGAAGGCGCCGGCCAGCGACGCGTTCAGCGTGTAGAAGGGAATCCTGAAGATCCCGCGATAGCGCTCCTGGGGCGCCAGGCTGCCCTCGATGTGCAGCTTGTCCGGAAAGAGCAGGTGCGCCAGCTCCTTGCTGCGCCCTTCCTGGCCGACGATTCGGCCCTGCGCGTCGCGCAGCGGTTCCATCCAGCGCTCCACGTAGGGCACGACCAGCAAGGGCCCGATCACGGTTTGTGCGCCCGCATAGGTGGCGGCGAGCTCCTGCGCTGCCACCTGCTGGCTGTGGCCGCGCTCGCGGTTGAGCGATTCGATCTGGCCGAGCGGGATGCACAACAGCAGGGTCAGGGCCAGGAGGCCGAAGACCTTGAGCAGCACGGAATTTCGAAGTGTCTGAAGCATGAGGGTTCTCTCCTCGTCGATGACGATGCGGCGATGCTCGCGCCACGATCCGAAGCGCATATGAAGTGCGGCCTCCCGCGCACTTCACACGGACTTCACACAGCGCTTTTCGCTTCAAACAGGCTTCCAACTGTCTTCGAGTCCGCGCTCGACAGTGGCTGCCGTGCACCGTTGCACGACCACCGGATCACCACCATGGAAGCCACCACAACCCGTCCCGGCCGCTGGCTCTGGCTCGCGACACTGGGTCTCGCAAGCACTTGCTTCTTGCTGCTCGTCGCCCGGCCGCTGCATGCGCAGGAAGCGACCGGCCCGCGCCTCGCGACCGAGAGCCCCTACTTCTTCGTCAAGAGCGACGACCCTTCGATCGACCGCCTGCCGCTCAAGAACACCGAGGTCGACGTGAAGATCTCGGGCGTGATCGCCGACGTTCGCGTCACGCAGACCTACCGCAACGAGGGTTCGCGCGCGATCGAGGCGAAGTACGTGTTCCCGGGTTCGACCAAGGCCGCGGTCGGCGGCCTCAACGTGCGGCTCGCCGACCGCCTGATCACCGCGCAGATCCGCGAGAAGCAGCAGGCGCGCATCGACTACGACAACGCGAAGAAGGAAGGCAAGACCGCCGCGCTGCTGGAGCAGCACCTGCCCAACGTGTTCCAGATGAACGTCGCGAACATCCTGCCGGGCGACGACGTCAAGGTGGAGCTGCGCTACACCGAACTGCTGGTGCCGCAGGCGGGCAACTACCAGTTCGTGTTTCCGACGGTGGTGGGGCCGCGCTACAACAGCCCGCAGTCGCAGAACAGGGATGCGAAGTGGGTGGCGCAGCCGACGCTGCGCGAAGGCGTGGCGCCGAACACCGCGTTCAAACTGAAGGTCGCGCTCGACACGCCACTCGGCATCAAGGAAATCCGCTCGGCCACGCACGCGATCGACATCCGCAAGAACAACGACAACCAGCACGCCGACGTCGCACTTGCGCAGAGCGGCGAGCCCGCCAACAACCGCGACTTCGTGCTCGACTACCGGCTCGCCGGCGAGAAGATCGAGTCGGGCCTCATGCTCTACAGGGGCCAAGGCGGCAATGACGGGAATGGCGCGGAGAACTTCTTCCTCGCGATGGTCGAGCCGCCCAAGTCGGTCGCGGCCAATGCGATCTCGCCGCGCGACTACATCTTCGTGGTCGACATCTCGGGCTCGATGCACGGCTTCCCGCTCGACACGGCCAAGGTCGTCCTCGAAAGACTGATCGGCGGGCTGCGTCCCAGCGACACCTTCAACGTGCTGCTGTTCTCGGGCAGCAACAGGATGCTCTCGCCGCAATCGGTGCCCGCGACGCGTGCCAACATCGAGCAGGCGTTGTCCACCATCAAGAACTACAACGGCAGCGGCAGCACCGAGCTGATCCCGGCGCTGAAGCGCGTCTATGCCGAGCCCAAGGCCGAGAACGTGTCGCGCACCGTGGTGGTCGTGACGGACGGCTACGTGACGGTCGAGCGCGAAGCCTTCGAGCTGGTGCGCAAGAACCTCGGCCGTGCCAACGTCTTCGCCTTCGGCATCGGCAGCTCGGTCAACCGGCACCTGATGGAAGGCCTGGCCCGCGCCGGCATGGGCGAGCCCTTCATCATCACCGACCCGATCCAGGCACCGGAGCAGGCGGCGCGCTTCCGCCGCATGGTCGAGTCGCCGGTGCTCACCAATGTGAAAGCCACCTTCGGCGGCCTCGACGTGTACGACGTGGAGCCGCAGGCGCTGCCCGACGTGCTCGGTGAACGCCCAGTGATCGTGTTCGGCAAGTGGCGCGGCGAAGCCAAGGGCCGCGTCATCATCGAGGGCCAAAGCGCCGACGGCCCGTACCGCCAGGAAGTGCGCATCGACGACGCGACGCGCCAGGATGCCGCCGCGCTGCGCAGCCTCTGGGCTCGCCACCGCATCGCGAGCCTGAGCGACCAGGAAGCGCTGGAAGGCGGCGACGCCTTCAAGCAGCGCATCACCGATCTCGGCCTGCGCTACGGCCTGCTCACGCAGTACACCAGCTTCATCGCGGTCGACAAGGTGGTGCGCAACATGGCGCCACAAGACGCCACGAGCGTCGACCAGCCGCAGCCGTTGCCCAAGGGCGTGAGCGAACTGGCGCTGGGCCAGGGCCAGAGCCTGGGCGCCGCAGTGCCGAGCACGCCCGAACCCGAAACCCTGGGCGCGATCGCGGTCGTGCTCTCCATGCTGGCCATGCTGCGCCGCCGCGCACGCCGCCACGACGCACGCCGGTACACAGCTTGAGGACCGCGACATGACCCTCGCTCAGCTCGCCCAAACCCATCCCCGCGTCTTCGACTGGGGCATCCAACTCGACCGCGCACCGGCCGCCGCCTGGCTGGCGCTGCAGGCCGCTGCGCTGACGCCGACCTGGCTCTGGATGGCCCGACGCCTGCGCGACGGCTCCGACGATCCGCTCGGTCTGCTCGCGCTCGCGGCGCTGGCCGTGCTGGCCTGGAGGCTTCGGCATTCGCTGCGCGCCGCGCCCCGGCTCGGCTGGCTCGCGCTGGCCAGCGCCGGCACGCTGGCCGCGACCTTGCTGCGCACCGGGCCCGGCGTGATGCCGGCGCTGCCGCCGCTCGCCGCCGGCCTGATCGCCGTGCTGGCGCAGGCCGCAGGCCTGCTGGCCTTCTTGCCCAGGCGCGTCGCAGCCCTGCCGGTCGTCGGCCTGGCGGTGCTCGCACTGCCGCTGCTCTCATCGCTGCAGTTCTATGCCGGCTACCCGCTGCGCGTGATCACGGCCGAAGCCAGCCGCTGGCTGCTGGCGCCGGGTTTCAGCATGGCGCGCGAGGGCACCAGCCTTCTCGTCGAAGGCCGGCTGGTGATCGTCGACGCACCCTGCTCCGGCGTGCAGATGGTCTGGCTCGGCTACTTCACGGCCTGCGCGGTGGCCCTCTGGGCCCGGCGCGGCGACCGCGGCTTCCTGGGCCGGCTGCCGGCCGTGGGCCTGCTGGTGCTGACCGGCAACATCCTGCGCAACAGCGTGCTGGTCGGCTTCGAAGGTGCGGGCCTCGCGCTCGCGCCCTGGCTGCACGAGGCGCTCGGCCTGGCCGTGCTCGCGCTGGTGTGCGGCGGCATCGCGTGGGCGATGGCACCGGCGCGCCGGCCGCAGGAGCGCTTCGTCCCCGCCGCCATCCCCGGTCTGATCACTTCCGCAGGAGGTCGCCGTGTCGACACCGCCCTTTCTTGAACGCTGCTTCGCCAACCGTTTCGTCAACCGCATCGCGCACAAGGCGGTCTTCGCCTTCGTCATGGGCCTGTGCCTCCTCTGGTCGGCCGCCTTCGCGCTGCGTCCGCAGGCCGCGCCGGCCATGGCCGCGGCCTTTCACGAGTGGCCCAGCCAATGGGACGGCGCCGCGCTGCGCCCGCTGGCCCTGAGCGAGGTCGAGCAGCGCTTTGCCGAGCGCTTTCCCGGCGCCATCGCACGCCTGACCGACGGCCGACAGACGCTGGTGCTGCGCGAGGTCAACGCGCCCACCCGCATGCTGCACCCGGCCGCCGACTGCTACCGCGCGCTCGGCTATCGCATCGAGCAGACGCTCCTTTCGCGCGATGCCCAGGCCCGACTGTGGCGTTGTTTCGTCACCGAAGGCCCCGGCGCGCAAAAGTTGCGCGTTTGCGAGCGCATCGTGGACGCCGAAGGCACGGCTTTCACCGACACTTCAGCCTGGTACTGGGCCGCAGTGAGCGGCCGATCCCACGGACCCTGGCAGGCTGTGACCCTGGCAAGACCGATCGAGTGAGAGACATTTCTTGAAGAAAGCGCTGCTCTACCTGTTTTTTGCGTTTCTGGCGCTGGTGCTGACGGCCGCGGTGGCCATCTACCTGGTCGTGAAACTGGCGCTGGCGCCCGGCCCCGACGAGTGGCCGACCCGCGTCAAGACGGGCCCCTTCAGCCTCAACGTCGGCGTTCCCACGGCGATCCGCCTCGCCACCTCCTCGTGGTTCGCACCCTGGCTCGACGGCCGTTCGCTCGACACGCGCCATGGCGTCATCCGCTTCGGCTGGAACGAGCCCACCACCACGCTCGAACTGCGCTGCGAGCCCTGCAGCGCCTCGGTGCCGGCGCTCGGCAGCGCGCCGATCCGGCTCGACAGCCTGCGCATCACGGCGCGGCGCGATGCCGGTTCGCTCAACGGCATGCTCGAAGCGGCGCCCGCCGCGACCACGGTGTCCACCGTCGCAGGCGACAACGTGCTGCGCGCTCGCTGGGACGGCCGGCTCACGCAGAAGACCCTGCAGCTCCACATCGATGCGCCCGAGGCGCCGATCGCGCGCTGGTACACGGTGCTGGCGCCCGGCCTGCCCGAGCTGCAGCGCGCCCGCATCGGCGGCACGCTGGGCCTGCGCGCGCAGGTCGACCTGCCGGCCGGCAGCTTCTCGCTGCATCCGCGCATCGAGCAGTTCACGGTCGAGGGCCTGGGCACCGAGGCCATGCTCAACGCCCGCAGCAGCTGCGGCGCGCCCGCGCGGCTGGCCAACGACAGCTGGCTCGCGCGCGCCGTGATCGCGGCGGAGGACCAGCGCTTCTTCACCCACCCCGGCTACGACCTGGCCGAGCTCACCGCCTCGATCGAAGCCAACCAGAAGGCCGGCCAGGTGGAGCGCGGCGGCAGCACGCTCACGCAGCAACTCGCGCGACTGGTCGCGACCGGCGGCGAGCGCAGCGCCGACCGCAAGCTGCGCGAGCTGCTCTATGCGGTCGAGATGGAGCAGACCCTGGGCAAGGCGCGCATCCTGCAGCTCTACCTCGACAACGCGCCCTGGGGCCCCAATCTCTGCGGCGCCGAGGCCGCCGCGCGCCGCTACTTCAAGCGCAGCGCGCGCAACCTCGAGCCGGCCCAGGCGGTCTGGCTGGCCGCGATGCTGAACAACCCGGGCCTGGCGGTCGATAAGTGGCAGCGCGACGGCAGGATCGACGGCGAACGCGCCAAGTCGGTGGCCGAGGGCTTGCGCGGCATCACGCGGCTCCAGCGTGAGGCGCTGATCCGGAACGTGGCCAACGCGCGCTTTGCACCACCCTGAAGCGACCCGCTGTAACGCTCAGCTTCGCGCGAACCGGAGCAAGGGCGCCACCTCGCCCGCATCGGCGGCCCGCAGCGCGTCGAGGTAACGGGTGCGCGGGTCGCCGCTTCCAACCAGCGAGTTGCTGCCCCAGGTGAAGCGCGGACGGGCAAGCCGCAGCACCAGCTCATCGGCCATCAGGCGCGCATGGCGTCCGTTGCCGTTGGGGAAGGCATGGATCGATACCAGCCGGTGGTGGAAGCTCACGGCCATTTCATCCGGCGCCGTGCTTGGCCGCAATGGCCGCGATGACCGGCGCACCAAGTCGGCGCACGGGCGTTCTGCGAAGACCTGGGGCCGCTGGCACATGTCTTGCGAAGTCGGCATCAATGGATGCTGTCACCGCCCTCCCGCCCGCAGCCGTTGAAATCGTCGCGCTCTCCAAGCGCTATGCCTCCGGCGCACCGCCGGCGGTGGACCAGATCGATCTGCGCATCGCCAGCGGCAGCTACTGCTGCCTGCTCGGCCCCTCGGGCTGCGGCAAGAGCACCACGCTGCGCATGGTCGCGGGGCACGAGTCGGTGTCCGGCGGCGACATCTTGCTGGACAACCGCAACATCACCAACCTGCCCGCCGCGGCGCGCGGCACTGCGATGATGTTCCAGAGCTTCGCGCTGTTTCCGCACCTCTCGGCGCTCGACAACGTGGCCTTCAGCCTCAAGATGAAGGGCGTCTCCAAGACCGAGCGCCACAAGCGGGCGGCGAACCTGCTCGAGCGCGTCGCCATGGGGCACCTGGCCGAGCGCAAGCCGGGCGAGCTCTCGGGCGGCCAGCAGCAGCGCGTGGCGCTGGCGCGGGCGCTCATCACCGAGCCGCGCGTGCTGCTGCTCGACGAGCCGCTGTCGGCACTCGACCCTTTTCTTCGCATCCAGATGCGCGCCGAACTGCGGCGCTGGCAGAAGGAGCTGGGCCTCACCTTCATCCATGTCACGCACTCGCAGGAGGAGGCGATGGCGCTGGCCGACACCATGGTGGTGATGAACCACGGGCTGATCGAGCAGGTCGGCTCGCCGCACCAGGTCTACAACCATCCGGCCAGCGAATTCGTCGCGCGCTTCATGGGGGGCCACAACGTGCTGGACACCCCCGAGGGACTGATCGCGGTGCGCAACGACCACATGCAGATCGCGCCCGCCGGCGCCAACGGCGAAGCCGGCCTCGCAGCCCACGTGACGGACGTCGAATACCAGGGCACCTACGTGCTGATGGGCCTCAGGCTCACGAGCGTGGCGCCGGAGCGCAGCGGCGTCTCGGTGCTGTTGTCGGAGAAGGCCTTCGGCATGCATCCCTATGCGGTCGGCGACGGCGTGTGCCTTTCTTGGTCGCCGGCCGATGCGCGTCCCCTGGGCCCCGGCGCCGTCCGCCCCAAGGGCGAACCGCCCGCCGGGCCGGTGTCGCGGCCTGCGCCCCTGTCCGCACTCGCGGCGATGGCGGCCTGATCGCCGCCGCTCATTTGTCCAGATTCATCACCGCACCATCAGGAGCCAAACCATGTCCGAACCGATCGATTCATCCACCAACAAGGGCGTACAGCGCCGCACCCTGCTCCAGGGCACCGCGGGCATCCTGGCGGCCGGCGTGTTCCCCGCCATCCACGCGCAGGAGAAGATCGTGCTGCGCTACCTCGGCACAGCCGTCAACCAGGACAAGGCGATCGCCGAGAAGTTCAAGGCCGACACCGGCATCGAGATCCAGTACGTGGCCGTCACCACCGACGACGTCACCAAGCGCGCCGTCACTGCGCCCAACAGCTTCGACCTGATCGACACCGAGTACTTCTCGCTCAAGAAGATCGTGCCCACCGGCAACCTGAAGGGCATCGACACCAGGAAGATCAAGAACGCCGACAAGATCACCTCGCTCTTCACCAAGGGCGAAGTGGCCGGCAAGAAAGTGGGCGACCAGGGCACCGCGCCCAAGAAGGTGATCTTTCTCGAGGGCGAGAAGAGCAAGGTGTTCGCGAAGTCGCCGACCCAGTTCATGTCGCTGATCCCGACCGTCTACAACGCCGACACGCTGGGCATCCGCCCCGACCTGATCAAGCGCCCGATCGAATCCTGGGCCGAGCTGCTGAACCCCGAGTTCAAGGGCAAGGCCGCGATCCTGAACATCCCCTCCATCGGCATCATGGACGCGGCGATGGTGGTGGAGTCCAAGGGCATCCACAAATACGCCGACAAGGGCAACATGACCAAGGCGGAGATCGACCTGACGATCAAGACCTTGATCGAAGCCAAGAAGGCCGGGCAGTTCCGGGCACTGTGGAAGGACTTCAACGAGTCGGTCAACCTGATGGCCTCGGGCGAGGTCGTGATCCAGTCGATGTGGTCGCCCGCCGTGACGGCCGTGCGCACCAAGGGCATCGCCTGCAACTTCCAGCCGCTCAAGGAGGGCTACCGCGCCTGGGCCGCCGGCTTCGGCCTGCCGGCCACGCTCTCGGGCAAGAAGCTCGACGGCGCCTACGAGTTCATCAACTGGTTCCTCGACGGCTGGGCCGGCGCGTATCTCAACCGCCAGGGCTACTACAGCGCCGTGCTCGAGACCGCCAAGGCCAAGATGGAGTCCTACGAGTGGGCCTACTGGATGGAAGGCAAGCCCGCCACGCAGGACATCAAGAGCCCCAACGGCGACCTGCTGGCCAAGACCGGCTCGGTGCGCGACGGCGGCAGCTACGAGCAGCGCATGGGCGGCATCGCGTGCTGGAACGCAGTGATGGACGAGAACGAGTACATGGTGAGGAAATGGAACGAGTTCGTTGCAGCGTGAGGGGTTTGACGCCCTCTCCCCCTGGGAGAGGGCGGGGGTGAGGGCAAGCAGCGCCCATCACCTGCCCTCACCCTAGCCCTCTCCCAGAGGGAGAGGGAACAAAACCATGAACCCATCGGCAACTGCAACGAGCATTCAGGCCATCAAGCCTTGGTGGCAGGCTGCGCCCTTCGCGCTGGTCTTCCTGCTCTTCTTCCTGATCCCGCTGGCGCTGATCGCGATGGTCAGCCTCTGGAACTTCAACGAGTACGAGCTGATTCCTGCAATCACGCTGCGCAACTACGCGAGCATCTTCGAAGGCTGCTCGCACCTCACGGACAACGGCGACTTCTGCGTCACGCTCTCCACCTACCTGAGCACGCTCAAGTTCTGTCTCCTGGTCTGGGGCATCACGCTTGTCATCGGCTTCGCGGTCGCCTACTTCCTGGCCTTCCACGTGCGCTCGCCGGGCATGCAGACCCTGCTCTTCGTGCTGTGCACCGTGCCCTTCTGGACCTCGAACGTGATCCGCATGATCTCGTGGGTGCCGCTGCTCGGGCGCAACGGGCTCGTCAACCAGGGCCTGGTGGGGCTGGGCCTGGTCGACGCGCCCGTCGAGTGGCTGCTGTTCTCGAACTTCTCGGTGGTGCTGGCCTTCGTGCATCTCTACACGATGTTCATGATCGTGCCGATCTTCAACTCGATGATGCGCATCGACCGCTCGCTGCTCGAGGCCGCGAGCGACGCCGGCGCCTCCGGCTGGCAGACGCTTTGGAACGTGATCGTGCCGCTCTCGCGAACCGGCATCCTGATCGGCTCGATCTTCGTCATCACCATCGTGATGGGCGACTTCGTGACCATCGGCGTGATGGGCGGCCAGCAGATCGCCTCGATCGGCAAGATCATCCAGGTGCAGACCTCCTACCTGCAGTTCCCGCTCGCGGCGGCCAACGCAATGATCCTGCTGGCGGTGGTGCTGATGATCATCTGGGGCCTGACGCGCCTGGTCGATATCCGCAAGGAGCTCTGACGTGAGCGCAAGGATCGGCGAGCAGCGCAGCGCAGGCTTCTGGCCGCTGGCGATCGTCTTCGCGCTCTTCGTGCTCTTTCTCTACGGCCCGATGATCACGATCTTCGTGCTGAGCTTCCAGGGCCCCGAAGGCGGCCTGACCTTTCCGCTGCGCGGCGTCTCGCTGCACTGGTTCTACAAGCTCGCCGAGGGCCTGGGCACGGTCGACATCGGCGCGGCTTTCCGGCGCTCGCTGATGCTGGGCGCGGTGGTGATGCTGTTCACCGTCGTGCTCTCGGTGCTCGCGGGCCTCGCCTTCCGCAAGAAGCTCGCGGGCGGCAACGCGCTGTTCTTCGTCACGGTCGCGAGCCTGATCATGCCCTCGATCATCGTGTCGCTGGGCATCGGGCTGCAGTTCCGGCTGCTCGACAGCGGCATCAAGGGTGCGCTCGCGGCCGCGGGGGCCGATGGCATGCTCGAGAACTACGGCACCGCACTGGGCCTGCTCAGCTCGGCGCTCGGCGCGCACCTGACGTGGACGCTGCCCTTCGGCCTGCTGATCATGTTCGCGGTCTTCAACCGCTTCAACCCGGCTTTCGAGGAAGCTGCGCGCGACCTCGGCGCCACCCCCTGGCAAAGCTTCTGCCATGTGGTGCTGCCATTGATCGGACCGTCCGTGGTCGGCATCGGCATGTTCGGCTTCACGCTTTCGTGGGACGAGATCGCGCGCACCTCGCAGGCCATCGGCGACGTCAACACGCTGCCGCTCGAACTCCAGGGCCTGACCTCGACCGTCACCACGCCATCGATCTACGCGCTCGGCACGGTCACCACCGTGGTCTCCTTCATGGTGATGGCGCTTGCGCTCGGTTCCGCCGCCTGGCTGCGCCGGCGCGCTACACGGCGGCGCTGATGCCCCGCCTCCTCGTCATCAATCCCAACACCTCGGCGACGGTGAGCGCGCTGCTGCAGCGCCACGTGCAGAACGAAGTGAGCCCGGCCTTGAAGGTGCACACCGTCACCGCCCGCTTCGGCGCGCCCTACATCGCCAGCGAGGCCAGCTACGCGGTGGCGCAGCACGCGGTGCTCGATGCCTGGGCCGCAGCGCTGGCGCGCGGCGAGCGGCCCGACGCGGTGCTGATCGGCTGCTTCGGCGATCCGGGCCTGTTCGCCCTGCGCGAGGCCTGCAGCGTCCCGGTTGGCAGCCTCGCGGAAGCGGCCTTCGCGGCCGCGGCCCGGCACGGGCGCTTCGCCGTCGTGACGGGCGGCGAACGCTGGCGGCCGATGCTCGAGCGCCTGGCCCTGGCGCTCGGTCACGCGCCCTCGCTCGCCGGCATCCACACGGTGGCTGCGAGCGGCGCCGAGCTCGCCGCCGACCCGGCAGGCGCCCACGCGCTGCTGGCCGAAGCCTGCCGCGACGCGGCAGCGCGTTTCGACGCGCAGGCCGTGATCCTGGGCGGTGCCGGGCTGGCCGGCATGGCCGCCGCCATCGCGCCCGAGCTTGCAGTGCCTTTGATCGACAGCGTGAGCGCAGGCGCGCGCTGGGCGATCGAGGCCGGGCGCGCAGCAGCCGGGCCGCGGGCGGCCGGCCCCGAGGTGGCTTGGCAGGGCGTGTCCTGGGAGCTCGAGGCGCTGAACGGGCGGCAGCCCCACCCCTGACGCGGTCTCCGCTCCGTGCCACCATGGGTTGCATGAGCACCTCCAAGACCACCACCCATGCCGTCGAACCTGCCGCGCTGGCCAGCCCGCGCGGCATCGACCAGATCGTCGCCGGCGTCTCCACCAGCGATGGCGACGGCGTCAAGCTCACGCGCGTGCTGAACCAGACGCTGCAGCAGCGGCTCGATCCCTACCTGATGCTCGACGCCTTCGGCAGCGACAACCCGGGCGACTACATCGGCGGCTTTCCGAGCCACCCGCACCGCGGCTTCGAAACAGTGACTTACATGATCGCGGGCCGCATGCGACACCGCGACAGCGAGGGCCATGAAGGCCTGCTGGAAAACGGCGGCGTGCAGTGGATGACGGCCGGCCGCGGCCTGGTGCACAGCGAGCTGCCCGAGCAGGAAGAAGGGCTGATGGAAGGCTTCCAGCTCTGGCTCAACTTGCCGTCCAAGGACAAGATGCGCAAGCCCTGGTACCGCGACATTCAGAGCGACGAGATTCCCGCGTTCACCACACCCGCGGGCGTGCACGTGCGCGTGATCGCGGGCGAAAGCCATGGCATCCAGGGCGCGGTGCAGCGCGAGCACACCGAGCCGCTCTACCTCGATCTCACGCTGCCGCCCGGCACCGAGTTCGCCCAGCCGCTGGCGCCTGACCGCAATGCGTTGCTCCACGTGTTTCGCGAATCGCTCTTTATTGGGAGCAGCGAGATCCCTACCAAGCGCATGGCGATCCTCGCCAACGACCCCGAAAGCGACGGCGTGCTGCTGCGTGCGCCCGCCTCCAACCACAGCCCGGCGCGCGCGCTGCTGATCGCGGGCAAGCCCTTGCACGAGCCGATCGCGCAGTACGGCCCCTTCGTCATGAACACGCGCGAACAGGTGATGCAGGCCGTGCACGATTTCCAAAACGGCAAGCTGAGCTGAACTGTAGTCGCGCGCCTACGGTATTTCGGCCGTGGCGGCGCGGGACCGATGCGGGGCGGCTGCCTACATCTGCCGCATGACCGAAGTCCGCAAGGGCCAGGCGAGGTGCCCGATGCCGGCCTGGCGCCTCCGCGGCCCAAATAGAGCCCCCGCCTCGGTACGCGCCGAAATTTTTCTTTACGCAGGCACAACGCTGAGCTCACGGCCGGGATACAGAGCGCGTCGACACTCCCTCTCACCTGCTGCCCATCGGCGGCGGGCTTCTTCGAAAGGAAGCACTCTCATGATTTCGTCTCGCCAAAGCCTTCTCCTGGCCGGCCTGCTTGCCTCGGCCACTTTCGCCTCCTCCGCCGCTTTCGCCCAGGCGCCCCTCGCGGCGCCGGCGCCGCCGGCTGCTGAGGCAAAGGTGGACGCCTCCAAGGCCCCGGCGCAAGCCAAGCGCATGGACCGGGCCCAGCGCTTCGAGCGCATGCAAGCCCATCGCGCCGAGCGCCTGGCCGCGCTGAAGCAGAAGCTCCAGCTCACCCCGGCGCAGGAAGGCGCCTGGAGCAGCTTCGCGACGGCGCAACAGCCGCCGGCCCGCAAGGCAGGACAAGCCCGTCCCGATCGCGCCGAGCTGGCCAAGATGACGACGCCGCAGCGCCTGGATCTGATGCAGACGCGCCACGCCGAACGCAGCGCGATGTTCGCCAAGCGCATCGATGCCACGCGCAGCTTCTATGCGGCGCTTACGCCCGAGCAGCAAAAGACCTTCGATGCGGAAGGCATGCGCTTCGGCCATCGCGGACACGGCCATCACCACCATGGCCATGGCGAAGCCGCCAAGAGCTGAGCCCGACACCGGCCCATAAAAAAGCCCGCAGCGATGCGGGCTTTTTCGTGGTCGACTCGCACCTTACTGCGGCGTGCCGGTCTTGTCGGTCGGGTTGGTCGGAACTTCAGGCCGCTCACCCCTCTCCCCAAAGCGCGGCTTGACCTTGCGCGCCTGTTGACTCACGTCCATGCGCGTTTGCTCGCCGGTCGGCTGCGGCATCGCATTGGGCTGGCTGTTCACGGTGGTGGTCGCCTCGCCCTTGGGCACCGGGTTGTTGGCGTTGTTGCGGTTGTGGGCGCGCGCCTCGGCCCTCACGGCGTCGCGCGAAGCCGGTTCGCTTCCGTCGGGCCGCTGGGTCGCGGTGCTCTGCGCGACGGCGACGCCGGCCAAGCCCATCAGGCCGGCGAGAAGCGTGGTGGCGATGAAACTTTGCTTCATGATGACTCCTTGTCTCTCGAGTTCAACGAATGTGAGCCCCTTCTTCATCAAGACTCCGGATCCAGCGTAGGAGCACCCAAGGCAGCCCCGTGTGGGGATGCGGCAGGCCTGCCTGTAGGAGTTGACCCGCGCCGGGCGCAGGCCGGCGCAAGTTCCTACAGCCGCCATGGGTACCTCGGCTTACAACTGCACATGTGAAGCCCTCTTCCCCTTCGGCCGGCGTGACGGCATCGCCCACCTCCCTCAAGGTCATGACCGTGAACACCCACAAAGGCTTCACGGCGCTCAACCGCAAGTTCATCCTGCCGGAGCTGCGCGAGGCGGTGCGCACGGTGGGTGCCGACGTGGTATTCCTGCAGGAGGTGCTGGGGACCCATTCGCGCCATTCCCGCAAGGTCGACAACTGGCCGGAGGCACCGCACTACGAATTCCTGGCCGACACCATGTGGCCGCAGTTCGCCTACGGCCGCAACGCGGTCTATCCCAAGGGGCATCACGGCAATGCCGTGCTGTCGAAGTTTCCGATCATCCATTTCAAGAACCACGATGTGTCGATCGTGGGCCCCGAGAAGCGCGGGCTCCTGCATTGCGTGCTGCGCCTGCCCGGCCGGCCGGTCGACGTGCACGTGATCTGCGCCCACCTGGGCCTGGCCGAAGGCCACCGACTGCAGCAACTGGAGCTGCTGTGCCATATGGTGCGCGACGAGGTGCCGGCCGATGCGCCGCTGATCGTGGCCGGCGACTTCAACGACTGGCGCGGCCGCGCGCACGAGATCCTCGAACAGGGCGCGTCGCTGCGGGAGGTGTTCGTGCAGGCCAACGGCAGCGCGGCGAAGACCTTCCCCGCGCGCTTTCCGCTGCTCCCGCTGGACCGCATCTACGTGCGCAACGCCGGCGTGCACGCACCGGTGGTGCTGCCGCGCAAGCCCTGGTCGCACCTGTCGGACCACGCGCCGCTGGTGGCAGAGATCGAGCTGTGACCATGGGCAATCGCTGGGTCGGGGGCAATCGCGTCGAGCTGCTCGAGAACGGCGAGCAGTTCTTCCCACGCGTGTTCGACGCCATCCGCGACGCGCAGCGCGAAGTGATCATCGAGACCTTCATCCTGTTCGAGGACAAGGTCGGCAAGGAGCTCCATGGCGCCTTGCGTGCGGCGGCGCAACGCGGCGTGAAGGTCGACCTGATGGTCGACGGTTTCGGCTCGCCCGATCTTTCCGACGAATTCATCGAGGGGCTGACCTCGGCGGGCGTCAAGGTGCGCGTCTTCGATCCGGGCCAGCGCTTCCTCGGCCAGCGGCTCAATGTCTTCCGGCGCATGCATCGCAAGATCATGGTGGTCGACGGCACGCGCGCCTTCGTCGGCGGCATCAACTTCTCCGCCGACCACGTGATGGACTTCGGCCCGAAGGCGAAGCAGGACTATGCGGTCGAACTCGCGGGCCCGATCGTCACCGAGATCCACCGCTTCGTGCTGCGCGCGATCGCGATCGGAGGCAAGGGGCGTGGCTGGTTCAGGCGCCGCCTGCGCGCCGCCGCGCCGCACGATAACGCGCCGGCCGGCGATGCCGAGGTGCAGTTCGTCACCCGCGACAACCGCCGCCACACCAACGACATCGAGCGCCACTACCGCGCCGCCATCCGCAGCGCCCGGCAGCGCATCGTGATCGCCAATGCCTATTTCTTCCCGGGCTACCGGCTGATCAAGGAGATGCGGCGCGCGGCGCGGCGCGGCGTCGACGTGCGGCTGATTCTTCAAGGCGAGCCCGACATGCCGATCGTCAAGACGGCAGCCAGCATGCTGTATCACCACCTGCTGCACGCCGGCGTGCGCATCTACGAATACTGCGAGCGCCCGCTGCACGGCAAGGTCGCGCTGGCGGACGAACAGTGGAGCACGGTCGGATCCAGCAATCTGGACCCGCTGAGCCTGTCGCTGAACCTGGAAGCGAACGTGGTCGTGCGCGACCGGGCTTTCAACCAGCTCATGTCGGAGCGGCTCGATCGCCTGATGCGCGACCACTGCCAGCAGATCCAGACCTCGGATCTCACCGAATGGAGCGGCTGGCGCCTGGTGCGCAGCTTCTTCCTCTTCCACCTGCTGCGCTGGTATCCATCCTGGGTCGGCTGGCTGCCGCGCCACGCGCCGCGACTCCATCCCCTCGAAGCGCCCGCGCCACGCGGCGGCGGCGCGACGCAGACGGACACGGCGTGAACCCCTCGCGACGCCATGCCTGGTGGGTCTGGGCGAAGCGGATCGGCAGCTGGGTCTTCCTCGGCCTGGTCGCCTGGCTGCTGCTGCGGCAGGCGCGCGCCATCGACTGGGACGAGGTCTTCGAATCGGTCGGCCAGATCCCGCTGCCGATGCTGCTCGCCGCGGCCGCCCTCGCCGCCTGCAGCTTCACGCTCTACAGCAGCTACGACCTGCTGGGGCGCCACATGACGGGCCACACGCTGGGCACCGCCTCGGTGATGGGCGTCACCTTCATCAGCTATGCCTTCAACCTCAACCTCGGCGCGCTGATCGGCGGCGTGGCCTTCCGCTACCGCCTCTATTCGCGCCTGGGCCTGGGCGGCATCACCATCACGCGGGTACTCGGCTTCAGCATGCTGACCAACTGGCTCGGCTACCTGGTGGTCGCGGGCGCTGCCTTCTGTTTCTGGCCGATGACGCTGCCGCCCGACTGGAAGATCGGAGAGGGCGGCCTGCGCATCCTCGGCGCCACCCTGCTGCTGCTGGCCGCGGCCTACCTGGCGCTGTGCGCGATCGCGCGCGAGCATGTCTGGAACATCCGCGGCCACGAGCTGGAGACGCCGGCGCTGGGCATGGCGCTGCTGCAGCTCGTGATGTCCTGCATCAACTGGTCGCTGATCGGCGGCGTGATCTGGTTCCTGCTGCAGCGGCAACTGCCCTACCCGCACGTGCTCGGCGTGCTGCTGGTCGGCGCCGTGGCGGGCGTCATCACCCACGTGCCGGCCGGCCTGGGCGTGCTCGAAGCCGTCTTCGTCGCGCTGCTCGCGCACCAGTTTCCGCAGAGCCGGCTGCTCGGCGCGCTGCTCGCCTATCGCGCCATCTACTATCTGCTGCCGCTCGCCATCGCCACCGTGGCCTATGCAGTCACCGAGCTGCACGCCAAGCGCCTGCGGGCGTCGCGCCCAAGAGGGCCTGCATGAGCGAACGCGGCCGCTGGCACACCGGCCTGCGCGAGCTTCCGGTGCTGGTCACGCTGCATCCGTCGGCACTGCTGCGCGGCGATCCAGCCGAACGCGAATCGGCCTACGCGCAATGGTTGGCCGATCTTGAGCGAGCCGGCGAATACCTCGCCTGAGACAGGGCTCAGAAACGGTACAGATAGCGCACCCGCACGAAGTTCTCGCCCGGGTTCGGCTTCCTGATGCCGGCATTGCGATCTTCGAAGGCGGAAGCGGCAAGGGAGAGCGACCTCCGCGCTCTGCAGCGGACAAGAGAAGCTCGCCGTGACAAAAGGTAGGAAATATTCGCTCAACGGTTGCTGCAGTGCAGCATGCAGCAGTCGATAGGCCTATAGTCGGTGGACCTTTCCACGCAGAACGTCCATGTCGCCCAGCTTCTCTTCTTCCCGCTTCTTCAATCCGCTCATGCTGTGGGTCGACGTCGCCTTCAAGACCCACGAGATGCTGCTGTCTTCCGGCTCGGTGATCCAGCTGCGCACCGAACGCATCGCCCGCGCCGGGCTCTCGCCCAGTGCCGAGGACCTGGCGGAAATGCAGCTCATGGGCCACGAGAAACTCGCGGCAGCGAGCGAATCGGGCGCGGCCATGGCGAACCAGCTGCACAGCACCCAGTTCGCGCTCGTCAACCGTGCCGTCAAGCACTGGCTGGGCGGCGCCGTTGCGCTTTTTTCGCTCAGCACCAGCACCACGCCGACGCAGATCGAGACGCACGGCCGGGCGCTCGCCGGCGCCGCTGCCCGCTCCGCCGCCACGCTGACCCAGCTGTCGAGCGCCGGCGCGCGCATCGCGCAACGCGGGCTCAAGCCCATCCACGCCAAGGCCACCTCGAACGCGCGACGGCTCGCCGGCTGAAAAAAATCGGCCCGCTCCAAGCTTCGTGCAACGCGAGGCTTGCTAGCCTTGGGCCGATGCGGATCTCCGAACTCGCCCAACGCGCCGGCGTCACGGTGCACGCGCTGCGCCACTACGAGCGGCTCGGCCTGCTGCTGCCGGCACGCACCGATTCGGACTACCGCGATTACCCTGAATCGATGCGACGCGAAGTGGTGTTCATCGCGATGGCGCGCCGCATCGGCTTCTCGCTTCCGGCGATCGCCGAGCTGCTGCCGGCCTATCGTGCGGGCCGCCTCAGCATCACGCGGATGACCGATGCGCTGGAGGAACGCGTGGCCGCGCTGGACGCGCAGATCGCCGAGCTGCAGGCCCTGCGCGCGCAGGTGATCGAACACGCCGCCTGGCTGCGCGCGCAACGGCGCAAGCCGCCGGCAGCGGCGAAGAAGAAAGCACCCTGGCCCAGGACCTCCACCACATCCTCCTCGAAGGACAAGAGATGACCCGCACACCTCAGCTTCAACGGATCGAACGGGCCGTGCTCGCGATGCCGATGGCGCGCACACTGGGCCTGCGCTTCACGCAACTCGCACCGGGACAGGTCGAAGTCGAACTGCCCATCACCGAGCCGCTCACCTTCAGGCCGGGCCAGCTTCAGGCGACGCCGGTCTTCGCGGTCGCCGATTTCGCCGCGGTGTCCGCCGCCGCCTCCGTGCTGCCTGACGGCTGGAGCAACGCGACCGTCGACGCCACGCTGAAGCTCGTCGCACCCGCTGTGGGCCGCGCGGTGCGCGCACGCGGCCGCGTGGTGAGCGCTGGCCAGCTGCTCACCGTGTGCGCGGCCGAGGTCTACGCCATTGGCGAGAACGGGGAGGAACGCCTCTGTGCCACGCTCCTGGGCACGGCGCGCAACATCAAGCCGCCGGTACCAGCCGCAGCAGGGTGATTTCGGAAGGCGCGCCGAAGCGCTTGGGCGGTCCCCAGTAGCCGGTGCCGCGGCTGGTGTAGACCCACATCTCGCGCAGCCGGTGCAGCCCGGCCGTGAAAGGCTGCTGCAGCGGCACGAACAGGTTCCACGGAAAGAACTGGCCGCCGTGCGTGTGGCCCGAAAGCTGCAGCTGGTAGCCGGCTTCGGCCGCGGCCGGCGCGCTGCGCGGCTGGTGCGCGAGCAGCAGGCGCGTGCGCACCAGCGGCGGCGCATCGTGCAGCGCGCGCTGCGGATCGCTCGCATGCGCAGCATCGAAATGCGCGGCGGTGTAGTCGGTCACGCCGGCCACCACCAGCGCGCTGTCGAGCACCTCCTCGTCGGTCTGCGCGCCCCGCACATTGCGCGTCTGCAGCACCACGTGCTCGTTGAGCAGCACGCGCAGGCCCAGGCGGCGCAGTTCGTCGATCCATGCCTGTGCGCCCGCGTAGTACTCGTGGTTGCCGGTCACCACGAAGGTGCCGTGCCGCGCGCGCAGGCCGGCGAGCGGCGCGACATGCTCGCGCAGCTCGGCCACCGTGCCGTCGACCAGGTCGCCCGTGATCGCGATCATGTCCGCGCCCAGCGCATTGACCGCATCGACGATGCGCTGGATGTAGCCGCGCCGGATGGTCGGCCCGACGTGGATGTCGCTGAGCTGGGCGATCGTGAAGCCGTTCAGCCCCGAGGGCAGGTCGCGGATCGGCACATCGACCCGCACCACGCCGGCGGTGCGCCGCGCGTTGAAGAAGCCGATCAGCGAGATCAGCGTCGCCAGCAGCGGCACCGCCGCCGCGCTCCAGGCCTGCCCGCGCGGCCAATCGATGGCCCAGCCGCCGAGGGCGGTGGCGAGCCAGGTCAGCAGCAGGCCGGCGTCACGCGCCATCGTGAGCACGAACATCGACGAAAACCATCCCATGCAGAGGAGGCCCAGCCATTTCCACCCATCGGCCAGCGGCGCCCGGCCTGCGGAGCGTGCACCGACAAAGGGCAGTGGCATGGTCGCGGCCGAGAGCACCAGCGCCGCCAGCAGCACCGGCCAGGCGCCGGTGAGCAAGGCGAGCGCCGGCAGCAGCCGCAGGCCGATATAGGCGTGCAGCAGCGTGGTGAGAAGAATCAGGGGCGGGAGCGGCATCGAGGCCTTGAACAGTGCGCACAGTGCGGACACCGCATGTGGGCGCCGCCGCCTTCACATTCAAGGCGCGTGCCAGCAAAGAAAATGGCGCCTCAGTCGATGGCAAAGGCGATCGCGACCGCGCCCAATGCCAGGATCGCGAGGCCGGCCAGAAACAGCAGTTCCGCACGGCGCTCATGGCGCGGTCCTTCGCGCCGGGAACGCATCGACACGAAGGACAGCACCGCGCTCGCCAGGAAGATCAGCGCGTCGAAGGCCAGCAACTTGTCGATCAGCACGCGCGAGTGGCCGTCGGGACGCAGGTGGCCGATCGACAGCACCGTCATGCACACGCCAATCATCGTGGCCGAGGTCGGCAGGATGTGCGCCGAAAGGCCCCGGCTCTCGAGGATCCGCGGAATCACGAATGCGCGCTCACGTCCGTGCCTGCGGGCCACAGGAAGAGGGTGCGGGTCGGGCTGCCGGCGCGGATCTCGACCGCCTGCTTCAGCGTCCGGCCGGCCAGCGTGGCTTCCACCTCATAGCGCCCGGGCTCGAGGCGCGCCACCATGAACGGGCCTTCGGCCGTCACATGCGCCAGCACGTCGCGGCCGGCGGCATCGCGCACCGACACGGAGACGTCGGCCGCGAAATCCGCGCGCGTGCCGTCCTTGATTGCGAATTCGAAGGTCGCCGGCCATCGCGGCGCGACGCTTTGCATCAGCGCCGCCTCGTCGCTGCTGATGCCGCCGCTCATGTACTCGATGCCGTTCGTCATGCGGATCGGCGGGTTGTAGGCCGCCTGCGCCGCCAGTGCACCGAAAAGCGACGCGCCACCGATTGCCAGGGCGGCCACGGGCCGCCAGATCCGGGTTGTGTTCTTCATTGCCGTGTCCTTGCTCGGGTTGATGAGATCGGTGGAGGCCAGGCATCTGCACTCCACGCCCGGACTATGGGCGGCAAGACTTAGGCGAAGCTGAATCTGCGAGGACTCTCAGTCGCTGGTGCGGGCTGCGGCTTGTTGTTCCGGCATGAGCTGCCCGGTCGCCGCGGCGAAATCGACGTTGGATGGCCAGACGAAGGCAGCGCGGGACGCCATTCCGCTGAACACGATCAGCGGCTGCTGCAGCGTGATCCCGGCCAGCGTGGCCTCGACCTCGTAGGCGCCGGGGTCGAGTCGCGCCAGCATGAAGGGAGCGCTCGAAACGGCCTCCATCACCGGCCGGCCCGAATAGCGTTCGCGCACCACCACCTTCACGTCGGCCGGTACTTCGCCCGTTTTGGCACGGTTGACCGAGAACTCCAGCGTCGCCGCCCAGCGCGGCGAGACCATGCGCATGAACGCCGCCTCCGCGCTGCTTTTTCCGCCGCACATGTATTCGATGCCCTGCGCCATGCGGATGGGCGGGTTCGTCGTCAGTGCGTGCGCCGAAGTCCATGCACCAAAGAAAGCCAGAGCCACCGTGGGCCACCAAAACCGGGTTGCTTTCATCGCTTGCTGTCCTCGCTCCAAAAAACGGCGTCAATCCGCCGGAATTTTGCTTAGCAAGAGTCGGGCTAGGTATAGCGTTTACGAGGATTGGCGCGGCGCAGCGGCCTCGGCGGGCGGCTCGGCATGCGGTATTTCACGAACCGGCTTGAGCCGGGTTCGCAATTACACGTCGATGTTCGACGCCCGCAGCGCGTTCTGCTCGATGAACTCGCGGCGCGGCTCGACCTCGTCGCCCATCAGCATCGTGAACACGCGGTCGGCTTCGATCGCGTCGTCGATCTGCACGCGCAGCAGCCGGCGCACGGCCGGGTCCATGGTGGTTTCCCACAGCTGCTGGGGATTCATCTCGCCCAGGCCCTTGTAGCGCTGGCGCGCGGTGGCGTTTTCGGCCTGGCCGATCAGCCAGCGCACGGCCTCGCGGAAGTCGTTGACCTTTTCTTCCTTGGCCCGGTCGCCCTCGCCGCGCTTGACCACGGCCCCTTCGCCCAGCAGGCCCCGGAATGTCTGGGCGGCAGCGGCCAGCGCCGCGTAATCGGCGCCGTGCACGAAATCCTGCGTGATCACGCTGCTCTTGATGTTGCCGTGATGGCGGCGGCTGATGCGCAGGAGCGGCTTGTCGGTGCGCACGTCGAACTCGCTGGCCACCTCGGCGGGGACGCCCGTGGCGTCGAGTTCGCGCAGCTTGTTCTGCAGCGCCACGGCTGAAGCCTCGGCGCTGGCCGTGGTATCGAGATCCAGCGACACGCCATCGGCGATGGCACGCAGGGCCGCCGCATCGAGGAACACGCCCAGGCGTGCAATGACCGCTTCGGCCAACTGGTGCTTGCGTGCCAGCTCGGCCAGCGTGTCGCCGCTCAGAGTGGTCGGCTTCTCGCCACCGGTTTCGACGCTGGCATCCTTGAGCGCGACCTTGAGCAGGAAGGCATCGAGCGCCGGCCCGTCCTTCAGGTACTGCTCTTCCTTGCCGACCTTCACTTTGTAGAGCGGCGGCTGCGCGATGTAGATGTGGCCGCGCTCGACCAGCTCGGGCATCTGCCGGTAGAAGAAGGTCAACAGCAGCGTGCGGATGTGGGCGCCATCGACGTCGGCGTCGGTCATGATGATGATGCGGTGGTAGCGCAGCTTCGCGACGTTGAAGTCGTCGGCGCCGCCGCCCGCACTCGTCGCGCCGGCCCGGCCGATGCCGGTGCCGAGCGCGGTGATCATGGTGAGGATTTCGTTGCTGGTCAGCAGCTTCTCGTAGCGCGCCTTCTCGACGTTCAGGATCTTGCCGCGCAAGGGCAGGATGGCCTGGAACTTCCGGTCGCGGCCCTGCTTGGCGGAGCCGCCGGCGGAGTCGCCCTCCACCAGGTACACCTCGCACAGCGCCGGGTCCTTTTCCTGGCAGTCGGCCAGCTTGCCGGGCAGGCCCATGCCGTCAAGCACGCCCTTGCGCCGCGTCATCTCGCGCGCCTTGCGGGCCGCTTCGCGCGCCCGCGCGGCGTCGACGATCTTGCCGCAGATGATCTTGGCGTCGTTCGGGCGCTCCTGCAGGTAGTCGGTGAGGAGCCGCCCGACGATGTCTTCCACCGGCGCGCGCACCTCGCTCGACACCAGCTTGTCCTTCGTCTGGCTCGAGAACTTGGGTTCGGGCACCTTCACGCTGAGCACGCAGCACAGGCCTTCGCGCATGTCGTCGCCGGTGACTTCGACCTTGGCCTTCTTGGCGAACTCGTTCTCTTCGATGTACTTGTTGATGACGCGCGTCATCGCGGCGCGCAGGCCGGTCAGGTGGGTGCCGCCGTCACGCTGCGGAATGTTGTTGGTGAAGCACAGCACCTGCTCGTTGTAGCCGCTGTTCCACTGCATCGCGACCTCGACGCCGATGTGCGTGCCCGGAATGCCGCCATAGGTGTCGGCCGGCTTCTCGCCCATCGCGTAGAACACGTTGGGATGCAGGACCGTCTTGCCCTTGTTGATGAATTCGACGAAGCCCTTGACGCCACCGGCACCGGAGAAATCGTCTTCCTTGCCGGTGCGCTCGTCGAGCAGGCGGATGCGCACGCCGTTGTTCAGGAAGCTCAGTTCGCGCAGGCGCTTGCTGAGGATCTCGTAGTGGAAGTCGGCGTTTTCCTTGAAGATTTCGTCGTCGGGCAGGAAGTGCACCTCGGTGCCGCGCTTCTCGGTATCGCCCGTGATCTTCATCGGTGACACCTCGACGCCGTTCACCGTCTCGACGATGCGGTTTTGCACGAAGCCTTTGCTGAACTCCAGCGTGTGCACCTTGCCCTCGCGCCGCACCGTGAGGCGCAGCATCTTGCTGAGCGCGTTCACGCAGCTCACGCCGACGCCGTGCAGGCCGCCCGAGACCTTGTAGCTGTTCTGGTTGAACTTGCCGCCGGCGTGCAGCTCGGTGAGCGCGATCTCCGCCGCCGAGCGCTTGGGCTCGTGCTTGTCGTCCATCTTCACGCCGGTCGGGATGCCGCGGCCGTTGTCGACCACCGAGATCGAGTTGTCGGTATGGATGGTCACGACGATGTCGTCGCAGTACCCCGCCAGCGCTTCGTCGATCGAGTTGTCGACCACTTCGAACACGAGGTGGTGCAGGCCGGTGCCGTCGGAGGTATCGCCGATGTACATGCCGGGGCGCTTGCGCACGGCTTCCAGGCCTTCGAGGATCGTGATGGAGCCTTCGCCGTAGGAGTTGTCCGCGATCGGTGTCACTTCGATCGGGATCGCGCTGTCGATCTCGGGGGTGTAAACCGGCTCGGTGTGCGGCACTTCCGGCTTGTTTTCTTCGCTCATCAGGATCCTTCTCTCTATCTCTCGGCGCTTGTTGCGCCATTCCAGGAATACCGCGGAACCGGCTTTGCCGGCCCGCTGGTATTGCCCCCTGCAAGGGGGTTGGAGGCCACACGAAGTGGGCAAGCCTGGGGTGTGCTAAATCCTCATCGGCATCACGACGTACTTGAACGACGCGTTGTCGGGAATCGTCATCAGCACCGAGCTGTTGGAATCGGCGAGGTCCAGCTTCACCATGTCCTGGCCCATGTTGGCCAGCGCATCGATCAGGTAGGTCACGTTGAAGCCGATTTCGATGGCGTCGCCGCCGTAGTCGATGTCGAGCTCGTCCTGCGCTTCTTCCTGCTCGGCGTTGTTCGACGCGATGCGCAGGGTGCCGGGCTCGATGTTGAGCCGCACGCCCTTGAACTTCTCGCTGGTCAGGATCGCAGTGCGCTGCAGGCTGGCCAGGAGCGGCGCGCGGCCCAGAGTCACGCTGTTCTTGTGGGTCTTGGGGATCACGCGGTTGTAGTCGGGGAACTTGCCTTCGACCAGCTTGGTGACGAACTCCATGCCGCCGAAGCTGAACTTGGCCTGGTTGTTCGCGAACTGCATCTCGATCGCGCCTTCGGCGTCCGACAGCAGGCGCTGCATCTCGAGCACGGTCTTGCGCGGCAGGATGACTTCCTGGCGCGGCACCTCGACGTCGAGCATGGCCGATGCGAAGGCCAGGCGGTGGCCGTCGGTGGCCACCAGGCTCAGCTGCTTGCCCTCGGCCACGAAAAGGATGCCGTTGAGGTAGTAGCGGATGTCATGCACCGCCATCGCAAACGAGACCTGGCTCAGCAGGTCTTTCAGCGTCTTCTGCGGCACGCTGAACACCGGGCCGAAGTTGGCCGATTCCTGCACCAGCGGGAAGTCTTCGGCCGGCAACGATTGCAGCGTGAAGCGGCTCTTGCCGCCCTTGAGCACCAGCTTGCTCGCGCTCGACTCGAGACTCACTGTCTGGTCGGCCGGCATGCTGCGCAGGATGTCGATCAGCTTGCGTGCGCCGATGGTGGTGGTGAAGTTGCCTTCGTCCCCGCCGAGTTCGGCATGGGTGCGGATCTGGATCTCGAGGTCGCTGGTGGTCAGCTGCAGGTTGCCGCCGGTCTTGCGGATCAGCACATTGGCCAGGATCGGCAGCGTGTGGCGCCGCTCCACGATGCCCGCCACCGATTGCAGCGCGGCGAGGACTTTGTCTTGTGTTGCCTTCAATACGATCATGTGTCTTACCTCTTCCTTATTTCTTTAATTCAACTTAGTAGTAGTAGATAAGGGATGCCCTCAGCTGTGGACAGGGCGATTTTCCGCTTTTGCGACAGGCACTTGCGTGAGCCGGCTGGCTGTGTGCAGCCGCGCTTCGCTGCTGTCGCGCAAAGGCGGACAACTTCGCGGTGCGCACCGCGGCTGTGGACAAGCACCCGCTTGTGCCGAAACTGTCCCCAGAGTTGTCCTTTGACAGGCTTTCGTGAATCTGCGATGACGCTCATTCCTCAGCCCTTGAGGGTTTGCTCCAGCACGTGCAGCTGCTGATTGAGCTCGGTGAGCTGCTGGCGCTCGCCCGAGATCTTCCGCACCGCGTGCAGCACCGTCGTGTGATCGCGGCCGCCGAACAGTTCGCCGATCTCCGGCAGGCTCTTCTGGGTCAGTTCCTTGGCCAGGTACATGGCGATCTGGCGCGGCCGGGCGATCGATGCCGGGCGCTTCTTCGAATACATGTCGGCGACCTTGATCTTGTAGTAGTCGGCCACCGTCTTCTGGATGTTCTCGACCGAGATCTGCCGATTCTGGATCGAGAGCAAGTCACGCAATGCTTCGCGCGCGAGCGCGATCGAAATTTCTTTCTGGTTGAAGCGCGAGTAGGCGAGGATCTTGCGCAGCGCGCCTTCAAGCTCGCGCACGTTGGAGCGGACGTTCTTGGCGACGAAGAAGGCCACTTCCTCGGGCATCTCGGCGCTTTCGGCGCGCGCCTTGTTGATCAGGATCGCCACGCGCATCTCGAGCTCGGGCGGCTCGATCGCGACCGTGAGGCCGGAATCGAAACGCGAGACCAGCCGCTCATGGATGTCCGCCAGGCCCTTGGGATAGGTGTCGCTCGTCATGACGATGTGCGACTTCTTGGCGAGCAGGGCTTCGAAGGCGTTGAAGAATTCCTCCTGCGTCCGGTCCTTGTTGGCGAAGAACTGGACGTCGTCGATCAAGAGCAGGTCGAGCGAGTGATAGCGCTCCTTGAACTCGTCGAAAGTCTTGCGCTGATAGGCTTTGACCACATCCGAAACGAATTGCTCCGCATGGATGTAGAGAACTTTGGCGTCCGGCCGGTCGGACAGGAGCCGGTTGCCCACCGCATGCATCAGGTGGGTCTTGCCCAGGCCGACCCCGCCGTAGATGAAAAGCGGGTTGTAAAGATGGCCGGGCATGCCGGCCACGTGCATCGCCGCTGCGCGCGCCATCCGGTTGGCTGTGCCTTCGACCAGCGTGTCGAAGGTGAGGCCGGAGTTCAGCCTGTTCTTGAATGCGGTGCCGCTCAGGTCCTCACCCGGGCCGGCCACGTCGCGCGGCACATCCGTTTCGGAGACGATGGCCATCGATACAGGCCTGGCAACGATTTCTCGAGGAGCGAGCGCTAACTCGATGATCACCGGCTGGCCATAGAGCTTCTCGGCCATGGAGGCGATCTTGCCGGCGTACTGGGCCCGGATCCAGTCGAGCTTGAAGCGGTTGGCGACGAAGACCGTGACCCGTGAAAGATCGTCCGCGACCCTCGCGGTCAGCGGCTTGATCCAGGTGTTGAACTGCTGTTCGGACAGCTCCTGCGCGAGCTGGTCGACGCAGGCCTGCCAGAGGCTGTCACCGACGCCGTCACTCGGCAT